>JANXVY010000039.1 GCA_025351425.1 Hyphomicrobium sp.
ACTTCTGCGGCAATAATGGTTCGATAATCTTCCATTCGGCGTCGGTCAGGTCGTATCGATGTCGCGCCATCTCATGCTCCCGTGTTTGGAAGCTTGAATCACTGTTCGCCCAAAATGGGAATCCCATTTATGAGTTTGTGACCTAGAGCGCGTTGGGAAAGTGCAAAGCAGCTCTAGTGCGCGCGCTCGACGCAGAATGAGATGACGTCCTGCAACGCCGACTTAGGACTGCTGTCGGGGAAGATCGCCATGGCGTCGCGAGCGATTCCCCCGTAGCTGCGCGCGCGCTCGAGCGTCGCCTCGATTGCTTTGTGCCGCCGCATCAGGCTGACCGCATGATCGAAGTCGGCGTCTCCGATGTCGCCATCGACGATGGTGCGCTTCCAGAACGCGCGCTCTTCCCCCGTGCCGCGCCGGTAGGATAGAATGACAGGCAGCGTAATCTTGCCTTCGCGGAAATCGTCACCCGTCGACTTGCCGAGCCGCGAGCTGTCGCCCGAATAGTCGAGCGCATCGTCGACGAGCTGGAACGCGATGCCAAGGTTCTTGCCGTAGCTACGGAGCGCGCTGACTTCGGCGGCCGGGCGTTCCGCGATGGCCCCGCCGGATTCGGCAGCCCCCGCAAACAGCGCAGCCGTCTTGGCGTTGATGATGGCGAGATATTCGTCCTCGGTGGTGGCGGTATTCTTGGCGGCGGCCAACTGCATGACCTCGCCCTCGGCGATGACCGCCGCGGCGTTCGACAGGATCTTCAAGACCTGCATGTTGCCAACATCGACCAACATCCGGAACGCCTGGCCGAGCAGGAAATCGCCGACCAGCACGCTCGCCTGATTGCCCCAGATCATGCGCGCCGTCTTCTTGCCGCGCCGCTGGCTGCTTTCGTCGACCACGTCGTCATGCAGCAATGTCGCCGTGTGCATGAACTCGACGGCGGACGCGATGCGGATGTGTTTGGTGCCTGGGTACCCGCATAGCTTGGCCGCCGCGAGCGTCAGCATTGGACGCAGCCGCTTGCCACCACTGTCGATCAGATGGTGGGCAAGCTCTGGAATCATCTCAACGTCGGACACGGCCTTGTCGAGGATGATGCGGTTGATCGCATCCATGTCCTCGGCGACCAGCGCCAGCAACGGCTTGAGGTTTTCCGCCGGATCGCGGACACCATCCAATGGTATGACAAGGCCCAAGGTTATCCCCTTGCGTTCAAATTCAATCCACTAGTCTATACGTCCCTGGCGCTTGCGCTCTTGCAGGCACTTTGCCGCATGTTCTCAACGACAACGGTTCCCGACGCCGCCCATGCAATTGCTCCTGCAAACCAACGATGCCGTCCTGTTGAGCTACGTTCAAAGCGTCCTGGCAGACGCCGCGATTGAAGCCCTCGTGTTTGACGGAAATATCTCCATCTTGGAAGGTTCAATCGGCGTTTTCCCGCGCCGCGTCATGGTTCACGATATCGACATTGGTCGTGCCCGCCACGCGCTGTGGGAGGCAGGACTATCAGCAGAATTGGCGCCAGGACCGGGATAATGAGCGCACCCGAGACCACGGTCGATGCATTTCTCGGCGGCAAACTCCTGATCGAGCAGCCAAAGTCCGGCTACCGGGCCGGCATCGACGCGGTGTTCCTGGCCGCGAGTTTAACGCCATCGCACGCGGGCGCAACCGTCCTCGACATGGGCGCCGGCGTCGGCACGGTGGGGCTGTGCGCCGCCAGCCGGTGCCCGGGTATTCAGGTGACGCTGCTGGAGCGCGCACCCGAACTTGCCGCTTTGGCGCGCGCCAACATCGCCCGCAACGCAAACGAACTCCTGTGTGGCCACACGCCCCCCCGCGTCGCAGTTGTCGAGGCAGCCCTTGACGGCAGCGCTGCAGCGTTGACGGCGGCCGGCCTCGGACCCGACAGCATCGACCATTTGCTCGCCAATCCGCCCTATCACGACGACCGCCGCGGCACCTCCGCCCCCCACGCGCTGAAGGCCGCGAGCCACGCCATGGACGCAACCGGCCTCGAGACCTGGGTCCGCGTGATGGCGCGCTTGGTGAAACCGGGCGGCGCGGCGACAATGATCCACACGGCAGCCGCGCTTCCAGCAATCCTGGCGGCGTTCGCGGGCCGCTTCGGCGCGGTGCGCGTGCTGCCGCTCCATCCCCGCGCGGGCGAACCGGCGAGTCGCATCATCGTTGCAGGCACCAAGGGAAGCCGCGCGCCGCTGGTTTTGTTGCCGGGTTTCACGCTCCACGGTGACGGCAATACCTTTACCAGGGCAGCACAAAGCGTGTTGCGCGATGGAGCTGGCGCACCTCTGTTAACGCCCAACGAGTTCAATCGGCCGTAGTGACGGCTGGATAAGGGTCAAGGCTCTAGGCCCTGGTCCAAGCGAAGCGACGTCACGCCTAGCGTTGACCTTCCGTTGTACTGGCCTATATCGGCGACGCATCATTCGAGGAGCCTTGCCCATGTGGCCATTCAGCCGTACGCCCGTTGTCCCCGTTCTCCGGCTATCGGGAGTGATCGCTGCCAGCGGCTCGCCGCTCTCGGGCAACACGCTGGCGATGGCGGCGTTGGCGGGCCCCATCGAAAAAGCATTTTCGGCTTCAAAACTTCCCTCCGTCGCGGTCATCATCAATTCGCCGGGCGGCTCCCCGGTGCAGTCGAACTTGATTTTCCGCCGCATCCGCGCGCTGGCAGCGGAAAAGAAGAAGCGCGTCTACGTGTTCTGCGAGGATGTCGCGGCATCGGGGGGCTATTACCTCGCAATCGCAGGCGACGAGATCTACGCCGATCCGTCCTCAATCGTGGGCTCGATTGGCGTGATCACGGCGGGCTTTGGCTTCGACCACGCCATCGAAAAACTCGGCATCGAACGCCGTGTCTATACGGCAGGCTTGTCCAAGAGCTCACTCGATCCCTTCCTGCCCGAAAAGCCCGAGGACGTTGAGCGCATCAAATCCCTGCAGCGCGATATCCACGATGTGTTCATCGGCGCAGTTAAGGAACGCCGCGCCGGGCTGTTGAAGGGGACCGACGCGGAATTGTTCTCAGGCGCCTTCTGGTCGGGCCCGCGCGCGCTCAATTTGGGACTGATCGACGGCGTTTCTGACGTGCGCAGCAAAATGCGCGAGCTGCACGGCGACAAGGTGAAATTGAAGGCCGTGCCGCTAAGCCCGCCCGGTCTACTGGGCCGCCTGCGTAGTCTTCCAGGCTCGAGCGAATTTGGCAGCCCGCCCGCAGCCGTTATTGATCCAGCGCAGGTCATTTCCGCAATCGAGGCGCGTCTGCTATGGTCGCGCTATGGGCTGTGAAGCCAATAATTGCAGGAGGCAATCCGTGCCCCAGATACTGATACTGATGGCCGCCGGGGCAGGTCTTTACTCGGCCTACCGGTGGATCTCGCGCGAAGCCGACAAAGCCACGGCCGAAGCCGAGCGCGCGAAGGACGATCTGCGCAAGACCGCGGGAGCAGCGCGCACAGGCAGCCCTAAAGACCTCGGCGAACTGGTCTGGGACGAAACAGCGAAAGCCTACCGGCCCAAACATTGAAATCTCCCCGGGTACGGGGCCAGGGCGCCGGAGGGCTACTAAGCCAGACCAGATACGGAGCATCCCCTGGTCTTCACTGTCTTACCATTGAGCGTTGTCTGCCCTATAAGGCAACGCGCACTCGAACATAGTCGGACCCGTTCATGCCCACCAAAACCGCCGCCAAGTCTGCGGCCGCCAATCCTGCCGCCGCCAATCCTGCCGCCCGAGCGCTAGCCGGCCTCGACCCGAAGCACTCGTTCCAGGACATGATCCTGACGCTGCAACAATATTGGGCGGGCCACGGCTGCGCGATCCTGCAGCCCTACGACATGGAAGTGGGCGCCGGCACCTTCCATCCGGCAACGACCCTGCGCGCGCTCGGCCCGAAACCGTGGAATGCCGCCTACGTGCAGCCCTCGCGCCGGCCCAAAGATGGCCGCTATGGCGAGAACCCCAACCGGCTGCAGCACTATTATCAGTTCCAGGTCATCATGAAGCCCTCGCCGGCCGACATCCTGGACCTGTATCTGGGCTCGCTCGACGCCATCGGAATCGATACGACGCTGAACGACATCCGATTCGTCGAGGACGATTGGGAAAGCCCGACGCTGGGCGCCTGGGGTCTCGGATGGGAAGTCTGGTGCAACGGCATGGAGGTGACGCAGTTCACCTACTTCCAGCAGGTCGGCGGCTACGACTGCAGGCCCGTTTCTGGCGAAATCACGTATGGGCTCGAGCGCCTCGCCATGTACGTTCAGGGCGTCGACCGGGTGTATGATCTAAATTTCAATGGCCGGACGGATGCCCGCAAACTGAGCTACGGCGATGTGTTCCTGCAGTCCGAGCAGGAATACTCGCGCCACAACTTCGAGCATGCCAACACCGACATGCTATTGCACGCCTTCAAGGCAGCCGAGGCCGAATGCCAGTCGCTTCTGGAGAAGGGCGCGCACAAGAACCAAAGCGGCGCCGACCGCCACTTGATGGCGCTGCCGGCCTACGATCAGTGCATCAAGGCGAGCCACGTGTTCAACCTGCTGGACGCCCGCGGCGTGATCTCTGTGACCGAACGCCAGAGCTACATTTTGCGGGTGCGCGAGCTGGCCAAAGCCTGCTGCGGCGCGTGGCTCAAGACGGCGGGCGGCGGGGACTGACCGCCTGCCCTACCGCCAAACAACAACCACCAACGACAGGAAGCAAACCGATGAACGCAGATTTGGCCGGAGCCATCATCCTGGGCGTGCCCATGTACGTCGTGGCCTGGGCATTGCTGCGCAAACAGCCGCGCGCGATCTTCCTGTTTGCGATCGTGCTGTTGGCGGTGGGGTTAGGCTACCTGTCCGCCGTGGGCGCGACCGGCGACATCGCGCGCAGGCTGTTGCCAGTGCAGTTCCCCGCCACCAGCGCCAAACCGGCCTGAATGGTCGGGTTTTGGGACGGCTTTCCCCTTACCAGGACCGCTGGTACGCGCTATGACAATGGGCTCTAACTTTGAGGATGAGCCCCTAAATGTCCGAACTGCTGCTTGAACTGTTCTCCGAGGAAATCCCGGCCCGCCTGCAAGCCAGGGCGGCGGAGGATCTGCAGCGCCTCGTGGTGGCGGGGCTCCACGCCCGTGGGCTGATGACCGGCGCGGCGCAGTCTTTCGCGACGCCCCGCCGCCTAACCCTCGTGGTCCGCAACCTTCCCGCCCATTCCCCCGCCATCAGCGAAGAGAAGAAGGGTCCGCGCGTCGGCGCGCCCGCCGGCGCAATTCAGGGCTTCCTGAAGTCGGCAGGGATTGCCGCGATCGAACTCGCCGAAGTCGTCAAGGACGACAAGAAGGGCGACTTCTACGTCGCCCGCATCGAAAAGCCTGGCCGGGCCGCCAGCGAGATCATCGCCGAAACCGTAATCGAGGTGATCGAGAAATTCCCCTGGCCCAAGACCCAACGCTGGGGCATGGGCGAACTGCGCTGGATCAGGCCGCTGCGCGGGGTGCTGTGCCTGCTGGCTGGCAAAGTGGTGCCGTTCACCATTGGCGATCTGACAAGCGGCAACGAAACGCGCGGCCACCGGTTCCACGGCAACGCACCGTTCACAGTCAAGAACTTCGACGACTACGTGGCAAAGCTCAGGGACAACAAGGTGATCCTGGACGGCGCAGATCGCAGCGCGGCCATACGCGAGCAGGCCTTGGGTGTCGCCAAAGCGGCCAAACTCGCGCTCGTCGAGGACGAGGGGCTGCTTGCTGAAAACGCCGGACTGACAGAGTGGCCGACCGTACTGATGGGCACGTTCGACGAGAGCTTCCTGCACGTGCCTGCCGAGTGCCTGACGACCGCGATGAAGCAGCATCAGAAATGCTTTTCGCTGCAGGCGGCTAAGGGCGGCGCGCTCGCCAACAAATTCCTGCTCGTCGCCAACCTGATCGCGGCTGACGGCGGCAAGGAGATCGTCAGCGGCAACGAGAAGGTGATACGCGCCCGCCTGTCGGACGCCAAGTTCTTCTACGACCAGGACCTGAAGCGCAAACTGGAGCCGATGCACTTCGAGCTGAAAGGCATCACCTTCCATGAGCAGCTGGGCTCGCAGTGGGACCGTTTGGAGCGCATCACCGAACTTGCACGCCAGATCGCAGGCGCGGTGGATGCCGAACCCGAACTGGCCGGCCGTGCAGCCCAGCTTTGCAAGGCCGATCTCGTGTCGGGCATGGTCGGCGAGTTCCCCGAATTGCAGGGCACGATGGGCCGTTACTATGCGCAGGCCGAACACATGAACCCCAAGATCGCGCAGGCGATCGGCGAGCATTATAAGCCCAAGGGCGCAGGCGATACGGTGCCGTCCGAGCCGGTGTCGATCGCGGTCGCGCTGGCCGACAAGCTCGATACGCTGGTCGGCTTCTGGGCCATCGACGAAAAGCCGACGGGTTCGGGCGACCCCTACCAGTTGCGCCGCGCCGCCCTCGGCGTGATCCGCATCATCCTGGAAAACGACCTGCGGCTGCCGCTGAGAACCCGCATCGAGACGTCGGCTGCCATGTTCCGCAAGGCCGGCGTCGACATGGCCCATTGGGACGGCATCGCGCTCCTCGACGACGAATTCGGCGAAACCGGGAAGAAGTCGCGCAAGAAGCGCCCAGATCACAGCGGCGAGGACGAACTGGCTGCGAGCCTGATCGCGTTCTTCACCGAGCGACTGAAGGTTTATCTGCGCGACCAGGGCGCGCGCCACGATCTGGTTGACGCCGTGCTGGCGCTCGACGGCCAGGACGACCTGGCGCTGATCGTCAAGCGCGTGGACGCTCTGACGGCGCTGCTCCAGACCGACGAGGGGGCAAACCTGCTGGCGGGCGTCAAGCGCGCCTCCAACATTCTCTCCATCGAGGAGAAGAAGGACAAGACGAGCTATGCAGCGTGCGCCGACGCTGCCCTGCTGGCTAGCCCCGAGGAAAAGGCGCTCCACGCGGCGGTCACCAAGGTCGCCAACGACACACGCAAGGCAATCGACGTGGAGCGCTTCGACGGCGCAATGCGGGCGCTGGCCGAATTGCGAGCGCCTGTCGATGCATTCTTCGAGCACGTGACCGTCAACGACGCCGACCCGAAGCTGCGCAAGAACCGCCTGGCCCTGCTGTCGCAGATCCGCGCGGCGACCAGCAGCGTGGCAGACTTCTCCAAAATCGCCGGCGCCTAGTTCAGTCCCGCTCCCTGCGTGCGCGTAGCGAGCGCGATCGACACGAACTTGAATTGCTGCAACGGCGTCCGCTTTACGGGGAGCACCGTTACTCGGCGAGCACCATGGGCCAATTTGCATGGCCTTTGGCGATGTTGCCGGGAATGTCCTTGGCCCACATCACCGCAACATCCTTGCTGTAGTTGAGATAAAGCTTGCCATCGACAATCTTCCAAGCTTCGGGGTCGGTGCTGGCGGTGTAGCCCTTCGAAACGGCCCACGCACAATATCCGCCGAACTGCGGCGCATAGGTTTCAGGGGCCGACACGAAGGCGTCGCGGTTGGTGGTCGAGACAAACAGCCATTTTGCGCCATTGTAGTCGGCCGAAAGGGCTTCCACGCCTTTGACGGGCTTGGCGTTCACGAAATACGCGACCGGATCGTACCCGTTGATCGCAATATGTTCGGCACGCGCCGAATAAACCGATGGCTGCAAGGCGAGAGTGGGTGTCGCGGTCGCCGCCATCAACGGCAGGACGGCCAGGGCAAAAGCAAACCCCGCGCGGCGCAACGGATGGCAGCTTGAACGCATATGGAGGCTCCTCGAGTTCAATGACGTTGAACCCAGTTACGCCGCCCGCGAAGGGATTGTTACGTTACGTGAGCCTCATGTAACCCTCACATCAGCGCCTGCCATTGGCGCAGCTCGGGCATGTTGAGATCGGATACGGCCCAATAGGTCACGCCGGCGCGCGTCCAGCAGATCATGTTGTAACCGTTTTGGGTGGCCTCGGCCCGCGCCCCATCCGGCGCTCCGCGCGCCAGCGCGACCGCTCCCGCCTGCGAGATATAAACGTTGAGCCAATGCAGGTTGTGCTTATAGACGACAACGCCGACGCGCTTGTCGCCGATGCTGTCCAGACGGCCGCCGATGAGCGGAAAGCCGGCGCTGGCCAGATCCTTGACGTCGGGCGCGACATCCACACGCCCCGCAAACCACGGCTTGACGGTATGGCTGTCTGAAGACGCGACCTGGACCGGATTGTCTTGCAGCAGTGCGCGCACATGGGCCTGCATGACCTCGCGGATCATCTGGTCGGATGTTTCGACGCGGGTCGCAGCAATCCAGCTCGCGCCCGCCGAGACGAGACATGCGAGCACCACGGCCGCCGCCTGCGCCCAGGCAGGAACCCGTCTCCCCAAGCGCATCGAAGCGACGGTGGGCAGCCGGGGCAACGCAGCCCCGCCAAGGTCCGCTTCCTCGCGATCGAGCGCCAATGAGATCCGCTCGGCAAGCGTCCCGGCCCCGCTGACCGGCCCGCCACCCGCGATGTGATCGCCAAGCCTGCGGTCGGTCTCGACGAGCGCCGAACACGACGGGCACGCGGCCAGATGCTCGGCGACCGCACGGCGCTCCGCCCCCGAAAGTTCGTTGTCACAGTAGGCCCCGAGCTGGGGCCCGATGGCGTCGCAACTTAGCGGCATGCTTCTTTCTTCTCCTGGGCCAGAACGATGTCGCGCAGCCGCGCCCGCGCGCGTGCCAGCCGCGACATCACAGTACCGATCGGCACGCCGGTGACGCTTGCGATCAGTTGATACGATAAATCCTCGATTTCGCGCAGCACGAGCACCTCGCGGTAAAGCGGTGGCAACTGGTCGAGCGCGGCCATCACGAGGGCGCGCTCTCCCTCGCCGATCAAGACGTCCTCCGCCGACGGCACGTCGGACGCGATCCGCGCTTCCCCCGGTTCAGACGATCCTTGCGCGGCGAACGCTTCGTCGAACGAGATCACGTTGGATTGCCGCTTGCGCTGGCTGAGCCATGTCAGCGACTGGTTGCGCACGATGGCGAGCAGCCACGCCTTGAAATTGTCGCCCCGAAAGCTGTCGAAGGCCCGGTAGGCCCGCACGTATGAGTTCTGCACGATATCCTCAGCGTCCGAGCGCGATCGTACCAGCCAGAATGCCAGGGTCAACGCGGCTGCCAAATGCGGCACCGCCTGAGCTTCAAAACTCGATCGCCGGTTCATCCGGGCTCCTGGAACGCGGGTCCTTGTCTCAACTGCCAAGACCCATGCGTGCGCGAGTTTATTCCCAAACTTGCCGGAAAAATAAGGACACCCGAAAATTTCAGGCATCCTTGCGGGAATAATGACGCTTTCGCCGAAGTCACCTCGCTGACCGGCGTTCCGCATCCCAATGCAGCAAGCGGCGCGGGTTGCAACAAGAGGCAACGCGTATTGCAATCCGGCGCCCGCGCGCCCCAGCGATGCGCCAACAGGAATTGCGCATGACCAAGAACAACGACAACGACGGCCCGGTCGTCGATCGCCGTCAGGCGCTCGAATGCATGATCTGGGCAGGCACGGGTGTCCTGTGGACCATGAGCGGCGGCGTACCCGTCTCGAGCCTGATCACGGATGCGAACGCGGCCGAAACCAAGGGCTTCTCATTCCTGCAGATGAGCGACAGCCACGTTGGTTTCAGCAAACCGGCCAACCCTGACGCACTCGCAACCCTCAATGACGCGGTCGAAAAGGTCAAAAGCCTCAGCACCAAGCCCGCCTTCATGATCCACACGGGCGACATCACCCATTTGTCGAAAGACAAAGAATTCGACGACGCGGCCCAGGTGCTGAAGGGCACCGGCCTGCAGAGCTTCTATGTTCCCGGCGAGCACGATGTGATCGACGAAGGCGTGGGCAAGGCCTACCTCGGCCGCTACGGCACCAAGGATACCAAAGGCGCTGGCTGGTATTCCTTCGACCAGAACGGCGTGCACTTCATCGGCCTCGTCAACGTTATGAACTTGAAGGCTGGCGGATTGGGCTACCTCGGCGACGAGCAGCTGACCTGGCTGGCAACCGACCTTGCAGGCAAGGCGGCCTCGACGCCGATCGTCGTGTTTGCGCACGTGCCGCTGTGGACCGTCTATCCCGAATGGGGCTGGGGCACCGACGACGGCGCCAAGGCGCTCACGCTGTTGAAGCCCTTCGGCTCGGTCACGGTCCTGAACGGGCACATCCACCAAATCGTACAGAAGGTGGAAGGCAACATGACCTTCCACACCGCGCGCTCGACCGCATTCCCGCAGCCCGAACCCGGCAAGGCCCCCTCGCCCGGCCCGATGAAGGTGCCCGCCGAAGACCTGCGCAAATTTTTAGGGCTGACCTCGGTCAGCTTCGTCCAGGGCGACCAGCCGTTGGCCATCATCGACCAGACCCTGGCCGCCTTGTGATACCAGCGGTCAAAAGTTTTGACCGCTGGTATCCGCGCGCGGGGTTGGTGGGGCGGCCGCGCGCAAAGCAAAGACACTGATACAGGCGGTCAGAATTTCTGACCGTCGGTATGAACAAACCGGCCGCTGACCCCGTTCGAGGGGTCGGCGGCGCCGATTTTCTGAGGAGACTGAAGATGCGTAACGACGTGAAGCCGGCGCTGCGGAAGGCCGCGGGTCGGGTTGGCCAGTGGCGGCGGCCGGGAATGCAGGCAGCTCTAGCCGGTGCCGTGCTGGCGGTCATAACCCTCGCGGCTCGGGCCGGAGACGCAAAAGCCCCGGCGGATGCCGGCGTGGCGGAGGTCCATATCGACAATTTTGCCTTTACCCCGGCCGAGCTGTCGATTGCGAAGGGCACGACGGTCAAGTGGATCAACCGCGACGACATCCCCCATACGGTCGTGGAGAAAGGCATAACATTCAAATCCAAAACCATGGACACGGATGAGACGTTCACCCACACCTTCGATACGGCGGGCGAACTGACCTACTTCTGCTCGCTCCACCCCCACATGACCGGCAAGATCATCGTGAAGTGACGCCCAAAGCTATCGGGTAACGCTACCTAGAGCATGTTCGCTTTTCTTTAAATCGCTCCCATGCTCTAGCTTTTTGTTTTGTCGCGCGTTTTTACGAAAAAACCGCTTCACACTTTTCCTAACGCGCTCTAGTCAGCGGGTCCAGGGCACGCGTGCCCTGGCCTTCACTTTTCTCACGGCTAGCCGAACTTGTCGTAACGGATCGACGCGGACGCAACGCCATGGCCGATCAACATGCGGATGGCGCCATCGACCATGGGCGGCGGCCCGGCGACGAAGGCCGATACGTTTTCGCAAGCAGCCGGCAACCGCGCGTCCGCAACCTCATGAACGAACCCGTGCGCAAGCTTGATGCGGGGATATTCCGGATGCACGGGCTGGGACGAATTTTCGTGCGACAAGGCGAGGACGACTTCGAGCGCCCAGTTCGACCCAGCCACAAGCCGGTCGAACCGGTCGAGATAAAAACCGTCGGCGAGCGTGCGCACGCCGAAGAACACGCGCGCACCATGCCGGGCGAAGTGACCGGACGCCGACGCATGTTCGAGAATTGACACGATGCCCGCAATCCCCGACCCGCCCGCAATGCAGACCAGATTGCGGTCCTCGCCGGGACGGAACGTCGCCCGCCCGAGCGGCCCGAACAGCCCGAGCAGCTCTCCAGTGCGATCGCGCGCAAACAGCCAATCGGACAACGCGCCGCCGGCGCGCTTCTTGACGACGAACTCCAACACGGACGAGGTATCCGCGAAATTGACCATCGAATAGGCGCGGCCACCGGTTAGGCTTGGCACGCTCAAGACGGCGAACTGCCCGGCCGCGAACGCGAGCGGCGCGGCGAGCGTCAAATCGAACGCCAGCACATCGCTGGTCAACGCGCGCACCGACGTGATCCGCCCCTGGTCATAGTCAGGCAGCACCCGTGTGCCCTCGCACGCCACTTGTCCGGGCACCCGCAGCACGCAAGGACTGAGCGCGCGCGCCTGGCACATGAGGATATCGCCCTTGTCGCGCTGCAACTTTGCGAGGGCCGGAGCGTCGGGCCATAGCGTCTCGACCTCGCCGCTTTTGACGCGCGCCTTGCACATGCCGCAGGTGCCGGTCGCACAGTCATACGGCAGCGTCAGACCAGCCCGCAACCCGGCAAACAGGACCGGCTCGCCGTCGCGGCAACCGATGGTGCATGGCTCAGCGCGGGATTCGAAGGTGACGTCCATAGCCGGTTCCTCGCGCTTCCAGTCAGTCAACGGCCTCGCAATCCGGCGAGGAACGAACCCAGCACACCGATCGCGGCCGCCAGTACGACGGTGAAAATGCCATACAGCAGCGATTGGCGGTGAGCGAACTCGTAGATGAAGTTCTCGACACCCTCGCGCTGGAGGTTGACCTTGCTGTCGTACCGGCTGACGAGCTTGCCACTCTGGAACAGATAGACATTCACGCTGAGCTGTCCAAGCGGAATGCTCGCCGGCAGATCGATCTGGCCGCGAAACAGGTTGGCCCCCACGAAGTTGATCCCATCGTCTTCGCGCACATAGCGCTTCTGGCGCATGCCGAGGGCGATTGCCTGCGAGCGGAACTCGTCCGTGACGCCCGGCTTTGAGGCATCCGGATCGCCGAGCACCGTCGCAATCGGCACCTGCTCGAGACCGATCCGGTTTTCGAGGAGCACCTCCTTGGACGCGATGATCTCAAGCGCCCGGGTCGCCACGACCGCGTAAAACGTCGGCGCGTGCTCGAACACGACGCTCTTGGTGTTGATCCAGATGCCCGACATCCAGCTTTTGCGCCGCACGGTGAGTTCAGAGCGGGGCGCCTCGACGACGGCCACGACGTCGAGCGGCGCCGACACCTCGGGCAGGGGCCCGGTGTAGTCGACCGATCCGAAAATAACGACGCGCGCGCCGGAAAACCGCACATCGACCGGAATCGCGTGCATCGACACGTCGGCTTCGAGCCGGTAGCCGGGTTTGGCAGCAGGTACGGGATCGCTTTCCTTGGCAAAGGCAGCGTGACCTGTCAAAGCCGCAGCAGCGCCCATCGCGAACACCGCGAACAACCCCAACCGCACGCCGGCGATGACCACCATATCAGCGCCCCCGGCCGAAGGTCATGGAGTAGAGGTCGGGCGGCGTCGCGATGAGGTCCCACCCGATGCGCGCGCTCACCAGCAGCACCAGCGCCGCCAGCAGGAAGCGCAGTTGTTCCCCGCGCAGGTGCTGCCCGGCGGACGCGCCGAACTCCGCCCCCGCGACCGCGCCGACCATGAGCAGCAGCGCCAACACGACATCGACGTTGTAGTTGCTGGTGGCCTGCAGCACCGTGGTGATCGCGGTGACGCAGCCGATCTGGAATAGCGACGTTCCGATGACGACGCCGGTCGGCATCTTGAGCAGGTAGATCATCGCCGGCACCATCACGAACCCGCCCCCGACCCCCATCACCGCCGAAAGCAGACCGACGAAGGCCCCTATCGCCAGCGGCGGATAGACGCTCATATAGAGCTTGGACCGGGTGAACCGCACCTTCCACGGCAGCGAATGGATCCAGTTGTGATGGCCGCGGTCGCGCTTGCTGGCGGTGCCGCGCCGTACCTTTCGGATGGCCGCGATGCTTTCAAACAGCATCAAGAGGCCGATCGAACCCAGGAAGACCACGTAGCTCAGCGAGACGAACAGATCGAATTGTCCCGCGCGGCGCAACAACACGACGAGCTCGACGCCAATCAACGAGCCGACGACGCCACCCGCGAGCAGAACGTAACCCATCTTGAAGTCGACGTTGTTGCGCCGGTATTGCGCGATCGTGCCCGAGACCGAGGACGCAACCACCTGGGCCGATCCGGTGCCGACCGCGACCGCAGATGGGATACCCGTCAACATCAACAGCGGCGTGATGAGAAACCCGCCCCCGACGCCGAACATGCCGGAAAGAAAGCCGACCGCCGCCCCCATGCCGATATAGACGAAGATGTTCACGGCCGTTTCGGCGATGGGTAGATAAAACGTCATGTCGGAATGATGCCGCTCCCGCGCAAAGGGTTACCGTTCGTCCTTATCATCTGAGGCACGGGAGGCGTAGCGTTTTTGACGCACAAGCCTACGCGGTGGTTGTGGGAAGTCCGCCCCGCAATCGCGCCCGTCACCTGCCCGATTGAGCGGCGGCTGTATGTTGCGGCCGCCACCCGTTGCGCGCGACGCCTCATCCTGGTCCTGCAATCATGCACATGAAGGTTGCCGAACGGATGTTCAGCGCTTCGCCGTTTTCACGGCCGCAGGGTTTTAGCCAAGCCCAGCCTCAAAACCGCTTTGTGAACGTCAAATTAGATCCGTAGGTTTCGTAGCGCATGAAGGCAACATTGCTGTCGTTCACGGTATAGGTCAGGGCAAGGGTCGGTGCGAGGCCGAAGACAACGAAATCACGCTTCGTCAGATTGACGCTTGTCTCCAGTTTTTGATCGCGGCGCGCGTGATCCATCGTCGGGAACAATCCCTCGTAGTCTGCCTTCGTGTAGATCGACTGCAGATAGACGCTGACGCCCATCGAAAGCTCGCGATAGATCCCGGCGCCGGCTGACCAGCCCTTGTTGTCGAGATTGGTCAATTTCGAACCTTCGTGCTTCAGACCGCCCAGCACATTGGCGAATGTCGCGCCATCGAAGTGATGCTCGATCCGTGTGTTGAGGGCGCACGTGGTGCCACCCTGGCCACTGAGGTCGCTGCCCCGCCACTCCGAACTGAACTGGCGCTCGCTGCACGACAGATCGGTGGACACCAGATCCTGGGGCGAGAGCGTGACAAGGCTCGAGATAAGGCCGCCTCCGGCAACATGATAATCCTCGCCACCAAACCAGTGGCGCTCTCCGGTCGCATAGACCCCGAAGTTACCCCAATCGAAACGAAACCGCGGGCCAGCCGAGACGTTGACCAGCGTATCGTTGAACTCCCCGTCGCTGTAGCGCCGGGCGTTGACACCCGCTGTCCCAACGAGATCGATCCGGTCCGAAAGCGGCAGGCGGCCGCTGCCCTGCGCGCCAAAGGTAAGCCCGACGCCCGACTTTTTAACGTTGCGGTCCGAGAGGGTGAAGGGCATCCCGTTGACCAGGACGACGCGGCTATCGGTGCCCTGGTTCAAATTGCTCGACGGCGCGATCGAGACGTAGCTCGAAAGGTCCCACAGCCTGCGGCTGTCGATAGCATCGATATAGGCTCGCGTCGTGCGGGCAAGATCAGGTTTGCTGCCGGCGCTGCCCAGAATTAATTCGAAGTTGTGCCGTGCGCTCTCGTCCTGCTGGGTAGCAAACAAAGTATCGGCGAGTTCGAGCCGCACGCGGTCGAAATCGGGATGGGCTGCCAAGAGCTCACGAAAGATGGCGACGGCCTCTTCGGTGCGTCCCTGCTGTTTGCGGATGAGGCCCGTGTAAAATCGGGCGAGTTGCTTGTCGGTTTCGCTCGCATAATGCGATCGCGCGAGCAGCACCTCCGCACTTTCAAACTGCCCGGCGTGCAGGATCTGATCGAGCGCGATAAACTGCTGGCTGGGATTAAGTTTTTGCCAGTTGGCGGCAACCTGATCGACAGTCAGCATCGCGCCGCCGGGAGCAGCCGTAGGAGCCACGGGTGCTTCAGCCGCTTGCGCCGTCGTCTGGACCAGCACAACGCACAGCAACACGGCCCAGCAAACGAGTGGCCTGGTAAGGTTGGACAGCATGCCGGCACTCACCTGTGCGCGCCGAAGCCGCCGGTGACGACAGAGACGGACCCTTTCCCTTGTGGCGTCTGCCCTTCGATGCGCAGCGCACCTGCGGTTTCGGCGGCATTGGGGCCAAAAAAGCCGCCGGTCACGGCAGACGTCCTCGGGGCGGGCACAGCGACACCCGTAATATCTGTAAAAGTTGCAGTGCCGGAATACGTATTTCCGGTAATTTTGCCGTTGAAGGCTATGCCATCAAACGTGGCAAAATAATTCCCAAAAAAACTGTTCATGCTGCCGGCAATGGTGCCCTGCGTAAAATTTGCCGTCATTGTCATCGGGCTGGTCAGGTAGGTAGCCCCGAACGATTGACCCTGCTTGGCGATAACGCCGACAAAACTTCCGTTGTATGTCGCCTGGACCGGAAGCTGGGCGACCGGCGTCGCATTGCCGGTGTAGAGACCACCTATCGCGGCGTTGCCTGATGTGCCCGTGCCTTGCTGAATTACGACGTAACCAAACCGTGAATCCTGCAGCAACAGGGAGCCTGTCGCGGCGTTACCGTAGACCTTCGATACGTACAGCGTGTTCGGGTCCGAGATTTTTTTGGTGTCAGCAAAATAGAACTGCTGGTTGCCTGGTGTCGCAGCAATATTGTCCCAGATTCCAGTTCCAAGCACAGTGTTGCCGCCCTGCAGTTTTCCGGTAAACGTGGCCGAGGCATGCCCGCCCGTTGGGTCGTCGAACGTATGGTTGAGCGCGACGGCCGTGCCGGTTGGGCCCGAGTGATCGGAGCTGGCGGTATTCCCAATATCGGGGATGTAGACGAGCTGCGCAAAACCACTAGTCACCGGCGCTTTAGCGCGAGCGGTCGAACCGATTATCGCTGATACCGGCACTGTTCCTGGCCCACCAACCGTGGTCCCGGGATCGGGCGTCCCGATGGGTCCACCCAACGAGTTGCCAGTGCCCGCGCCGCCACCACACCCGGCAAGTCCTGCGCCCAGAAGTGAAATCTGCAGGGTGAGGGTCGTCAGCATCATGGGTCCGCGAGACGCAGCACCCGGAAATACTGCGCGCGTCCTCGAATAAGACCCAATCATTTGCCCCCCAAAAATAGCTTTTTGAGACCGCGACGAAATACGCGGAAGGGGCCTCGGTTTGTACGCCCAATTTTTCGCAGAGTTCACTTAATTGCGAGTTAATGACCAGATGGCTTTGGACACGTCTCGGCCAAGGGCCATCTATGATTTCGCCGCACCCCTCCAGCCGGCTGGCTGGACAGTCAAAACGGAAATCGCCTTTGGCCTCGACGCCAGCAAGTCCCGCACATGAAAATGGCCCCGGAGCTATGCTCCGGGGCCATTCGACAACTCAAAAAAATGATGCTCAGTTCTTCCCCTTGTCGACGAGCTTGTTCTTGGCGATCCAGGGCATCATGGAGCGCAGCTTGGCGCCGACTTCTTCGATCTGATGAGAATCGTTCATGCGGCGCGTGCCTTTGAAGCGGGCTTGGCCAGCCTTGCATTCCATCATCCATTCCGAAGTGAACTTGCCCGTCTGGATGTCGGTGAGGATCCGCTTCATCTCAGCTTTTGTTTCCGGCGTGACGACGCGCGGACCGGACATGTACTCGCCCCACTCGGCGGTATTGGAGATGGAGTAGTTCATGTTGGCGATGCCGCCTTCATAGATGAGGTCGACGATCAACTTCACTTCGTGGAGGCACTCGAAGTAGGCCATTTCGGGCGCATAGCCGGCTTCCACCAGCGTCTCGAAACCAGCGCGGATCAGCTCGACGAGGCCGCCGCACAAGACCGCTTGTTCACCGAAAAGATCCGTTTCGCACTCTTCCTTGAAGGTCGTCTCGATGATGCCCGAGCGTCCGCCGCCGACAGCCGAGGCGTACGAAAGGAACAGGTCGTGTGCATGACCGCTCTTGTCCTGGTGGATGGCGATGAGGCAGGGCACGCCGCCGCCCTTCTGGTATTCGCCGCGCACGGTGTGGCCGGGACCCTTGGGGGCGACCATGCCGACATCGAGATCGGCGCGCGGCTCGATCAGGTTGAAATGGACGTTGAGGCCGTGGGCGAACATGAGGGCAGCGCCCTTCTTCATGTTGGCGTGGAGATGGTCGCGATAGATATCGGCCTGGAGCTCATCGGGCGTCAGCATCATGATGACGTCGGCGACCTTGGCGGCCTCCGCGACGTCCATAACCTTGAGCTTTTCACCCTCGGCCTTGGCGACGCCGGCCGATCCCTTGCGGAGCGCGACGATGACGTCCTTCACGCCGCTGTCGCGCAGATTGAGCGCATGCGCATGCCCCTGGCTGCCATACCCCAGGATGGCAACCTTCTTGCCCTTGATCAGGTTGATGTCGGCATCACGATCGTAATAAACGCGCATGGGTCTCTCTTCTTTCAGTTTAGTCGAACGGCAATCGTCTTGGCCCGGACATCCAGGCGGTGAGCCTTCAACAGGTTGAACAAGGTGGGGGTATTGCAAGGTGGCCGAAGGGCGGTGAGGCCACGAAGGACGGCGAACACTACTCCTGGAGCAGCCGAAATATCAACGTTTGTTCTTAGCGCAAGCGCGCAGTGCGATCCGGGCATCCCAAAGCCATGCAATTTGAGACACCCTCTAAGTTGCCGCAGCACTGCGCCAGCAATTACAGCAGCGCGATCCGGCCAGCCCGCGCCGGTGCAAATTGAGGCACTCTCCCCGTTGCCGCAGCGCTGCGCCAACCGAGACAGCAGTGCGATCCGGGCATCCCAAAGCCATGCAATTTGAGACACCCTCTAAGTTGCCGCAGCGCTGCGCGCGTAAAGACCACGCCGCCTTAACGCCCCAGAAACCTCCATCAGCTAACACAAGCACCAAAACCTAGTTTCGAGTAGCCAATCCCATGAAACGCAGTGCTCTCGCAGGCGCCTGTCTTGCAACGCTCAGCCTGGCCGGTTGCGGCGGCAGCGCGCCGAAGGTCATGAACCTCGGCCCCGTTGGCGTATTCACCTCCGCCCAGGACTGCGCCGCAAGCGAAAAGCTGAAGCTGCCCGATTGCAGCATCCTCATTCAACAAGCGCTTCAAATCCATCAGCAGTCAGCCAAAACTTACATTTCGGCCAGGCTTTGCGAAGAAGCAGAAGGCGCCGACCGCTGCGAGCGCACCGATAACAATGCCTTCCGCCCCAAGCTGCTGGCTTTCATGATCAACTTCACCCCGCCCCCGGGCCTCCCGACGGCCGCACCGCTGTATGCCACGAAGGAAAAAGACGCCGTCGGCTTCACCACGGGCGAAAAGGGCAAGACGCTACTCGCGATCGACGAAACGCTGACGTTCTCGAACGAAGCCAAGTTCGTGGCCGAAGGCTACGTCACCAAACAATAGAGCCTCGCTTTTTGAGGACGGAAGCGCGCGACGCGTCCGTCAAAAACGCAGCTCCCTCACATGCTGGCGGCGCCGCGACCGATGGCGGCGATGCCGGTGCGCGAAACTTCGACGAGCCCAACCTCGGTCAGCAGGTTGAGAAACGTCTCGATTTTCGAGGCCTTGCCCGTAATCTCGAACACAAAGTGCTCGAGCGACGTATCGACCACACTGGCCCGGAATACCTCGGCAAGCCGCAGCGCTTCGTTGCGCTTTTCGCCCTTGCCCACGACCTTGACCAGCGCGAGTTCGCGCTCCAGGGAGACGCCTTCATCCGTCAGATCGCGCACCCGGTGGACGGGCACCAGCCGCTCCAGCTGATGCTTGATTTGCACGATCACGGCCGGCGTTCCGCGCGCGACGATCGTGATGCGCGACAGATGCTTTTCGTGCTCGGTTTCCGTGACGGTGAGGCTGTCGATGTTGTACCCGCGCCCGGAAAACAGGCCGATGACGCGCGCCAGCACGCCCGGTTCGTTATCGACCAGGATCGACAACGTGCGCGTCACCTCCGCCTGCACGAGACCCGGCCCAACGTAGTGACTCTGGGGATTGGCATTGACCATGGGGATTTATTTCTTCGGCTCGGGTTGCGGGGAGGATTTTTCGTCGGACTTGGGAAACACGATTTTGAGGAACACGGGCAGCCCTTGTTTTTCGGCGATATCGCGTAGCGCCAGCACGTCTTTGGAGGCGACATCATATTGCGCGAACGCGGTCGCCGCGCGGCCCTGGAACGAGTGGTGCAGCTGTTCGGGCGTCGGTGCGCCCATCTTCTGCAAGGTCTCGGGTGGCACCCTGACATAGACTTCGATCAGCGCCCGGCTGACGATGAAATCCTGCGCGATGCAGCCCTCGAACGCCTTGGAATACTTGGTGGCAAGACTGTGCGTCTTGTAGCAGGCGGAGATGAACTTGAACGCCTGCTCGACCCCGCCGCGCGCCTGGATTTCGCCGATCTGCGCCGCCGCCGCCTTGATATTGTCCACGCGGTTCCAGTCGGGCGAAGGTGCCGCCGCCAGAGCCTGCGTACTCACCAGCAGCGCCGCCAGCAACCCACCATGCCGAATACGTTTCACACCAGCACCTTGCCTTCCTTGCCGATGGCGCGACCGACTTCTTCGTCGGTGGTTTCGCCAAGCAGCATGTCGTTGTGGGCCTTGCCCGAAGGGATCATCGGGAAGCAATTCGTCAATTGCGCGACGCGGCAATCAAAGATCACCGGCCGCTTGATATTGATCATCTCTTTGATGGCGTCATCGAGCTCGTCCGGCTTCTCGCAGCGCATGCCGACCCAGCCATAGGCCTCCGCGAGCTTGACGAAGTCCGGCAGCGCTTCGGTGTAGCTGTGCGACAGCCGGTTGCCGTGCAGCAGCTGCTGCCACTGGCGCACCATGCCCATGTACTGATTGTTCAGAATGAACACCTTGACGGGCAGATCGAACTGCACGGCGGTCGAACACTCCTGGATGTTCATCAGAATCGAGGCGTCGCCTGCGATGTCGATGCACAGCGATTTCGGATGCGCGACTTGTGCGCCGATGGCAGCCGGCAAGCCGTAGCCCATGGTGCCAAGCCCGCCCGACGTGAGCCAGCGGTTCGGCTCCTCGAAGCGGTAGAACTGCGCCGCCCACATCTGGTGCTGCCCGACCTCGGTCGAGATGTAGCAGTCGCGATCCTTGGTCAGCTCGTACAGCCGCTCGACCGCGTATTGCGGCATGATCACATCGGACGACGTCTTGTAGGAGAGCGACTTCTTGGCCCGCCACGTGTCGATCTGCTTCCACCACGCCTTGTGCGCGGGCTTGTCGAGGACCGGCGACTTGGCCTTCCAGACGCGCAGCATGTCTTCGAGCACGTACGCGACATCGCCCACGATCGGAATGTCCGCCCGCACGTTCTTGTTGATCGACGACGGATCGATATCGACGTGGATCTTCTTCGACCCCGGCGAGAACGCGTCGAGCCGGCCCGTGATGCGATCGTCGAACCGCGCGCCGATGTTGATCATCACGTCGCAGCCGTGCATCGCCATGTTGGCTTCATAGGTGCCGTGCATGCCGAGCATGCCGAGCCACTGCTTGTCGGCCGCCGGATAGGCTCCAAGCCCCATGAGCGTCGACGTGATCGGGAAGCCTGTCAGCCGCACGAACTCGCGCAGCAACTGGCTGCCCTTGGGACCGGAGTTGATGACCCCGCCACCGGTATAGAAGACCGGCCGCTTGGCCGACGCGATCAACTCGACCGCATCGCGGATGCCGGCCGCTTCCGGCTTGAGCCTCGGCTTGTAGGTTTTGTGGCCGATGTTGGACGGCCCGACGTAGTTCCCGGTCGCAAACTGGATGTCCTTGGGAATGTCGACGACGACGGGGCCAGGCCGTCCCGTTCGCGCAATCTGGAACGCTTCGTGGATGACGCGCGCCAGATCGTTGACGTTCTTGACAAGCCAGTTGTGCTTGGTGCACGGCCGCGTGATGCCGACCGTATCGCATTCCTGGAACGCATCGTTGCCGATGAGATGGGTCGGCACCTGCCCGGTGAGGCACACGATCGGGATCGAATCCATCAGCGCGTCGGTCAATCCCGTGACCGCGTTAGTGGCGCCCGGCCCCGACGTGACTAGCACCACGCCCACCTTGCCGGTCGACCGTGCATAGCCTTCGGCGGAATGTACCGCCCCGCCCTCTTGGCGCACCAGGATGTGTTTGACCTGCTCCTGCTGGAACAACTCGTCGTAGATCGGCAACACCGCGCCGCCGGGATAGCCGAACACGAACTCGACCCCTTGGTCGGCCAGCGCCTTGATCACCATCTCGGCGCCCGTCATTTGCCGTGCCATGCCTCAATCTCCGTTAGGGCCGTCATTTCTTGCGCCGCACACTAGGCAGGGGAGGGTAGCCGGTCAATGCTACAAATGAGCTAATTGATCCAAATCAAACCGAGTAATTTTTCATTTATTGCGTAAAAACATTTGTCCACGCACACATATTACGTTTTAGCCAAGTCATCTGCCGCTTGATGTAATGCCGCGTCGCTTGTTTCGCCGCAGCAATCGCCGCCGGGAGGGGAAGTGGTCCTTGCACGTGTTGCATCAGCTCGGGAACACCCAGCGCCCGCATCACCGGCAATGCGGGATCAAGGCCGCGTCCTGCGAGCGCGCGCACTTCGTCGAGCGCGCCGCCAGCGACCATGGCGTCAAACCGCGCATCCGCCCTGGCAAACAGCAAAGCCCGTTCGGGCAGCACCACGACGCGCTCGCACACGTCCGCCTCGATGAGCGGCGTCCCGGGTACGCGCTGCCAATCTGCGAGCGGACGGCCGGTCGCCTCCCAAACTTCCAGCGCCCGCGTCACCCGCTGCGGATCGGACGGCCGCAAACGGGCAGCGGTCTCGGGATCGCGCGCGGCCAGCAGAGCATGCAGCTCAGCTGGCGCATGCAGCTCCGCCGCAGCCCGCCAATAAGCCCGCACTTCGGCGGGAATGGCAGGAACCGGCGACAATCCTTCGACAAGCGCCTTGAAGTAAAGCCCCGTACCGCCGACGATGATGGGCCGTAAACCTTCAGCCTGCGCATCCGCGAGTGTCCGCGCCACATCGAGCACGTAGCGACCGGTGGAGTATGCGTCCCCCCCATCGACGAACCCATAGAGCGCATGCGGCGCGCGGCGTTCGTCGTCCGCGCTAGGCCGCGCCGTCAGCACCCGCAGATCGCGGTACACCTGCATGCTGTCGGCGTTGATGATGAGGCTCGGTTCGCGCTCGGCCCGCGTGAACGCATAAGCGGATTTGCCCGACGCAGTTGGTCCGGCGATGAGGAGAGGCGGGAAAGCTGGCGGAGACAAAGGAGCTACAGTGTCCTGCAAATGATCCGATCAGGCCGGAAGGCGGCGACCGTAATCATACCCCATCTAGGACCTGCCGTCAGTCAGGAAGGGTCAGGCTACAGCGCGGCAAGCTTGTGCGCGGCAGCTTTCGCAGGGTCGGTCGTCTTGACGCGCAGTTCGGTCATCTTCCACCCAAAGCCCCGCAATTCGAAAGCAGCGCTGAACGAACGCTCCGGCGCATCCTTGTCCATCACATCCAATTCGAACCGGTCGAGCGCGATGAATTCGGCGCGCGTCACCCGCGCCCAGAACCGTGAAATGCGTTGCAGCAGCGGCGCTTTAGCGCCCTCTGTCTCCCCGGCAACGGCGACCGTCGCGCCCTTGTACGCCTTTCGCAACTCAAACAGGCCCGCCATGCCCGTCGGCGTCACCGTCGTATCAACGAATTTGTCGACCGCGCCTTTGCCGACATACGCCTTGAGACGCTGCCACAGCCCAGGCTTTTCAGTGGCTTGAGTCATCTCTCCGGCCGCATTGAAGGCAAACTTGCCAAGAGACTCTTTGAGCGTCGAGCGCACGCTGGTCCACGCGATCTTGTCCTGGAGATACGCGCTGTCGTTGGCCTTGATGGCCTCGCGGATGGTCCACGCGGTATAGAAGGGAACGACGGCGTAGGCACCCGCCAGGACACTCCCCACGAGCCCCAGCAAGAGCAGTTTGCGTAACAGCTTCAGCATGGCGTCGTCCCGGTTCCCCTCCCGATCGTACTCATGGTTAAACACCCCAAAATTGCGGCGCGGGTCAGGCACTCCCCCCTTGGCTGGAGAAAGACCGTTTCGCTTTTCACGGTTGGTGGCCGTATGCCCCAGTTGGTTGCTCAGGCGCGCTGTTACTAGATATCCCGCTGCGGCACGGGCGCGCGCGGCGCTGACTTTTCAGATTTCTCCGGCGTGGAAGCGCCTTGCCCGCAGATACCCTTGAGTGCGCGCCACTGCTCGGAGGTGAGCGCCGGTGTGGTCGGATACGCTGGTTGCGCCGCAAACATCGCGAGCCGTTCCGCCGTGCTTGGATGCGTGCGTAGCATATCGAGCGCCGACCCGGTGGCGGTGGCGTCTGCGTCCTTGGGCGCCCCGTCCATCTTCGACATGCGCTTGAAGAAGTCGATGATGCCGCGGTTGCTGATCTGCGCCGACTTGAGAATGCCAACCGCGCGCGCATCCGCCTCGCGCTCGGCCTGCCGCGAATAGCCAAGCTGGGTCAGATAGAGCCCGATATTGCCGATCGTCCCCCCGTTGCCGCCGAAGATGAATTCCGTGATCGCGATCAGCCCGACCGCGCGCACGATGCCGGACTCGGGATGCAACTCAAGGCCATGCCCCATTTCATGGGCGAGCACGCCCGCCACCTCGTCCGCGCTGTCCGCCGTCTCCAGCAGCTTGCGCAGGATGACGATCTGCTCGCCGGGCGCGGCAAACGCGTTGATCACATCGACGTCGGCGACCGTGACGCGAAACGCGGTCTTGCCGCCGGACGCATCCGACAGGCGCTTGGCAAGCACTGCCAGCGCGTCCTTGCCCTTGGGGTTTTCGCACACCGCCCGCCCGCCCGTCGACGAGCGGATGACTTCCTTCCCAAGCGCGACGCGCGTGCCGTGCGGCAGCAGCCGCGCAAGACTGCGGGCCGGCGAAAAATCCGTGATGTGGACCAGTGCGGCAATCGCAGCTAGCGTGAGCGCGACATAGACGAACGGGCGCAAGCCCTGCCAACGCCGCGACCGCGCCGTGAGATGCGGGGCAAGGCGTGCCAGTTCGCGTGCGAACTCAGGCCCCATGACGAAAAGCGTTCCGCCCGCGCGCGCAGGCTCTTGAATGAGCACATCGCCAGCCGACGCCGTGATCGGCTCCGCAGTGTCGATTCTGGCGAGCGGCCAGTGCAGGGCCTTGCCCCCATCGCCCCGCTCGATGATCACTGCACCCTGGTCGATACGCACCCGCACCTCGCGGGAGGCGGCACTCCGCGCATCGCTGAAGCGGCCATCGAAGGTCTGGGGAGCGGATAAGGTCGCAATCATGGGGCAGGGCTCGGGTTGAGTGGGCGATCGTTCAGGGTAATCGTACCATCCGTTGCGGCGCTGATCATGACGCAAACCGGAGTGAGGCTCACTCATTCCTTTTGCCTCACTGTGGCCATGGGACGACCCCGCCAACGGCGCACTCCGGCCCTCTCCGCGCCGAACTGACGCATTAACCAGTCGTCATGCGTAACAAGGATGCCCGTGTGACCCTCTTGCACTCAATCGTCCGCTCGACGGCAGAAACGACATGTCAGAAACTATATGTGAAACATCTGCGACTGTTGCGAAGTCGACACGCAACCCGCCGTCAGATGCCTCTTTTGAGCCACAAAAGAGGTCGAACCTGAGCAAGTGAGAATCTCGGATGATCCGTCGCCTGCGCAGTGGTGCTGAGCGGCGGTGTTTCGTTCGGGAGCGGGTGGTGGTCCGGCAGCAAGTGGAGTCCGTGAGCGTTTGCCACGCGCATCTCCAGTTGAGACGCCGCTTCAGCGTCCCTATGGTCTTTTGCTTCGCTCGCGCGGTTTCGCCGGGCTGAACAATACCAAGGTCACCGCTGAAAGGAAAGAGAACGATGGACGCGAAGACGTTTGATAAATCGAAGCTGCCGAGCCGCCACGTAACGGTCGGGCCTTCGCGCGCGCCCCATCGTTCGTACTATTACGCCATGGGCCTGACGGAAGACCAGATCAACCGGCCCTTCATCGGCGTGGTGTCAGCCTGGAACGAAGCGGCACCGTGCAACATCGCGCTGATGCGCCAGGCCCAGTCGGTCAAGTCCGGCGTGGACGAGGCCGGCGGCACTCCGCGCGAATTCTGCACCATCACGGTGACCGACGGCATCGCCATGGGCCACCAGGGCATGAAGTCGTCGCTGGTCTCGCGCGAAGTGATCGCCGACTCGATCGAACTCACCATGCGCGGCCACTCTTATGACGGCATGGTGGGCCTCGCCGGTTGCGACAAATCTCTCCCCGGCGTGATGATGGCGATGCTGCGCCTCAACGTGCCGTCTGTGTTCATGTACGGCGGCTCGATCATGCCCGGCCGCTACAAGGACCGTGACGTCACCGTGCAGGACGTGTTCGAAGGCGTCGGCAACTACGCCGCCGGAAAAATGACCGAGCAGGAACTCTGCGCGCTCGAACGCGTTGCCTGTCCAGGTGCCGGGGCCTGTGGGGGCCAATTTACGGCAAATACGATGGCATGTGTCTCAGAAGCAATTGGATTGGCACTGCCCGGCTCCGCCGGCGCACCCGCCCCCTATGAAAGCCGCGACGCCTACGGCACGGCGAGCGGCAGGGCGGTGATGAACCTGCTCGCACTCGGCATCCGCCCCCGCGATATCGTGACCCGCAAGGCGCTTGAAAACGCCGCGACCATCGTTGCCGCGACCGGCGGATCGACCAACGCTGCCCTTCACCTGCCAGCCATGGCGCACGAAGCCGGCATCGATTTCGACCTGTTCGCGGTCGCCGAAATCTTCAAGCGCACGCCCTACATCGCCGACCTGAAGCCCGGCGGAAAATATGTGGCCAAGGACGTCTACGACATCGGCGGCATCCCCCAGATCATGCGCGCCTTGCTCGACGGCGGCTTCCTCCATGGCGATTGCATCACCGTGTCGGGCAAGACGCTCGCGGAAAACCTGAAGCCGGTCGAATTCAACAAGAACCAGAAAGTCGTCTACCCGACCTCGAACCCGATCACGCCCACCGGCGGCGTCGTAGGCCTCAAGGGCACGCTCGCCCCCGAAGGCGCGATCGTCAAGGTCGCCGGCATGAAAAACCTCAAGTTCACCGGCCCCGCGATTTGCTTCGATTGCGAAGAAGATGCCTTCGCCGCCGTCCAGGCGCGCAAGTACACGGACGGCGACGTGTTCGTCATCCGCTACGAGGGTCCCCGCGGCGGCCCCGGCATGCGTGAGATGCTCTCGACGACTGCCGCCCTTTACGGCCAGGGCTCGGGCGACAAGGTCGCCCTCATCACCGATGGCCGCTTCTCGGGCGCGACCCGTGGCTTCTGCGTGGGCCATGTCGGCCCCGAGGCAGCCGTCGGCGGCCCCATCGCCCTCGTCAAGGACGGCGATATGATCACGCTGGACGCCGTGGATGGCACGATCGACCTTCACGTCGCCCCCGAAGAACTGGAGCGCCGGCGCGCGTCGTGGGTCCCCCGCAAGACCGCCTATCAATCCGGCGCACTCGCGAAATTTGCAGACCAGGTTGGCCCCGCGCGTTACGGCGCGGTGACCCATGCTGGCGGAAAGGCTGAAGTTGTCTGCTATGCCGATATCTAAGGCGCTGTTCGGTCTGATCGTCGCGAGCGCCTTGGCAACGACGTTGCCAGGGTTCGCGCAAGCGGCCGACGCGAAGAAGACTTTCAAGTCCTCGTCGGCGGCGCTCGAACAGGGCCTCGCCGACTATAAGCGCGGGGATTATGCGAAGGCGCTGCCCGCGCTTGAGTTCGCAGCCAGCGATGATCAGCTGATGGCGCAGTTCACCCTGGCGCAGCTGTATTCGGATAATGCCGGCACCGAAACCGACCACGCCAAAGCCTACATGCTCTATCAAACCATCGCTGACGAGCATAGCGACGCCGATCCCGATGACGACAACCGCGCGCCCTATATCGCCAAGGCGCTGACCGCACTCGCCGGCTACTTGCGCGTCGGTATCCCCGAAATCGGCTTGAAACCCGACCCCGAACGCGCCGCCGATTACCTGCATCATGCAGCACTTTTTTTCGGCGATGAAGACGCCCAGTTCGAACTCGTCAAACTGAAGCTGAAAGGCGAAGGCGTCCCCGCCGATATCGCCAGCGCCAAGCATTGGCTGGCGGTGCTGACTCAGCGCGGCCACGCTGGCGCCCAGGCTTTTCTCGCCGACCTCTATTGGCGCGGCAAATTCATGGAGCAAGACAAGGTCCGCGCGTTCGCCTTGATCACGGTCGCCGTTGAGCACGCCCCGCCGCGTGAACGCATCTGGATCGAAGACGTCTACCAGAATATTTTCTGCGGCGCCGGCGAAGGCATCCGCAAGCAGGCAACGGGCATGGTCGCCGATTGGCGTTCGCGCTATGGTCGCAAGGTTGACGACACGGGCGCCTCGCGCCTCGGCCCGCTCGTGCCGTCCGCCACCCGCATGTGCGGCAATGGCGATCCGCTTCCGCTCCTCGACGCCCAGGGCGCTCGGCCGACGCCCCCTCAGCCAACCACGACCGCCGCCTCCTCGATACCCCCGCAAGCAACCGGAAGTCTGCGCGATGTGCGAGATATCGGCATCAAGACCACGGAAGGCTTGCCGACCCCATCAGGCTTGACCCCCGGCCTGGCGCAAGGCTTCGTTGAGGGCCCGCAAACCAACGCCCACTGAGCGCCTAGAGTGCTTCCGGGAAAAGTGTGGCGCGGTTTTCCCGAAAGAAGCACGAAAAAACAAAGACCTAGAGTCCTTCCGCGATTCTACTTAAATCGGAAGGACTTTGGCGCAGCCCTGAAGCCCTCGTCGAACACAAAAAAGCCGGCCCACACCATGTGTGAGAGCCGGCTTTCGATTGTTAACGGGCGTCGTTTAAGCGACTTGCTGGATGGCCGAGAGACGCCAGGCATTGGGACCCCCGCCAGGCCGCCGCGTGAATGTCCACACCTCGGTGACCTCCTGCGGCGCGGTGCGACTACCTGCGACAACCGCTCCGTTCGCGCGCTGCACGGTGGCGTCGATTAAGGAGTAGCGCATGGCGACGGTCGCATACTCGCCGGAGGGCTCCAACCAGGCCTCGGACAGATCGCCCGAGAGGAGTTTGGGCTCGGCGATCTCGTTGTGCACGCCCTTACGGGCGTTGTCCTCAAGCTGCTCGGTGAAGTAGCCGAGCATTTCGGCCGTGGTGGCCGAGCGCAGCGCGGCAGCATCCTCACGCCCAAACGAGAGTTGGATGACCGAGAGCAGGCGCTCGAACGAGCTGAAATCGGCAGGTTCGATCGTCAATGGCTTGGTGGCCCCCCCGGCAGGGGCACCTCCACCGGCGCCCGAACCACCCGAACCGCCGCCCGGCTGATCGTCGAACGCGGCCCGCTGATAGCCGTTGCCTTGCGCCGCGACCGGCTGATTGCGATTGCGGAAATACGCCCACACCATGGAGCCGAGCCAGCCGATGATCACGACCTGCGCAATGAGTCCGATCATACCGAGCAGCCCGCCCAGGCCGCCGAACAACCCGCCGCCAAGCAGCAGGCCGAACAGCCCCGCGCCGAGCAGCCCGCCCATGAATCCGGTGCCGAACCGCGAGCCGCCACTCACGGGCGCAGCCGCGGGACGTGCGGCTTGCGAGGGCGCCGGCGTCGCCGATTTCTGCATTTGCTGGGTCGTCCCCGGCGCTGTGCGCGTGGGCGGCGGCGGCGTATAGGTTTTGAAACCGCGGCTGCCGGTGCTGAACCCGCCGCCCACGCGAGCATCCGCTGACGGCGCGTCAGCGACGCCGATCAACATCACGGCCGCCGCGACACCGAGAACGCGCGCAACATCTTTCATGCAAGACATAGTCACCCCTGCTCAAAAACGAACAACTCCCTCCATATATAGGGAGCCGCCGGGCAAATGTCAGGTGGGGCGAACGGGCACAAAATCGACGTCCATGATGGTCGAACTGGTCATGAAGCTGACGCTCGATAGGCCCGGCATATCGGGCACGAATCGCCGTCCGCCGGTGTTGATGAAAATGCGCTCGGCCGCCAGCACCTGATCGCCGACACGAACGGTCTTGGCGGTCTCAAATCGGCCATGCCCGCGATAGACAGTCCCATTGCGGAGCCCGTCCATCCAGTTCATCAGGCCATTGCGGCCCTTGGCGACGACCTCGTCCTTGCGGGCCTTCACGCGCTTCATGTCGACGGTGATCGGCCCTGCGATATCGATCCCATAGTCCACGGCCCGGCGCGCCATGTGCGCCGCGTGCGCCGAAGCGATCAACGCCTTGGTCGGCTTGCAGCCTGTATTGACGCATGTTCCTCCAAAATGCTCGCGCTCGATGACAGCCACCTTTTGCTCGCTCGCGGTCAACCGAGCAGCGAGCGAGGGCCCCGCCTGACCGGTGGCAATGACAATGGCGTCAAAATGTATGGTCATCAAACGGCTCCGAAAAAGGTTCAGGATTGGCTGGAATTTCAGCGCCTTCATACAATTCGGAAACGGTTTTCGCCGAGCCCCCTTGCGCGGACCCCGCGTCTACGCAACACAACAGGGCCAGCGGCGGCCGGCTTAACCTGCCCGAGGCCTGCGGGGTGCGGCGGTTCCAGTTCGCGAGCCGCGCCGCAACCTGGCAGTCTGGTATTTTTGGGGCTCGTTGTGTCACCCGAAAGAACGCGTGCTGGCCCAGCCAGCAGACGTCCGCCTGTTCAGTAAACCCAAAAAGGTATCGCGCGATGGATCAAGAGTTGCCCCCCGACAACGTTGCCGCCTCAGGCGAACGGCGGTTTGCAACCGACATCCGGGCAGGCCTGTCGCATGCGCAAAAATCCATTCCCTGCCATTATTTCTACGATGAACCCGGCAGCCTGCTGTTTGAGCAGATCACGCAACTCGACGAATATTATCCGTCCCGAACCGAAACCGGGATCTTGCAGGCCTGCGTCAGTGAGATAGCAGCAGGGGTTCGCGAAGGGACCGTCCTTGTGGAATTCGGGTCGGGTTCGTCGGTGAAGACTGATCTCATTCTAGCGGCGTGCCCCGAAATCCGCGTCTACATCCCGATCGACGTCAGCACGACGATGCTCGACAGTGCCAAGAGACGCCTGGAAACCAAGTTTCTCACGCTCGCGGTGGAGCCTCTGGTCGGCGACTTCACCAGCCAGACTGCTTTGCCGCGCCACCTGTCCCAGCGGCCGCGGCTTGGCTTCTTTCCCGGTTCGACCATCGGCAACTTCGGCCATGAGCCGGCGGTTGCCCTGCTCGCAGGATTTCGCGCATTGCTGGGCCCCCGATCACGGCTCATCGTCGGCGCCGACTTGCGTAAATCGCCTGAGATTCTCGTGGCAGCCTACAACGACGCTGCTGGCGTGACGGCGGCGTTTAATCTGAACCTTCTTGGGCGGATCAATCGCGAATTGGGAGGAACATTCGATCTTTCCGCCTTCCGTCATGATGCGACGTACGATGTTGCAGCGGGGCGGATCGACATGTGGCTTGTCAGCATGCGCGACCAATCGGCGACCGCCGCCGGTCAGACTTTCCAGTTTGCCAACGGCGAACGCATTCACACGGAGATTTCGCAAAAATACAGCATCGAGGAGTTGCGCCGGCTTGCCAGCCGGGCGGGCTGGAAGCCGGATAAGGTATGGACCGACCAGCAAGGCCTCTTTAGTGTGCATGAACTCCACAGCCCGGCCTGACCCGCGCTATCCAGGCCTGACGCACAAGCTCTCGATGAGGGCGGCCCACGCAGCCGCTTCCCGCTCGGGTGAAAACAATGGCGCGCGCGCGGCACACAACGCGGTCAATTGGCCCAGGAAGGCCGGATCGTTTTCGAACCGCGCAAGCATACTTGCGAGCGCCTGAGTATCGCCAGACGGATACGTCCCCGGATAGTCTTCGCCGAGCAATCCGAGGGAGCCGTCAATCTCCGACGCGATCACCGGGACACCGGCCACGATCGCTTCTCCGAGGACATTGGCTCCCCCCTCCATCACCGAGCTCAGGACCATCAACCGCGTGGTCGCCAGCAAAGCGCGAACGTCCTCCCCACTGACTTCGCCCAGCCACCGATAACGCGGATTGCGCGCCATCTCCGCCTGCGCCTCTGTGGCCCAACCATCATCCATTGCACGGCCAACGTGGGTCACGCGAATGTTCGAGGTTTTCGGGAGTAGACGCGCGGCTAGCGCCGTCCGGAACGGATCTTTTTCGGCCCGTAGATGGCCAATCACGCAGACGTCGAATACGCCCTCTGCGCTGGCCTGCCGCCCGGCAGCCGGGGCGGATTGGTAGATGATGTGGAGTTTACTGCGGAAGCGTTCGGAAATGGCGCGGCCAACGAGATCGTGCAATCCAACGAGCGCCGTTGCCGACGTCATCGAGCCGAGGGTGACCTCGCTGTGGCTGTGCTGGAAAGCATAGATATCGGTGCCGCTGAGGCAAACGACGATGGGACGGCCTGGAAACGCACGTTCAAACCGGGCGACGGCCTCCGCACTTCGCCACGCATGGATGGCAATCAGCAGGTCGGCGGGGCTGCCGTCAAAACCGGTCGTCACCTCGACCCGGTGCCCGAGTTCCTGGAGGGTCGCCCGCCACCGTTCGGCCGTAATTCTATTGCCCGAACGAGACTTAACCTGCGCCGGGGTTTCGATCATGATAGACAATGGAACTGACATTCCTAACTCCCGGCCCGAGGGCACTGCGATGACTGTAGGCCTCTCCGTCGACGAGATCACCGCCATGGTCGACGACGCGCGTTCAGCAACTCTGGCATTCGTGGCGGGTCTCGACAGCGAGAAGCTGATGGGACCCAAGCTTGATATCGTCAATCCTTTGCTTTGGGAGATTGGCCATGTCGCGTGGTTCCAGGAGCACTTCATCTTGAAGCGCCTCGACGGCCGGCCGCCGCTCCGTGCAGAGGCCGATGCCCTTTACGATTCGATGGCAGTCGCTCACGGCGACCGGTGGGACCTGCCGCTCCCCTCGCTCGAATGGACGATCGGTTACGGACGTGATGTGCGAAACGCAATTCTTGAACGGCTCACACCGCCTTTCGCCAGTGACGTGGACAGTTATTTCTACCAGCTCGTGACTTTTCACGAAGATATGCACACGGAGGCGTTCACCTATTCTCGCCAAACGTTAGGTTTGCCCCCGGCGTGGCCGCCGAATTCGGCGCGATCCCACGGTTTGGTAACCGGACCCTGGCCGGGCGACGCGAGCATCCCTGCAGGCACGTTTCTGCTCGGCGCAAGTCGTGATGCTCGCTTTGTGTTCGACAACGAGAAGTGGGCGCACGAACGCAGCGTCGCACCGTTCGCGCTTGCCCGCGCGCCCGTCACCAACGCCGAATTCGCGGTATTCGTTGAGGACGGTGGCTATCGGAATCGGGCGCTCTGGTCGCAGGACGGTTGGGCTTGGCTGCAGTCTTCGGGCGAGTACCTGCCGGCCTACTGGCAAGGGACCCCTGGCTCTTGGCGCATCCGCAGATTCGACACGATCGTGGATCTGCCGGCCGATCAACCGGTCATGAATGTCAATTGGTACGAGGCAGCAGCCTATTGCGCCTATGCCAGACGCCGCCTGCCGACGGAACTGGAATGGGAGGTGGCAGCCACTGCCGAGCCGTCAGCTGACGGCAAGTCGTTGTACATGACAAAGCGGCTACAGCCGTGGTCGCCGTCACGTTCCAAGGGCGCTCCGGTCCTGGCGCCAGCACCCGCCAACCTGGATAGCATCGCTGGTGGGCCGGTTGATGTCAAAGCCCACGCGGACGGTGACAGTGCCTTTGGCTGCCGCCAGATGATGGGGAACGTGTGGGAATGGACGGCGAGTGATTTTCTCCCCTATCCGGGCTTCAGCGCCGATGCCTATAAGGAGTATTCGGAGCCGTGGTTCGGCAGCAGGAAGGTCCTGCGCGGCGGCTGCTGGGCAACCCGTTCCCGCCTCGTGACGCCCGTCTACCGTAACTTTTTCACGCCTGAACGGCGCGATATTTTCGCTGGCTTCCGCACCTGCGCGCTCGCATAAAACCGAGCGCACCAACGCCATGGAGTAATTGTTTGACCATTCAACCTGTCCGCCTGACGAGCCTGTCGCATGGCGGCGGCTGCGGCTGCAAACTGGCACCGTCCGTCCTGAGCCAACTTCTGGCCGGCCACCCGACAGCCAAGGCCTTCCCGCAGCTACTCGTCGGCATTGAGACCGGCGACGACGCCGCGGTGTACAAGGTGGACGACAACACCTGTATCATCGCCACGACCGACTTTTTCATGCCAATGGTGGACGACCCGCGCGACTTTGGCCGGATTGCCGCCACCAACGCGATCTCAGACGTCTACGCCATGGGTGGCAAGCCGATCCTGGCCCTCGCGATCCTGGGCATGCCAGTCGACAAGATTCCGGCAGAACTGGTTCGCCAGATTTTGGCAGGCGGCGCCGAAGTCTGTGGCGCAGCAAACATTCCCATTGCCGGCGGGCATTCGATCGACAGCCCCGAACCGATCTACGGGCTTGCCGTGATCGGCCTCTGCCGGCCGGAGCATGTCCGCCGCAATGCAGACGCCAAGACCGGCGATGCGCTCATACTGACAAAACCCATCGGGGTCGGCATTTATTCGGCGGCCATCAAGAAAGGCATCCTGTCCCCCGCAGGCTACGCCGACATGATCGCGACGACAACTTTGCTCAACACCGTCGGAGCAACGCTGGCCGTGGCCGAGCCGGCCGTCCATGCCATCACCGATGTCACCGGGTTCGGTCTCCTGGGGCATGCGCTTGAGGTAGCCAGAGGCTCGAATGTCTCGGTCACGATCGAGGCCGCACGTGTTCCGCTCCTTCCGCTGACTGCGGAACTCGCAATGGCTGGACATGTGACGGGCGCCTCAAGCCGCAATTGGGGGAGTTTCGGCGCAGAGATCGCCCTGCCGGCGATGATGCCGGAGTGGCAGCGCCATGTTCTGTGCGATCCGCAAACATCGGGAGGATTGCTGGTGTCCGTCGCGGCCCCTGGCGCCGCATCCGTTTTGGACACGATCAAGAAAGCGGGTTTCCCGCACGCAGCGGTCATCGGCCACGTATCTGCCGGCGCGCCCGGCCTGATCGTGGTTTGATCAACCGTCGCAACGTGCGGGTATGGTTTCGGCTTTGAGACGTTTTCTTAAGGTCCGCGACAGGGCATCGACCGCGATGGTCAAAATGGCGGTCGCCGCGATCAACACCATCACCCGGTCGAGCCGCAACTCGGCGATCGCGCTGTCGATATGAAAGCCGAGAGTCTTTACGCCGAGAATTCCCAAAATGGCACTTTCTCGGAGGATGATCTCCCAGCGGTAAAGGCACAGCGCCAGAAACGGCCCGAACAGCCGCGGCAGCATTTCATATAGATAGAGGTTCAGCCCGCGCGGTGCGTCAAGCCTGAGGGTGGGGGAGAGTTCGTCTGCTTGCCGGCCAAGGAGGTGAGCGACGATCGCTCCGTTGTGAATACTGAGCGCAAGGATCGCCGGTAACATCGACGGCCCGAACATCTGCAGGAACAGATACCCAAGCATGTATTCGGGTGTCGAACGACCAACCACGAGTGCCCCATAACCCGCCGCCGCACCGGCCGGGCCGGCAAACCGGCGGACCGCGAGCGGAAATACGACAAGCGCGACGAGACCCGTCAGCGCCAGCGTGATCTGGCCGATAATGACAGTGTTCACCAGGCCTGGCCAAACCTGAGCCATCAGCAGACCCTGCAACCACGTCCAGAACCGCAGCCAGGTGTCCGCGTTCAATACAGGCGCGTCACGCAACGGGGCGGGTACCATGTCATGGCTCAGCACCACCCAAAGATTCGATCCCGCGATCGGCGGTCCAGGATGCAGCGCCAATACCACGACCGCCGCCAGGAGATACGCCGGCACCAAAGACCGCCGAAGCCACACGTTCAAGCTGCCGATCAGCGCGAAGTAGAAGAGCAATACCGCCGCCACCGCACCATAGTGGCCCTGCTTGAAAAAGCTGTCGAGTTGAAACCCGAGCGTCGGCAGCCCGACAAAGCCGAGCACTGAGCTCGACCGGATCGCGCATTCGAACCGGTAGCGGGTGTAACTGACCAGCGCGGGCAATGCCGACGCCGCCCGGCCGTAGACGAACCGCGACACTCGGCCCGTTCCGGGGGGGAGCACCGCCAGAACCCGTTGATCGGCTTCGTCCAAAATCTCCGAGTACACCTTGGCAAAGATGCCGGAATACGCCAGTGCGATAGCCGCAACCCCAGTCAGGGCAGTCGGGCCGAAGATCGCGAGCAGCAGCAATGCCCAAATCAGCTCGTGCACCGAGCGCAGGACCGCCGCCAGCAGCCGCACGGTACGCGAGCCGTACAACAGCGCCATAGCAAGGCCGCCGGCGACGCCTGCAGCCAACCCACAGATCCCAAACGCAACAGTCAGCAAGGAAGCATAGCCAAGGCCCTCGACGGCCGAAAAATCAGGCCGCAAAAACCCCGATAGGATCGCCAGTGCGACCTGCCATGGGCTGCGGCCCACGATGGAAAGATCAGCCAAGGGAACGAGCAACACCGCCAGCAGTAACAGACCCAGGCAGACCCGCACCGGCGTGACTGTCACGGCGCTGCTGGCTGTGCCAAGACTGGCTGGCTCATCGCGCGTAAAGCTCATCGATCTGTCCTCGCGCTATCGCTCCCGTAGGTCCATCGAAGGCGATCCGCCCACCCTTGATACCGATCAGACGCGACGCAAACCCGGTCGCCAACTCAACGTCGTGCATCGCAAGGACCACTGTCTCGAACCGGTCGCCCAGCGCCGCCAAGATCTGCCCACCCTGGTTCACGTCGACTGCCGACACGGGTTCGTCTGCCAACACGACAGGGCCACCACGGTACAGCGCACGGGCAATGGCCGTGCGTTGCTTCTGCCCGCCCGATAGTGTGGCGACGCTTTGCCAGAGGTTGGTCTCAAGGCCCACCACCGCCGCAAATTTTCCCACCTCGGCCACGTCGCGCGCGCGCGGCCAGATTAAATTGGCAAGGTTGTAGAATGCGGAGTGCTGGTCGAGGCGGCCCATATAGATGTTGGCGTACACCGGCAACGCGGGAACCAACGCATCGTCCTGCGGCACCAGCGCGGTGGCCGGATAGCGGCCGATGAGGCCGAGATAGAACTGCATCAGCAGGGTCGATTTGCCCGCCCCGCTGCGGCCCAGCAGTGCTACGCGCTCCCCCCGCGCAATCGAAACGGAAATGTCCGCAAGGACGCTTTGCTTTCCATAGCCGATCGACAGCTCATCGAGCGCTACGAGCGTGGTCAATCAAGCAGCCCAAGTTGCTTGGCGATTTCTTCGATCGGCAGGTAGTCTGCGTTTTGCGCAGGGGTGAAGGACTTGCGCGGGAAAGCACTCAGAAGCTCGGGATCTTTCATGCCGAGGATGGCAGCGCGCACTTTGACCAGTGTGCCGGCCCCAAACCGCGTGTCGACATCGCCGCGGATCGTCCAGTTGTAGTCAGGGAACGGGGGTGTCTTCCAGACGATCTTGACCTTGGCGGGATCGGCCTTGCCGTTTTTCACCATGTCGTCAAACGAAGAATAGTTCACGGCACCGACCTCGTAGGCACCCGACTGCACGAGTTCGACAGTCTTTGAGTGATCGCCGGAGTAACCGACCTTCGAAAAGATTTCGTCGGGCCCTTTCCCGAACGCCTTGCGCAGATGGAACTCCGGCATCAACCGGCCCGACGTCGACGTTTTCGCACCGAATGTAAATGTCTTGCCCGCGATAGCCGTTGGAAGATCCGCCGAAGGCTCGATCCCCGTCGCGGCGTTCACGATGAAATAGGACACGAACGACTTGTCTTCCTCACCCTGCGCGATGGCTTGCGATCCGGGCACGGCGCGTTGGGCCTGCACGCCGGTCAGCCCGCCGAACCAGGCAAGCTGGATCTGATCGTTCTTGAAAGCCGTAACCGACGCTGGGTAGCTCTTGAGGGGGATGTACTGGACGGGCAGGCCAAGTTCTTTCGACAGATACGCCGCAACCTTTGTGAACCGCGCGGTCAACTTGGTTTCATCCTCGTCCGGGATGGCCGAGAAGTAGAAAACCGGCGACTGTGCACGGGCCGTGCTAGAACCCGCGGCGGCTGCCGCCACCAACGTCAACATGCTGCGGCGAGAGATCGTTGACGTCATCGAATACACCCCTATTGCTCAAAAACCACTACGGCGAAGCCAGACGGCAGCGCAAGCAAGAGCTACGCGCACCGTGTTGAATAGATGTAATACGACTCGTGCGGCGTTCGTATTACACTGCAGACAAGCTACTGCGCCCTCGTCACGCAAGGCAGCAACCTTTTGACCATACCCTTGATCGAAATCGACGGCATCACCAAGATTTACGCCACCACCCAACAGCCGGCCGTAGACAACGTAACCTTGAAGGTGCCAGCTGGCGACTTCATCGCACTCGTAGGCGCGTCCGGGTCGGGCAAGACCACCGTGATGAAAACCATCAACCGCCTGATCGACCCGGACCGCGGCGAGGTGCGGATTGATGGCGCGCCCGTGTCAGCGATCGACGCGCCGCAGTTGCGGCGGCAAATTGGCTATGTTTTTCAGGGTGCTGGCCTGTTCCCCCACATGACCGTGGCAGAAAACATCGCGATCACGCCCCGGCTGACGGGATGGCCCGCTGGAGACATCGCGGCAAGAACCGCAGAGCTGCTCGATCTGGTGGAGTTGCCGCAAGCCTTCGGCAGCCGGCTGCCAGTTCAGTTGTCGGGTGGGCAACAGCAGCGCGTGGCCGTTGCCCGGGCACTGGCCGCCAGGCCTCGGATCGTCCTCATGGACGAGCCGTTCGGGGCCTTGGACCCCGTCACCCGCGACAACCTCGGCAACGCTTATCGGGCTCTCCATAACCGGCTCGGGCTGACGACCATGATGGTCACCCACGACATTCAGGAGGCCATATTGCTCGCCAGCCGCATCGTCATTATGAAGGGTGGCCGGATCGTCGCCGATGTGACGCCCAAGGAAATCCTCAAACCGCAATCAGATTCCGACGTGGTGGCGCTAATCGCCGTGGCGATGCGGCAGGCTGCAAAGGTGCGCGAAATCGCCGGTCCGGGCAATGAGGGGCAGACCGGATGAACGAGCAGATCGCGGCGGCGCTCACGGTGCTCCCCTCCTACCTCGCCAATCATGTTCTGATCTCGGCGGCGGCGCTTGCCCTGGCGCTTGCGTTCAGCTTGCCCTTGGCCGTAGTGGCAATTCGCAATCCGCACGTCCGGTTTGTGGCATTGGCCGCTGCCGGTCTCGTTCAGACTATCCCCGGCCTCGCCCTGCTGGCGCTGTTCTATCCCGTGCTGCTCGGCCTGTCAGCGCTCACCGAGCCCACGCTGGGCTTCAAGGTGCCAGCCCTCGGCTTCCTCCCCTCGGTGATGGCCCTCACGCTGTACGCAATGCTGCCGATCCTGCGGAACGCGGTCACCGGACTGATGGGCGTTGATCCCCGCGTCATCGAAGCAGCCGATGGTGTAGGCATGACACCCCGCCAGCGGCTGTCCGAAGTCGAAATTCCCCTGGCTGCACCGGTGGTCATGGCCGGCATCCGGACGGCAACGGTCTGGACGATCGGTGCGGCAACGCTTGCGACGTCCGTCGGCCAGACGAGCCTCGGAAGCTATATATTTTCAGGCTTGCAGACCGAAAATTGGGTATTCGTCATGTTTGGCTGTGCAGCCGCAACCGGCCTTGCCTTGATTGCCGATGTCCTGCTGGGGCTGATCGAAACCGGGATCGCCCGCCGCAACCGCGCGACTGTCGTTGCGGGCGCCGCAGGGCTCGTGGCCGGCACGGTCTTGGCGCTCGTGCCCCTGTTGGGAGACAGCAGGCCCGCCTACATGATTGGGGCCAAAAACTTCAGCGAGCAGTTCATTCTTGCCGAAGTCATGAGGGCACGCCTGGAAGCCGGAGGCGCGACCGTGCGGCAGAAGGAAAGCCTTGGCTCGGCAGTGGCGTTCCGTGCCCTCGCCAGCGGCGACATCGACGCTTACGTCGACTATTCCGGGACGCTATGGACAAACGTGTTGGGACGCACCGATACCCCGCCGCGGGACCAACTGCTGGCCGAATTGACCAGCCTGCTGAAAGCCAAGTTCGGCGTCGAGGTACTCGGCAGCCTCGGGTTTGAGAACGCCTACGTTCTTGCCATGTCCGGGGAAAAGGCCAGGGGCGCTGGAATCGTGAGCATCGCCGATTTATCCGAAAAGGCGGCCAGCCTGACCCTTGGAAGCGATCTAGAATTCCTGAGCCGGCCCGAGTGGCAGGCATTGAAAAGCACTTATGGGCTTGGTTTTCGCGCCGAAAAATCCTATAGCCCGACGTTCATGTACCGGGCGCTGAGCACCGGCACGGCCGACGTTATTTCAGCCTTCTCAAGCGACGGACGCATCGCCGCCGACAAGCTTGCCGTCCTCACCGATCCTAAAGGCGCTGTGCCGTCGTACGACGCCGTCATTCTGCTCGCCCCCAAGCGCGCAAACGACGTCACCTTGCGTGCAGCCCTGCGGCCACTGATCGGAGCCATTTCCGTCGAGCGGATGCGCGAGGCAAATCTTATGGTCGACCGCGACGACCGCAAAGCGACGCCAAAGGAAGCAGCCGCATTCCTGGCCGCCGCTGGATTGGAAGCTCGTCCCTGAGGCGGCCGGACAGCTCAGTATAGCAAGGTCTGCCAGTCTCCATGCAGTCGGTCTTTCTGCTAACCATGAGGCAGTACGCGCGTCTCGTTCAAGAGTGAGTCGCAAACATCGGCCTCGATACGGCGAAGCTCGCCACTCCTTCAGGCGGACAAAGTCGGTATTGATCTATCGCCGAATAGGTAACACTCGAGCGGTTCAACCCTTGTTGGGCCACACCAAGATCGAGAGCATGGTGCGGTACCTAGGCATCGAAGTCGATGACGCGTTAGAGATTGCCGAAAAGATCGGCATCTAATCTTTGACGCGATACCGCTGTAAGCGGACGTGGTCGGTGATGGCCTTCTTTCAGCGGATCATCCGAGCGCCAAAATCTGATGGCTGGATTAAGCGGCTTTGTGCGGCGCACCATCCCAATATTTCCGTTAGGCCGCTTCTGGCCCAGGCTGTGTGAAAACCCTCGCCAGACGCGGCATGTCCGCTTTGAGTGAATAGCTCCCTCCACCCCAAAGTGTAATCCGCGCGCTTGTTTGCCCTCGGCGGAAGCCAACGGGTCGCGAGCACCCATTTCTGACCGGGCGCGACCTCTCGTATTGGGGCGGCGACTGACAAAGCCGCGCCTTATTTTCTGGCGTCTAGAGCAAATTCCGATCCTACGGAATCGGAATTTTGCTCTAG
>JANXVY010000040.1 GCA_025351425.1 Hyphomicrobium sp.
CGCCTCGGCCTGCCGTTCCGCACCATGCTTTTGTGCACGGGCGACATGGGCTTTGCCTCGCAGAAGACGTATGACATCGAGGTCTGGCTGCCCGGTCAGGATGCCTACCGGGAGATTTCATCCTGCTCGGTGTGCGGCGACTTCCAGGCCCGCCGCATGGGTGCGCGCTACCGCGCTAGGGGTGCGAAAGAGACCCGCTTCGTCCATACGCTCAACGGCTCTGGCCTTGCGGTCGGGCGCACGCTCGTCGCCGTACTGGAGAATTATCAACAGGCGGACGGCTCGATTGTCATTCCCAAGGCACTGCGTCCCTATATGGGGAATGTAAGCAAGATTGGCTGAGGGGTGAGGGGCCGCAACGACGGCGGGCCTGTTGGTGCGTTACACTCGATTTGTAGCCGCCCGTCACGCTCTCCTCACGCGTTGCCGCCCCTCACTCTAACCCTCTCCCCGTGGAGGACGGGGAGAGGGAATGTTTAGGATTTGACATGCGTATTCTCGTTACGAACGACGACGGCATTCACGCGCCGGGCCTGAAGGTTGCGACCGAAATTGCGCGGGCGCTTTCGCCCGACGTGTGGGTTGTTGCGCCCGAGACCAACCAGAGCGGCACGTCCCATTCGCTGACGCTGCATACCCCGCTCAGGATGCGGGAACTGGACGAACGGACGTTCGCAGTCGCGGGCACGCCGACCGATTGCATCATCATGGCCGTGCGCCATCTGCTGAAGGATGAGCGGCCCGCGCTCATCCTCTCGGGCGTCAACGACAGCGCGAACGTCGCCGAGGACGTGACCTATTCGGGCACGGTCGCCGGCGCGATGGAGGGAACGCTCCTTGGAATTCCATCCATCGCGTTGTCGCTGATGACGGTCGGCGTGCGACTCGGCGGCGATATCTTCTGGGAGACGCCCGCGCAGCACGGGCCGGAGCTGATCGCCCGGCTGCTCAAGGCCGGCTGGCCGGCGGGCACGCTGCTCAACATCAATTTCCCGGCCGTGCCGCCCGGCGACGTCAAGGGCGTCGCGATCACGCGCCAGGGCATCCGCGACCAGGACAATCTCGAAATCGATCACCGCGCCGATCCGTGGGGCAAGTCGTACTATTGGTTCGGCTTCCGTTACCGGCCCTCGACCCTGGTTGCGGGCACCGATCTGGCGGCGCTCGCAGCCTCCGAAATTTCGGTGACGCCGCTCTCTCTCGATCTCACCAATGATGCGGTCGCGGGGAAGCTGTCCGCGGCGCTGGCCGGCGGGACGGCACCGAAGACGGCGGCTGGCGAGTAGGCCGCCGGGGGTGCTCGCGCGCTTGGCTGAGCGCGAACCCATTCCCATATGCACCATCATTAACCAAGACCCGTGAGGGAGCGATGGCGTTGGATTGGGCGTTTCTCAACTACGACCGGGCGGTGAAGCCCGATGGCGCGGCACAACCTGCTCGACGATATCGCGCGGCTGCTCGATGACCGCAGAATAGCCCAACAGGTTAGCCTCAGCGTGCTGCGGGCCGGACGGCGGATAGACGTGGGAGTCGTTCCGCAGGAACGCTGATTTCGAGTTCCGCAGGAACGCCCTGGCACTGAAGTGAAGGCGAGGGGGCCGGCCCCCTCGACCCCGTCATTTTGCCTGATCCTCGAGGCGGGCCAGGGTCTCGTCGCGGCCGAGGACGGCCATGACGTCGAATACTGGCGGGGAGACCGAGCGGCCCGTCATGGCGGCACGAAGCGGCTGGGCGATCTTGCCGAGCTTGGCACCGGTTTCTTCGGTATACGCGCGTACGTCAGCTTCAATGCTGGCAGCAGTCCACTCTTTTGTGGCGGCGAACTTCGGGATAAGCGCTGCAAGGGCGGCTTTCGCTTCGGCGTCGAGCAGCTTTTGAGCCTTGTCGTCGAGCTTCAAGGGGCGGGCTGTCACCAGGAACAGCGCGCCGTCGATCAGTTCAGGCAACGTTTTGGCGCGCTCCTTCAGGCCCGGCAGGCTCGCGGCAAACTTGTCCCAGCCGGCCGCCTCGAACCGCCCGGCGAGCGCCTTGCCGTCGCTGACGCCCGGCAGCATGGCAAGAACGTTGCGGGCCAGCACCACGTCGCCGCGCATGACCTTGGGATCGTGTTCGGCAACGAGGTCTGCGAAACGCCCGCTGTATCGTTCGAGCAGGTCACGCGCGCGCTTTTCAAGTTCAGCGTCGGACGCAGCGCGAATGTACTGGGCGTTCAAATCTTCGAGCTTTTTCAGGTCCATGCGGGCGGCGGACCGGCCGATCGCGGGGAGGTCGAACCATTCGATCAGCTGGGGTGTGGGGATCAGTTCGGCGTCGCCATGGCTCCAGCCCAGACGCACCAGATAGTTGCGGAGCGCCGCCGGGAGGTAGCCCATCGCACGGTATGCCTCGATGCCGAGCGCGCCGTGGCGCTTCGAAAGTTTCGCGCCGTCCGCGCCGTGGATCAGCGGTACGTGGGCGAACTGCGGAATGGTCCAGCCGTTGGCCGCATAGATCTGGGCCTGGCGGGCAGCATTCGTCAGGTGGTCGACGCCGCGGATGACGTGCGTGATGCCCATGTCGTGGTCGTCCACCACCACGGCGAGGTTATAGGTCGGGTTGCCGTCGCTGCGCAGGATGATGAGGTCGTCCAGATCCTTGTTAGGGAACACGACGCGGCCTTGGACCGCATCCTCGATGACGGTTTCGCCTTCGCGCGGGGCCTTCAGGCGGATCGCGAACGGGGCCTTCTTGGGCGCATCTTCCGGCTTGCGGTCGCGCCAGGGGCTGACGATGGTCAGCGGGCGCTTTTCGGCTTCGGCAGTGCTGCGCATCGCGTCCAGTTCGTCTTTGGTCAGGTAGCATTTGTATGCGCCGCCGGACGCCAGCATCGCTTCTGCCACTTCGCGATGGCGGTCCGCGCGGGCAAACTGGGAGACGGCGTCGCCGTGCCAGTCGAGTTCCAACCATGTCAGGCCGTCGAGGATGGCGGCGACGGCTTCGGGGTTGTTGCGCTCGCGGTCGGTATCTTCGATGCGCAGTAGGAACTTGCCGCCGCGGCCCTTGGCGTAGAGCCAGTTGAACAGCGCCGTGCGCGCGCCGCCGATGTGGAGGTAGCCGGTCGGCGAAGGGGCGAAGCGGACGGTCGGGGCAGCAGCGTTCGTCATGGCGTGCGGTCTATCTTTGGTCTGAGGGCTGGTAATGGACGTGCGGGCATGTAGCATAGACCGCGGACGATGTAAGCGCGGGGGCGGCATTCGGTGAGTGTGGCGGGCGGCGAGAGCGCGGGCAACAACGGCGTCACGGCTGCGCGTGGAACGGCTGCGCGTGGAACGGATGCGGGCCTCGCGCGCTGGTTGCCGTTTCCGGACCTTGCCGGATGGCTGGAGGCGGAGCGGGCCGCCTGGTTCAACTGGGTGCCGGTGGTGCTGGGCCTCGGCATCGCGCTCTATTTCTGGCTGCCCACCGAGCCGAGTGTGACCGCCTGCCTGTTGCCGCTCGGAGCTGCCATCGTACTGAAGGTGCTGTGGCGCCAAACGACGCTCGCGTTTGTGCTGGCGGCGCTCATCTTCTGGACCGCGTTAGGGCTGGCGCTGGCCAAGCTACGTACCGAATGGGTGCGGGCGCCGATCCTGGAAAAACAGCTGACGGGCGTGCCCGTGCGGGGCTTTGTCGAACTGGTCGAGCCCAAGCCCACCAAGGGGCAACGCATCACGTTACGGGTTTCGAGCCTGGGCGCGTTGACGCTGGAGCAGATGCCGCGGCGGGTCCGCATCCGCACCATGGCGGCACTTAGCGGTTTGAAGCCCGGAGATGCGATCCAGATTCGCGCCACGCTTGGGCCACCGGCCGAGCCCTCGCAACCGCGCGGGTTCGATTTCGGGCGGCAGGCCTGGTATCTCGGCATCGGCGGCGTGGGCTATTCGATGAAGGCAGCCGAGATCGATCCGGAGCCTGCGCCGCTGCCCTGGCAGATGTGGGCGACATCGGCCATCGAACGGGTGCGGCTGTCCATCGGGCGGGCGGTCGTGGCGGGGCTCAAAGGTGAAACCGGCGGCATCGCCAATGCTTTGATCACGGGCGAGCGCGGCGGGATTACAGCTGCCACCGACGGCGCTTATCGCGACAGCGGGCTCTATCACATCCTGTCGATCTCAGGGCTCCACATGGTTGTGATGGCGGGGGCGTTCTTCTTCTCCGTGCGGTTCGTGTTTGCCGCCATTCCCGCGATTGCGTTGCGCTACCCTATCAAGAAGTGGGCGGCGGTTGCGGCAGCGCTCGGCGCGCTCGGCTACCTGCTGATCTCGGGGGGATCGTTTGCGACCGTGCGTTCCTATGTGCAGATCTCGATCCTGTTCTTCGCGATCCTGGTGGAGCGGCCTGCGCTCGCGCTGCGCAACGTGGCGCTGGCCTCCCTCGGCTTGCTCGTCGTGTGGCCCGAGAGCCTGTTCGACGCCGGGTTCCAGATGTCGTTTGCTGCCGTCGTCGCGTTGATATCGACGTATGAAGGGTTGCGTGAACGCGAACTGCGGTTGGGCCGGGTTGACGTCGAGCGCGGGCCGATCTTGGGGGGCATCATGTTCATCGGCGGGACGCTGCTGTCGACCTTGATCGCGACGCTCGCGGTCGCGCCGATCGCGGCCTACCAGTTTCATACCAGCCAGCAATATGGCGCCATCGCCAACCTTGTCGCGCTGCCGATCTGCGATCTGTTCGTGATGCCTGCGGCGCTTGCGACGCTGGTGATGATGCCGTTCGGACTGGAGTGGATTCCGCTCGCTCTCGCCGGGATCGGCATCGATGCGATGACGTGGATCGCCTATGCGGTCGCAAGGCTGCCGGGGGCGACGCTCACGGTCGCCGCCATTCCGCTGTCCGCGTTCCTGTTCATGCTCGCGGGCGGATTGTGGCTGCTGTTGTGGCGCACGCGCTGGCGGATGCTCGGCGTCGCGCCAGTGGCGATTGGACTGATCCTGTCGCCAACGCTTGAACGGCCCGATCTGCTGGTTGGCCGCGACGGCAAGCTGGTGGCGGCGCGGGTCGACGGGCGCAGCCTCTCGGCCTTGCCTGCGCCGCGCAGCCTGTTTGAGCTTTCGCGCTGGCTGGAAGCCGACGGGGATTCCCGCCCAGCCAAGACGGTGGCGCTCGCCCGGGGGTTCAGTTGCGACAGCGCGAGTTGCACGGCGCTGTTCAAGGGCCAGCGGCTGGCCGTCACGCACCACCCTTCGGCCCTGCCAGACGACTGCGCGCGGGCCAGCATCCTCGTGCTGGGGATGGACCGGCCAAAAGGCTGTTTGCGGCCGCTCGCGGTCATCGATCCGGCGGCCATCCGGCGGCTCGGCGCGCACGGCGTCGTCATCTCGAAAACCGGCGTGAGGGTCGAGACGGTGGCCGGTATCCGGGGGGAGCGTCCGTGGTCAAAGGCTGCGCAAACGGCGGCCATTCACGTGCGCACGCGGCCGCCCAATCTCGCGCTTTACGCCCAGCAGGGAGCGCTCGCCATCGGCCGCGATCTGCCCCGTCCCGAGGATGAGGACGACGTGCCGATCGCACCGGAAACAGGCGCCGTTCTGCGGCTCGAAATCGATGACGACGATGGCTCGTAGATTATCCCTTAGATGAAGTGGTGTTTTCGTCGCATGTGAGTTACGCTTATTGCGGTGCAGCGAAGCTGGCAGGCCCCAATGGTGCCGATCAACGCGTGAGGAGACCCCCGACCATGAATGTTCACGATAAAACAGGCGGCACGCCGGGAGTGTCCTCAGTCGCGAAGCTGATGCTCGAAGGCAAAGCGTGCGACATGCCGGTTCGTTCGGGAACCATCGGGCCCGACGTGATCGACGTCGCGAAGCTCTACAAGGACACCGGCTGCTTCACCTATGACCCGGGGTTCACCTCCACCGCCAACTGCGTGTCACGGATCACCTACATCGACGGCGACGCGGGGGTGCTGCTTTATCGCGGCTATCCGATAGACCAGCTGGCGCAGGACGCTTCATTTCTGGAAACCTGCTACCTGCTAATGCACGGCGAACTGCCTACGGCTGAGCAATACGTCAAGTTCAAGAAGACGATCACGAACCACACCATGGTTCATGAGCAGATGACGAAGTTCTTCACTGGGTTCCGCCGCGACGCGCACCCGATGGCCGTGATGGTGGGCGTGGTCGGCGCCCTGTCGGCCTTTTATCACGACAGCACCGACATCAACGATGCGCATCAGCGCCAGATCGCCAGCCACCGCATGATCGCCAAGATGCCGACCATTGCGGCAATGGCGTATAAGTATTCGATCGGCCAGCCGTTCATCTACCCGCGCAACGACCTCGATTTCGCATCGAACTTCCTGCAGATGTGCTTTGCGGTGCCTTGCGAGCCCTACGAAATCAACCCGGTCATGTCGCGTGCGCTGGACCGCATCTTCATCCTCCACGCCGACCACGAGCAGAACGCGTCGACTTCGACCGTGCGGCTTGCCGGGTCGTCGGGTGCAAACCCGTTTGCCTGCGTCGCGGCCGGCATCGCGTGCCTGTGGGGACCCGCACACGGCGGGGCCAACGAAGCCGCGCTGCAGATGCTCGAAGAAATCGGCACGGTCGACCGCATCCCAGAGTACATTGCCAAGGCCAAGGACAAGAACTCCGGCTTCCGCCTGATGGGCTTTGGCCACCGCGTGTATAAGAACTACGACCCGCGCGCCAAGGTCATGCAAGCTACCTGCCACGAGGTGCTGGACGCGCTCGGCAAGAAGAACGAGCCACTCCTCGCCGTCGCGATGGAGCTCGAACGGATCGCGCTGCACGATCCCTACTTCATCGAAAAGAAGCTCTATCCCAACATCGACTTCTATTCCGGCATCACCTTGAAGGCGATGGGCTTCCCGACCTCCATGTTCACCGTGCTATTCGCCATCGCGCGCACCGTGGGCTGGATCTCGCAGTGGCGCGAAATGATCGAAGATCCCGAACAGCGCATCGGGCGGCCACGCCAGCTCTATCTCGGCGAGCCCAAGCGCGATTTCGTCAAGTTCGACAAGCGGACGTAAGGTGAGGGAAGGCCAGGGGGCGGCCCCCTTGGATCCGCGAACTTAGGTGAGCGTTACCGGTTCGAAATGCTGGGGCGCCTCGGTGCGCTCGAACATGCCGTAGTCGCGGGTAATATGGCAGAGGCGGGCGTGGCGGGTCGCGGGATTGCTCGCAGCGCGGGCCAGAAGTGCAAGGCCATCCGTTGCGCTGGCGGCGGGCACGACTTGGACGCTCAAGGCCTCCTCGTAGACGCTCGCGAACGATTCACCCCCCAGCGAGGGAATCGACGGCGCGGCCAAGATCGACACCACGTAGCGCTCGCGCACGGCCGGTGGCGGGCGCGTCTCGAAGGTGCCGTCGCCGGTCACGGAGGCGATGACCTGCCCGACGCGGAGGCGATAGTCGGCCAGGATGCCGGTGCGGCCACATACTTGGGCGCGCCGGTGGGCATCGTCAGCGCGCCAGCGCTCCATGGCTTCGGCGCTGGTCCAGAGCTGGTGGGAGAGGAACCAGCCGGGTCTGGCGGCACTGGTCGAGCGGTCCAGGAACAGAAGGCCGCCGCTCGCGTCGAGGGCCGGTTTCAGCGCGGCCGCCATCTGGAGGTAGGTAGAGGCCTGCCCTGGCCTGGGGAGCACTTCGAAGAACAGCGCGATCATCTGGGAGGCCCTGGTCGTGTGGTCTCAAGGAAGGGAAGGCGAGGGAGCGCGCCCTCGAGCCGTGTACCGACGTCAAGGGTTGCCCGAGTGGCACCCGGCTAGACCGGACCGGTCTTGGAGTGCTTCCGGGATAAGTGTGTAGCGGTTTTCCCAAAAGAAGCACGACCAAGCAAAGAACTAGGGTCGTTCTATGATTCCATTAAAATCGGCACGACCCTAGCGGCCCGCGCCAACCAAACGGCTGCGAACGCTTGCCGGCAGGCCCAGTTCGACAACTAGCCAGACCAGACCGATGAAGGGGATGAGCGTGAGCAGGCTCCACCAGCCGCTGCGGCCGCTGTCGTGACAGCGTTTTACGGTGACTGCGAGCTGTGTGAAAACGGCGTAAGCAGCCACGATCGCGCTCCCAAAGAATGTCGCCCATTCCTGCGCTTGCGGGCTGGCGCCGGTCAGGATCAAGCCGACAGCCAAAAGAACGCCGATCGCCATCGCGAGCGCAATGGTGGAGGCGAGACCGCTCAACAGCCCCAGCCAGAACTGCTTAACGCCGATCCGGCCCTCGTATGAAAACAACAGCTCTGGCACGCTACACTCGTTAAAAAACTCTTAACTTGAGTAGGTGTACGTGGCTCCCTGGCGCCTGTCAGCAGGAGAGTTTGGTTAACGAAGGTTTTAGTGAAGTAGGCAGTCGGCAAGCAAAGGTCTGTTGCGCAGGCAAGGGTGCGTGCCGTGCTTCGTTTACCTTGTGAAGGCGCTCAATAGCGCCGAATGAGGCCGACGAGGCGGCCTTGGATATCGACCTGGTCGGGACCGAAGATGCGGGTCTTGAATTCGGGGTTGGCCGCTTCCAGCGCAATCGTCGAGCCCTTCTTGCGCAACCGCTTCAAGGTTGCTTCCTCTTTTTCGACCAGGGCGACGACGATGTCTCCGTTTTCGGCCTGATCGCAGCGGCGGATGATGACAGTATCCCCATCGTGGATGCCGGCCTCGATCATGCTGTCGCCGCGCACTTCCAACGCGAAGTGCTCGCCGTTGCCCAGCAGATCGGGCGGGCAGGCAATGTCGTGGGTATGATTCTGCAGCGCAGCGATCGGCGTGCCGGCGGCGATGCGGCCCATCACCGGCACGGAGACGGTGCGGCTGTCGAGGATCGTGGAGGGCGGGGAGTTCAGTTCCGGCTGCCTGGGCTTGCTGCCTTCGATAACGCTCGGCTGGAAGCCCATGCGCTTGGGCGCGCCGGGCGCGGACTGCGAGCTTTCGGGAAGCTTAATGACCTCGATTGCGCGGGCGCGGTTGGGAAGTCGGCGGATGAACCCGCGCTCGACCAGCGCCATGATGAGGCGGTGGATGCCCGACTTCGACTTCAGGTCGAGCGCATCTTTCATTTCATCGAACGAGGGTGGGACGCCGCTTTGCTGCATCCGGTCATGGATGAACAACAGCAGGTCTTTTTGCTTCTGGGTCAGCATGGATGTTCCTCGCGTGCAGGACTCATAGCACAAATCATGAATGCTCGCTGCAATGTTGGCTACGCGTTCCGTTTGTGTTCTGCAAGCGGAAAGTTCGGGCGGTGCTGATTTTAACGGCACGTGTGGTTCGCGGCGATCAGCTGATAAGCAGCGGCGTCTGGTGGCGGAAGGCTGTGTCGGCGACGATGTCAACCAAGAACTGGGCAACGCCGGTGCGGGTGATGGAACCGGACCTCCAGGTGTTCGGCTCGATGAGGGCGCGGTAGTGGGTGCTCGGACCGTTGGTCAAGAACCCAGGGCGGACGATGGTCCAATTGAGGGCCGAGCTTTGTACAATGCGCTCCTGGGCATCCTTGTCGTCGTAGATCCGGCGCAACGTGAGGGCGAAAGCTGCGCCCGCGATGGGACCTAAGCAATCGCGGCTGTTGCCCGCGCTGATGCCCGTGACAGCGATGAGGCGTTTTGGACCGCGCGCGGTCATGGCGTCGACGAGAACGCGGGTGCCCGTTGAAAACAGCTTCGTGCCGTGCAGGAGCGTTTCAGGGGTGAGCGCCACGCCGAGTGTTTGGACGACGGCGTCCTGGCCTTCGAGGGCAGCGGAGATCGCGGCGCAATCGCGGGCGTCGCCATCGACTTTTTCGAGGTTTGCGTGGTCGAGGGGCAAACGGTGCGCCGAGCGGGCGAAAGCGCGCACGGTGTGGCCGGCGGCGAGCGCTGCCTTCACGGTTTCCAGGCCGATGCCCTGGGATGCGCCGATGACAAGTAGCCGTGCCATGAGATGATCCTCGTATGCGTCAGGGTTTGGGGTCAGGTTTGACGTGGAGGGCGCCGCTCGCGCTGCGGGTTACGCGGTAGGTTGCACCGTTGACGGGGACGTACCGGGCGGCGGATGCAGCGGGCGCGAAATCGAGCGCGCCGTGCGCGCACGTCCGCACTGTCAGCGTCTGGCGCGGGCTTGCGTCGTGGGCGTTACCACCGAGGGTGAAATGTACAGGGCTTGCGGTCTCATTGGCGATTTTGACGGTGAGGCCGGCGGACTCGGGTCGCGCCAGTAACTGGACGGCGACATACTTGGGTGTCGCCTCGGCGGACTTGGCGATGCCGACGCCGATTTCGGTCATGCCCGGTTGCAGAAGGTTGGCGCGGTGAACGGGTGAAGCAATCCAGCCGCTTAGCGTTTCCAGCGCCAGCGCGCGGGCTTCAAAACCGGCTGCGTCGCGCCGCCAGGAGAGGTTTTCGGCGAGCGCGCACGACCGGTAGTGCGTGCGGGCGACGCGAGCCTCCGGGCTGCCAGCAACGTCGTGGCTGAACCTGCCGGTTCTCGCCAGCACGGCTGCGTAGGCGCGGGCGGCGGCGGACAGCTCGGGGTTGAGGGTCACGGCGCCGAGCTTGGCGCTGGCGCGCGCCTGGTTGGTGAACTCCACGATAGCCGCTTCGGCTTTGGGCAGGTCTGGCAGGACGGCTGGCAAAGGGGCCTCTTATGGAAATGGCGATCGGCGCGACTATATTTCAATTCTGGGCTGAGTGCGTGGAAGGTGTGCGGCGATGCGTTTGATGTGGATATCTGCCGGTTTTATGCTGGGGTGGCTCACGGTGGCCCAGGGCGCGGAACGGGGGCCGGATGCGGCGGAGCGGGCGGCCGAAGCAATCGATGCGCGCAACGCGGAGCAACTCGAGGGCGCCCACATGACGCCCGCGTCGCGAGCGGCGGCGCGGCGCAACCGCGGATCGGGGACGCCGCCTGGGATGGTCGCTGGGCCCGACAACCGGGCTTCACAACGGGCGGTGTGCCAGGCGCAATGCAACCTCGAGCGGATGGCTTGCGACCAGGGCCGCGACAGTTTCCGCAACCGGAGCGATCAGATCCAGTCGTGGCAATCGAGCTGTTATCTCGCGGTGTCGTCGTGCCTCAGCCGGTGCTAGAGAGCCGACGGTCAGAACTCGACTTCGATTTCGACCATCTCTTCGGGTTCGGCCTTAGCACTCTCGGTCCACTCCTGCATGAGGGGCCATTCCAAGATGCGGCTGCTGTAGCTTGCAAGCCGGCCGTCGAGGGGGACCGAGTAGCTCTGAAAGCGCGTGCAGACAGGTGCGTACATCGCATCCGCCATGCTGAGTTCGCCGAACAGATACGGCCCACCGTAGGCGTCGAGGCATTCGCTCCAGATGGTCTTGATGCGCTCGATATCGGGGCGGGCGCCGGAGAAGACCTTGTAGGCCTTGTGCTGGACCTTCAGGTTCATCGGCAAGGCCGAGCGCAAATTATAAAAGCCCGAGTGGATTTCGCCGGAAATAGCGCGGCAATGGGCGCGGCGCGCCTGATCGGCCGGCAAGAGGTGAGCCTCAGGCGCGATCTCGTGTAGATATTCGCCGATCGCGAGCGTGTCCCAGACCGTGACGGTGCCGTGGGTCAGCCGCGGTACGAGCACCGACGGCGACAGCAGCAGCAGCTCCTGGCGCGATTCGGGATCGTCGAGCGCGATGTGGCGTTCCTCGAAATCGAGCCCGGCCATGCGGCACAACAGCCAGCCGCGGAGGGACCACGACGAATAGTTCTTGGAAGAAATCGTCAACGTTGCAACGGCCATTATCAGGGGTCCATCTTGCGTGTGTTTTGGGGCGCGCTCGCGGAACAGCCTCATTTTTGAGCTCTGATGCGTAAAAAATCGGCAAGTTATTGTCTTGCAACACTAAATCAGTGCCGACTACACTCCAAATAATAGCATTGTTTCCAAGCGAAACAGCAACGAATAAATCGCCGCGCAGCGCCGGCATAAAGTTGGGAAGAACCAAATGCTCTATCGAGCCTACCAGCTGCAGGACGACATGCTTGCGCCGTTCCGGCAATTTGCAGCTGCGACGCTATCCCTATCGGGAAGTTTGCGGCACGGATTTGGCTCGCTGATGCCCGGCCAGTTCGCGGCTGGCCTCGAAATGGTGTCGCGTTACAAGCTGACGCATGCGCGGCCTCCGTTCGGCATCGAGACGGTGCGGACGGGTAACCGCGAAGTGCAAGTCAGTGAAGAGGTGGCGCTGTCGCTGCCGTTCGGCAATCTGCTGCATTTCAAGAAGGACGTGGATACGCCGCAGCCGCGCGTGCTGGTGATCGCTCCGCTCTCGGGCCATTTCTCGACCTTGCTTGCGGGCACGGTTCGCACGTTGCTCGCCGACCACGACGTCTATGTCACCGACTGGGCCAACGCGCGGGACGTGCCGCTGACGGCTGGGCGCTTTGGCGTCGACGATTATGTCGCCTACGTGATCCGCTTCCTGGAAGAAATGGGGCCGGGGGCGCATGTGCTCGCGGTGTGCCAGCCCTGCGTGCAGGCGCTGGTCGCGGCGGCGGTCATGGCGGCAGACCACAATCCGGCGGCGCCGCGTTCGATGACGCTGATGGCGGGGCCGATCGATCCGCGCGAAAGCCCGACGAAGGTCAACGAACTCGCGGTCGAGAAATCGCTCAGCTGGTTTCAAAACATGGTCATCTCGCAGGTGCCGGGCCGTTTTGGCGGCGCGCGGCGGCGGGTCTATCCGGGCTTCCTGCAGCTGACGGCGTTCGTAAGCATGAACCTGGAGCGCCACAAGGAAGCGCATCGCAAGATGTATGCTCATCTGGCCGCCAACGAGATGGTCGAGGCCGAGAAGATCAAGACGTTCTATGACGAATATTTCGCGGTGCTCGATCTGACCGAAGAATTCTACATTGAGACGATCGACCGGGTGTTCCATCGCGCCGACCTCGCCAACGGCACGTTCACGTACCGCGGCAAGCCGGTCGATCCGGCCTGCATCCGGCGGACCGCGCTGCTGACCGTGGAAGGCGGGCGCGACGATATTTGCGGTCTAGGGCAGACGGCGGCGGCCCATGATCTGTGCAGGTCGCTCAGGCCGCATCTGAAGCGCCATCACCTGCAGGCCAACGCCGGTCACTTCGGCGTCTTCAACGGCAAGCGTTGGGAGCGGGAAATCTACCCGGTCGTACGCAATTTCATCCTGGCGCTGGAATAGCGACCGGAACTGGGCCGGTAACCCTTCGGCACAGGGCCATTCCCACGGGGGGCGGGATGGGGCATAAGTCGTCGCTTCCTTTTTCAAGAAAGCGCCGCGCCTCATGACATCCGCGTCCAAGCCGACCAAAAAACCGGGCGTACCTCCCGTCGTCGTTATCGTCGGGCGGCCCAACGTCGGGAAATCGACGCTCTACAACCGGTTGACCAACACGCGCGATGCGCTGGTGTCGGACCTGCCAGGGCTGACGCGCGATCGGCGCGAAGGCGAGATGACCGTGTTCGACCGGCCGGCGGTCATCATCGATACGGCGGGGCTCGAGGATGCGCATAAGGGTTCGATCCAGGCGCGGATGCGGCAGCAGACCGAACTCGCGGTCAAGGACGCCGACGCCATCGTGTTCGTGATCGACGCACGCGCGGGCGTGACACCGGTCGACACGGAGTTTGCCCGCTTTGCGCGCAACTCGGGCAAGCCCGTCATTCTGGCCGCCAACAAGTGCGAGGGCCGCAAGGGCGACGCCGGCATGCTCGACGCATACGAGATGGGGTTTGGCGATCCGATCCCGATTTCGGCAGAACATGGCGAGGGGCTCTCGGACCTGGAAGCGGCGATGGCGGGGGTGTTTGGCTATGCCGCGCCGCCGCGGATGGATCGCAAAGGCCGGCGGCAGCGGATCGACGATGCGGCCGAAATCGCGGAAGCTGCAGTGGAGGGCGTCACGCCCGAGTTCGACGCCGACGCGCCGATCCCGCTCGAAGAGCGCACCATCCGGCTCGCAATCGTGGGGCGGCCGAATGCGGGGAAATCGACGCTCGTCAACGCTTTGCTCGGCGAGGACCGGATGATCACGGGGCCCGAGCCCGGCTTGACGCGGGATTCGGTGGCGTCCGACCTCGATTGGAAAGGGCGGCAGATCAAGCTCTATGATACGGCCGGGCTGCGCAAGAAGGCCAAGGTGCACGAACTCGCCGAAAAGCTTTCCACCAGCGACACGGTGCGGGCGCTGCGGTTTGCGGAAGTCGTGGTGCTGGTGGTCGATGTGGGCCAGCCCTTCGAGCATCAGGACCTGACGATTGCGCAGCTGGCGACGGACGAGGGTCGCGCTTTGGTGCTGGCCGTCAACAAGTGGGACCTGGTCGAGAACAAGCAGGCCAAGCTCAAGGAGTTGCACGACATGCTGGGAGACCGGCTGTCGCAGGTTGCGGGCGTGCAGATGATTCCGATCTCGGCGCTGGGCGACAAGAACCTCGACAAGCTGATGGCCGCAGTGATCGCCGCGCACGATATCTGGAACAAGCGGATTTCGACGAGCGCGCTCAATCGCTGGCTGATCGATGCGGTCGCCAAGCACTCGCCCCCGGCCTCTAGCGGGCGGCGGATCAAGCTTCGCTATATCACCCAAGCGTCGGCGCGGCCGCCGACGTTCGTCGCGTTCTGTTCCAAGCCCGAAAACGTTCCGCAGTCGTATGTACGCTATCTGGTCAATTCGTTGCGCGAAGCCTTCAAGATGCCGGGCGTACCGATCCGGTTCAATTTGCGTGCGAGCGAAAACCCATTCGCGGACAAGTAGGGGCGGGGCGGAACCGGCCGTGGACGTCGAATGTTGTGTCTCGTGCTTTTGGTGCACTTTTGTGCGTGCCGCACCTGGGCTAGACTGGTCTGCTGTCAACCTTCAAGGAACCTCAAAACGATGACGATGCGCACGCCACTCATGCGGATTGCACTCGCCGCCGGTCTGATAGCCGCCATGGCCAGCCAAGCGAGCGCCTATACCGACAAGGTGCAGAACCAGTGCAAGGACGACTATCTGAATTATTGTTCGGAGTTTCCGGTCGGATCGACTGGCGCGCGGCGTTGCATGGAAGCCAACGGCAAGTCGTTGTCGCGCCGCTGCATCAACGCGCTGGTCGACTCGGGCGAACTGCCGCGAAAGTACAAGCGCTGACAATTGCCGATCACGGAAAACTAAGAGGCCGGGAGCAGTTGGGAGGGGGGCGCCCAGACTGCTCCCGGCCTTACGCGAGTTGGCTCGTGCGGGGGGATCGCACGGCTGACGCAACGCGGCTCTTGGCACTGCCATTCGCTCTCGCGATTGCGCCCCTCGATCAGGGCAGGGTTTACAAGACCGCCATTGAAGGCTCAGTCTGCACGCACCGCCGAACGCTCGAGGGCCACTCCGGACTAGGTGAGATGGGGTCGGGCTAACGGATTTCAAGCGGCGTATTCAAATATTTCTGCGAGGCCTCAATCGCGTGATGACGACCACTGCGCCGGACGTTTCGTTTTATCATCTGGAGCGCGCGACGCTGGAGAGCGTGCTTCCATCGCTGCTGGAAAAAACGCTGGAACGCGGCTGGCGGGCGGTGGTGCAGGCGGGCAGTGCGGAGCGGCTCGAAGCGCTGGACGAGGCGCTGTGGACCTACAAGGCCGAAAGTTTTCTGCCCCATGGGACTACGAAGGATGGCCACGCGGACGCGCAGCCGATTTTTCTCACGTTGGGCGGCGAGACGCCGAACGGGGCCGGCGTGCGCTTCCTGGTCGATGGGGCGGAGCCTGCCACGTACGAGGGCTTCGCGCGGATGATCTTCCTGTTCGACGGCAACAACACGGACGCGGTCGCCCAGGCGCGCGCGCAGTGGAAGGCTGCGAAGGCCGCCGGCTGTGGCGTCACCTATTGGCAGCAGAACGCGAATGGCCGCTGGGAGAAGAAGGCGTAGGCGGGTCAACCCGACTCTGCGCGCGATCTCAGCCGTGTCAGAGTGCGGGTGAACAGCTGGGGTTGATCGGCCGCGCGGGCGAGGACGAGGCCGCCCTGGATGCCGCCGACGATCTCTTCGGCGAGATCACGCGCTGCCGGGTGCTCGTGGCCGTGTTTTTCGAGGGCTGAGGCCAGGGTTTCGATCCAGGTCGCGAAATAGCGACGGACTTCCGTGAAGTAGCGGTCGCGCGTGTCGGACAGCGCAAATACGCCGACGAGGCAGACGCGCCCGCCGGAGTGGAAGTAGGCGTCCACCGCATCGAACATGGCGGGGATGGCTCGGGTGGGATCGCTCTCACGGAGCGGCTCGAAAACCTTGGTTGCAAACCAGCCTTCGATTTGCGCGAGCACGGCAGCTGCCATCTCCTCTTTGCCGCCGGGGAAGAAGTGATAAAGGCTTCCTTTGCCAAGGCCCGTTGCTTGGGTAATCAGCGCTAGACTCGCGCCGTCGTAGCCGTGGGTGCGAAACACCTCGGCAAGAGCTGGAATAACGTCGTCGCGCTCGGCGATCTGTCGGGGCATTCGAGACCAAAAAGTTTGTCACCCTGGCGAAGGCCGGGGTGACGATTGTTGGGGGACGCGGCGCGGGATCGCTCATTCCAATTCCGGATTTTCCACTTCCCGATTTTACAATCCTAAGTCCGACAAGCCGGGGTGATCGGCGGGGCGTGCGCCGAGCGGCCAGTGGTATTTGCGGTCCGCTTCCTTGATCGGCAGATCGTTGATGCTCGCAATGCGGACCGCCATCAGGCCGTCTGCGTCGAACTCCCAGTTTTCGTTGCCGTAGCTGCGGCACCAGTCGCCGGCGGCGTCGCGCCACTCGTAGGCAAATCGCACGGCGATGCGGTTGCCGTGGAAGGCCCAGACTTCCTTGATCAGCCGGTAGTCCAATTCTTTGACCCATTTGCGGGTCAAGAAGGCTTCGATCATGGGGCGGCCCTCCAGGAACTCCGCGCGGTTGCGCCAGCGGCTGGCCGGCGTGTAGGCGAGCGCCACCCGGGCGGGGTCGCGCGAGTTCCAAGCATCCTCGGCCATGCGCGCTTTCTGGGCTGCGGTTTCAGCCGTGAACGGGGGCAGCGGCGGGCGAGACGCGGTCGACGGCATGGGGGGCTCCTGGGGGCTTACTGTACCGATTGGTATTTATTGTACTGAAAGGTACAGAGTCAAGCCGGGGCAGGAAGTGAAGGGAAGGCCCAAGGGCTCGCCCTTCGGGAACCCTTACCAAGGGAAGCTCTTGACAGCGATGGGGCGTTGGCGCGAGCCATGCGCATTGCGATCCGGTCCATGAAGCACCTGCCCCGTGGCGCGGACGTCGTTGCCGCAGCACTGCGCCAGGAAGAATGCGCCATGAATTATCGCCACAGCTACCATGCCGGGAATTTTGCCGACGTCGTCAAGCACGCGACGCTCGCGCTCATCGTCGAGCATCTGAAGCTCAAGCCGGCGCCGTTTCGCGTGATCGATACGCATGCGGGCATCGGGCGCTATGACCTCACAGCGATCGAGGCCACCAAGACGGGGGAATGGCGCGACGGGATCGGCCGGCTGCTGGCGCAGCCGCTGCCAAACAATATCTCTGAGTTTCTCGCGCCCTATCTGGAGGCGGTCCGCTATGAAAATCCTGGGCTTCAGGTCGGGGCCGATGTGGGCATCTATCCTGGCAGTCCGGTCATCGCGCGCCATCTGATGCGCGGGGGCGACGCGCTCGTCGTCAACGAGTTGCATCCGGAAGATCACGCCGTGTTAGAGGCCGCGTTCGCGCGCGACCGGCAGACGAAGGTGCTGCATCTCGATGGTTGGGTGGCGCTCAAGGCGCTGCTGCCGCCTAAAGAACGGCGCGGGGTGGTGCTGATCGATCCGCCGTTCGAGGAGCCCGGCGAATTGAGCCGGCTGGTCGTCAGCCTCGTCGAGGCGCACCGGCGGTTTGCGACCGGCACGTTTGTGCTGTGGTATCCGATCAAGGACGCGCGGCCGGTGTTTGCGTTCCGGCGCGAGCTCGAAGATCTGGGGCTGGAAAAGCTGCTCAGCGTCGAACTGCTGGTGAAGGCTGCCAACGGCGCAGGGCTCGCCGGGTGTGGCTTGGCCATTCTCAACCCGCCGTTTCCGCTCAAGGAAAAGCTTGAGGTGCTGCTGCCGTTCCTCGCCGAGCGGTTGGCGCTGGGGCCTGGATGGGCCTGCGAAGTGCGATGGCTTGCGCCGGAGCGCGTGCGCTAGTGTTCCGGTTCCGACATTTGCTTCTCTCCGCAGCACGCACAGTGCAAATGCCGGAACCATGAGGAACACTAGCAAGTTCACGATTCTAGTGTAGCTTTTGCATCTGACGTTTGGTTGATTGCCCGGCTGCGAGTGGGTACCAAACGACAGATGCTCTACACTAGCGGCTGTGATGGAGTAAGCTTCCAGCCGATGCCACAAATGGGGGAGGCTTGCATGCGCAGGGTGGGGATGGCGCTGTTTGGGGCCGCGTTGGCCTGGGTGGGCCTCGTGGGGCAACCTGTTGACGCGGCGACACGGTGCGCCGACAAAACGGCGTCCGGGACCGGTCCGACCGAGCAGGTTGCCAGATTTCAGGTGTATGAGGGTCTGCTTGCGTCGGTCGACTCCAGTTTGTGGTCGGCTTGGATGGCCACGGGGATGACACCTGGATACCGCGTGGGGGCACCCGTCTACGTCTGCCGCGCGGGAATGGGGTTGGGTGTCAGTTGCCGGGGTCGCGCCAAGATCTGCAAGCGGTGATTGGTCAAGCTTGGCCAAACCCATCGGCGATCAAGAAGATATTGCAACCAAGGAGACCATCTATGCTTCGTATTCTGGGAATTTCGCTCGTCGCTTTGACCATCAGCACCAGCGCGTTTGCCGGCAAGTGCTCCATGTCGTCGGCCTCCGGCCTCGGCGTGTCGAAAGAAATCGCGACATTCATGTCGAACAAGGCGCTCGCCGACATGATCGCCAAGAACGGCGAAAAGGGTAAGGGCAAGGTCACCACGACGTGCACCGAAGGCCTCGGCGTGACCTGCAACTCCAAGCAGCGCAGCTGCAAGTAAGACGTTTTTTCTACGTATGAAGCGCGAACCAGCAACCCTTGGGGCTGCCGGTTCGCGTTTTTTGTCGCTTTTTCTGCGAGCTTACTTGGACGTCAGGCTCTTCAGCAGGCCGACGAGGACCAGCAGACCGCCGCCACCCACGCCGCCGCCGGCGACTTGCGTCAGGATGGAGCCGATGTCGAGGCCGCCTGCAGCGGGAGCGACATGAAGGATCTGGCTCAGGATCTGGCCGCCAAGGCCCCCGCCCACGATGCCGACCACCGAATTCAACACCGTTCCAAGGCTCAGGTTTTTCAGCAGTGCGCCGGCAACGTTGCCGCCCGCGGCGCCGCTGAGGAGCTGAATAATAAGGCTCATCACGTCCATCTGTCTCTCCAAGGCTGTGGGCGGAATGCCCATATTTCTTGAATGACCCGCGTACTGGCCCTTGCCGGCGAACGCGCGAGCCCCCAATTACGATGCACGTGCATCCTCCAAACCCTAGCAGAGTCGCAACGTGTACGTATCGCTTCTCATGCCGACGGTCAGAAATTCTGACTGTCGGCATGAGCGTGTTTGCATTGCGCGCGGCCGCCCCACCAACCCCGCGCGCGGAAACCAGCGATCAAAACTTTTGACCGCTGGTATCATTCGTGGTTGCAGGGTGACACGGACGGAAGAGAATCGGTGCTCGCGGTGTTTTCGTTTACAAATTGGTGCCGGTTATCGGTTAAGACACTTGCACGATTGAATGACCCGTTTCAATGCAGCCGCCGAGAGTAGGACGCACCATGGTACGCACTGTTTGGATTTTGGCATTGGCCGCGATGGCGATGATCGGTCAGCCGCTTGCGGCATCGGCCGCTGAAGACGGCGTGAAGGTCAAGACCACCAAGACCAAGGTTTCGCGCGCGGGCGGCTACTCCTACAATCAGGCCGACTCGATCAACACCTACGGCGATGGTCGCGGCAAATATGGCTCGGCCAACAGCCTGCGCGATCCCGCCCTCGATCGCCAGACGAACGCTGGCCCGTTCGACCACGGCTTCTTCTACGAGTCGGGCGTTGGCCCCGGACAGCACGGCGGCAACGCACCGTTCCTGCACTGATTTTTGTATACGGCGCTCGCTTCCATGAGTTGGGGGCGAGCTGGTTGTGATCGCGGTCGAAGCCCAGCTTCGCGCGAAGCAGGTGGTCTGCGCGTAAACTCGATCCGTGGCGTTTTAGCGCCTGGGTCGGCGCAAACAAGGCGCCGAAGTCATATTTTAGCCTACGCTTTCATAGGACTGTGACCGTTCGTTGCGGGCCCGTCTGCACGGCAGCGCCTGGGTTTGGTGCACCGAATTTTAACCAAAACTGCTAGGCAGAAAACCGCGCGAGCGCTAGACTGCGGATCGGTAAGTTCACGACCTCACACGTCAACGATCTCAAGAGAGTTTCATGCGCCCTGAATTCGCAGCATTTGCCTCTGCCTCGCTCGCCGCCGTCCTGGTAGCCGCCATGGCGCTGCCGGCATCGGCTGCCTGCACCCGGCTCGGCTTTTCGGTCAACGACTATGGCAAGGATGGACCGACCAAGGACGCCAAGGCGTTGCTCGACAAATACATCGCAAAGTGGGCGACCGAGCATAATATTTCCAAATACCGGACCGGTACGAAGGACGTGAAGTGCGAGTTGTTCCTGAACTTCATCGTGTTCGACGAGCATACCTGTGAAGCTTCAGCGACCGTATGCTGGGAGGGCGCGCCGGTTTCGGCTCCTCAATCGGCAGGGCTTGTGCCCTCCGGGACGCCGTCCGACAAGCCAGCTTTCGCACCCGTCAAGAAGACGGCCGTGATGAAGGCTGCGAAGCCGGACGCCGACAAGATCGAAACTGGAGCGGTTGTGGTGCCGAAGCCCGCAACGGTTGCGGCCCCGGCTGCCGTCGTCGTTGCGCCGCCGACGCTGCCAAAGCCTGCCACCGCGCAGCCAGCTGCGGCCGATCAGGCGATGATCGCCGCCCAGAAGGCGGCCGATGCCGCGGAGCGCGCGGCCGCTGCCGCCGAACGGGCTGCCGCTGCGGCCATGGCTGCAGAGCGCGCCAACAACGTCATCGCCGTGCCGCCGCCGGCGGCTGCGGCTGCGGCCGGAAAGCCCTGAAGGAAACGATTGCGCGCAGCGGGGCGGGGTAGTCCGTCGGGTCGACGACCTGCTTCGCCGTGGCCCCGTTGGGAGGATCGCCTCCCGCCACAACTCTTATTTGGTTCCAGCTGTGGTGCGGGTTTGGGGTAGCGAGTTCCCCAGATGGGTGCGGGCATCGTACTGAAAGCATGCCGTATGCATGGCCCGCCGTAAGCGCCAAGCTCAGGCAGGTGGGTGTTTGAGGCGGTCGAGGCGCAGGCGGTGACGGTCGTCCGACAGCAGGTAAATCGCGCCGAGGCCCGTCGAGATTACGGCGAGTGCGGTGCTGCCGGCGATCACGAACAGGATCATCATCTGATACTTGGCGGCCTCAATGGGTTCGACGCCGGCCAGGATCTGACCGGTCATCATGCCGGGAAGGGACACCACGCCGGCCGCCGCCATGGTGTTGAGGATCGGCATCAGGCCGGTCTTGAGCGCGCGCGATAACACGGCATCGAAGGCCTGAAAGCGGGTCGCGCCAAGCGCCAAGCGGGCCTCGATCGAGACGCGCTCGCGGGTCGCGACATCGGACATCGTGTCGAGCACGAGGCTGACGCCGGTCAGCGCGTTGCCGAGGATCATGCCGAGGATGGGAAGCACCACGCGGGGCTGATACCAGGGGGTCTGGCCGATGATGCCAGCCGCGGTGACGAGGGTGGCGAGCAGGCCGGTGACCAGGAGCGTGGAAGCGCCGAGGCCGTAGGCCTGCCAGCCGGTGAACGGGCGCTCCAGGCGGGAGACTGATTCAAAGCCTGCCACGGCCGCCATGAACAAGCCGGCGGCGAGCGTCACCCAGGGGGACGTGGCGTCGAAGATCAGTTTCAGCACAAAGCCGACGGCGGCCAGCTGCACCACCATGCGCAGCGTGGCGCGGGCGAGCGTGCGCTCCAGGTTCAAGCGAAACGCGAGCGATATGAGCGCGTTGATCAGGATGAAGCTGGCGGCCAGCGCGAGGTCGAGGATCGAGAGTGGCAGGTAGGTCATGAGAGGGATCGCTTTGTGGGGCCGGCCGCCGTGTGAGCTTCAGATGGTAGGGGCTGTTCGCCTGCCAGCTGGAGCCGAGCGTGGGCCAGCCGCTCGACCTGACGAGGATCGTGGCTGACGAGGAGGACCGACCGGCCCGACAGGAGCTGAAAGCGGATAAGTTCCTCTACGAGGGCTGCATTCGCAGGGTCGAGTGCGCCCGTCGGCTCGTCCAGCAGAAGGATCTTGGGTTCGTCGATCAGCGCGCGCACGAGGGCCAAGCGCTGGCGTTCACCGGTCGAGAGGGTGGCGATAGGCTGGTCGAGGGATTCGTATTTGAGGCCGACGGCGTGCAGCATCCGGGTGAGGCGCGTCTTGGCTGCGGGGAGAGTGGCCGCGGGGAGACCCGAGCGTGGCGTGGGCGTCCACCAGGCCGGCTCGGCCGCGCAATAGCGGACCTGGCGGCGCCAGAGAGGCGCTGGAATTTCGCCTCGCTCGGCACCATCCAGGAATACCTGGCCGGGTGCATCGTCCAGGTCGGCGATGGCGCGCAGCAGGCGGGTTTTTCCGGTGCCGGAGGGGCCTTCGATCGAGAGGCACTCACCATCGGCTACAGCGAAGCTGAGAGGCTTCAGCGGCCCGGATTTCAAATTTTCGATGCGTAGCAAGGGGGCTCGGTGGTTGGCCGGAGATCAGGAAGATCAGCCATACCAAGGAGCGCGGGCGGCGGCCAGCGATAGAGTCTGCAGGTCGCCAAGGGTGTGGATAGAACAGGATTGGGCGCGCTAGAGCGATGTTCCGGTCCTACGGAATCGGAAGTTTGCTCCAGACCGATGGTTTGTCGCGTTTTGCGGCTCGAAACCGGGGGCCACGCCGGCGGGGAAATACTTCAGGTCAGCGTCCGCCGGTTAAGGCGTAGCCAGTGCGAAGGGGACGGTAGTGGGTGTCGTCGTCCTCGACTTCGCGGATGCGGGTCGTGAGGGCTGCGACCTTGGTTTCCAGGCTGACGCGATAGAACGGCTTGATCAGGTAATCGTTGCAGCCTGCCGCGATGGCCCGGCCGATTTCGGCAGCATCGTTGTTGGTCACGACATAAAGGATTTTGACGTTGCGGCCATTGGGCATCGAGCGGATGGCGGCCAGGAACTCGAGCGGATCGGCGCCAGGGACATGCCAGTCGAGCACGATCAGTTCGGGCAAGCCGCGTTTGCAGCGCATCAGGGCTTCCTGGGGCGAGGCTGCATCGTCGACCTGGAAGCCGAGGCCTTCGATGGTCGTGCGCATGATTTTGCGCACCACGTCAGAATCGTCCAGGACCAAACAGCTTTGTTGGGACAGCACAGCAGTTGCCTCGTTCCGGGGGGTAATCAGCCGAGGATGCCTGCTGGGCGTTAAAGCTTTATTGAGAGCGGCCGCTCAGGTGCTCAAACTGTCATAATAAAGTTCAGGCCGGCTTGGCGGACAACAGAATGTCGTCGCCATCCTTGAGGATTTCGAGGCGCATGCCTGACGTTCCGGCGAGACGCCAAGTGTAATAGGCCTGGATCGTCATGGCATCGAGGGGGGCTGAGGCTGCGCCGGTGATGAAATCCGTCAAATGCTGGGGCGGACGGGCGGTCTGGCCCTGGCAGCGGATCAGGAAGCTCGGGTTTTCGAGCGAGCCGGTCATCGAAACGGTAATGTCGCCGCCGCGGGGCAATGCCGTGACCGCGCTCGCCACGAGGTTGAGCAGCAACTTGACCTTGTCCTTGACCATGTAGCCGGCGATGCCGGTCCAGTGCAGGCGGTGCTTGCCCGCGCCGCTGACGAAGCCAGTCGAAATCTGTTCGGCGGTGCCAAGATCGATCAAGGCGCCGGCCGAGCCCGCCGCACCGAAGGCGAAACGGGCGAACTGAAGCCGCGCGGAGGCCTGTTTCGACACATTGCGAATGACGTCCATGGCGTACGACTTGGCTTCGGCGTCGTTATCCTCGTCGAGGATTTCGAGGCCGTTATGGATGGCGCCAACCGGGCCGATCACGTCGTGACAGATCTTGCTGGAAATGAGGGCTGCGAGTTCGAGATCGGTCGGGGCGGCCTGCATGGGTGTCCTCATTTGCGGGGCAGATTGGGGCGGGGCGGTGACAGCAGGGCGCGCACGAAGGTCTGGAACCCGCGAACGAGTTGCCGATGGAATTTCTTTCCACAATGGCGTGAGTCGGTGCAGAAGCGGTGATCAATCCGCAACGGTCGCGCTGCGCATTTTTGTTGCGCGGTCAGGCCCACACGGCCAACCGCGCCGAAGGATGAGGAAGCCTCACTAGATGGATCGTCACGACCAACGGCGTTTGACTGATCAGCTGCTGCCGGCTGTGCTGGCTGCGGCGCGGCTCGAAATGGGCTATTTCAATGCCGGATGTGCGGTCGATACCAAGGCGGACAGTACGCCAGTGACAATCGCCGACCAGCAGGCGGAGGCCACCATTCTGGCGGCGCTCGCGAAGGTGCTGCCGGGCTGTGCGGTCGTTGCCGAAGAGGCGTTCGCCGCCGGGGCGCGGCCGGCGCTCACCGAGCCGTTCGTGCTGGTCGATGCACTGGATGGCACCAAGCAGTTCGTCGGCGGGTTTCGCGAGTTTACGATCAACATCGCGCTGGTCCAGGTGGGGCGGCCCGTCTATGGGCTGGTGTATGCGCCGGCGCTCGGCGATTTTCTGGTGACAGACGGGCCAGGGGCCAGCTTGCGGGCGCGGTTCGAGCCGGGGGCGGAACTCGCCGATCTCGCAGCGGCCGGGCCACAGCCGATCCGCGTGCGGGCGGGGCAAAACGGCCTGGTCGCGTTGCAGAGCCGGTCGCGCGATATTGCGGCGTCCGACCGGTTTTTGGAGGCGTTCGACGTGCGCGAGCGGCGGCGGCTCGGATCATCGTACAAGTTCTGCCTGGTCGCATCCGGGGAGGCCGATATCTATCCCCAGCTTGGACAAACGCGGGAGTGGGATACCGCGGCGGGGCAAGCGGTGCTGGAAGGCGCAGGCGGCGCGGTGGTGACGATCGAGGGTGGCCCGATGATCTATGGCAAACGGGGGGAAGATTACCTCAATCCCGCATTCATTGCGTCGAGCGCACACCTCGAGTTGCTGCGCATCAAGAAAACGGGCGTGCGCACTGATTTGCCATATTAAATCATCGCAATAGTGTGATTCAGCCACACTTTAGCGCCAGTTTTCCGGACAGCTCTTCAGCACCCGAATCAGTGGATAGTCCGGACTGGACGTACCCGCAAAACAGATGAGCCCGAGGATGCCGATCAAGACCCCAGCCTGTCGTATGGTGGTGCGTCTCGCCGCGATTGCGGTGGCAGGATTAGCGGCAACGTCCGCGATGGCGCAACGCGTGCGCCCCAACGATGCCTATCAGCCGCCGGCGGATCAGGCTGGTCTGGGTACGCTTGGACCGGACGGGACCGCGGCGGGTGCGGGCGGTGCGCCGGGGACCGGCGGGTATGGGCAGAATACCTATGGCCAGCCACAGACGTATGGCAATCCGGCGCCGGCTTACGGCGGGCAGGGCGGAAGCGGGCCGGCTTATGGTCAGAGCGCTGGCCAGCCGTATGGTCAGGGGCAGACATATGGCGGCCCGGTGAGCCCGCCGCCTCCAGCCGGGCAATCGTATGGAACGCGCGGCTACGCCGCCAACGGTGAGGACACCTATCGCGCGCCGCGAGAGGAGGGTTTCGGGCAGCCGTATTCGCCGCCGCCCGCAGCCGATCAGGGCCCTCCGCGCTATGAACGCGGCGACGATCACGGCGGCCGGGGGCCGGGCACCTATTCGGAAGGCGAAATCGTTGACAAGGGCAAGGGGTTCTTCGGGGCAATCAGCCAGGGGCTCGCGAGCGCAATCGAATATACCTACCGGGAAGCCGGGCGTCCCAATGGATACATTTTGGGAGAGGATGGCGGCGGTGCGTTCTTTGCCGGCCTGCGCTACGGCCAGGGGACGCTCTATACCAAGGATGCCGGCGACCACCGCGTCTATTGGCAGGGGCCGTCGTTCGGCTACGACTTGGGCGGGGAAGGCTCCAAGGTGATGGTGCTGGTCTATAATCTGTCGCAACCGGGCGACGTCTATCATCGGTTCGGCGGCGTCGAGGGATCGGCTTATCTGGTCGGCGGTGTGAGCGTGCAGTTCCAGAAGCATGACGACGTGACGCTGGCGCTGATCCGGTCCGGTGTCGGGCTGCGGCTCGGGGCGAATGTCGGTTATCTCAAGTATACGCGCGAACCGACGGTCAATCCATTCTAGGAACTTTGCTGTCACGCGTGGGTGGTAAAGCGTCATGCTGCGCTGGCAGGAGCGGCATCGGTGGTGTAAATTCCCGTTCAGGGGTGACTCGTTGGGGTCGGCCTGCGGTGAGGCGTTGCTCAGATGCCAAGCACCGTGTGAAGCTAACTTGTTTGAAACCAGCTGAGGCGGAGATGGCGTCGCGATGTTGATCAACACAGCCATGCTCGTTGGGCTCGGCTTTCTGATCGCAGCGCTGTTGGCGGTGCTGGTTGCGCCCGCCTATCGGCGCCGCACCGTGCGGCTGACGACCGACGCACTGAAGCGGTCGTTGCCGCTCACGGAAGCTGAAATCCGCGCCGACAAAGACCGGCTGCGCGCCGATCACGCCATCCGAATCCATAATCTCGAAGCCAAGCTCGAAAGCGTGACGCTCAGTTCGGCGCGCCAGAAGATCGAGGTCAACCGCCGGGACGCGCGGATCAGCGAAATCGAGGGGCTAACCAACGGCCAGAAGGCGCAGATCGAAGAACTGGAAAACGCGCGACGCGTGCTGGAGCAGACGGTGACCGACCGGTTGCCCAAGATAGAAAGCCGCCTGCTGGAAGCGCGCAAGCTGCTGGCGCAGCGCGACAGCGAGGTTTCGACGCTCGCCGAGACGGCCCAGAAACAGGCGCGCGCGCTCAGCGAAGCGATGCAGATCAACGTGCAACAGACGAGCGAAATCGAACGCCTTGGCACGGCGCTCTCGACGCGGGCGGTGCGCAACCATAACAACCTGGGCGATGCGCGGTTCGACGGCGAGATTGCGCTGCGGTCGGAACTCGAGGCGCTGCGCGCCAAGACGCGCGACCAGAACGCGTTGATCGTGCGGTTGCAGGAGCTGATCGCGAGCCCGGCGACGGCGGCGTCGCCCGAAACGCTGGCGGCCGTGACGGGGGCTACGTCGGCCGTTGCGATTGCGAGTTTGGATGCGACGGACGCGCAGATTGCGCGGCTGCAAACGGAACTGTTCGAAACCCAGAGCGCGCTCAATACCGCGCGGACGGCGGCCGAGGCGCGGCAGGCCGACAGCAGCGTGACGGCCGCCGAATTGGGCAAGCTGAGGGGCGCCCATCAGGACATGACGGCGGAACTGGCCAGGGCGAAGGGCGCGCTGGCGGCGTTCGAAGGAACGGACACCGAGAAGAAGAGCAAGGACAGCCCGATTGCGATGAAGGCGAAAATCGCTTCGCTCGAAGCGCAGGAGCGCGAACAGGCGACTACGATCGCAAGTCTGCGGGCCGAGGTCGCGGCGGTGAACGAGCGCCTCGCGCGGCAGTCGGCGCATTATATGGAAGAAATGAAGCGGTTGGGCGCGGGTACGCTGCCGGCCTCGGGGGAAGCCCGCCGCGTGCGCGCCGAACCTGTCAAGCGGCCCTTGTCCGAACGGATCAACGACCCGCGCGTCGTGCGGCTCGCGCCGCTCTCCGAGAAGAAGAGCGGTGAGGGCGGCGGTGAGGGCGAAGGGCAACCGGCGCCGGCCACGCCGCTGTTTTCGCTCGCCGATCAGGCGGGGGCGACTGCTGCACCGCAGGCAGCCAAGCCCGACCTGGCCTTGGTGCCGACCGAACCCGCGAACGACGTTACGGCAGCGCCAGGGGGCGCCGCAAAAGTACAGGCTGCACAGCCGCCGCGCCGCCCGCGTTTGCTGGAACGCATCACGTCGATCGACAAGCCGGGGTCGTGAACGGGTAGGCGAGCGAAGAAGAGTGAAGGCAAGGGGGCCGGCCTCCTTGACCTCGGACCCAAGGGGGCGCGGCGCTCACTTGCGCTCGATCAAGGTAGCGCGACAGTGCTCCTCGCAAGCTCATGCTCTGCTTTGCGGAGCACGCGACCATGCGCATCGTCATTATCCCAGGTCAGCCCGACGGTTCCGTGCATCACCTTTTGCATGCAATGGCGGATTCGTATGCGGAAGGGGCTCGTTTCGCCGGGCACGAGGTGCGCCGGATCGAGGTCGCGAAGCTGGAGTTTCCGCTGTTGTGCACGCAGGCGGATTTCGAGACCGGACAGCCGCCGCCCGCCTTGAAGCAGGCCCAGGACGACATGCGCTGGGCGGAGCACTGGGTGTTTCTGTTTCCGCTCTGGCACGGCACCATGCCCCGCGCTATTCAAGGGTTTTCTCGAACACGTATTCCGGCCAGGATTTGCGATGGAGTATCAGAAGAGCGGGTGGCCGAAACGGCTGCTGGCGGGGCGGTCCGCCCGCATCGTCGTCACTATGGGGATGCCGGCGCTGATGTGCCGGTGGATGTTTGGTGCTTACGGCGTGCGGTGTTTCGAGCGCAGCATGCTGGGTTTCGCCGGCATCAAGCCCATTCGCGCGAGCCTCTATGGGCTAACGTTCGCCGACGACAGGAAGTGCGCGCGCTGGGTCGAGGGTCTGCGTGGGTATGGCGTGCGCGGGACGTGACGCGGCTGGTTTGAGCGGAACTTCGACCAAGGAGGTAACAATGTACGCGGGTATTCGTCAGGCAAAAGCAAAACCGGGGATGGCCGAAGAGCTGGCGCGCCGGATCAAGGAAGGGGCGATCCCGATCATCAGCGATGTGCCCGGTTTCAATGCCTATTACGTCGTCTATGCGCCGGACGACACGGTGATCGCGGTCAGCATTTTCGACAACTATGAAGCCGCTCGCGAATCCAACAAACGTGCGCTCGAGTGGATCGAGCAGGAGCTCGCGCCACTGTTGGCTGGGCCGGCGACGTCGCTGGCTGGCCCCGTGATCGTGCATACGCTTGCCTGATCGTGTTCAGCAGGTGCGCCGTGGCTATTTAGGCCGCGCCATGTACGTGAGATAGGCAACCAGGTCGTCGAGGTCGGAAGCGGGCAGTACTTTCTCGTTAAAGCCGCTCATCTTCTGATCGGGCCAGGTGCGCACCCCCTTGGGATCGCGGATCAATTTACGCAGACCGTCCGGCGTCATGTAAGCGGTGGGGCTCATGGGGCGCGACAGGTCGGGCCCCATCGTGCCCTCGCCCGCGCCATCGAGCTTGTGGCAGGCCAGGCAGTGTTTCACGAAGACTGGCAAGCCGCGCTGTGCGGGCGCGATTTCCCCGGCGGACGTTGTCACCGCCAGTTGCGGCCAGCGGTGCGCCGGGCTTTCTACGAAGGTCAATTCCACAAGGGCATACGGCCACTGCTCGGGACCGACGTTCGACGCATGCGGATTCTGCCACACCAGGAAGAAGGGGCCGGCGGATTGGGATTTGCCCGGCAGGTTGGGCCAGGGCGCTTTGGGGTCTTCGATCGCGATCCAGGGCACTGCTCCGCCGGAACGGCTTGATGTGAGGAGGCTCATGGGCAGCTGCGAGACGAAGCCGTCCGTCGCGCGCGCCTCGATGGTATCGACGCCCGCATCCGCAGCCGTGCCCAGGATGGCCAGCAACGGCACGGCGCGGTAGGTCATAGGCCGTTGGTAGGCAGGGTCTTTTTCGATGGTGAGGTCGATGGCGTCGGGCCGTGCACCCAGGATCGCTTGAGGAAACGATAAAACGGTCTCGCCGAAGCTGAGCTTGAGGGCTGCCTCGCCAGCACTTGCGGCGGGGATCAGCCAGAGCCAACCGGCGAGCATGGCGCTTACGACCTTCCGCCTCTGGTCCCCGAATTCCAAGCGTAGGTACTCCTTCGCGCGCCACATACGCACTGGAGCAGGTCAGCACTTCAGCGGGGGGACATCAAGCGTCCCGGGCGTGGAAGCGCTAGAGCAAATTCCGATCCTACGGAATCGGAATTTTGCTCTAGGTTCTTGTTTTTTCGCATTTTCATTTTCATGGAGCGAGGCTTCGCCGTCTTCATGGAGCGAGGCTTCGCCGTCTTCAAGGAGCGAGGCTTCGCCGTCGACGACGAACCGGGATCCACTTCGTCGGAAAATGCTCTAGAACGCAGGGCCGAACGTGTTGGAACGGGGGAAGCCCTTGGGGGCGAGCTTGCCGGCCTGGGCGCGGGCTCCTTGCCATTCGGCGAGGTCGTTGCCAGTGAGCGTGAAGGTGCGGCCGGCGCTGTCGAGCCAAGTCAGGCCTGCGGCCGACGAGAACACGCGGGCGTCCATGAGCGTGCCATCTTTGATGCGCTGGAGAATGACGCCCTTGCCGCGCGCCATCTCGTTGACTTCCGACAGCGGGAAGACCAGCAGCTTGCGGTTGTCGCCGATGGTTGCGACGCTGTCGCCCTCCACGGGGACGACGAGGCGGGCCTCCTCGCCTTCGGACACGTTCAAAATCTGCTTACCCTTGCGGGTGGAGGCGATGACCTCATCCTCGGGCACCACGAAGCCGTAGGCGGCGGTGGAGGCGACAAGAAGTTTACGGCCGGGCTGGAAGACGAACATCTCCAGGAAGTCGCTCGATTCCTCGATGTCGACCATGAGGCGCACGGGTTCGCCGTGACCGCGGCCGCCAGGCAGTAGGTTGGCTTCTAGCGTGTAGAAGCGGCCATTGGTGCCGAGAATGATGAGCTTGTCGGTGGTCGAGCATTTGACGGCGCGCTTCAGGCTGTCGCCCTGCTTGAATTCGACCTTGGCCAGATCGTCCTGGTGGCCCTTCAGCGCGCGGATCCAGCCCTTGTCGGAGAGGACGACGGTGATGGGTTCCTTTTCGATGAGGGCCTGGGAGAGGTCGACGTCGATGGTGGGGGCGTCCTCAAAGGTCGAGCGGCGGGCACCGAGCTTGGTCTTCTTCGAATAGCGTTCGCGGGTCGCCTTGATTTCCTCGGTGATGCGCGCCCACTGGAGGTCGTCGGAGGCGATCAGGTCGAGAAGGCCTGCGCGCTCTTTCGAGAGCTTGTCGTGCTCACCGCGGATTTCGACTTCTTCGAGCTTCGAGAGCGAGCGCAGACGCAGGTTCAGGATCGCTTCGGCCTGGACCTCGGAGAGCTTGAACTTGGCGATCAGCTGGGCCTTGGGGTCGTCCTCGTAGCGGACGATGCGGATCACTTCATCGAGATTCAGGTAGGCGATGAGGTAGCCGTCGAGCACTTCCAGGCGATGCTCGATCTTGGCTAAGCGGTGTTTCGAGCGGCGGATCAGCACCTCGACGCGGTGCTCGAGCCATTGCTGGAGGACTTCCTTGAGCGACAGGACGCCCGGCACCTGACCGGCGGAGAGCACATTCATGTTGAGGCCAAAGCGGACTTCCAGCTCGGTCAGCTTGAACAGGCTTTCCATTAATACGAGGGGGTCCACGGTGCGGGACTTGGGCTCGAGGATGAGACGGATGTCTTCGGCGCTCTCGTCGCGCACGTCGCCGAGCAAGGGCAGCTTCTTGTCGGAGAGGAGTTCTGCAAGCTTCTCGATCAGCTTGGATTTCTGCACCTGATAGGGGATCTCGGTGACGATGATCTGCCAAGTGCCGCGGCCGGTATCCTCCTTGGTCCAGCGGGCGCGCTGGCGGAACCCGCCGCGGCCCGTGCGGTAGGATTCGATGATGCTCTCGCGGCTCTCCACGATCACGCCGCCTGTGGGGAAATCGGGGCCTGGGACGAACTCCACCAATTTTTCGATGGTCGCGTTCGGGTGCTTGATCAGATGCAGGGCGGCGGCGCACAACTCGTCCGCGTTGTGGGGCGGGATGTTGGTTGCCATGCCGACGGCAATGCCGGCCGAGCCGTTGGCCAGGATATTGGGAAATGCTGCGGGGAGGACGACCGGCTCGCGCTCTTTCTCGTCGTAGTTGGGGCGGAAATCGACCGCATCTTCGTTGAGACCGTCCAGGATGCTCGCGGACGTGTCGGTCAGGCGGGCTTCGGTGTACCGGTCGGCAGCGGCGTTATCGCCGTCGATGTTGCCGAAGTTGCCCTGGCCTTCGACGAGGGGGTAGCGCTGGGAGAAATCCTGCGCGAGGCGGACCATCGCTTCATACAGCGCGACGTTGCCATGGGGGTGGTATTTGCCCATCGCCTCGCCGACGATGCGGGCGCACTTCATGAACGAGGACGGCGGCTCGAGGTTCAACGTCTGCATCGTATAGAGGATGCGGCGATGGACGGGCTTCAAGCCGTCGCGCACGTCGGGGAGCGCGCGGTGCATGATGGTCGACAGAGCGTAGGCAAGATAGCGCTCTTCCAGCGCCGTCTTCAGCGGGATCGCTTCAAAGCCGGGGCGGCCAGGTTCATCAGGCGGGGGCAGAATCGGTTTCTTGCTCATGGGGCTTGCTACCCCAGGCTCAGGCCAAAGCTCAAGTGCAGTGGCGACACAGGTTGGGGAAGAGGTGTACAGCGCGGCCGTTTGGCGCCCGGGGGAACGCGGCGCGGCTGTTTTGCGTTTATCAACACTGCCACCACACGATGGCCGGAGGTCCCGTATGGCAGGGACAAGCCCACCACAGGAGATGCCGTCATGATCGTAACAGCGCACATCAGTATGAGGCCCGACGCCGGGCCAGCCGATCCGCCGCGACCGATGGTCGAGCCCGAGCCAGCTCCGGCTCCGCCGCGGCCGGCCGATCCGGAACAGCCCCCGATGCAAGATCCGCCCGACGCGCCACTGAAAGCCGGCTGACTGCCGGTGCCGAGGGTTCGCTTTAGACAAAAGGTGAGCAATGAAACCGAGCTTAAATTTGGAAGACGCAATTTGGCCTAAATCGGCGGAAGGGCGCGCGGCGGATATCGCGCTGCCCGATTCAATTCTTGACGCGCTGAGCCAGTTGTATTGGGGCGAAAGATGTCCGCAAACGCTTGGCGGAAGTGACGATGCCGGAACAAAGTAAAAGATTGGAACCTTATGAAGGCGGGTGCGTTTTATTCGTGTTATCAATCCCTAACGAAGGTGGATATTCATGAGCAGTACTTCGGACAAGATCAAGGGCTATGCCAACGAAGCAGCCGGCTCCGTCAAGGAAACAGTCGGGAAGGTGGTCGGCTCGGACAAGACTGAGATCGAAGGCGCCGCGCAGAAGATCAAGGGCGAGGCCCAGGTGGCGACCGGCAAGGCCAAGGATGCCGTCAAGGACGGCGCCAACAAGGTCGCCGATGCGATCAACAAGAAACTCTGAGTTGAAATCAGTATCTGAAAGAAGGGCGATTTCGAATCGCCCTTCTTTTTTTGTTTTCATTCGGCTGCAAAATAAGCCGAGGTTGGTGTGCGTGATGCAATCTCAGCCTCAATCTGCGGGAATTTGACGAATCAGGTATGGTCGGCTTTTCGCTCGCATAGGGAGGCTCCCATGGCCGATAAGACGATGCTCGTGATGGCTGGCAAGAAAATGCCGGTTGCCAAGGCTGTGAAGCGCACGCTGCAGGTTGCCTGCGCGGTCGGGATTACGGCGGTGGTGGCGCTGGCATTGATGCTTTCGAGCGGATTGCTTCAGGCCAAGGGGTCTTATCTGCAGGCCTGGTCGATTTGGCTTTCGTTCATCAATCGGCCCGACATCCAAGCCACGATGGTGCTGACGGCGGTGGTGACCGTTCTATTCGTGTACTGGCAACGCGACCAGGAACGCGGCGGGCGTTAACGATATCGGCGTGGGAGCAGGATGCGAGAGCAACTGTGGAGCAAGTGACGAGCAGGTGACGAGCAGGTGAAGAGCAGACGAGAGCAGGAACACGGTTGCCGTCGTCAGACGGTAACTTGTGCTTCTGATGTGGGTTGTACAGATGGTGCTCGTTTCGATTGCATGACGGGATGAGTGGTTTCAATCTAAGCGGGCGGTTTGAGGGGTGAGGTGCCATCGATGGCGCGGAAACTTTCGCCTGCAAGCCGCCGTAGCGCCTTGGCGGTTTTGCGCCGGCTGGAAAACTCGGCGCGTTGCCCTAGGCGGGGGTGGATGGCGGCCGCGAGCTTTACGAGCGGCCGATAGGCTTCGCCCTTCGTCCACTCGTCGGTGACGGCACGCGCCGCCGACCGGAAACCTTGCGTCCCCCCGCGCGCCGGCAATTCCTGCACGCGCAATTCCTGCAAGCGCTGGGCAAACGCCAAGCCTAGATTGAACCACTCCTGCTGGTTCCAGTTTTTGCCGTGCAGCAAGTGATAGGCGAGCGGCTGCGCCACGCTTTCGACCTTCACGCCTGCGGCGTCGAGTTCGAGTGGCAGCATATAGTCCCACCAATGCAGGCCCACGGCGAACGTACGATCGGGGATCTGCGCCAAAACGCTGGCGTGGGCTGCGAACAGGTCGAAGCCCTGGTAGAATTCACCGCCGGTGTCGGTGAGGCGGGCCAAGTCCGTGCGCCGGGCCATCAGCGCCTGGCTGGGTTCCAATCGCCTGACCTTTTCTGCAAAGTCGAAGCTCGGACGCAGCAGGATGTCGGCGTTTATGATGGCGACCGGGCCTTGCGTCAGGGATGCCGCCGCCGAAAACAGGTCGGCGACGAACACGACTGGCTTGCCGTGCAGTTCTTTCGCGGTGCGCTTCGTGCGCACCACCTCCAAAAGGCCAGAGAAGGGCACCACGTCGTCAGGTCCGTTGACCGAGACGACGTGAAAGCCGGACGCGATCCAGGAGCGGATGCACGCCTCTTGATACGCGGCGCCGATCTCGGTGCCATGCTCATCGTGGCGTGACATGGATGGCGCGACCGACGTGAACAGCGGGATGGGGGGCATGCCCTCACTCCCCTTTGCGGCGGGTGAGGAAGGCCAGCCGTTCGAACAGGTGGATGTCCTGCTCGTTCTTCAGCAGCGCGCCGTGGAGCGGGGGGATCAGCTTGCGGGGGTCCTGTTCGCGCAGGGTTTCGGGAGAAATGTCCTCGTTCAACAAGAGCTTGATCCAATCCAGCAGCTCGGATGTGGACGGCTTCTTCTTGATGCCGGGGACGTCGCGCACGTCGTAGAAAATGCGCAAGGCTTCGGCGACGAGGCGCTGCTTCAAGCCTGGAAAATGGACATCCACGATCTGCTGCATCGTCTCGGGGTCGGGGAATTTGATGTAGTGGAAAAAACAACGGCGCAAGAAGGCGTCGGGCAGTTCCTTTTCGTTGTTCGACGTGATGATCACCAGCGGGCGTTTGGCGGCCTTGATCGTCTCGCCGGTCTCGTAGACGAAGAACTCCATGCGATCGAGTTCCTGCAGCAGGTCGTTGGGAAACTCGATGTCGGCCTTGTCGATTTCGTCGATCAAAAGCACCGGGCGCGCGGCGTTGGTGAAGGCATCCCAGAGCTTGCCGCGCTTGATGTAGTTCTTGATGTCGGCCACGCGCGCGTCGCCCAACTGACTGTCGCGCAGGCGCGAAACGGCGTCGTATTCATACAGGCCCTGATGAGCCTTGGTGGTCGATTTGATATGCCACTCGATCAGCGGGGCGCCGATGGCGGTGGCGACTTCCTGGGCTAGCACAGACTTGCCGGTGCCAGGTTCGCCCTTAATCAAGAGCGGGCGCTCGAGCGTGATGGCAGCGTTGACGGCAACCTTAAGGTCCTGGGTTGCGACGTAATTTTTCGAGCCTTGGAATTTCATTCGGGCGCTCTGCTGGTTTGGTGGTTGCGCAGACCCCAGCACGGCACGAGTGGGGCCACAAGACGCGAAAACGCCGCCACCGGGGAGGACGGTGACGGCGCTTCAAGCGCTTAGCGCGCTGCACGAGACGGCTGCAGGCAAGACGGATGGTTGCAAATCAGCGCTTGGCGGCGCCGGGGAGCAGGAGGAGGAGCGTTTGCGGCCATACGGATTGCTGGGGAGGGTGCTGCCGGCTCGTCTTTCGTTCGCGGTTGGCGCCGCGCATACCTCTCGGTTTTGGTTGACGAATGTGGGTGGATGATGTGGGGAACGTCTTGGAGGCGAACAACTATAGATTGCATTATAATCATTAATAAAACCTTAACATGCGTCCAGCTTGTGGTTTGGGGGCGGATTTGGGGCCGGGTCATGAGCGCTGGCGGGGGAACCGAGCAAGGCTTTGGGAATGGGACATATTTCCTTGACACTGCCCCGTGTCCGCCGCAAGAGGAGGCACGTTTTTTGCTCGCTTGAGTGGCTGCTGAGTGGCGCGCCCGGTTGGGTCATGTCACAGCCAAGCGCCGCTTAGGTGCGGTGCACAGGGAGAGCCTCACGGGGCAGACCAATGAGCAAACGAGACACCAGGCCGAAAGCTGCCGCGGGTTCGCCCCTGCCGCCTAAGCGAGCGCTGGACGTGCCGTCTCAGGCGCCGGCCGGCGAGTATCGGCCGAGCGAAGACGAGCCGTTTATGAACGATCGCCAGCGCGCCTATTTCCGGGCCAAGCTGATCGCCTGGCGCAACGACATCATCCAGCAGACGCGCGAAACGTTGGTTGGCCTGCATGAAGATACCGGGCAGCATGCCGATATCACCGACCGGGCCTCGTCAGAAACTGACCGGGCAAACGAGCTTCGGGCGCGGGACCGGCAGCGCAAGCTGGTCGCCAAGATCGGTGCGGCGATCGAGCGGATCGATACCGGGAACTACGGGTATTGCGAGGAAACGGGCGAGCCGATCGGGCTGAAACGGCTCGATGCGCGGCCGATCGCGACGTTATCGCTCGAAGCGCAGGAGCGCCATGAGCGCCGCGAAAAGGTGTACCGGGAGGAATAGGGCGACGGCAGAACGTGCAATCTCTCGATGCTGCGTCAGGCTTGGTGTTCCCTCAGGGGTTGTTGAAAAGCGGTCTTATCCAGCCGACTGCTCGGCATTTTTAAGTGCTTTTTCCGGCCCTTTTCCGGTGCCTTTTGGGGTCCTTTTCCCCATCTGCTCGCCGTCTGCTCGGCACCTGCTCACCGTCTGCTCCGCATCTGCTCACCGTCTGCTCGCGGTCTGCTCTGTCACCTTTTCCTTGGGCTGAACGGTGATCAATTCTAGCGCCTATGCAACTTTCGGTCACGATTTGAAAAAGCAAGGCCGCTCGAATCAGGTTCGAGCGGCCTTCAACTTCCGATGCCGTCACTCTTAATAGCGGGGCGGTTATGCCATCGCCTGCTTGAGGTTCTCGTCGACCTTGTCGAGGAAGCCCGTGGTCGAGAGCCACTTCTGGTCGGGGCCGACGAGTAACGCCAGGTCCTTGGTCATGAAGCCCGCTTCCACGGTGTCGACGCACACTTTCTCAAGCGTGTTGGCGAACGCTGCCAGCTTTTCGTTGCCATCGAGTTTGGCGCGATGGGCGAGGCCGCGGGTCCAAGCGAAGATGGAGGCGATCGAGTTGGTCGAGGTTTCCTTGCCCTTCTGGTGTTCGCGATAGTGGCGCGTCACCGTGCCGTGGGCTGCTTCGGCTTCGACGGTCTTGCCGTCGGGCGACATCAGCACGCTCGTCATCAAGCCGAGCGAGCCGAAGCCCTGCGCGACCGTATCTGACTGCACGTCGCCGTCGTAGTTCTTGCACGCCCAGACGTAACCGCCCGACCACTTCATGGCGGAGGCCACCATGTCGTCGATCAAACGGTGCTCGTAGACGATCTTCTTGGCTTCGAAGGCGGCCTTGAAGTCCTTCTCGTAGACTTCCTCGAAGATGTCCTTGAAGCGGCCATCGTAGGCCTTGAGAATGGTGTTCTTGGTCGAAAGGTAGACCGGCCAGCCGCGCATCAGGCCGTAGTTCATGGACGCGTGTGCGAACTCGCGGATCGACTCGTCGAGATTATACATCGCCATCGCGACGCCTGCGCCCGGCGCGTTGTAAACTTCGCGCTCGATCACCTTGCCATCTTCGCCCACGAACTTGATCGTCAGCTTACCCTTGCCTGGGAACCTGAAGTCGGTCGCGCGGTACTGGTCGCCGAAGGCGTGGCGGCCGATCACGATCGGCTGGGTCCAGCCCGGCACGAGGCGCGGCACGTTCTTGCAGATGATGGGTTCGCGAAAGATCACGCCGCCTAAGATGTTGCGGATCGTGCCGTTGGGCGACTTCCACATGTCCTTCAGCTTGAACTCGACGACGCGCGCTTCGTCCGGCGTGATGGTCGCGCACTTGACGGCGACGCCGTGCTTCTTGGTCGCGTTGGCTGAATCGATCGTGACCTGATCATTGGTTGCGTCGCGGTGCTCGACGCCGAGGTCGTAGTACTCGAGGTTCAGGTCGAGATAGGGGTGAATCAGCTTGTCTTTGATCAGCTGCCAGATGATGCGGGTCATTTCATCGCCGTCCATCTCGACGACGGTGCCGGTCACTTTGATCTTATGCATGGGGGGATAAGCCTTTGGACGGTTCGTTTGTGAGACCGGCGCGGACGTTACCCGTCAGATCGCACTGCAACAAGTAGGCAAAGGGCTTAGGCATGACGCCGGGGCGCTGCATCGCCCGGGCTTGGCACATTCCCGACGTCTCCCGCAGGCGCGGGGGGGTGCCGCTTACTGACGACTGCGAGCCGTTCGTAGCGGGTGATGCCACGGTCAGCGAACGCGACGGGCATTTCAAGGTCGTCGCAGGCGGACGCGTCATCGCCGATTCGGGCGCCAACCGGGCCGACGCCGAGCGGGTCGTCGGGGCCGTATCACACTACCAGCTCTCGAACCAGTGCACCCTCGGCGACGGCTTGGGTTATTGGCGGCGTTAGGACTGCTTCGCATTCGGCGGTGGTGAGGTTGACGGCGAAGGCTGCGCCTCGTAGCGATGGCAGGAAACCGTTTTGAAAGGTTATCTTGATGCCGATGGCCGCACACGAAATCGAAGCCCTGATCAAGGCCAAGTTCCCCGACGCGCAGGTACAACTGACCGATCTGGCTGGCGACAACGACCATTGGGAGGCCCAGGTGGTCACCTCAGCCTTTGCTGGCAAATCCCGCGTGCAACAACATCAGATGGTCTATGAGGCCCTCGGCGGCCGCATGGGCGGCGTGCTCCACGCCTTGAAGCTGACCACCGCCGTGGCCAAGGGGTGACCCCGACCCCGGACTTGACTTAAGCCCAACGCCCGCCACATCTTGCCGGCAACGTCCGCCATCTCAGCCAAGGATCCCTCCCATGACCGCCGCCCACCCCGACCAACAGAAAGTGCACGACTGGATCGCCAAGACGATCGCCAACAACGACGTCGTGCTGTTCATGAAGGGCACCGCCATGGGTCCGCAGTGCGGATTTTCGGCCCAGGTTGCGCAGATGCTCGCCCATCTCGGCGTGCCCTACAAGGACGTGAACGTGCTCGACGACATGGGCATCCGCGACGGCATCAAGGCATTTTCCAACTGGCCGACGATTCCGCAGCTCTACGTCAAGGGCGAGTTCATCGGCGGTTGCGACATCGTGCGCGAAATGTTCCAGGCCGGCGAATTGCACGCCTTGATCCACGACAAGGGCATCGCGCACACGGCCCACGCGTGATCCTCGCACGAGCCCTCCGCTATGCCTGCGCTGCCGCTTCCACCGGTTGCTTGCTCGTTTGCGAGCCGGCGCTGGCGGACGACGCAGGCGCGGTGCTCGCCCGTTTTTCCGCGTGCAAGGCCGATTTCTTTCCGTATCTGGAGCAGAACGCGAAGGCGCTCGGGCCGGCCAGCGTGCATGAGTCGCCGGTCTCCGATCCCTCGCAGACGGGGGCTGCCCTGTTGGCTGCGCCCATCGAAGTCCAAGGCCTCCACGTCACCGGCTTCACTCAGGGCGCGCCGCCGCCCGGCAGCCGGAAGCCTTACTATCACTGGGGCTTTCAGGTGACTGAAGCGCCGCTGGCCGCCGTCACCGCGATCACGCAATTCACGCCTACGGCTGCGTTCCGCGAGCGGCGCGGCGACTACGGATGGGTGATGGAGCTGGAGCCCGAGTGGAAGACGCAGGGCGACGGCACTTCAATCGAACATCGTTCGCCCACGCGCATGATGCTCGTGCGTCCGTCGCGCGATCCGGCGGTGCCCGGCAGCTCGATCGAATGCGGCGTGATGGCCTCGCAGATGGGCGAGCACGAGATACTTCCCAAGGTTTCCGTGATGTTCGGCGCGGTCCATTAAGGCAGGCTGAGGGTCTCATGCGGCTTGGCGGGCGGCGATTTCTTCTGAGCCTTGCCATCCTGTCGGCGAGCGTGTGTCTCGCACTCGGTATTTCGCTGCCCATCATCAAGCTCACCAAATACGTGTTCTGGTCGACCGACCATTCCCTGCTCTCGACCGTGCAGGAGCTGTTCAACGATGGGCAGATGTTCCTCGGCTCGATGATCCTCGTGTTTTCGATCGTGCTGCCCGTAGTCAAGCTTTTGTACCTGCTGCTGGTGTCGACGCTGCCGGCCGCCGAGATCATGCGCCAACGCCGCCAATTGCGCGCGCTCGAGTGGCTCGGCAAATGGTCCATGCACGATGTGCTGGTGCTGGCGCTGACAATCTTCTTCATCAAGAGCCAGGGCGTCTATGACGCTGCGAGCCTGTCGGGCGTCTACTTCTTCACCGCGGCCGTCATGCTGATGATCCTGTCGTATGCGTGGCTGCGGATGGACGCCGCCAGCGGGCAGGCCGTGCTGCCCGAGCCCGACCTTGCAGACCTGAAGCCCGTGTCCGCTTTTCGCAATTTCGTGCTGAGCTTCCTCATCATCATCGCGACCGTGTTCTTCGCGCTCGGCGTCATTCTGCCGGTCATTCAGTTCACGACCATTTACGTGTGGACCGACAAGCACTCGATTGCGACCATCATCTACGCGCTCTACCAGAACCAGGAGTACTTCCTGTGCGCGGTCGTGTTTGCGGTCTCGATCTTCTTTCCGTTCCTCAAGCTGCTGTATCTGCTGACGCTCGTCACGTCGCCCGATCTGTCGAGCGAGTTCCGGGCCCGCTCGATCGCCACCATGGAGTGGCTGGGGCGCTATTCCATGACCGACGTGATGGTGCTCGCCTTGATGATTTTCTACGTCAACTCGTCGGGCTATACGACGGCGTCGGTTCTCCCCGGCGTGTACTTCTTTGCGGCCTCCGCCATCATCACAATGCTCGCTTACGGGTGGGCCAACACCGTGCCCGCGCGCCGCGTCACCACCGGTTCCGCCAGGGGGCCAATGGTGCTTGTGAAGCCTGGCGGCAAGGGCAACCGGACCGCGGCCTAATCCCACTTTCGAACAGGAGATCAACGTGAAAGCCGATGACCTGCGGGCGCTTCAGGCGCCCATCAAGGAAAAATACAAGACGGACGCCAAGGCGGCACTTGTCACCTTGCGGGCGAAGGGGTCGATCGACGACCAGAAACTGACTTGCAAGGTCGAGACCGGGCGCGCCATTGCCGAAGCGGGGCTGCACCCCGCAACCGGGGGGTCCGGGCTCGAGCTGTGCTCGGGCGACATGCTGCTCGAGGCGCTCGTCGCCTGCGCGGGCGTCACGCTCAAGGCGGTCGCAACCGCAATCGAGGTTCATCTCAAGGAGGCGTTCGTTTTCGCCGAGGGCGATCTCGATTTCCGCGGCACGCTCGGGGTTGAAAAAACCGCCAGCGTGGGCTTCCAAGCGATCCGGCTGAGGTTCGAGATCACGTCCGACGCGCCGACGGAAAAAATCGACCAGCTCCTCAAGTTGACCGAGCGCTACTGCGTCGTGTTCCAGACGCTCGCCAAACCGCCAGCCGTTTCGGTCAGTGTGCATACGGCTGCGTGACGGCGTCGCTTAGTCGAAGTGATTAGGGAATCCGGTTTTCAGAATTGCTATCGTGTTCGTTGCGGCGTCATGGTCTCCTTTGGCGCTGCAACCCGCATTGTAGCCTTGTGCCGGACAATGTGAGAATCCGCTATCTTCGTTGTCCGGCGCTTTTTTGTGGTGCGCGTGCTCTCTTGCGTCAGGAAGCTGCGAAACACCGAACTGGAATCGTCGAGGGGCGCAGACGATCACAATCACGCATCACCGACTTCAATCAACAAGAGCTCCGCAGACCGAATACCGCTCACGTCAGTGTTTATTGGTCCGCATAATCGAGCCAGCAGCCGCATGAAATGCGGCCGTTTCAATCAGCCCATCGGGAGGGAACACAAAATGTCACTTGAAAAGGACGCGTTGACAGCACGCGTCAAGGCCGATCCAAAATTCCAGGAGCTCGTGCGCAAGCGCACCTTCTTCGCCTGGACACTCGCACTCATGATGGTCGCAATCTATTTCGGCTTCGTGCTGACCATCGCCTTCAACAAGCAGATACTCGGCCAATCGCTAGCAGGTGGCGTCACCACCGTCGGGATACCCGTCGGGCTCGGCGTTATTATTTCCGCCTTCGTTCTGACCGGTATCTACGTGGTTCGCGCCAATTCCGGTTTCGACGAATTGACGAAACAAATTGTCGAGAAGGCGAAATTGTAATGGTTAGACAACTTATTCGATCGCTTGGCCGCTCGGCGTTTGCGCTGACCGTGCTTGGCTCTTCCGCCGCGTTTGCGGCGGGCGCCGCCGAAGTTTCCGGTAAATCCGACATCAATTACGAAGCCATCGGCATGTTCCTGGCGTTCGTCCTCATGACGCTCGGTATCACCAAGTGGGCGGCCGGCCGCACCAAATCCGCGTCCGACTTCTACGCAGCCGGCGGCGGCATCACAGGCTTCCAGAATGGTCTTGCGATCGCCGGCGACTATATGTCGGCTGCATCGTTCCTCGGCATCTCGGGTCTCGTGTTCGCCAATGGCTACGATGGCCTCATCTACTCGGTCGGTTGGCTCGTCGGCTGGCCGGTGATCCTGTTCCTGATCGCAGAACGGCTGCGTAACCTCGGCAAGTTCACCTTCGCCGACGTCGCCGCCTTCCGTCTCGACGCGACCCGCATCCGCATCCTGTCGGCCACCGGTACGCTGGTCGTCGTCGCGTTCTACCTGATCGCCCAGATGGTCGGCGCCGGCAAGCTCATCCAGCTGCTGTTTGGCCTCGAATACCTGCACGCGGTCGTCATCGTCGGTTGCCTCATGATCGTCTACGTGGCGTTCGGCGGCATGGTCGCAACGACCTGGGTGCAGATCATCAAAGCCTGCCTGCTGCTCGGCGGCGCTAGCTTCATGGCATTCATGGTGCTCGCCAAGTTCGGCTTCTCGCCCGAAGCGATGTTCAAGCGGGCGACCGAGATCCATCCCAAGGGCCTCGCGATCATGGCACCCGGCGCCCTGATCAAGGACCCGATCTCGACCATCTCGCTCGGCCTTGCCTTGATGTTCGGCACCGCCGGCCTGCCGCACATCCTGATGCGCTTCTTCACGGTCTCGGACGCCAAGGAAGCCCGCAAGTCGGTGTTCTACGCCACCGGCTTTATCGGCTACTTCTACATCCTGACCTTCATCATCGGCTTTGGCGCCATCACGCTGCTGCTGCAGGACCCGGCCTTCTTCAAGGCCGGTGCCGTGATCGGGGCCAATGGCAGTTACTCGCCGGCTGACATGATCGGTACGGGCAACATGTCCGCCATCCATCTGTCGAAGGCGGTTGGCGGCTCGTGGTTCCTCGGCTTCATCTCGGCGGTGGCGTTCGCGACCATCCTCGCGGTCGTCGCCGGGCTGACGCTCGCTGGTGCGACCGCCATCAGCCACGACCTCTACGCCTCCGTCATCGCCAAGGGTCATACCAACGAAGAGCGCGAAGTGAACATCTCGAAGGCGTCGGCCGTGGTCATCGGCATTATCGCCATCGGCCTTGGCTACATGTTCGAGAAGATCAACGTCGCCTTCATGGTGGGCCTCGCGTTCGCCGTGGCGGCCAGCTGCAACTTCCCAGTTCTCGCCATGAGCACGTTCTGGCGCGGCACCACCACCACCGGCGCGCTGATTGGCGGGTTCCTCGGGCTGATCAGCTCGGCGACGCTCGTCGTGCTTTCGCCCGGCGTCTGGGAAGCCACGCTCGGCTATCCCAAAGGTTCGGCACTGTTCCCCTACGACAACCCGGCGCTGTTCTCGATGAGCATCGCGTTCTTCGGCATCTGGCTGTTCTCGGTGCTTGACGGCAGCGAGCGGGCACAGAAGGAACGCGCCGCGTTCGACGCGCAGTACGTTCGTTCGGAAACGGGCATCGGGGCTTCCGGCGCCGTGTCGCACTGATCCAGATCATGGCGGACCCCGCGTCAGCCATGTTCATGACCTAAAGGATGCGGCCGGCCCTTTGCGGGGACCGGCCGCAGTCGTGATATCGCTATTCGTGTTCGCTAGGGTCGATCCGGTTTTAATTGAATCATGGAACGACCCTAGTTCCTTGTTTTGTCGTGCTTCTTTTAGGGAAATCCGCACCACACTTTTCCCGGAAGCACTCTCTATTCCTGGTCGTGCTTCTTTTAAGCAAAACCGCTACACACTTTTCCCGGAAGCACTCTATCCGTGCAGCCAGAGACGGTGCCGATGCCCCAAGCCTTCGATGCCCAGAACCCGCCGTTTGACCGGCTCACGCACGCGGAGGCGGCCGAACTCAGGTCCCAGCTCGATATCGGCTACTGGCCGCCGGGCGAGACCATCATCGGCGTGGGTCAGCCTGCCGGCTATCTCCACGTCGTGATCAAGGGCTCGGTCGAGGAGCGCGACGGTGAGGAGGTCGAGAATATCCTGCGCTTCAAGGACAGTTTCGATGCGCGCGCGCTCGTCCATGGCGCGGCCGGCGCCAGCTTCGTCGCGGCCGAGGAAACGCTATGCTACCTTGCCCCCAAGGACGTGGTGCTCGACCTCATCAAGCGCAATCCGGGTTTTGCCGCCTTCTTCTACTCCGAGCTGTCGCGCAAGCTGACAGGCTATGCGAGCGGGCCTGAAGGTTCGGGCGGCGTCGAGCAGGTGTTGCGGGCGCGCGTCAAGGAAGCGCGGCTGCATGCGGCGTTTTTCATCGATGCGGGTGCGACGATTGCCGAGACGGGCAAGGCGATGTCGGAGCGCGACAGCAACGCGCTGTTCGTGCGCGATGGCGACCGTGTCGGAATCGTCACGGGGATGAACCTCTCCAAAGCCGCCGTGTTGATGGCGCTGCCGCTCACGACTCCGATCCGCGATATCACCCACTTCCAGATCCACTCCGTGGATGAGGACGACTTCATCTTCGAGGCGTTGATCAAAATGACGCGCCACAACAAGCGGCGCCTCGCAGTCACCTCGGGGAGAACTTTTGTCGGCATTCTCGAAGACATCGACATTCTCGGCCTGGTCGCTGGCAACTCGCAGCTGATCCCTGGGCGGATCGACCGGGCGCGCAGTGTCGACGACCTGGAGCTACCGGCGCGCGATATCCAGGCCCAGGTCGAGCGGCTGCACAAGCAAGGCGTCAAGGTCGAGGTCATCGCCGAAATCACGTCGGACTTGAACCGGGCGCTGTTTGCGAAATTGTATGATCTCATCGCGCCAGCCTCGATCAAGGAGGCGGGCTGTCTCATCGTCATGGGGTCGGAGGGGCGCGGCGAGCAGACTGTGCGCACTGATCAGGACAACGGCCTGCTGCTCGACCGGCCGGTGCCTGCCGAAGACCTCGCGAAATTCCGCGTCGACTTCACCGCGGCGCTGGAAAAATTCGGCTTTCCGCCGTGCCCCGGCAACGTCATGGTCCGCAATCCCCAATGGTCGCAGACGGTCGAGGACTTCAACCGCCAGCTCAAGAGCTGGGTGCTGACGCCCGACGAGTTCAGCGCCATGAACCTCGGTATTTTCTACGACGCCATCGCGGTGACGGGTCGCGGCGAGCTGCTGGAAACAGCCAAGACCGCGCTGTCCGAGCTGATGCGCGGGGAAAGCGCCTATCTCGCGCGCTTTGCCAAGGCCATCGATCAGTTCGAGGATGCGAGTGCGGGCATGCTGACATCGTTGATGGCGACCGTTGGCGTCGCCTCGGATGCCATTCACATCAAGAAGTCCGGCACTTTCCCGATCGTCCACGGCGTGCGGGTGATCTCGATTGATCGCAATGTGCATGCCGCCTCCACGATGGGACGGCTCGACGAGCTGGGTGCGCAATCGATCCTCAGCGACGACATGGTGCGCGATCTCAAGAGCGCGCTCTCCTATCTGATGGAAGTCCGCCTGCGCTCCCAGCTCACATCGATTCGCACCGGGCGGCACGAGGAGGAGGCCATCGTGCGTCTCAGCGAACTCAGTACGCGCGACCGCGATCTGCTGCGCGAGGCGCTCAAGGTCGTGAAAAAGTTCAAGGAAATCGTGCGCTCCCGCTATCACCTCGCGATGCTCTGAGAGGTCTGTGATGCGCAACTTTTTCCTGCGGCAATTCGATTGGGTCGCGCTCAACGATCGCAGTTATGCGTTCATGTTCGAGAAGCTCGGGACCGAAGAAGTCGTCTCCGTCGATTGCGAGACCACCGGTCTCAACCCGCACAAAGACGACATCGTCACGATTGCCGCCGTGAAGATCCGCGGCAACAAGATTCTCACGCGCGAAGCGTTCCGGGTCAGTGTCAACCCGGAAGCGGTGATGCCGGCGACGTCGATCAAGGTGCACCAGATCAGAAAAAGCGATGTCGCGGCTGAGCGGCCCATCCGCAAGGTGCTGCCGGCGTTGCTGCGCTTCATCGGCAACCGGCCGCTGGTTGGATACTACATCGATTTCGATGTGCGGATGCTCAACAAAGACGTGTTCAACATGCTCAATATCGGGCTGCAGAATCCGTTGATCGACGTGTGCGACCTCTACTACAGCCGCAAGTACGGCACCGCGCCGCCGGGCACGCAGCTCGATCTGAAGTTCTCGTCGATCCAGCGCGACCTCGAGCTGCCCGTGCTGCAGGCGCACGACGCCTTCAACGATGCCGTGAGCGCCGCCCAAATGTACGTCGTGCTGAGCGACATGGCGAGGCGCGGCATCCGCCTCAAACGCTCCCGCGACTGGAGCCAGCCCAGCATGCCGTTAGGGTAGGCCGCAGGCGGAGCGCGTGGGGGCGATGCGAGCGATTTGCGGGTCGCAGTCGCGGGCGGCCAAGCAAGCGGGTCAATGCGCGCCGCTTGGCGCTCGCATGTGGACCGTTGCTGCGCGGAAATGGGTGCGAATCGAAAAGGGCCGCCTTCCGGCAGCCCTTTGAAAGTCGCAAACGCGTGACCCGCTCACGCCTTCTTGGCGTTGCGTTCCTTCTTGGCGATCTTGGCTGCGCGCTTGTTGGCGTTTTCCATCTTGCGCTGGCGAGCTTGGATCTTCTTGCGCTTGCCGTCCGACATCGTGCTCATGGTCTCTATCCCTTATTGGAGAGGATTGTGAAAAAGGGCAGCTTGCGGGCTGCCCTTTAAACTTGTGAAACAGCTCGGATCAACGCGAGTAGAACTCGACCACGAGGTTGGGTTCCATTTGGACGGGATAGGGTACGTCGGCCAGAGCCGGGATGCGTACGATCTTGACCGTCATCTTGGCGTGGTCGACGTCGAGGTAATCGGGCACGTCGCGCTCCGAACTCTTGACCGATTCCATCACCATCGGATTGCCACGTGCGGCTTCGCGCACTTCCACCACGTCGCCGACGCGAACGCGATAGCTCGGCACGGTCACGCGGCGGCCGTTCACCGTCACGTGGCCATGGCTCACAAACTGGCGGGCGGCGAACACGGTCGGCACGAACTTGGCGCGGTAGACGACCGACGCCAGGCGGCGCTCCAGCAGCCCAATCAGGTGCTCGGAGGTCGAGCCCTTCATGCGCGAGGCTTCCTTGTACGCCTTGAGGAACTGACGCTCGGTGATCGAGCCGTAGTAGCCTTTCAGCTTCTGCTTGGCCTTCAGCTGCTGTCCGAAGTCCGACTGCTTGGACACGCGGCGCTCGCCATGCTGGCCGGGGCGGGATTCTCTGTTATTCAACGGGCTCTTGGGCCGGCCCCAGATGTTCTCGCCCAGGCGGCGATCAATCTTATGCTTGGCTTGAATTCGTTTGGTCATAGTCGTTCAGCACTCCAAATAAATACGCCCCGCGGCCCCGATGGCCCCGGTCAGCGTGGAGCGCCCCCTCCTGTGCGGCCGGCAGGCCGCCGACAGAACCTCAGGATCATTCCCTAGGTTCGCGGGTAGCGCACTTTCAGTCGCCCAACACGTCAGCTGCCAGAGCAGCCGGTTCACAAGGGCGCAAAAATGAAAACGGGCCGCTGGTGCAGCCCGTCATCAGAGTGTCAACTACGGAATCGCGGTCCCGGCGTCAAGGGGCGCGGGGTTATTTCTTCTCGGCGGCCGGTTTCACAGCGGCTGGTGCGGGTTTTGCGGTCGCGGCGGGGGCTGCAGCTGCGGCGGGAGCTTCGGCGGCCGGGGCTGCCGCGGGGGCTGCCGCGGGGGCTGCGGCCAGGGCCGGGCCTGCCTTCACGTAGGCTGTGATGACTTCCTTAACCTTGGCCTTCTGCTCGGGCGAGCACGTCTGATAGACGTCCTTGCCTTCTTCCACGACGACCTTCTTGTCGCCTTGGTCTTCGACCAGCTTGATTTTGCCCGTCAGCAACATCACCGTCGTCAGGTGGAGCTGGTTGATATAAAGCAGCTGCTGCTCGGTCCACTTCTTCTTTTCGATCTCGCGCTTCATCAGCGACTGGAAGTTCTGAACCTGATCATCGATCAGTTCGCAGATCTGGGCGTGGGCGGACATGCGGCCCACGCGCACCACTTCGCGGGCCACGTCGATCGGCACCATCACTTCTTCTTTTTTCTTCTTGTCGACGGTGATCGTCTTGCCGTCCGGCTTGGTGAACTGCTGGGGAACGAGCGACCACGCATAGTCCATGAACGTCTGGATCGACTTGTCGCTCAGTTCCTCGGCTGCGATTGCCGGTGCGGCGATGCCCGTCGCAACGCTCCCGACCACGCCTGCCGCCAGGATAGCGACGAAACGCAAGCCCGCAGTGTGCCGTGTAACCCAGTTCATCCGCATCTCCCAATGCCCCTCAAAAGCCGAATAAGTCATATCCTGCACGGTTGTGGAGGTTTGCCGTCTTTCTGGCTCCAGCTGAAGCTGAGCGCAGATCGCGAGAGCAAGGTCCTTCGTCCGCAATGTCTGTCGCCGCTGTGATCCTAAGGCCGTCGTGTTCGTCGTTGCGTGTCGCGCCAGGGCAGCCGTACCCTTCGGTGCTGGCGGCTCATCAAGGCTTTGCCACGGAGTTCATCCACGGTGCCGTCACCGTGGTCTTGAGCTTCGCTGGGTTGCAAGCACCCGCGCTGTTTGGCTGGCCACTGGCTCTGATTAAAACATGTCCAGATCATGGCGCACTATGTGGACGGTTTTCGTGCACGGCCCTTGCCCTTCGCAAGCGTTGCAACAATGCCACGAAAGGTGCGCACCTCCTGCTCCGTCGGTTCGGCCCGCGCGAGCATCGTCTCCACCGTCAGCATCACGCCCGGCGTCTTTTCGGCTGGATTGAAAAATCCAAGGCGCTCAAGCTCTTGCGCCATGTGGCCGGTCAGCCCCGCCAGCTCCGCCTTGGTCGCGCGGCGGTCCTGATTCATGTTCACGCCCGCATGCACGGGGCGCTCGAAAGTTGTCACACGGCCAAGTGTCGCGGCGGGGCTGGAGCGCATCCATTCATAGCCCATTATAAGCACCGCCTGGGCGAGGTTCAGCGAAGCGAACGCGCTGTTGACTGGAATCATCACCAGCGCATCGGCGCGGGCCACTTCATGCGTTTCGAGGCCGTTGCGTTCGCGGCCGAACAGGATGCCGCACCGTTCGCCCTGGCCGATCCGGCGGCGCATCTCGCCGATCGCCTGTTCCGGCGTCAGAACGGGTTTTCTCAAATCCCGCTGGCGGGCGGTCGTCGCGCACACCCAGGTCAGGTCGGCCATGGCTTCGCCCAGCGTTGGATGCGCGCTTGCCTCGTCGATGATGTAGTTCGCGCCGGAGGCCGCAATCCGCGCCTTCTCGTTGGGCCAGCCGTCGCGCGGCGCGATCAACCGCAGATCGTCGAGGCCAAAGTTGGCGCAGGCGCGCGCCACCATGCCGATGTTGTCGGGCAGCTGGGGCTCCATCAGCAGCACGGCGGGCGATTGTCCCGCATCCTGGAACGCTTCGCCTTGGATGTGCGCCCGCCGCAGCCCATGGCGCAGCTTGCGTAAGCACCGGCGGGCCCAGAACCAGTAGTTTTCGCCCGACCACGTTTTGGCGAGCGCTTCCAAACCGGGCGTGTGCGCCGTCTGCGTGCCTTTGCCGAGTAGCCGCACCGAGCCGTCGCCGACAACGATCTCTTTGTGGCGCGCGATGAAGGTGTCGAGACTGTCGATGCCGTCGGCTTGCGTGCGCTGTTTGCAGCCGGGGCAGGTTGCGGCATCCGCCTCGCACTGCAATTGGGCGCAATAGGTCAGCAGCGGTTCCAGCGTGCCACGGTCGAGGCCAGGGATCGCGAGTTCAGCCAGCGCCACGTCGATCGTGCGCTCGTGGCAGGCGTGCACGATGTTTGCCACGGGACGCCCCGAGCGGGGATCCGTGGGGGTCATATGGCCCGCAGCGTCGGGCGTCAGCGTGATGGGTGCGGCGTCGGTCAATGGGGGTCTCTCGGGAGGATCGCCCCTGCTGAGTGTCAGGCCGGTCCTGCCGCGTCAACCCTGTGTATTCGAGGTTTCGCGGGTTAGCCTACCAGCGAGCCGACCGCGCTTTCGAACACGCCGCGGCCGTCCGAGCCGCCGAGCGCTTCTTCATACATCCGTTCCGGGTGAGGCATCATTGCCACCACGCGGCGGCGCTCGTCGCAGATGCCAGCGATATTCGCCAGCGCGCCGTTGGGGTTTGCCGCTTGGTCGATTTTGCCCGTGCGGTCGCAATAGCGCATCACGATCCGGCCTTCGCCTTCCAGGCGCGCCAAGGTCTCCGGGCTGGTGAAATAGTTGCCTTCGGCATGGGCTATCGGCACCTTGATCACTTGGCCCTTCGAATAGGCGTTGGTGAAGACCGTATCCGTCTGCTCAACCTTCAAGTGCACGTCGCGGCAGGTGAAGCGCAGCGATTCGTTTCGCATCAGCACGCCCGGCAGCAGGCCCGCCTCCGTCACGATCTGGAAGCCGTTACAGATGCCCAGCACCGGCGTACCCGCTTTCGCTTTCGCCACCACGTCGCGCATGATCGCCGAATGGGCCGCCATCGCGCCACAACGCAGATAGTCGCCGTACGAAAATCCGCCCGGGATAACGATGATGTCGCTCGCCGGCACGCTCGCATCGTTGTGCCAGACCATTGACACGTTCGCGCCCACCGTGCGCTCCAGCGCGACCTTCACGTCGCGGTCGCAGTTGGAGCCGGGGAAGACGATGACGGATGCGCGCAGCATGCGGGCCTCGATGGAAAGCTGAGAGAAGGCCAGGGGGCGCACCCCCTGGACCCGCGGACCTAAGTTAAGCGATCTCTATGCCAGCTCCCGCGCGCTTCGTCCAATGCGTCATACCAGCGGTCAAAACTTTTGAGCGCCGGTCTCAGTTGCCCGAGGGGCGGTTCAGCGCCACGAAGTGATAGCCGACGTCGACGTGGATATGGTCCATGTCCGAATAGGTCATGGTGCCGCCGTTGTGGTGGTTGTTGATCAGCCAGTTCAGCACCTGCTTCTTCTTGCCGGATGCACGGAAATCGATGGCTTGGCCCGACGCGTGTTTGGACGGGCGGCCCGAGGTCGCGATGCGGGCGCCGGGGCGGCAGGTCGAGATGATTTCGACACGGCCGAAATGGGATTCTATGGTGTTGAGCAGTGCGCGGGCGTCGCTCGTCAGGCAGCCGCGCGAGGTGCCACCGTCAGTTTCGCGGGCGTAGCCGGTCACGGAGCGGTGATGCATCTTGGCGCCGTCGCCGGAATGGCGTTTGGCGTGGGCGCTGGCGGGGGCAAGGGCTGCAACGGCGACGGTCAAGGCAACGAGAATGAATTTACGCATGATGTTCCTCTAGAAAGGCCATGTTGATGTGAGCGCCGCCGGGTGGGAGCGCGCCGCGTCGTGGCGCTGCCGGCGGTCATGCCCCGGACCCGTGTTGGGACCGGTGGGGGCAAGCAGGTTTGGAGCGGCCGCAATCGCCAGCCGGTCCCGTGCATAAATTCCACTCCGCACGGGCCGTGGTCCTGAGGACGGGGCGAGATGTGGGAGCGACCGCGGCGCCTTGCGGGTTACGCCCTGCAACCGTTGTGCGGTGCACCAAATAAGAAAATGCGGCGAAAATGCGACGCCGTCCGTCCCGCCTCAACTTTGGGTGCCGGCCGCCAAGGGAATCGGTCCAGTAGTGAACGGTGGTTTTTGGACACTCCCCAGTTCCACTCAGTGCGTGCGGCCCGCCATCCGACGATAACCGCAGCGCTTTGCGCGCAGTCTCAAGGGATTGATTTCAATGAACAAACTGATACTGTCACTCGTTTCTGCCGTCCTCATCACTGCGTGCGCGGCTCAGGCGTCCGCCGAGGTCATCGATACCTCGACGATCGCTTGCGAGAAGCTCGTTGCGGCCTACAAAGCCAAGACCGAGGGCAGCGTCGGCTTTGTCAACGGCATCCTGAACTGGATGGGCGGATATCACGCGACTGAAAAGCAGGGCACGGTCGTCGATTGGAAGAAGCTTTCGAAGGCCATCGACCAGACGATCGAATATTGCGCCGAACATCCCAACGTCGGGGTCATGTCGGCCTCTGAGAAGTTCATGGGCGAGCAGATCGAAGAGGCGGGACCCGAAGCGCTCGATGTCGCGATCGTGACCTGTGAGAATACGCTCAGCGCGAACAGCATCGCGACCGGCAACACCTTCATGTGGCTGTCGGGCTATCACACGAGCACCAACAAAGAGTCGACCATGCTCGACATCGAGAAGTTCAAGCAGCACATCACGCAGATCGCAGAGTACTGCGTGGCCAATCCGAAAACGGGCCTTGTCACAGCCAGCGAAAAGTTCATGGCCGACAAAGAATAGGTTTCCGGCGTCTTGACGCGCTCCAGCCGCAGTCATGGTCTTGCGGTTGGAGCGCTGCGCACGCGTCACCCTAAGGGTTCGGGCTCTTTGAGCGGCAGGCCCGAGATGCTGGCGGTGTTGGGGCAATAGGCTCGGGACCGTTCGTTGAATTCGCCGGTTGCGATGTCGCGCGAGCATTTGCCTTTGACTTCGCACCCGCTGCACGATTTGGCCAGCTGCCGGAACAGATCGGGCTGGTCGTCAAGCACCTGATCGGCGTCGATGCCCGCCTCTTCGAGCCGCTGCAGCAGCAGCACACCCCGATCGCCAGGCGTTGCCGCGTGTGCGCTGTCGCGCCGTGCCACGAGCCAGGGACCGTTCGTCCCACGCCAGCGCCGGGTATCCATTTCCGCCATCTCCGTTGCAACTGAACAGGGCCGAGATCGCTCGGTAGCACTGCTTGGCTGCTGCTCGCTTGACCTTGGTCAAGCCGTCGGCAGCGGCGGTGCGCTTCAGGGCCGCGGACGGTGCTGGATGGGCTGCACGTGGATTACTCGCGGCGGCAGGTGCCTTTTTCCAGGCCGGCGATGCCGGTACCGAGAAATGTCGAGGCGGAAAATGCGAGCGTGGTGCTGGTGAGCGCGAGGACCGACAGCAGCTCGTTGGCGGCAAGGGCCACAGGGTCTGCAGGTTTGGGCGCCCAGAGTACGAAATCTGGCCATTGGGTCTTCAGCGGTGCGAATTCGATCTCGCAGCCCGAGGCGCACGCCGTGCGCTGGCGCGCGGCCAGAGAGGCGGTGTGGTCTGACTGAACATCGAGGATGGTCCAGCTGCCGGTGCGGCGGCTTGCGGCCTCATCCACGAAGGTCAGCGCAATGCGTATCGTGCCCGACGAACTGGCGGCGGCGGGGGCTACGGACACGGCCTGGGTGTCACAGGCAAGTATCACGCGGGCACCTGGTTCGAACTTCAACAGCGGTTCGGCGGCAAGCGCGGGGCCCGCCGTCAGGGCCGCCAGAGAAAGTGCCACCAAGGAGGCGCATTTTATCTGCGCACTTTTGCGCATTCAGGCGACCAGCTCATACGAGTAGTTCTCGATCACGGTGTTGGCGAGCAGGTCCTTGCACATGCGCTCGATCGCGTCCTTGGCGGCGGCTTCGTTGTTTTCCGCCAGCTCGACTTCGATGTACTTGCCCTGGCGCACGTCATTGACGCCGCTAAAGCCGAGCGATCCTAACGCAGACTGGATGGCCTTGCCCTGCGGGTCCAGGACGCCGTTCTTCAGGGTGATCTTGATGCGTGCTTTCATGGGTTCCCCAATCCCCTCTCCCCGTCAAGTACGGGGAGAGGGGAGTTCCTTCAGTTCGGTTTGCCGGTCGGATTGGTTGCGACCAGCACGGGGCCGGCGCCCTTGGGCGGGCGGGTTTCGGTCAGCACGCCCAGGCGGCGAGCGACCTCCTGGTAGGCTTCGAGCACGCCGCCTAAATCCTTGCGGAAGCGGTCCTTGTCGAGCTTTTCCGAACTCGCAATGTCCCACAAGCGGCAGCAGTCGGGGCTGATCTCGTCGGCCAGCACGATGCGCATCTGACCCTCCTCGTCGTAGAGGCGGCCGAATTCGACCTTGAAGTCCACGAGGCGGATGCCGATGCCGAGGAACAGGCCGACGAGGAAGTCGTTGATGCGCAATGCGAGTTGCATCACTTCGTCGATTTCCTGGGGCGTTGCCCAGCCGAAGGCCGTGATGTGTTCTTCCGACACGAGCGGATCGTTCAGCGCGTCGGCCTTGTAATAAAACTCGATGATCGAGCGCGGCAGCTGCACGCCGTCTTCCAGCCCGAGGCGCGTCGAGAGCGAGCCCGCGGCCACGTTGCGCACGACCACTTCGAGCGGGATGATCTCGACCTGGCGGATCAGCTGCTCGCGCATGTTGATGCGCTTGATGAAATGCGTGGGTACGCCGATTTCGCCCAGCCGCATGAAGATGTATTCCGAGATGCGGTTGTTCAGAACGCCCTTGCCTTCGAAGACGGCGCGCTTCTGGGCGTTGAACGCCGTAGCGTCGTCTTTGAAATGCGCGATCAGCGTGCCGGGCTCGGGGCCCTCGTAGAGCACCTTGGCTTTGCCTTCGTAAATGCGGCGGCGCCTCGTCATTTCTTCGTCCTCTGCCGTCAAAAGTCACTCGCTTCCGCGCATCCGTCGCAAGATGCGCAGCCGTCGTGGCCGCTTAAATCGGGAAGGTGGCCGCAGGTGTTGTCCTGGCGTCGGTGTACGCGTCGGACAGGCCTGCCCACCAAACATATTTTCACCGGGACTCTAGCGGAACGCGCAACAAGAAACAATCTCCTGCTCAGGGTCCTGCCAAACAGGGTTATGGACGCACCGCACGATACTGAATGATGTTCAAAACAGAAAAATGCATCTGGAGGTTGTTATGACAACGTTCGACGATCGCGAAAAAGCGTTTGAAGACAAGTTCGCGCATGATTCCCAGCTCCGCTTCAACGCCAAGGCGCGGTGCACCAAGCTGCTGGGCGCTTGGGCTGCCGAACGGCTGGGGCTCAAAGGGGCAGCGGTCGACGCTTATGTCCAGCAGCTTCGCAAGGCCGATCTGACGCCGGCGGGCGGTAAGGTCGTCGTCGGCACACTGCATGCGGATTTCAAAGCCAAAGGCATCGACGTCACGGATCAGGATCTGCGCGCCAAATACGATCAGTTCTTGGCCGAGGCGGTCCGGCAGATCGAAACCGGACTGTAGGGTCCGGGCGGCACTGGCTTATCGGGACGGCCTCACCTCGCCATATCGTCGGGCGCCCCGGTCGCAGGCTTGGCCGCTGGTTGCGACAGCGTGCGCAAGAACCAGCCGAACTGCATCAAACCGTCGGGCCAGGGACCGTGGCCCGAATCGGCGTTGATGTGGCCGACATCGCCGGCTTCCATGATCTTTGCGCCCCACTGAAGCGCAAACGCGTGCGCCCGTTCCAGGGAGCAATAAGGGTCGTTGCGCGAACTCACGAGCGCGCTGGGGCAGGGCAGGTGCGCGTGCGGGATCGACGTGAACCCAGCCGACTTGGGATCGAACATATGGCCTTGCGTCGGCGGCCACAGGTGCGCGCGCTCGACGTCGGCGGGAGCCACGAGAAAGGCGCCGCGCACCGGTTTCGTCGCGGGGTCGCTCAGCGCGTCGACCGCTGCGATAACGCCCAGGCTGTGGCCCACCAGAACGACGGGGCGTTCGCAGGCGGCTATCGCTGCCTGGATGGCTTCGACCCAGGCTTTGCGGTCGGGCTTGATCCAATCGGCTTGATCGATGCGGCGCGCGGTTTTGAGGCTGCGCTCCCACCGCGTCTGCCAATGGTCCGGCCCCGATCCCGACCAGCCGGGAATGATCAAAATGTCGGCGTCTGCGGTGCGCATGGGATCACACCGATCCAAACACGCGGCGGAAGATCGTGTCGACGTGCTTGGTGTGATAGTCGAGGTCGAACATCGTTTCCAGTTCGGCCGGCTTCAACTTGGCGGTAACGTCCTGGTCGGCCTTCAGCTCGGTCAGGAAGTCCGCGCCGTGCTCCCAGGTCTTCATGGCGTTGCGCTGGACAAGGGCGTAGCTGTCCTCGCGCGAGCAACCAGCCTGGGTCAGCGCCAGCAGAACGCGCTGGGAATTGTGGAGGCCGGCGAGCTTGTCCAGGTTGCGCTTCATGGTGGCGGGGTAGACCACCAGCTTCTCCATCACGCCGGCAAGCCGATGCAACGCGAAGTCGAGGGTCACCGTCGCGTCGGGGCCGATCATGCGCTCGACGGAAGAGTGCGAAATATCGCGCTCGTGCCAAAGCGCCACGTTCTCCATCGCAGGCAGCGCGAATGCGCGCACCATGCGGGCGAGGCCGGTTAGATTTTCGGTCAGCACCGGGTTGCGCTTATGGGGCATCGCAGACGAGCCCTTCTGGCCCGGCGAGAAGAATTCCTCGGCTTCCAGAACCTCCGTGCGCTGGAGGTGCCGTATTTCCGTTGCAAGCCGCTCGATGGAGGACGCCACCACGGCCAGCGTCGCAAAATACATCGCGTGGCGGTCGCGCGGGATGATCTGGGTCGAGACCGGCTCGGGCACGAGCCCCAGCTTTTCGGCCACATACTCCTCGACCCGGGGATCGATGTTGGCGAAGCTACCGACCGCGCCCGATATCGCGCAGGTGGCGACTTCCTTGCGCGCTGCGATCAGGCGGTCTTTGGCGCGGGCAAATTCGGCATAGGCGTAAGCGAGCTTCACGCCGAAGGTCGTCGGCTCGGCGTGGATGCCGTGCGAGCGGCCGATGGTGAGGGTGTTCTTGTGTTCAAAGGCGCGCGTCTTGAGGGCTGCCAGCAAGCGGTCGACACCACCGATGAGCAGGTCGGCTGCCCGCACCAGCTGCACATTGAGGCAGGTGTCGAGCACGTCGGAGGACGTCATGCCCTGGTGGACGAAGCGGGAATCGGGGCCGACGAATTCGGCGAGATGGGTCAGGAACGCGATCACGTCGTGCTTCGTCACGCGTTCGATCGCGTCGATGCGGGCGACATCGAACGTGGCGCCCGAGCCCTTGTGCCAGATCGTCTCGGCGGCCTCCTTGGGGATGATGCCGATTTGCGCGCAGGCGGACGCGGCATGGGCCTCGATCTCAAACCAGATGCGATAGCGGGTCTGCGCCTCCCAGATCGCGGTCATCTCGGGGCGGGAATAGCGTTCGATCATCGGCTGGGGCTCGTTTTCAGCTAGAGCGCGTTAGGAAAAGTGTGAAGCGGTTTTCCGTCAAAACGCGCGATAAAACAATAATCTAGAGCATGAGAGCTTTTCGAATAAAAGCGAACGTGCTCTAGGGCCGCGTACGGGTCTCGTTGCAGCAAGCAGCGAGGCCTAGAGCACTTTTGCGCGGGGCGTCAATCGCTTCCGGCGCGCCGCAGGCCGGGGGGAAGGATGATGGTGCCGGAGGGTTGGGTGCAGCTCCAGGCTTTCCAGTTCCAGGCCAGGCTGTCGTTGAGGCAGCGCTCGATGGCCAATCCTTCGGCGACGGACAGCGCCAGCCAGACGCCGAGCGCGCTGAATATGGTCCAGGCGACGAACGTGCGGGTGCCGACCTTGAACAGCGGCCGCTCAGTTGCGTCGTTCCCGATCTGGCTGTCGTTGGTCTGGCTCATGCGCGCGCCTTCCAAATCCTTCAGCGTCAGAATACGCACCGATACGCGGGTGGGCCGCGCCACCGGGCCGGCGGGCAAGCTGCCGCATAGACGCCGCGGGCCACGGCGCGCGCCAACGTGTTGGCCGCGTATGCGCCGAGCGCCGCCAGTTGTCCAGTGCTCTCGCCAAGCCCAATGTCGCCCGTCGCAACAGCGAACACCACGTCGCCGTCATGGGGGGTGTGCACCGGATAAATCGCGCGGGCGAGGCCGGTTTGGGCCATCACGGCGAGCCGGTAAGCCTCGCGCTTGTTGAGTTTCGCGTTGGTCGCCACGATCGCAATCGTCGTATTCTGCTGCATGTTCTGCGGCATGTTCTGTGGCATATTCTGTGCCGCCGCGCTGGACTCAGTGCCCTTCAAGCGCAGATCGAGCGCGTCCTTGGGCCAGGTTTGCGGCAGGCCCTGGCCGCCAAATTCGCCGTCGCGCTCGAAGGGGGCGGCCCAGAAGTGGGGCGAATCACCGACCGTCACCACGCCTAACGGGTTGACCGCGACGAGTGCCGCCACCCGCAAGCCGCCCGCGAGAAAAAAAGATGCGGTGCCGAGGCCGCCGCGCACGTTCGCCGTGGTGGCGCCGAAGCCTGCCCCCACGCTGCCGATATCGCAGTGCACGCTCGCGGCCTCGCATGCGTCGCGGCCCATCGCTTCGTAGGGCGGCGTTGCCCCCCAGGCCTTGTCGCCGCCATTCAGCAGGTCGAACAGGATGGCCGAGGGCACAATGGGGACGCGGGCCGTGCCGACCGCAAATCCGACGCCGCGTGCGGCCAGCCACGCCTGTACGCCGGAGGCTGCCGCCAAGCCGAACGCCGAACCGCCGGAAAGCACGATGCCATGGGCTTCCTCGACCGTTCCGCTGAGCCCGATTGAGTCGGTTTCGCGGGTGCCGGTTGCGCCGCCGCGCACGTCGACCGCGGCGACGAACGGGCGCTCACTCAGCAGCACTGTTACGCCCGAGCAAAGTGTCGCATCGTGGACGTTGCCCACTTTCAGCCCCGGTATGTCTGTAATCGCATTTTTGAAAGAGTCCGGCATGGGAATTTGTCCGCCTATTGGTGCGCTGCATTAATTGCATTGCACAAATCAAGGTCGCGTCTTTTTTATTATGATTGTGGGTATTGGGTCACTGCGGCTCATATTCGCTATTAACGAGTTGAGAAATGAGAATATGATAGATCTTATGCTTAGTCATAGATCCGTCATAGGTTGCTCGCACGAAGCATGATTCGAACGGTCAAGGCCGTTGCGCCGGTGGCCAAGATGGCCAGGGCGGGTGGAGAAGAGGAGACGTACTAGGTGTCACAACAGATGCAAGGCGAGATCGCCAATCTCACGACGCAGATCGACTTGCCGGAGGATCCGCGCGCAGGCTTCGCGCTTGTTCAAGCCCGGATCCGCGCGCTTCGCCAAGCGGGCCGCGACGTGCCTGTCGAACTCATTCGCATGGAAAAGAACCTCCAGACCGAGTGCATTTGCCAGAGCCGCGGCGGCTAGAGTTAGAGCATTTTCCGACGAAGTGGATACCGGTTCGTCGTCGACGGCGAAGCCTCGCTGCATGAAGACGGCGAAGCCTCGCTCCATGAAGACGGCGAAGCCTCGCTCCATGAAGATGAAAATGCGACAAAATCAAGAACCTAGAAAAAAATTCCGATTCCGTAGGATCGGAATTTGCTCTAGGCGGACCGGGATCACGGGAGGTCGGTGTGTGCGCCTCCATCACCGTGCCGGTGGCGGGGTTGAAACGAACGAGGGGCCTGGAAGGTCGCCGAACTTGTCGGCGTTCCAGGCACCTGCAAGCCGCGCCGCCAGTTCGGCAAAGCTGATGACTTCCACAGGGCCGGTCGGCGCAGGGCCGGTTAGCACAGGGCCGGTCGGCGCAGGGCCGGTCGGCGCAGGACCGGTTAGCAAAGGACTGGTTGGTTCCGGCCTGGATAGGACGCCAGCCGATGGGATCGGTGCACCTGCCGATGAGATCGGTACAGATGCGGTCTGCGCCGCCCTGATCCCGGTTATGGTCCGTACCCAGGCCGACAGCACGCCGGCCATCGATTGGGCGCTTGGCGCGAAGATCGCCGGGGTCATGACGTGGAACCCGCGTGCCTGCACGCTGGAACCGGCCAGTGCGTCACAGCCGATGATGAGCGCCGTGACGCCGCTCGCGCGCAGGCCATCGGCGATCAGTTCGGCCTCATTGGGAAAGCCCGCAAAATAAATCGCACCCGGATTGGCAGCCTTGAGTTGCACGATCAGCGCGCCGTAATCTTTCTCGCCTGCTACAAGTGTGCTGGTGACGATATCGGTGGCGCCACGCGCCTTCAATTGCGCCGTCACGCCGTCCGCTAATGTGCGGGCATATGCCGTTCGATCATGAACAATGGCGACCCGTTGGCCTTTTATCCTGTCAAAGAATTCAGCCACGGTATCAGCTGCTTGGCGGTCGTCGCGGCCGCCCAATCGGAAAATGGCAGGGCCTGCGCGCTTGGCGGTCAGGTCTTGATGGCGCGCGCCGATGGCGACGAACACGGTGCCACCAGCCGCATAGGCCTTGGCGGCTGCAATCGCTGCATTCGAGCAGGGGTGTCCGAGCACCAAGGCCGCCTTGGCTGCGACAAATCTGGCTGCGGTTGCGGCGCCCCCGTCAGCCGTGCAGCCGTCATCCTCGATTTGCAGCGCGAGGGGTTGCCCGGATATGCCGCCGGCGGCATTGAGTTGCGCGATCGCGGCGCGCGTGGCCGCGACCAACTGTTCGCCGAAGGCAGCCTTTGGACCAGCCGAGGGGACCGCGAGGCCGATCAGCTGTTGCGCGCGCGCCGGGACGATCGTCGTCATCAACGCTAGCCCGACCGCGCACCAGGCGCGCGTGTAAACGTATCGGCTCACTGCTGGACGTAGGTGATCTTGCCGTCGGCGCCTTTCATCCAGGTGTACATCACGTAGTCGGGCCGGGTGATGTCGCCTTTGGCATCATATGCGATGTCCCCGATCACGGTTTTGTAGGGCGCGCCCTTGTGCATCTCAGTTGCGACCTTCTTGGGCTCGAGCGACTTGGCGGCGCTGGCGGCCTGGGCGATGATCTCGAGGGCGGCGTAAGTATAGAGCGTGTAGCCGGCCGGCTTGAAATTGCGGGCGGCGAACTTTGCAAGCACCGCTGCCGCCTCGGTCCGCTTCTGCGCGTCGGGGGCAAACGTCATGAGCGTGCCTTCCGCGCCGGGGCCTGCGACTTGGGCGAACTCGTCTTCGGCGATGCCGTCGCCGCCCATCAACACGGTTGCCACGCCCTGGTCGCGCATCTGGCGTACGATCAGGCCGCCTTCGGTGAAGACGCCGCCCCAGTAGAGGACGTCCGCGCCGCTATCCTTGAGCTTGGAGACGAGGGCTGAGAAATCCTTTTCGCCCGTATTCACGCCTTCGTACATGACCTCTTTCACGCCGGCCAAGTTCATGGCCTTCTTGGTTTCGTCCGCGAGGCCCTTGCCGTAGGGCGTCTTGTCGTGGATGACCGCGATTTTCTTGCCCTTGAGTTTTTCGACGATGTAGCGCGCTGCGACCCCGCCTTGCTGGTCGTCGCGGCCGCACGTGCGGAAGATGTTCCAGAACTTGCGTTCGGTCACTTGCACGCCGGTCGAGCCGGGGGTGATCTCGAGGATGCCGTTTTCGGCCAGCACTTCGGAAGCGGGCAGCGTCACGCCCGAGTTGAACGCGCCAACGACGAATTTGACGCCTTCGCCGACAAACGTGTTGGCGACCGAGACGCCCTGGGCGGGCTGGGACGCGTCGTCACCGAAGATCAGGGTGATCTTTTCGCCGTTGATGCCGCCTTTTTCGTTGAGGTCGAGGGCTGCCTGTTCCGCGCCGTTCTTTAGCTGCGCGCCGAAGCTCGCGTTCGGCCCCGTTAACGGCGCAATGATGCCCACCTTGACGTCGGCATTCGCGCTCGTCGCTGCCAGCAGCGCCGCCACTACAACCGAACTGGAAAGCCAACGTTTCGCCATCATCAATATCCCTCGCATGGATGCGCCTCATTCAGCGGCGCATCCTGTTTTAAAATGATGGCGAAGTCACGGGGAAACGAAGGGGGGATCCACGCTTTGCAACGAGGGTTATGCTATTCTCCTCGCCTCCGGAGAGCCGCGCTTCGCGCGGACGAGGAGGGAGATATCAATGCCGCCCACCCTCAAGGTAGGCCGCGCGGATATCGGGGTTCGCCAGCAGCTCGCGCGCCGGGCCGCTCATGGTGATGAGGCCGTTCACCATCACATAGCCGCGGTCGGCCAACGAGAGCGCGTGATGAGCGTTCTGCTCGACCAGGAACACAGTCAGCTTCTCGCGCTGGTTGATCTCGCGGATGGCGTCAAAAATCTGCTTCACGATCAGCGGGGCCAAGCCCAGCGACGGCTCGTCCAGCAGCAGCAGCTTAGGCCTGCTCATCAGGGCGCGGGCGATCGCGAGCATCTGCTGCTCGCCGCCCGACAGCGTTCCTGCGCGCTGGGCGATGCGTTCCGCCAGCCGCGGAAAAAGCTCGGTCATGCGGGCGAGATCTTCGTCGAAGTGCGCTGACTGATCGAGGCTCGCGCCCATCTGGAGGTTTTCCAGCACCGTCATGCGCGGGAAAATCCGCCGGCCTTCGGGTGACTGTGCAATCCGCATCCGTGCGATCTGATGCGTCGGCAGCTGCGTGATGTCCCTGCCGTTGAAGGTGATCGCGCCGCGTTTGGCTCGGGGGGCGCCAAAGATCGTCATCATCAGCGTTGACTTGCCGGCCCCGTTCGCGCCGATCAGGGTCACGATCTCGCCCGCGTGCACATCGAGGTCGACGCCTTTCAGGGCGATGATGTTGCCATACCACGTCTCGACTCCGCGGATCGACAGCAGGGGCGCGGGCGTCATGGTGGCAGCCGTCATGGGACTGCTCCGCCCGCCACGCCGTTCCCGTTGCCCACCGACGTGTCGTGCTCCACGCCGAGGTAGGCCTTGATCACGTTGGGGTCGTTCTTCACGAAATTCGCCGTGCCATCCGAAATCCGCCTGCCGTTTTCCAGCACGATCACGTGGTCAGAGATTTCCATCACCACGCTCATGTCGTGCTCGATCAGCAAGATCGCAGTCGACTGGTGGTCGCGGATGTCGCGCAGCAGCGCGTTGAGATCGGCGCTTTCGCGGGCATTCAGACCGGCGGCGGGTTCATCGAGGCACAGCAGGATGGGCTCGGTGCACATGGCGCGCGCGATTTCCAGGCGGCGCTGGTCGCCGTAGGGGAGGTCGCCGGCTGGATCGTCGGCGCGGGCGGTCAGGTTGATCCGGTCGAGCCAGGCGACGGCCTTGGCGAGGGCTGCGCGTTCCGCGGTCTTGAAGCTCGGCGCGCCGAGCAGCCCTAGGATGCTGTAGCCCGACGCCTTCATCAGCGCCGTGTGCTGGGCCACCATCAGATTTTCAAGCACGGTCATGCCAGAAAACAGGCGGATGTTCTGGAACGTGCGGGCGACCTTGCCATCGCGCGCGATCTTGAAGTCCGGCATTTTGGCCAGATTAAGCTGCGGGCGGCCGGGGCTGGCCAACAGGATGCGGCCCGCGCTCGGGCGATAGAAGCCGGTGATGCAGTTGAACACGGTCGTCTTGCCGGCACCGTTGGGACCGATCAGCGCCGTGATGTCGCCCGCGCCAACCTTGAACGACACGTTCTCGACCGCCGACAGTCCGCCGAACCGCATCGCGAGATGCTCGACTTCCAGCAGCGGTGCGCTCTGCCAGCGTTCCATCAACCGTGGCCCTCTTTGACGAGGCTTGCGGACACGGCCTTGCGCTCACGCAGGAAAATCGAGGGCTGGCGCGTGGTGACGAGCCCGCGTGGACGCCAGATCATGAAGGCGACCATACCGAGGCCGAACAGCAGCATCCGGTATTGGGTTGGCTCGAAGCTCGGACCGAATACCGATTTGAGCCAGCCGATTTCGCGCAGCAGTTCCGTGCCACCGATCATCAGGATGGCGGCCAGCGCCACGCCTGTCAGCGAGCCCATGCCGCCGAGCACGACGATTGCGAGCACGGTCGCGCTTTCCATGAACTCAAACGATTTGGGATTGAGGAACCCTTGGCGCGCGGCGAAGAACGCGCCGGCCATGCCACCGAAAGATGCACCGATTGCAAACGCCGACAGTTTGGTCGTCACCGTGTCGAGGCCCAGCGACTTGCAGGCGATCTCGTCTTCGCGCAACGCTTCCCAGGCCCGGCCGATGGGGAGTTCGCGTAGGCGGTTTGCGATCCAGGCCGTCATGAGCGCGAGCGTCAAGATCACGTAGTAGAGAAAGATCGAACGGTAGATGGTGGGGCTTTGGGTCAGCCCGAAGATATCGGCGAATGTTGGCTCGGCGCCCGATGTCGTGAAGGGCACGCCGAAGAAGGTGATGCGGGGGGCTTTGAGGCCGGCGTAGCCGTTGGTGAGGCTCGACCAGTTGACCAGCACGAGGCGGATCATTTCGCCGAACGCGAGGGTCACGACGGCCAGATAGTCGCCGCGCAGGCCCAGCACGGGGAAGCCTAAGATGATGCCCCAGAGGGCTGCGAAGAGCGCCGAGAACGGCAGGCAAATCCAGAATGCGTAAGGGGCGAGCTCGGGGGCGATGGCGGGGATCACGTGGATTGCGAGCAGCGTATAGGTGTAGGCCCCAACGGCTGCGAACGCGATGAAGCCCAAGTCCAGCAGTCCCGCGAGCCCGACCACGATGCTCAAGCCCCAGCCGAGCATCACGTAGATCAGGATCTGGACGCCGAAGTTATCGACCCACTTGATCGCGCCCGACCAACCCACGAGCGCGACGATCGCGACGGGGTAAAAAACGAGGGCCGCCAGTCCCAACCGCGACAGAGGCGCGAGCGTGTTCCCGACTGCTGCCGCCAGGCGCTTTGCAGCTTGCGAGGACAACGCCGAAACGAGGGCTGCGACCAGCAGCACGATCACGAAGGCCGCCAGCGCATTCGCAGCGACGAGCCACCAGCGCTGCTCCAGGATGAGGCCGCCGCCGGGGCCGGGCCTTGCGAGATAGGCGACGACGGGGAAGCTGAGGGCGGCGACAACCAGGGCTGCGACCAGCGCGCGCTTCACGGGTGCTGCGAGGGAATTTGGCGCCATGCTCACACCTTCTCGACGTCGGGGCGGCCGAGCAGCCCTTGCGGGCGGAAGGTCAAGGTTGCCGCCAGCACACCGAACGCCACCACGTCCTTATAGTCGGACGAGACGTAGGCCGCCCACAACGTTTCCACGAGGCCGATGACGAGGCCGCCCAGCACGGCGCCCGGTAGCGAGCCGATCCCGCCCAGTACCGCTGCCGCAAAAGCCTTGATGCCCGGCACGAAGCCGTCGTTGTAGTTCACGACGCCGTAGAGGACCATGTAGAGGCAACCGGCAACAGCGGCGAGCGCTGCGCCCATGGCGAAGGTAATCGAGATGGTGCGGTCGACGTCGATGCCGAGCAATGCCGCCATCTTGCGGTCCTGTTCGCAGGCGCGTTGCGCGCGTCCGAGCGACGTCTTCTGCACCACGTACCAGAACGCCGCCAGCAGCACCGCCGTCGTCACTGCGATCATGATCTGCTTATAGGATACGGCGACCGAGTGGGTCGCGTCGCCCCACAGCACGATGACGCTCGTCAGCATCGGCGGCAGCGATTTGTTGTTGGGCCCCTGCACCACTTGCATGAAATTCGACAGGAAGATCGACATGCCGATGGCGGAGATCAGCGGGGCGAGCCGGAACGAGCCGCGCAGCGGGCGGTAGGCAACTTTCTCGATTACCACGTTCCACAGCGCGGTCAGCGCCATGGCGCCAAACAGCACGAGGATCAGCGTCAGCGGGAGCCACGTCAGGCCGAGCAGCTGGGTTACGATCAGATAGAGCAGCAGGGCGATGAAGGTCGACAGCATAAAGACGTCGCCGTGGGCGAAGTTCACCATGCCGAT
>JANXVY010000049.1 GCA_025351425.1 Hyphomicrobium sp.
CTTCGTGACCCGAGGCCGCCCTGTGCAGTTGCAGCATAAGCGACGGACTGTTGAACACGCCGCAGAGAAGCGGAAGGCACAGGATCGGCGACGACGCGCACCATCACGGCCATGCAGAACGTCTGCTGTCGCCCTGACACCGCCGAGCTAGGCTTTCGGAGCCGAGGGGACGGTACCGAGCCTGACTATTCAAGCACTAGGCGCTCCCAAACCAGCGGTTTCGTCGCACCGCGTTGCATGGCCTTTCCTGGCGGAATCCCAAACCGGTCTTAGGGCACCCGCAAAAATAGGTGCGCCGATGAAACCTTGCCAACCCTGGAGAACAGGCGCCACCGAAGTGAAGCCGCAGCACTTATTTAAGCGGGAACCCTTTGCTCAGTCACAGGAGGGCACGCAACCTTGGAAGCGGTCAAAAGCCAACGCGAAGGATCTCGGCCAATCGGGGCTGATCGACCCTCCAACTTTTTTCATGGTTTCGGGAACGCGGCGCGCGACCACTGCATCGAATGTGTAGGACGAAAGGCAACAACGCCGATCGGCGGGACAGCACCGTCCGATTCGCAACTTCGTCGACCAGTGAGAATTGCCATGTCCCTCTATCAGATGTCTCTCCCGACCGTTGGCCGCCGCCTCGCGCTCGCCAGTGTCGCGGCCGCAGTCATGATCACCCCCGTTGTCGGCGCAACCGCCCATGCCCACAGCAAGTCGCACGCCAGGGCCACCTCGGCGGTCTGTCGCACGCCGAGCATGAGCGCGCTCTACTCCGCCATGCAGACCCTTTGGGCGCAGCATATGGAATGGACCTATGCGGCCGTGACGGCGCTCGCCAGCGACTCTCCGGCTTTCGATGCGACCGCCGCGCGGCTGATGCAGAACCAGGTCGATATCGGTAACGCTATTAAGCCCTACTATGGCGGTGCCGCCGGTGACGCGCTGACCAAGCTGCTAAAGGAGCATATCGCTGGCGCCGTCGCTGTCGTGAAAGCGGCCAAGGCGGGCGACAAGCCGGCGCTGGAAAAGTCGGTCGCCGCAGCTTACGCCAACGCGCAGGAAATCGCTGACTTCCTCGCCAAGGCCAATTCGAATTGGAAGCGGGAAGATGTCCGCGCCATGCTCAAGGGGCATATCGACACGACGCTGGTCTACGCGACCGCCGTGCTGCAGGGCCAGTTTGCCGATGGCATCGCCGCCTATGGCAAGGCCGAGGTGCACATGCTGCACATGGCCGACGCGCTCAGCGCCGGGCTGATCGCCGCTTTCCCTGAACAGTTCACTAAGTAGCGCAGGGTCTCCTGCCGGGAGGATGGAATGCTCACTCTTGCACTCGTTGCCTTCGCAATCGCCGCCGTCGGCGGGCTGATCCTTGCCGCGCATGTCCTGCGCGGCAAGTTCGCCCCCTGGGCCTTGTCGCTGCTGCATGCAGGACTTGGCGCGCTCGGTCTCGTCCTGTTGATCGTGCAGCTGGTGCAGGGATCGGCTTCCAAGGGCGTCCTGGTCGGCTTTGCCCTGCTGCTGGTCGCCGCGCTCGGCGGGTTCTTCCTCGCCTCGTTCCATCTGCGCAAGCAGCTTCCGCCCAAGGTCGTCGTGGTCGTTCATGCCGGGCTCGCCGTGGCGGGCTTCCTGACCTTGCTCAGCCAGGTGCTCTGACATGCGCCACCCGTTGCATCCCGCGATCGTGCATTTTCCGGTGGCATGCTGGTCACTGGCCGCCGCCGCCGATTTCGCGAGCCTTCGGTTTGGCGAAGCCGCATGGAAATGGTCCGGTGGCCTGCTCGTTGCAGGCTGTGCCATGGCGCTGGTCGCCATGGTCGCGGGCATGATGGAATTGCCGCGCGTGCCTGAAGGCGCGGCCATGCGCGACACCTATGGGCACATGGCAGCAATGTTGACCGCATTTACGCTGTTCACGACGCGTCTGATTCTGCGTCTGGACCATTTTCAACCGCTGCCGCCGGACACCCTTTCGCTGCAGCTCGACGCGGGAGGCTTTCTCGCCCTTGCCGTCGGCGGCTGGCTCGGTGGTCGGCTGGTTTACTGCCATGGCGTCGGACGCAGGCAGCCCTGATCAAGTACCCCTTCCTGGAGTTCGGCCGTGCTGCAAACCTTACGAACACCCGTTTTCGACCGAGAGGACGCTTCCCCAGAAGCGACCGCATCCGAACGGATCCGGGCGAGGCTAAAAACGGCCGGACAGGATTTTCGCGCCAACGACAACATCGCTGCATTCATCAAAGACGGAGAGATCAATGACCTCCGCGCCGAGGTGGAGGACAAGATGCAGGAGGTGCTGCGTGCGCTCGTGATCGATACCGACCACGATCACAATACGGCCGATACCGCGGGGCGGGTCGCCAAAATGTTCATCGACGAAGTATTCTCCGGCCGCTATCGCGATGCGCCCTCGGTCACGGCATTCCCGAACGTATCGCAGCTCAACGAGCTGATGATCGTCGGCCCGATCACGGTGCGCAGCGCTTGCTCGCATCATCTTTGCCCGATCATGGGAAAGGTCTGGATCGGCGTTCTGCCGAATGCCTCCTCAGACCTGATCGGGCTGTCGAAATACGCCCGCCTGTGCGACTGGATCATGAGCCGCCCGCAGATCCAGGAGGAGGCGGTGGTGATGCTCGCGGATGAGCTCGAACGCCGCATCAAGCCCGACGGGCTGGCGGTGGTCATGGAGGCCGACCATTTCTGCATGAAGTGGCGCGGCGTAAAAGACAACCAGTCGGTGATGACCAATTCGGTCATGCGCGGCGCGTTCTTGAAGGACGCGGTCCTCCGGCGCGAATTCCTGAGCTTGCGAAACCGTGGCGATGACTGATCGGGTGATCGACTGATCTGCGATGTGCGCGGCACACTCGGGTTGGATGCACCACCGAACCTGTGTGCCGGGCCGCGTCGACGTCGCGATCCGCCGAGCTGTAGCAAGTTCAGAACTCCGGTCGAATTATTTTCGGTGAAGCGGGAACTTTTCCCCAGAGTCTAGATCTAACACATGAGGCCCGATGACATCCGTGAAATCAAATAACCGATCGAAGGCCTCGTTGAGAAATGGCTTCGTCCCGGATCAAAGGAGAGCATCATGACATCGCATGACGACTACACCGGCAACAGCAACCGACGTGACGTGCTGATCGGCGCGACCGCCATCGCCATGCTGACCGGGGCAAGCACGGTCTCGCTCGCCCCCGGCGAAGCACTCGCGCAAGCTTCCTCTTCGGCATCACTCTATGAAAGGCTCGGTGGCATATTCGCCATTGCCACTGTCGTCAATCATTTCAGCGACAAGATCATCGACAACCCCGTGGCTGGCCGCCATTCGAAGAACCCCGCGCTGCGCGACTGGCACACCAAGAGCCTGGGGCGGCTGCCCGGCCTCAAGTTCATGCGCACGCTTTGGGTCGCCACAGTCTCCGGAGGGCCCTTCAACTACACACCCACGCGGCCCGGGGCCAATGTTCTCGATCTCGAGAACGCCCACAAAGACCTCAAGATCTCCCCCGACGAATTCGACGCCGTGGCAGGCGTTCTCGCGGCGACGCTCGATCATTTCAAGGTGCCGGCGCGTGAGAAGGGCGAGGTCCTTGCCGCTTTCGCGGCGCACAAGAACGAAGTCACGCAAGGCTGGAGGCAGTCCAGGAAAACGTGAATTCCAAGCGGTGGTTCACGCGACCTTCTTCAGCGGGGGGGCACCTCTATTGCGGTGCTCTCCGTTCTGGGCGACGAAGTCACCTCTCGGACCGACGAGATGATATAATTGCATGCTGCGCGGAAAGTAACGACAGCTGCAGCAAAGACGTGCTGGTCACCCTCTCTATCCAATGAACGGAGGCGAATATGAAAAACCCCCAGCGCCAGGCGACGGATCGCCTCGCGGACGCGCCCCCGGAGTCGGAGCTGGTCTCGCGCGCCGCGAGCGGCGAAGGGGCGGCGTTCGAGATCATCATGCGGCGGCACAACCAGCTTCTGTTCCGCACGGCGCGCAGCATCGTGCGGGACGACGCCGAGGCCGAGGATGTGGTCCAGGAAGCCTATCTGCGTGCGTGGCGCGGGCTTGGAACATATCGCGCCGAGAGTAAGCTCTCGACCTGGCTGGTGCGCATCACGACCAATGAAGCGCTCGGGCGCCTGCGGCGGAAGACTGCGCAGATCATCCCTTTGGAGGCTGCCATGACGTCTCACGAACCTGAAATCCAGGCGGCCCTGACAGATCGACCTGATCGTAGCCCCGAGCATTCGGTCATGCGCGTCGAGATGCGCAAGCTCTTGGAAGCGCGCGTCGACCAATTGCCCGAGGCATTCCGGACCGTATTCATCTTGCGCGCAATAGAAGAAATGAGCGTCGAGGACGTCGCCCAGGCGTTGGAAATTCCGGAGGCGACGGTGCGCACGCGCTTCTTCCGGGCGCGTAGCCTGCTGCGGGAGAGCCTGGCGCAGGTATTGGACGACGGGCTCAGTGAAGCGTTCGCCTTCGATGGTGCGCGTTGCGACCGTATCGTCGCAGGCGTTTTGGCGCGAGGAAAAGCAGAAGGGCTTGCCGGCAAGGAGTAAGGACGAGGCGGAAGCAAAAAGGCGCTGCCGCGCAAGTCCAGACCCCGTGTCAAAGGGTTCACACCAATGACAAGGCCGCTCCTGATCCTAACGGCGTTCGAGAAGGAAGAGTGAGATGGGATCCCATACCCCCCAGAATGACGGCCCCGATCTGACCCAGGGCGTCACGCTCGCCGATTTCGGCGACCGGCAGATGCTGCGCGGACATGTCGGCAAGAAAGCGGTTCTGCTCGCCCGCGTCGGCGATGAGGTGCTGGCGGTTGGCGCCACATGCACGCACTACAGCGGGCCGCTGGAAGAAGGGATCGTGGCCGGGGACACCGTTCGCTGCCCCCTGCATCACGCCTGCTTTTCCCTGCGCACCGGCGAGGCGCTCGGCGCTCCCGCCTTCGACCCGATCGCCTGCTGGACCGTCGATCGCGACGGTGAAAGTATCGTGGTGCGCGAGCAGATTACT
>JANXVY010000060.1 GCA_025351425.1 Hyphomicrobium sp.
GCCACGACGCGGGCATTCCGACTTTGGTAGAAGCGATAAGACGCCGCTCCTTGCAAGATTTTAGGCCTACCCGTAGCTTTTAACACTCGCGGACACAGGAACTGCCCCCGTGCGGGTACGTCCACGCGAAGCGTGGCTCCGCCACGGCGAGCCTCGAGATCGTCCAGCGCGTACTGGCACACCCCACTTGCATCCTGCCACCGCCGATTAGAACGCCTTCCGGATCAGCGCCCCCCGTTGCAACAGGACACGCCAACCGTAACGCTGCTTGGAGGGAGCGGGGATAACTTTTCTGGAAAAATTCTGAGTTCTCATCGTCGGGCTTGCATGCCCTCGGCGCAGCCCCCGTTCCACAGGGCCGATCGTTAAGCTGAACGGAGTGAGCGAAATCGTTCTCAATGGAAGCGCTTTTGCTTCCATCGAGAACCTTATTCCGTGTGCCAACTAAATGATCTGAGTGTGACCGCCACCGCTTTGCGGATTAGACCCAGATGATCACGCTCTAACAAAGATCGACAGGGTACACAGCAGGGAACTTACATGCGGGGAACCGGCTTGCGCCTGCGAACCCCGCAAACTCATTGGTGGGCAATCGCCTCGGACTTCGCTCGTTACTGGACGGCGCCGTTCTTCTTGCTGGCAGCAGACGTCGATGACTTGGCCGCACGCGTGATCACATGATCCAACGGCCTGACGCGATAGGGACGCTGTAGACCCGCTTTCAGCTGGGCAACATCCTGGTCGTGGATGATGACCGGCATTGCAAAACCCGAGGCCGAAGCGGACACGGCAAACACACCGAAACTCTTCATGGCAATCTCCGTTTTCGAGATGCCCCCGTGCCCAGATAACGCGGGCGAGGGCGGATTATTCCCGGGATACACAGGGTTAAACCCTCGCTCGCAGTTCCGTTCCAACCCTGTGGTTGCGAGAGTGCGTGCGCGCAAACCTAGCTAGCGGTTTTCTCGCAACACGCACGACGACCCTAGAGTGCTTCCGGGAAAAGTGTGGCGCGGTTTTCCCGAAAGAAGCACGAAAAAACAAAGACCTAGAATCCTTCCGCTATTTTGCTTAAGTCGGAAGGACTCTAGTGGCCGCCGCCGGATGCGATCCGCGCGGTTTCAAACAAGAACCAGGTGCGGCGCTCCGTTTCGTCGATGTAAATTTCGAGCAGGCTCGCGGTCGCCGGATCGTCATTGTCGTCGCAGATTTCGTGCGCCTTGCGCATGCTGTGGGCCATCGCCTTGTTGTCGTTCATCAAGATGGCCAGCATCTCGGCGGGGGGCACAAAGTCGTCGAGATTGTCCTTGATGGACGCCAGCGATAAGATTTCCTGGTGGCCGCGCAGCGTGCGTTCGCCAAGCTTGCGGGCGCGCTCCGCCAAGGGATCGATACTGGCGAAAATCTGGTCGGCTTGCTCATCGAGCAAGAGGTGATAGTCGCGAAAATGCGGGCCGCTCATGTGCCAATGGAAATTTTTAGTCTTGAGATACAGCACGAATGCGTCGGCCACGAGCTTGTTCAACTCAGCGGCGACGGCGCCGGTTTTTTTCCGGTCCAGATCGGTGGGCGTGGCAAGCGAAGCCACCTTCGAGAGCGACGGATGGTCTTTGGTCGCGAGCTTGGACATGGTCATTTCCCTTCTGGTTTGTGGGCAGGCAGGTACAACGCGAAACCGCAACGTGAGGTTCCGCAGTGGGCTGTTGAAACTGCATATGAAAACGCCGCCCACTAGCGCGCGTTAGGAAAAGTGTGCAGCGGTTTTCCGTAAAAACGCGCGCCAAAGCAAAGAGTGCTTCCACGGAAAAGTGTGCAGCGTTTTTCCTCAAAAGAAGCACGACAAAGCAAAGACCTAGTGTCCTTCCGCGTTTCTATTTAAGTCGCAAGGACACCAGTGCTGGTGCTGAGGTTATGGAATGACCATTAGGTGGTCATCGGCGGTTCACCACTTGTCGTAATGGAAGGCGCGGCGGCGGTTGTCGTACCAGCCTTCATGATTGCCTTCGCGGCGCCAGCGATAATTGCCTTCGGGACGGCGCGGGCGGCACGCCACGATCTTGCCGGCGCCGATGTCGACGACCCAGCGGCCGCCAGCCCAGCCACAGTTCTCGTGATAGCGCCACGAGGCGACGTTTTGCACGAGCGGGCTGCCGGCGGTTTCGCCGAGCTTCACGACAGGGGCCGCCATCGCGGAGCCTGCCGCCAACGTCAAGCCGAGCAAGGCCGCCGCAAGCATCGTTTGTTTCATGTCTCTCTCCATTTACATTACGGGGACACAACACGGCGACCCCGCGTGAAGTTCCCGTCGCCATCTTCTCCGCTGCGAAGGCGTGGGATAACGCGTGGAAAACGGGCGTGCCTTGTCCGCGGCGGAAAAGGGGTGTGTAAGATGGGGCACAAAACCTTGAGAGACCTGAGTCGTGGCCGATCCTGACGCCAAAGCAAACCTTCCGCCCGCGGCAAAGCCCGGCAACACGCCCGAGTTCTCGGTCTCGGAACTGGCGGGCGCGATCAAGCGCGCGCTTGAAGACGGGTTCGGGCATGTGCGGCTGCGCGGCGAGGTGTCGGGCTATCGTGGGCCGCATGCTTCGGGGCACTGCTATTTCGCGCTGAAGGACGAGAGCGCCAAGATCGACGCCGTGATCTGGAAGGGCGTCTTCGGACGCCTCAAGGTCAAGCCTGAGGAGGGCATGGAGGTCATCGCTCAGGGGCGGGTGACGAGCTATCCGAACTCGTCGAAATACCAGGTCGTCATCGACAGCTTGGAGCCGGCCGGCGTCGGCGCGCTGATGGCGCTGCTGGAAGAGCGCAAGCGCAAGTTCGCCGCCGAAGGGCTGTTTGCCGCCGAAAAAAAGCGCAAGCTGCCGATGATGCCGCGCGTGGTGGGCATCGTGACCTCGCCGACGGGGGCGGTGATCCGCGACATGCTGGCGGGCTTCAAAGAGCGGTTTCCCACCCACGTCGTGGTGTGGCCGGTGCGCGTGCAGGGCGAGACGTGCGGGGCGGAAGTCGCCGCTGCCATCCGCGGGTTCAACGCGATGGCGCCCGGCGGACCGGTGCCGCGGCCGGACGTGCTGATCGTGGCGCGCGGCGGCGGCAGCCTCGAAGACCTATGGGGGTTCAACGACGAGATCGTGGTGCGGGCAGCGGCCGAGAGCGGAATTCCTCTGGTGTCGGCCGTGGGCCACGAGACCGATTGGACCCTGATCGATCTCGCGGCGGATGCGCGCGCGCCGACGCCGACGAAGGCTGCCGAATGGGTCGTGCCCAAATACTCCGAACTTCTGGCTCAGACGAGCGATCTGACGGGGCGGCTTGGCGTCGCCATGCGGCGCTCGCTCGAACAGGCGCGGACGCATCTCAAAGCTGCCGCACGTGGATTGCCGCGCCTCGAGGATCTCGTTGCGCGGCCCCGGCAGCGGTTCGATGCCGTGGAGCACCGGCTCGGGCGCGCTCTACTCGCCAATACGCGGGCGCACGCTATGCGGCATGCACGCGTCGCGGCCCGGTTGCAGCCGCGGCTACTGGAACTGCGGATGACACAACGGCATGAACGCTTGGTCGCGTTGGAGAGCAGGCTTCGCGACGGTCTCGGCCGCGTGACGGCGGCGCGGCGGTCGCGGTTTGCGGGGGCGGCAGCACGGTTACGGCCGGCGCCCGTGCTGCAGCGGATTGCGCGCGGCGGCGACACGCTTGAGGCGCTGCGTGGGCGTGCCCTGCGAGCGCTGTTGAACCGCTTAGCGCGGGGGCGGCAGCAACTCGACGCGCGGGCGCAGATGCTGGCCGCGCTGAGCTATCAGGGCGTGCTCGCGCGCGGGTTCGCGATCGTGCGCGACGGCAACGGGGCGATGGTGCGGACGGCGGGCAGCGTGCGCGCGGGCGCGGCCATGGGGATCGAGTTCCGCGATGGCGAGGTGCGGGTGCAGGCGCTGGAGGACGGCACGGGGAAACGTGCCCCCGAAAAGCCGGCGGGGCCGCCGGTCAGGCCCGCAAAACCGCGCGGGCAACCGGCTGGCGGCGGGGGCAAAGGCGGCCAAGGCAGCTTGTTCTGAGGCTGGCTTTGCTGCGGCGCACGTCCGGCCGCGGGGGAAATCTATTGACGCGGCGGGGTGCGTTCGACACTTTCGGCCCCTAATCCTTATCTTCAGGCAGCCCAACACCGTGCGCGCCTGCCGACCTAGAGCATTTTCCGATGAAGTGGATACCGGTTCGTCGAAGAAAATGCGGCAAAAGCAACAACCTAGAGCAAAATTCCGATTCCGTAGGATCGGATTTTGCTCTAGCCTTCAAGGCTCCACATGAACCGTTTCGACAAGATTTTTGGACTGACCTCTGAAGCCCGCGTGCGCTACGGCGATGGCGACTTCACCGTGCTCTCGGGCGGAGATTTTGTGCGCTGTGCCGCGACGGGCGAGCCGATCGCACTGCCCAACCTCAAGTACTGGAGCGTGGAACTGCAGGAGGCTTATGCCTCGGCCGAGGCCTCGCTCAAGCGCTATCTCGAACTGCGCGCGCGCAAGCAAAAGCGCTAACGCGGGCGGAGCGCCTTGGTCAGGAGGGCTTCGAGGGTGGTTTGCGATGCCGCGTGCAGCTTCATCTCCACCGGCAAGGTGCGTGACGCTGCGGCGAGCGCTGCAAGTTTCGGGCTGCCGCTCAGCCGCACGTGATCCTTTTCCGTCGTAATCAACTGGGCGTCGTGGCAGGAAGCCAGTGCCAGCAGGCGATCGGCGTCGGCGTCCGTGAAACGGGCGTGGTCGGGGAACGGCAGTGTTTCGACGACAGTTGCGCCGTGTGCGCGCAGCGTGTCGAAGAACCGGTCGGGGTTGCCGATGCCGGCATAGGCGACGACGCGGGCGCCGGCGAGGAACGCGACACCGTCCGGTTGGAGCCAGGCGTGGAGCGCGGGGACCGGGCAGCGCCAGGCCATCTCATCCTGGAAATGGGGGTTCACCTGCCCATTGTAGACCAGCGCGTCGACGAGCTTGGCCTGGACGGCGAGCGGGAGCCTCAAGGGGCCGGCCGGGATCACCTGCCAATTGCCGAGGCGTCGCGACGTATCGATGACGGCAAACGACAGCGTCTTGGCGAGGGCGGGGTTTTGCAGGCCGTCGTCCATCACGATGACGGTTGCGTCGCCGCGCGCCTCGATCGCCTGCGCGCCGGCCATGCGGTCGCGGCTCAAGAGGACGGGCGCGCGTTTGGCTAGCAGGAGTGGCTCGTCGCCGGTCAGAGCTGCCGCATCACGCGCGGCGTCGACCCAATGGGGGCCTTTGAGGCTGCCGCCGTAGCCGCGCGTCAGGATTACGGGGCGCTCACCGCGGGCAATGAGGTCACGGGCCAGCATGGCGGTAAAGGGCGTCTTGCCGCTGCCGCCGGCGGTGAAGTTGCCGACGCAGATGACCGGGAGGCTTGAGCGGTAAGGCGCGGTGCGTGTCAGACGGCGGGCGGCGATGGCGCCATAGAGGCGGGCTACCGGTTTCAAGATGACTGATGCGAGGCCCGGCTCAGCGTACCACCAGGACGGCTCACGAGGCACGTTGCAGGCTCAGGGAGGATTGAGGCGCATGGACCGATGTTTCGGGCGGCGGCAGCAGCGCGGCGAGCGTGCGGGCAAGCGCCCCCTTCAGCCCGGCAATGGCGGTGGAAGCGTTGGCGTTGAGGCGGGCGAGTTCGGTCGGATCGGTGAATAGCAGCGTCGCGGCCTTGGCGAGATCGGCGGCGGAGCCGGCTTCCATCGCCCCGCCCGCCTTGAAGAGCGCATCGTATTCGTCGCGGAAGTTGTGCTGCGAGGGCCCCGTGATGATGGCCGAACCGAGGCTTGCGGCTTCGATGGGGTTCTGGCCGCCACGCTCGATCAGCGATCCGCCGATGAAGGCGACCGGGCAACAGGCGTAGAGGGTGCCCAGTTCGCCGATGGTGTCGGCGATGTAGATGCCGGTGGCGCTGGTCAGGGGTTCGTCGCGCGAGCGCAACGCTACGGTGAAGCCGAGGCTGGTAAGCTCGTCAGCGATGGCCGGGCCGCGGTCGGGATGGCGCGGCGCGATGATGGTGCAGACGCCCGGGATGGCGGCCGCCAGTTCGCGATGGGCGGCCGCGATGACCGCTTCTTCGCCGTCATGGGTGCTGGCGGCGAGCAGGCAGCGGCGCCCGGCGAGCCGGGTGCGCAACCGATCGAGCTTCACCGCATCGACGGGCGGCGGCGGCGCGTCGGCCTTGAGGTTGCCGACTGCGAGCACTTGGCGGCTGCCGACGTCGCGGAACCAGCGCGCGAGCCGTTCGTTCTGGGCGAAGATCAGCTGGAAGCGGCTGAACAGCGGCTCCGAAATGGCTGTCAGCTGTTTCCAGCGCTTGTAGCTGCGCGCGGACATGCGGGCATTGACGAGGGCCAAAGGGATGGCGCGTTTGCCGGTTTCGAGGATGAGGCAGGGCCATATTTCGGATTCGGTGAAGACGGCGAGGTCGGGCCGCCAATGGTCGAGGAAGCTTGCGGCGTAGCGCGGGGTGTCGAGCGGCACGAACTGGTGGACAGCGCGGGCGGGCAGGCGGGCGGCGGCGACGGCTGCCGAGGTGACCGTCGTGGTCGTCAGCACCACGTTAAGATCGGGCCGCGCGACGACCAGCGCGTCGATGAGCGGGATCACGGCGTTGGTTTCGCCGACGCTGGCCGCATGGACCCAGACGAGCGGGCCGCTCGGGCGCGTCTGGCTGGCGACACCTTGACGCTCGCTGATGCGGGCTTCGTCTTCCTTGCCGCGGCGGCGGCGGTATTGGAGCAGGTGCCGCGTCAGGGGCTGTATGGTATTGGCGAAGCCGCAATAGGTGGCAAGCAGCAGCCCTGGCTTGACGGGCAGGCTGGCCGGGTTGGGCGGCGTCGCACGGGCGGGATCGCTGCCGGCCAGTTCATAGGCGCGCGCGGTGACGGCGTTGAGCGAGGTTTCCACCTCCTGGCGCAGGCGTTCGAGCGTCTCGGGATCGGCGTCGCGGGGAACATGGATGGGGGCTGCACCCACGAACGCGAGCTTCGAGAAGGGCAGGTTGACCGTGACCCGGCTCCAGGTCTTGAAGGCCTTGTAGCGCGAGGACGCGGCGGCCACCGGCACGATGGGGCAGCCCGAAAGCCGCGCGATGGTGATGATCCCTTCGCCTGCGCGGCGGGCGGGACCGGGGGGAACGTCGGCCGTCATCACTAGGGAGGCTGGCTCCGCGCCCGTCAGCGCGGTGACGGCCGCGCGCAGGGCATGGGCGCCGCCGCGGTCCTTCTTGCGGATGCCGGCGCCCGCGCCTCGGATCAATTCGACGCCGAAAGCGGCCATCGCCTCGCCGATCAGCTCGGCGTCGCCGTGGCGGGCGACCATGGCGGCGACCTTCACATCTTCGGGCTTCAGGTAGCACGTCATCATGAACTGGCCGTGCCAGGTGGCCAGGATGATGGGATGGGCCTTGCGCAGGTCGGATTTCAGGCTGGCGGGTTCGGTGACGATCGAGGAGGTGCGCACAACAAAGCGAATGAGGCGCGCGAGACTGCGTCCTGCCGTTTGGTTCAGCGTCAGTCGTTTGCGAGGCGCAATGCCCATCGTCGGCAGGTCCGGGCCTTGAATTAACACGTTCGGGCGGCGTCTCAGCGCCAGCGTTGGGACAGCTATACCCCATCTTGGCGCAAATGATATACGCCATGCCGATCAATCCAGGGGATTAGGGGTGCGGCGACGGCGAACGTCGAACTCGCGGCGGACTCGGGCTAAGAACCCGCCATGGCAAGCTTAGCCAAGCAATGGAAACGGGCGACCAAACGTGTCACGATGGCTTGGCGCCATCGTTTGATCGCGGACGCACCCCTGTGGCTGCGCAAGATCGGCGGTACGCCCGCGACCTGGGCCGACAGCCTGTTGATCGACCACGGCATTTTCCGGATGGCCTATCTCAACAAGCACCAGCTTTCGCAAACCGCCTGGCGCAGCGCACAGCCGACACCTTATCAAATCGCGCAGGCCGCACGCGCCGGCATCAAGACCATCGTCAACCTGCGCGGCGAACGGCAGTGCGGCAGCTATTGGCTGGAGCGGGCAGCGTGCGCGCGCCATGGCGTCCAACTCGTCAATTATCAGGTGCGCTCGCGCGCCGCGCCCTCAAAAGAGGAGCTGTGGGGCGCGAGGCACATGCTGGATCGGGTGGAGTACCCTATTCTGCTGCACTGTAAGTCAGGCTCGGACCGGGCTGGGCTGATGAGCGTGCTCTATAAGCACATCAAGCTCGGCGCGCCGATTGCGGACGCCAAGCGCGAGTTGTCGCTGCGGTATGGGCACATCCGCCAATCGGATACCGGCATTCTAGACGCGTTTTTCGAGCGCTATCTGGCCGACACCGCGCAAAAGCCCATGGCATTCTATGATTGGGTCGACACTGTGTACGATCCAGACGAGTTGAAGGCGAGCTTCGTCGCCAAGGGGTGGGCTAACCGCATCGTCAACGGCGTGCTGCGGCGTGAATAATCGGCCTTACGGGTAAGGCTACCGTTGACAGCTCGCTTCCACTGGCGGGGGCGCTCTGCTATAGGCTGCGCGACTGTGATCAACGCTGCCGGTACGAAGCGCGTGCGATCCCTTCCACATTTGACAAGCCATGCCTGCGCATGGGCGGGAGATCAGTCATGACCGACACGAAGGACCCTGTTTTCGGGCCGAACGGACGTTTCGAGCTCGAAATGGGGCTGACGTTCGACGATGTGCTGCTACTGCCGGCGGCCTCCGATGTCATGCCCGGACAATGCGATGTGGCGACCCATGTCACCAAGTCGGTCGCGCTCAACATCCCAATTCTGTCGTCGGCCATGGATACCGTCACTGAAGGGCGGATGGCGATCGCGGTCGCCCAGGAAGGCGGCGTCGGCGTCATCCACCGCAACCTTGCTCCCGAGGAACAGGCGCGGCAGGTCTCGTTGGTGAAGAAGTACGAGAGCGGCATCGTACTGAACCCGGTCACCATCCATCCGAGGGCGACGTTGCGGGAAGCCTATGAGCTGATGGCCGCCAACGGTATCAGCGGCATTCCCGTGGTCGAGAACGGCGGCAAGCTCGCCGGCATTCTCACCAACCGCGACGTGCGGTTCGCGACCAACCTGGACCAGCCGGTTTCCGAGCTGATGACCAGGGAAAAGCTTGTGACCGTCAAGCGCTCGGTCAGCCAGGACGAGGCCAAACGGCTGCTGCATCAACACCGGATCGAAAAGCTTCTGGTTGTCGACGATGCGTATCACTGCATCGGGCTGATCACGGTCAAGGATATCGAGAAGGCGCAAAAGCACCCCAACGCGTGCAAGGACGCCGACGGACGGTTGCGGGTCGCGGCGGCGACGACGGTCGGTGAGGACGGCTATCTGCGCACCGAGCTGCTGATGGCGGCCGGTTGCGACCTGATCGTCGTCGATACCGCGCACGGGCATTCCTCGAAGGTGATCGAGGCGGTGACGCGCATCAAAAAGCTGTCCAATAGCGTGCAGGTGATCGCCGGCAACGTTGCGACGGCTGCGGCGACGCGGGCACTGATCGACGCGGGCGCGGATGCGATCAAGGTCGGGATTGGCCCGGGTTCGATCTGCACGACGCGGATCGTGGCAGGCGTGGGTGTGCCGCAGCTCACGGCGGTGATGACGTGCGCACAAGAAGCCCGCAAGAGCGGCATTCCGGTGATTGCCGATGGCGGCATCAAGTATTCCGGCGATATCGCCAAGGCGCTCGCAGCGGGCGCATCGGCCGTCATGATCGGCTCGTTGCTGGCCGGCACCGACGAAAGCCCGGGCGACACCTACCTCTACCAGGGCCGCACGTATAAGGCGTACCGCGGAATGGGCTCGGTCGGCGCCATGGCGCGCGGCTCGGCCGACCGCTACTTCCAGCAGGAAGTGCGCGATACGCTGAAGCTCGTGCCCGAAGGTGTCGAGGGCCAGGTCGCCTACAAGGGGGCTGCAGAAGCCGTGCTTCACCAACTCGTCGGCGGCCTGCGCGCCAGCATGGGGTATCTTGGCGCGCGCACATTGGCCGATTTCCAGGAGCGGGCAAAGTTCGTTCGCATCTCGCCGGCTGCCATGCGCGAAAGCCATACCCACGGCGTCGCCATCACGCGCGAAAGCCCGAACTATCCAGGGCAGGTAGCGTAGCCAGCGCGCGCCCAACAAGATTGACGCTCACACGTCGTGCCCGGCCATCCCCTTTGACCCAGGATCGAACAGTTATGAATGCGACTTTGCTCCTTTATCCGGTGTTCGTTCAGGTGGCGCTGACGTTCGCGCTGCTCATCTGGATGGGGCGGGCGCGGCTTGGCGCGCTGAAAGCGGGCGAGGTCAAGGTCGGCGACATTTCGGTAGGCCAGCGGGCCTGGCCCGCGCGCGTGATGCAGATTTCGAACGCCTACCAGAACCAGTTCGAATTCCCCATGTTGTTCTATGTGCTGGTCGCATATTGCATCCTGCATCCGCGCCTGATCGATATCGTGATGATTGCGCTCGCCTGGGCGTTCGTCGTTTCACGGCTGATCCATGCCGGCATCTACACCACCAACAATGCTATCCGCTGGCGGTTCAACGTGTTCCTGATCGGGGCCGTCGTGCTCGCGATCATGTGGATCGTGTTTGCCGTGCGGGTGAGTGCGTAAATCCCTGCTTCCCGTACTTCCCGTACTTCGCGGGCAGAGGGTGAAATTCTAGAAAGTAGCACCATGAGACCCGCCGCACGTTTGCAGGCCTCGATCGATATCATCGCCGACATCATGACCCATCACCGGCCCGCCGCCACCGCGCTGACCGACTGGGGGCGCAATCACCGCTTCGCAGGCTCCGGCGACCGCTCCGCCATTGGCACGCTGGTGTACGACGCTCTGCGTTCGCGCGGCTCGTCGGCCCACTTCATGGGCTCTGAAACGCCGCGGGCCTTGGTTCTCGGCGGCCTGCGGGAACAGGGGATCTTCATCTCCGATATTGCGGCCTTGTGCGATGGCGGGGCGCATTCGCCCGCACCCTTAAGCCCCGACGAATCGCGGCGGCTGGAACATGCCGACACGGAAGGCACGGCACCCTGGGTGCGCGGCAACTTCCCCCAATGGCTGCACCCCTCGCTTGAGCGCACATTTGGTGCGCTTACGATCTCGCAAACGCGGGCGATGGCGCGCCGGGCGCCGGTCGATCTCCGGGTCAACACGCTCAAATCCAACCGCGACGAGGTGCTGGCCGCGTTGAGCCAGTTCGGGGCCTCGGCGACGCCATACTCGCCCTTGGGCGCGCGCGTTCCAGCGCCGGGCAGTGCGGCGCGGCAGCCGCATCTGGAGTCGGAAGCGGCCCACGGCAAGGGCTGGTTCGAGGTGCAGGACGAGGGCAGCCAGCTTGCGGCAGCGCTCGCCTGTGTGAAGCCCGGGATGCGGGTGCTGGACATGTGCGCGGGGGCGGGCGGCAAGACGCTCGCACTTGCCGCGGCGATGGAGAACACCGGCACCCTCAACGCGTATGACGCCGACAAGAAGCAGATCCGCCCGATCTTCGAGCGCATCACGCGCGCGGGCGCGACCTGCATCGAGGTGCTCGACGGGGGCGACGAGGCCGCCGTGCTCGCGAAGGGCGCGATCTATGACCGCGTGTTCGTCGATGCGCCCTGCACGGGGTCGGGCACGTGGCGGCGAAGGCCCGACGCCAAATGGCGGATGAAGCCACCGCATCTTGCGTCGCGCCTTGCCGAACAGCAGAAGGTGCTGGCAACGGCCGCCAAGCTCGTGCGCCCCGGCGGACGTCTCATCTATGTGACCTGCTCGGTGCTGCCCGAAGAAAACGGCGACCAGATTGCCGCGTTTCTAGCCGCCAACAGCGCCTTCTCCCTGCTTCCCTACCGCGAGGTCTGGCGCGAGGCCCTGCCGGGCGATCCGCCCCCTTCGGCCGATGGCGGAGACGGCGGGCTGCTGCTGACACCCTTGAGCCACGGTACTGATGGCTTCTATGTGTCGATTTTGCAGCACAACGACTGAACTCCGATCTCGCCGCTAGAGAAAAATTGCAACGGCAGTGGATGGCGCAAGTTGTGACTTGAAATGTCCCATTTGCTTCATAAACACGTTGTGTCGGCATTCGAGGCCTGGGCCTTGCAGCAACACGCGGTGCCGATCGGAGACGAGTTCGCAACATGGCTTCCGTCAATGTCGCCAAGCCCAAGAAGGCCAAGCGTCCGTCTCCCCGTTCCTGCCTCGGCCCCGTCGCCGATCTGGAGCAGCACCTGCCGCCCGAATGGTGGCGGCAGCTGTTCAACGCGCTCTACGTCAAGACCGACGGGGATGTTGTCGAAAACGTCGAGAACACGCGCCGCGACGTCGATTTCATTTTGGCCGCAGCCCCGATCGCGCCCCATAGCCAAATCCTCGATCTGTGCTGCGGACAAGGGCGGCACTGCCTGGAATTGGCGCGCCGCGGGTTCAAAAACGTCACCGGCGTCGACCGGTCGCGCTATCTCATCCGCCTGGCCAAGAAGCGCGCGCAGACCGAAGGCCTGCAAGTAGTGTTCAAGGAGGGGGACGCACGCAACCCCCGGCTGATCGAGAATACCTTCGATTGCGTCGCCATCATGGGCAACTCGTTTGGGTATTTCTCCAACAAGACGGACGACGAAAAAGTGCTGACGACCGTCGGCAAGATCCTGCGGCCCTCGGGCCAGCTGGTGCTCGACATCACGGACGGCGCCTACATGGCCGACCATTTCGAGCGCCGTTCGTGGGAGTGGATCGACGAGCATCACCTCGTGTGCCGGGAGCGCTCGCTATCGGCAGACCGCGAGCGGCTGATCTCGCGCGAAGTCATCGTGCACGACGAATCGGGCGTCCTGGCCGACCAGTTCTATGCCGAGCGGCTCTATACCAAAGACGGCATCCAGAAGCTGCTGGAGAAGACCGGTTTCCGGAACGTGCGCCATCACGGGCAGACCGACAGCCTCTCGGATCGCGACCAGGATCTCGGCATGATGGCGCGCAGGATGCTGATTTCGGCGGACGCGCCCGCGCAGGCGACGCGCGCCAAGCCAAAGGGCAAGGCGCAACTCATCGACGTAACGGTGCTGCTCGGTGATCCGCGCCTGCCCGACCAGATCAAGCGCGGCGGCGAGTTCCAGCCCGAAGACCTCGACACGGTGCGGCGGCTTAAGGACGCGTTGTCGGAGCTGCCGCAGTACAAATTCCATTATCTCGACAATCACGCGACGCTCGATCGCGATCTGTCGGAGTTGCGCACCGATCTCGTTTTCAACCTGTGCGACGAGGGGTTCAACAACGACCCCTACAAAGAGCTGCACGTGCCGGCCATGCTGGACGCTCTCAGCCTGCCCTATACCGGCGGCGCGCCAGCCGCATTGGCGGCCTGCTACGACAAGGGGCTGGTGCGGGCGGTGGCGATGACGCTCGACGTGCCGGTGCCGCTCGAGACCTATGTCCGGCCTGGCGACCAGGGCGCGACGCTGCCGGGTGTCTTTCCCGCGCTGCTGAAACCCAATACCGGCGACAGCTCTGAAGGCATCACCAAGGATGCCGTGGTGCGCAACGAAAAGGCGCTGCTCGATTATCTCGAAAAACTGCGCGCGGCGTTCCCCAAGCGCAGCGTGCTGGTGCAGGAGTTTCTGACCGGCGCTGAGTATTCGGTGAGCCTCGTCGGTAATCCCGACCAGGGGTTGCGGGCGCTGCCGATCCTGGAAGTCGACTATTCCAAGCTTGATCCAAAGTTGCCCAAGATCCTCGGCTACGAAAGCAAGTGGGAGCCCGAAAGCCCTTATTGGACGCAGTTGCGCTACGTCGAAGCGGCACTGCCGGAACTTGCCCAGCAGCAGATGATCGAATCTTCGGCGAGGCTCTTCGAACGGCTCGGCTGCCGCGACTACGCACGCTTCGATTTTCGCGCGGATGCCAAGGGCGAGATCAAGCTGCTGGAAGTCAATCCGAACCCTGGCTGGTGCTGGGACGGCAAGCTCAACATCATGGCGGGCTTTGCCGGCATTCGCTATTCCGAGCTGTTGGGGCAGGTGCTGGCTGCGGCGGTCGAGCGCCACAACATCGTGGGCAAGCCGCAAGTCTTGGCAGCCGGGCAGCACCAGTCCGATGCGGCGTAGCCGGGATGCGGATCGATTATCACCGGACCTTGATTGCTGATCGGGTCCGCAACCAGGCGTTCCATGACGCGCTGAAGGCCGTGATCATTCCAGGCGTGACGATCGTTGCCGATATTGGCGCGGGCACTGGACTGCTGGGATTGATGGCCTCCAAACTCGGCGCTAAGGCCGTGTATCTGTTCGAGACGGCGGAAGTCGCGGGCGTTGCAGGGCGCATCCTGAAGGCCAACAAGGCGCGCAACTGCCATCTGATCCCGTGCCATTCGACGCAAATGCTCGACCCGACGCCAGTCGATCTCGTGGTGTCGGAGACGCTCGGGAATTATGCGTTCGAGGAGAACATCATCGACACACTGGCCGACGCGCGGGCGCGGTTTTTGAAGCCGGGCGGCGTGATGATCCCGGCCAGCGTCGCCCAGTTCGTGGCGCCGGTCGTCACCGGTCGCATCCATCGCGAGCTGACGGCGTGGGACGACGTGGGGTTCGGGCTCGATCTTTCCATCGGTAAGGCGATGAGCCTCAACAACGCGTATGTGCGGGTGCTCACGGCGAAGGAACTGCTGGGCCCAGGCATCGTCTGGGACCGCTGCGATTTCGGCAAGGACACCAAGGCCGCGCGCCGGGGCGAGGCGAACTGGAAGGTTTCGGCGCCTGTTACGGTCTATGGCTTTGCAGCGTGGTGGGATGCAGCCCTTGGTGGCGGGATCACGCTGTCGACCGCGCCCGCAGCGCCGCGCACGCACTGGGAGCAGCTGTACTTTCCGCTGCTGGAGCCGATCGCGTTGAGTGCTGGCGAGAGCGTGGGCGTGGCGCTGCGGTCGCGCTCATCGGAAGAGGCAGGCACCCATCTCGCCTGGACCGCGACCCATACCGACGCCACGGGCAAACAGCGCGCCCGCCAGGCGCTCGATCTGGACAAGGGTTATCTGCCTTAGCTCCATCGCAGTTGCGCGACGTTGGAGGCAGCTGTCAGCAAGAGAACGGTCTCAGATGGGCTACGACATCACGATCCTGCGGCCCCCTGTCGATGAGAGCGACGCGATCGTCTGGCAGTCGCGGGAGGTTGCCTCGGAGAGCTCCGGCGAGGCACCCGGCGTGTTTCGCACCTGTCACGATTTGCTGGTCGCGCGCTTTCCGGAGGGCGATGGCGGCGTCTGGAAGGATGCGCCGTTGTGGCCCAGCTTTGGTGCGGCCTCGGCGCATCTGAGCGTGCTGTCGTCGCGCGCGGATGAGGCCGTGCCGTTCATCGTCGAGACCGCGCGGTCGCTCGGCTTGTTTACGCTGGATTGGCAGTCCAAGGCCGTGCATCGGCCGGACGGCGTCAAGGGGTTCGTGCTGACGCTCGAGTCGAGGGCCGCGCTCGCCGAGCCGTCGCTGCGGCAGATGACCGGAGCCGTCGATCTGCTCGCGCCAGGCCAGGGCATTGGATTCTTCGTCCTCGATGGTGCGGGCGGCGATTATGTGCAGATCGCGGGCGGCGACGGCGACTACACTTGCGAATGGCGGCGATATGCCGGCCTGGCGTTCACCCATGGTGTGGCCGGGTATCCAGATCGGCCAGCCGAGCCCGATGTCAGGATCGCCACGCATGGGTTCCATGTGACCGTCAAGGCGAACGAAAAACTCAGCGCCGCGGGCGCGAGGGAGATCGTAGCGGCGTTTGGGGGAGGGTTCGACAGGCCGCCGTCGTTCAGCTGGCGCGATATCACGCAATTGTTTGGCAAGTGAAGAGAGGCGATGGATCCAGCCCCCTCGACGCTGCGTTCTACGTGGCGTTACATGATCGGTAGCTTGACACGAGGAGAATGAATCATGGCCCGGACGACGATGATTGCGGTACTGGCCGCTGGCGTGTTTGCGGCAGCCTCGCTCCCAGCCCAGGCGCGCGGCGCCGGGGAAGCGGGCGAACTCGAAGCCGCCCGTGCCAATGCGCGCGCAGGCGGTCCCGTCAGCGAGCGCGACGCCGAACTGCTGGAACGGTGGGGCTGTCTCAGCGGAACCGACAGCAAATTCTGCCGCAAGCTAAGCCAAAAAGCCCGTGCCCGCGAGGACCGGCGGCGCGACCGGTAACCGGCTTGCAGATTCTGGTTGATGTTCAATTCCCGCGTCGTATAGTTCCATTCTATTGAATGTGTTTATTTAGTTTCGAGAGTAATCATGTCCGGCAACTTGACCCGCGAGATCACGCAAGTGTGTGATCAGCTAGAGCATGAGTGCAACCACTTGCTCGGAAAGGCCGAGCATCTCGACTTCGAGGTGGTGCACCTCGGCACGACCGCTCGATATTCAATCGTCCAGACCAGCATTTTGCGTCATGCCCAGGCCGGCGTCGAGCGCCAGAGAAATGCCTTGGCGTGGCGGTTTTTCTGGTCGAAGCTGCGGCCGGGCGCTCTTGCCGCGCGCTTGGGAGATGTCCTGGCCCCGCGGCGGCATTAGCGCCTGATCCTTTGAAATGGACGTCTCTTGCTCCCTGCGTGAATGATGACGCATGAGGTAGGGCCAAGTCGCCTCTTCAGAGGCCCCGTCGCCCGAGGCAAACGGGCAGACCGGGATATGTCGTCAGAACATATTGAGGGCGAGGCGGGCTTCGTCGGACATGCGGCCTTGGTGCCAGGGCGGATCAAACACGAGATTGACCTTGGTGTGAGCGACGCCGCCGACGGAATTGACCGCGTTCTGCACCCAGCCCGGCATCTCACCGGCAACGGGGCAGCCCGGCGAGGTCAGTGTCATGTCGACGACGACGGTGCGGTCGTCCTCGATGTCGATGCGGTAGATCAGCCCCAGCTCGTAGATGTCGGAAGGGATTTCGGGGTCATACACCGTCTTGAGCGCGGCGATGATGTCGGCGGTCATCCGCTCGATTTCTTCTTCCGGCAGGGAGGAAGGAGCGGCGGCAGGATCGGCGGCAGGATCGGCCGCACGCGCTGGCTCAGGGTGCTTCAGGTCTTGGTCGTCCATGGCATTTACGTCCCATCAATGCAGGGTCAAGGCCTGCCGGTGGTATAGGAGTGGGGCATCAGGCAGTACGGCAAACCGCGTCGCGTGCTTTCCAAGCGCGTCAGGCGAACAGTTCGTGCGCCCGTTTCAGCCCGGCGACAAGGGCGTCCACTTCGGCGCGTGTCGAATACATAGCAAAAGATGCCCGGCATGTCGCGGCTACACCTAGACGCTCCATTAACGGCTGGGCGCAGTGGTGTCCCGCGCGGACCGCGATGCCCGACCGGTCGATGATGGTCGCGATGTCGTGGGGGTGCAGGCCGTCGATGCTGAAAGCAATGATCGCCCCTTTGCCGGGGGCCGTGCCGTGGATTTTCAGCCAGGGCAGTTCGGCGAGCCGCTCGTGGGCGTAGGCGCCGATCATCGCTTCGTGTTCCAAGATGCGGTCGCGGCCGACCTGCATCATGTAGGTGAGAGCAGCACCCAGGCCGATGACTTCGACGATCGCGGGCGTTCCCGCCTCGAAGCGGTGGGGGGCTGCGTTATAGGTAATCGCGTCCACGGTCACCTTGTCGATCATTTCGCCGCCGCCTTCGTAGGGCGGCATGCGGTCGAGGTGGGCCTTTTTGGCGTAGAGCACGCCGGTGCCGGTCGGGCCATAGGTCTTGTGGCCGGTGAAGACGTAGAAATCGCAGTCGATGTCGCGCACGTCGACGGGCATGTGGGCCGCAGACTGGCTGCCATCCACCAGAACGGGGATGCCATGCGCGTGGGCGATCCGCACGATCTCCTTGATCGGGTTGACCGTACCCAGCACGTTCGACATGTGGGTGATGGCGACCATCTTCGTGCGCGCCGTCAGCAAACGTTCAAACTCGTCCAGCAGAAGTTCACCGCGATCGTCCATGGGGGTCCATTTCAGGACCGCGCCGTGGCGTTCGCGGTGGTAATGCCACGGCACGATGTTGGCGTGGTGCTCCATGATCGAGAGCACGATTTCATCGCCCTCGCCGATGACGAGCCCGCCGAACGACTGGGCGACCAGATTGATGGCGCTGGTCGCGTTGCGGGTGAACACGATCTCGTCCACGTGGCCTGCATTGAGGAACCGGCGGGCGATTTCGCGCACGTCTTCGAACTTGGCGGTGGCGGCGTTCGAAAGGTAATGCAGGCCGCGGTGAACGTTGGCGTATTCGAAGCGATAGGCATGGTCCATCGCCTCCAGCACTTGACGCGGCTTCTGCGCGGAGGCCCCGTTATCGAGGTAGACCAGCGGCTTGCCGTGGACTTGCCGGTACAGGATCGGGAAATCGGCACGGATGCGTTCGACGTCGTAGATGCCGCGAGCTTCAAGGCCCATCGTGTGTCTCCTCAAGCCGGCAGCGCGTTGAGCCAGGCGGTTGCGGTCTGCATCAGGCAGTGGCGCAGGCCCTCGTGTTCCACGCGCTCGATGGCTTCACCAATAAAGGATTCGACCAGCATCGCGCGCGCTTCATCGGCGGGGATGCCGCGCGCTTGGCAATAGAACAACAGGTCCTCGTCGATTTCGGCGACCGTAGAGCCGTGGCCGCAGACCACGTCGTCGGCGTAAATTTCGAGTTCGGGCTTAGAATCGAACTCGGCATCGGGCGAGAGCATCATGGCGCGCGCCATCTGCTTGCCGTCGGTTTTCTGTGCGTCCGGGCGCACGATGATCTTGCCCTGGAAGATGCCGCGGGCGCGGCCGTCGAGCACGCCGGCGAACAATTCCCGGCTTTCGCAATGGGGCACCGCGTGATCGACCGTCAGGGTGGTATCGATGTGGTCGTTGCTGCGGCCGAGGAACACGCCTGAGATGTCGAGCTTGGCGTGTTCGCCGCGATAGAGTGCTGCGATCTCGTTTCGCACGAGTGCCAAGCCTGAGGTCATCTGGAAGCCGCGATAGAGCGTGCCCGCGCCGAGCGCAACGATCCAGTTCGACAAATGCGTTGCGCGGCCGCCGTCGGAGGCAGCCTTGACGTGGGTGATGCTCGCCCGGTCGCCGGCGGTGAGGGTGGTCAGGGTATTCGTCTGCTGGTCGGGCGAAGAGCCGGGCAGCGTGATGAACAGCTCGACGAGCGTTGCCCGGGCGTCCGCGCCGGCATCGATCTGGTGGCGAACGGTGGAGAGCCGGGCGTCCTTGCCCGCGGTCAGCGAAACGATCAGCAGCGGCTTTTCAAGTGTGACGCCTGCTGGAATGGTGATCACCGCGCCGTCCGTGACGAAGGCTGTGTTGAGTGACGTGACGGCATCCGATTGCGCGGGCGTCAGGCGCTCGAACTTTTCGCTGAGCGGGCTGACTATGACCGCTTCGGCACCGGCAAGGTTCGACAGCGGGCGGCGATAATGGCCGTTAACGAAAACGATGCGGGGGGCGTCGAGGTCCATGTAAGGCCCGAGCGCGACGATGAGGTCGCCGACGGTCAGCTTCGCGGCATCCCCCGCGGACGGCGGTGCCGGGTCCTTAAATGCCGTTCTGAGGTCGGTGTATTTCCAGTCCTCGATGCGGCGATGGGGCAGGCCCAGTTCGCCGAAAGTCGCGATGGCCTGCTGGCGCACCTTCGCAACCTCGGGGCCGCCGGGAAGTGCTGGCAGCGCACTCTGAAACTGCTCAGCCAGCGCCAACTCGGCCTTGGTCTTCATGATCGCAACGCTCATCAGGCAGCCTTACCTTCGAACTCGGCGTAGCCGGTCGTTTCCAATTGTTTGGCCAGTTCTTTGTCCCCGGTCTTGCGGATTACGCCGTGGGCGAGCACGTGGACCTTGTCGGGTACGATATAGTCGAGCAGGCGCTGATAGTGGGTAATGACCACCATGGAGCGGTCGGGGCCGCGCAGGGCGTTCACGCCGTCGGACACGATGCGGAGCGCGTCGATGTCGAGCCCACTATCGGTTTCGTCCAGCACACAGAGCGTGGGCTCCAGCATCGCCATCTGGAGAATTTCCGAGCGCTTCTTTTCGCCGCCTGAAAAGCCGACGTTGACGGGCCGCTTCAGCATTTCGATATCGATATTCAGCTTGGCGGCGCGCTCGCGCACGACCTTCATGAATTCGGGCGTCGTATATTCGGCTTGACCGCGCTTCTTGCGGACGGCGTTGGCGGCGGTGCGCAGGAACGTGAGGCCGGCGACGCCGGGAATTTCCATCGGATACTGGAAGGCCAAAAACACGCCCTTGGCGGCGCGCACATCGGGCGCCATGCCAAGGATGCTCTCATTGTTCCACAGAATGTCGCCTTCGGTCACTTCGTAGTCGGAGCGGCCGGCCAGCACGTAAGCGAGCGTAGACTTGCCCGAGCCGTTGGGGCCCATGATCGCGTGCACCTCTCCGTTCGGCACGACAAGGTTGATGCCCTTGAGGATCGGCTTATCTTCGGCTGCAATCTTTACGTGCAAGTTCTTGATTTCAAGCATTTGTTAATTCCACACTTTCACGTTTTTAGTCTGTCCACTTTGACGAATGCTGGCTTCATGAATAAACGCTGCTGGCCAATGCGCACACTCGTCTGCGCGACGCAGCGCGGCGGTGCGCGTAAGCCTTCTCGACGTGACCGGCGTCGCGCCGAAGCCGTAGGTCTTGGGTTTGAACCAGTAATCGCTCATGGTGCTAACCCACACTCCCTTCCAGCGAGATGCCGATGAGTTTCTGGGTTTCGGCCATGAACTCCATCGGCAGATGCTGGAGCACGTCGCGCACGAAGCCGTTGACCACCAGGGCCACCGCTTCTTCCTGGGTCAGGCCTCGCTGCATGCAGTAGAACAGCGTGTCTTCGGAAATCTTCGAGGTTGTCGCCTCGTGCTCGAAGTGGGCGGTCGAGGTCTTGGCTTCGATGTAGGGCACGGTGTGCGCGCCGCACTTATCACCAATGAGCAGACTATCGCAGTTGGTGAAGTTGCGCGCGTTCGTCGCTTTGCGGTGCGCTGACACGAGACCGCGATAAGTGTTCTGTGAGTGGCCGGCGGCGATGCCCTTGGAGATGATGCGGCTCGACGTATTCTTGCCCAGGTGGATCATCTTGGTGCCGCTGTCGACTTGCTGGCGGCCATTCGAAATGGCGATCGAATAGAATTCGCCACGGCTGTTGTCGCCGCGCAGGATGCAGCTTGGGTATTTCCAGGTGATGGCCGATCCGGTTTCGACCTGGGTCCAGGAAATCTTTGAGTTCACGCCGCGGCAATCGCCGCGTTTGGTCACGAAGTTATAGACGCCACCCTTGCCGTTCTTGTCGCCTGGGTACCAGTTCTGGACCGTCGAATATTTGATTTCGGCATCGTCGAGCGCAATCAGTTCGACCACGGCCGCGTGCAGCTGGTTTTCATCGCGCATTGGCGCGGTGCAGCCTTCGAGGTACGAGACGTAGCTGCCCTTGTCGGCAATGATGAGGGTGCGCTCAAACTGGCCGGTTTCCTTGTCGTTCATGCGGAACTGGGTCGACAGTTCCATCGGGCAGCGAACGCCGGGCGGGATGTAGACGAACGAGCCATCGGAGAACACGGCCGAATTCAGCGCAGCGTAGAAGTTATCCGACTGGGGCACGACGGAGCCCAGATACTTGCGCACCAGCTCTGGGTGTTCGCGCAGCGCTTCCGAAATGGAGCAGAAGATGACGCCGGCCTTGGCCAGTTCCTTCTTGAACGTGGTGGCAACCGACACGCTGTCAAAGATGGCGTCGACCGCGACCGGCTTCGCGCCGGTCAGCTTGACGCCGGCCAGGATCTTCTGCTCGGTCAAGGGAATCCCAAGCTTTTCATAGGTCTTGAGGATTTCGGGATCGACCTCGTCCAGGCTGTCGAGCACCTTTTTGGAGCGCGGCGCCGAATAGTAATAGAGGTCCTGGAAATCGATGCGGGGATAATCGACCTTGGCCCAGGTAGGCTCGGTCATGACCTTCCAGCGCTGATAGCTGTCGAGCCGCCAGGCCAGCATCCACGCAGGCTCGCCCTTCTTCTCCGAGATGAAGCGGACAATGTCTTCGCTTAGTCCCTTGGGCGCGCGATCGGCCTCGATGTCTGTCTCGAAGCCGTACTTGTACTGGTCGACGTCGACCTTCTTGACCTGATCGATGGTGTCTTGAACCGCTGCCATTACTTGTCTCCCATCGCGAGCGCGGCCTGTGCGGCCCGTTCGCTTGTCTCAAAGTGCCCCGATGCACGCTGTCGCACCTCGGGTTTCAACTCATGAATCGTGCGCCACGCCGATAGAAACGTGTCGATTTCCGCGGCTGACGTGTGCGGGCCGAGGCTGACGCGAATGGCGCCGCGGGCGGCATCCGGTTCGGCGCCCATGGCGGTCAGCACGTGGCTCACAGCAACTTTGCCCGACGAGCAGGCCGACCCGGCGCTGACCGCCAGCCCTGCGAGGTCCAGCTTGATGACCAGGATTTCCGACTGGCTGCCTTTGATCCCGATGCAGCTGGTGTTGCACAGCCGAGGCGCGCCTCCACCAAAGATTACGGCGTTCGGCGTGATTTCGACCACTGCGCGCTCAAGGTTCGCAAGCAAATCCGCGATGCGCGCTGTCCCCGTGAGGCCGGCAAGGGCTGCCCGGGCTGCAGCGCCAAAGCCCGCGATAGCGGCCACGTTCTCGGTTCCGGCGCGGCGCCGCCGCTCCTGGCCGCCACCGGTGATGAGCGGGGCGAGCTTGAAACCATCCCGTACCACCAGCGCGCCCACGCCCTTGGGGCCGCCGAGCTTGTGGGCCGAGAGCGCGAGCGTATCGACGCCCAAGGCTGCAAAGTCTACGGCCAGGCGGCCGGCGGCCTGAACGGCGTCGGTGTGGCACGCCACGCCGTGCTGGCGGGCAAGGTGAGCAATTTCGGCGACGGGCTGGATGACGCCGGTTTCGTTGTTGGCGAACTGGACCGCGATCAGCGCACGGCCGAGCGGGCGTTTGCCGGCGGCGATGACGGTTGCAAGGGCTGCGACGTCGATGAGGCCGTTGCCGTCGACGGGGAGTTCGATCAGGTGCGAGCCAGCGGTCTTGGCGCGGATACGGGCTGGTGCCAGCACGCTATCGTGCTCGACGGGACTAATGAAAATCGTGTCCCAATCCTGGGAGAGGACACAGACATTGGCCTCGGTCGCGCCGCTGGTGAACACCACGTCGGCCGGGCGGGCGTTTACGAGCAGCGCTACCTCGTCCCGCGACGCCTCGATGAGGCTGCGCAGATGGCGCCCTTCCGCATGCACTGACGAAGGATTGCCGCCCAGTTCCAGCGCAGCAAGCAATGCAGCGCGCGCTTCAAACCGAAGCGGAGCGGAGGCGTTGTAGTCCAGATATATGCGTTCACGTGCCAAACTGACGCCGTTCCTTTGCCGAGGTTCAAGGTCTCGGGATCGTATAATTCATTGCCGTTCGGGCGAAGCCAACACTTGCAGACGCCACCCCCGTGTGTGCTACACGAACTGATGGCTGCCGAGTTTACTTGTTTCGAACAGTTCTAAACTGTTTTGACTATGGAAACCCGGAGCCGCCAAGTCAAGGAATTGGCCGAATGCGCCCGCTCAACACTTGGTTATGAGACCCCTAGCGGCGTTCCTGCGGGCTTACTTGCGACCGTCGGCCGCCCCATTCATTTGCGAGCACCCGAAACGATATGCCTGAACTGATCATCAATGGGCCTGCTGGCCGGCTCGAAGCGCGCTATCATCACGAGCCCTCAAGCGAGAGCCCGATTGCCCTGATCCTGCATCCGCACCCCCAGTTCGGCGGGACGATGAACAATCAGGTCGTCTACAGCCTTTACTATACGTTCGCACAGCGCGGGTTCTCGGTATTGCGGTTCAATTTCCGCGGCGTCGGACGTTCTCAGGGCGTGTGGGACGGGGGCCCGGGCGAGTTGTCTGATGCGGCGTCGGCGCTGGACTGGCTGCAGCTCGTGAAGCCGGACGCCAAGACCTGCTGGATCGCGGGCGTTTCGTTCGGCACCTGGATCGCCATGCAGCTGCTTATGCGGCGGCCGGAGATCGACGGCTTCATTTGCGTCGCGCCGCCGTCGAACCTTTACGATTTCTCGTTCCTGGCGCCGTGCCCGTCGTCGGGATTGATGGTCAACGGCGACAAGGACCGCGTCGTGCCGACGCAGTCAGTCGCGGATCTGTCGGTGAAGCTCAAGACTCAGCGCGGGATCAAGATCGACCACGAGGTCATTCCCGGCGCCAACCACTTCTTCGAGAACAAGACCGAAGAGCTGACCGCGTGCGTGGGCGGATATCTCGACATGCGGATGGTGAAGGCTGCCGAAGAGCGCAAGTCGGGCAAGGATCGCTCGAAGGAAGCCGAGCGCGACCGGTTGCGGGAAAAGGAACTCGCCGAGATGCCCGAGGCCGATGTCGCAGTCGAAGACGACAGCGAGGATTGAGTGTAGCCCAGGGGACGCTCATTGAGCTCAACGGTAGTCGCCTTCGCGCTGTTTCCGCCCCTCACGCTCTCCCTGCTGCGGCCCTGTCCCCGTCAGATGTCAGGGAGCAGCGATCAAACTCCCCCCTCTCCCCATACGCTTCCCTTGTATGGGGAGAGCGTCGGGGTGAGGGGCGGATACCGGCACTCCTCCCTGCATCAGGCCGGCACTCCCCGCTACATGACGAGCTTGGGAGCGCAGGTGTAGACGCCGCCGGTTGTGGGTTCTGGAACGCCGGTGGTCGCCGGGAACGTGATCGGCAGGCCCTTCACCGAGCGGACGGCCAGATAGGCCCAGGCTTCCGCTTCGAGGCTGTCGCCCGACCAGCCGACGGCTTCCGCCGGAACGACCGCGTTTTCGACGCCGGCTGCGATCATCGCCATCAGCGCTGCATTCTTGCGGCCCCCACCCGTGATGATCCACAAGGCCGGTTCCTGCGGGCACTGCTCGCGGGCGCGGGCAATGGCGCCTGCGGTGAAGGCGGCCAAGGTCGCGGCCCCGTCTTCCAGCGACAGCCCTGCAAGCGCTTCGTTGTTGAATGCGTTGCGGTCGAGCGACTTAGGCGGCAGCGCGCTGAAGTAGGGGGCAGCAAGCAACTCCCGCAGCAGCCGATCATGCACCTTGCCGCGGGCCGCCGCCGCTCCACTCTCGTCGAACGCAAGCGATGCGTGTTTCATCATCCAGTCGTCGATGAGTGCGTTGCCGGGGCCGCAATCGAAGGCCGAAAGCTCGCCATGGGCCCCAACGAAGGTGATGTTGGCGACGCCACCGATGTTGACGATGGCGACCGGCTTTTGCGGCAGATGCGCGGCGAGGGCGCGGTGATATGCGGGCACCAAGGGTGCGCCGTGACCGCCCGCCTCCACGTCGGCTGCCCGCAAATCGTGGACGACGGCGAGCGAGGTCAAGTCCGCAAGCCCGGTGCCGCTGCCAAGCTGCACTGTGAGGCCAGGCCTAGTCACCTCGAGCGGTATGCCGTTCGGCTCGGTTTCCAGCGTAACTGCTGGCGCGCGGTGCAGCACAGTCTGGCCGTGGAATCCGACGACGTCGATATCGCCGCGTCCGATGCCCTGCTTGCGGCGGAAGGCGTTGACGGCGGCGGCGTGCAGCTCGGTGATTTCCTGCTCGAGCACCATCAGCGCGCCGGGCCGCTGGTGACGCTCCCCGATGGTGCCTGCGTCGATCAGGCCTTGCGCCAGCCGCGCCCGTGTTTCAGGCGTGTACGGGAAGGTCATCGCCGGGCCGCGGCGAACGTCGTCTTCGCCGTCGGTCTCGATCAGGGCAACGTCGATGCCGTCCATCGAGGTGCCGCTCATCAGACCCAGTGCGCGCATCACCTTGCCCATCATCCCCATCCGTTGCATGTATCCTGCGATTGCTGAAGAAGCGTAGGCCAATCGGCCGCGCGCGCAAACCGTTCAAGGTGCCATGACGACGCTTAAATCCGACTTTCTCAACATTCTGACCGAGCGCGGGTTCATTCATCAGTGCTCCGACCTGCCCGGCGTCGACGCGCTGGCGGCCAAGGGGGAACTGGTTGCCTACGTCGGCTACGACTGCACCGCGCCCTCGCTGCATGTGGGATCGCTGCTGTCGATCATGATGCTGCATTGGATGCAGGCGACGGGTGCAGGCAAACCGATTGCGCTGATGGGCGGCGGTACCACGCGCGTCGGCGACCCCTCCGGCAAGGACGAAACGCGCCAGTTGCGCTCGATCGAGGAGATCGACGCCAACAAAGAGGGCCTCAAGTCGGTATTCGCCAAGCTGCTGACCTTTGGCGCGGGTCAGAGTGACGCGCTCATGGCCGATAACGCGGAGTGGCTCGCGCCGCTCAACTACATCGACTTCCTGCGCGACGTGGGCCGCCACTTCTCGGTCAACCGGATGCTGGCGATGGATTCGGCCAAGCTGCGGCTGGAGCGCGACCAGGAGCTGTCATTCATCGAATTCAACTACATGCTGCTGCAAGCCTACGATTTCGTTGAACTTGCCAAGCGGTATGGCTGCAACCTTCAAATGGGCGGCTCGGACCAGTGGGGTAACATCGTCACCGGCTCCGATCTCGGCCGGCGCATGGGCGTGAAGACAGCCCTGCACGCGCTGACGTGTCCGCTGTTGACGACGTCGTCGGGCGCGAAGATGGGCAAGACGGCGGCGGGCGCTGTATGGCTCAACGAGGCCCAGCTGTCGGCCTACGACTACTGGCAATACTGGCGCAACACGGAGGATGCCGACGTCGGCCGCTTCCTCCGCCTGTTCACGACGCTTCCGATAATGGAAATCGAGCGGCTCGCCGCGCTCCAGGGTGCTGAGATCAACGAGGCAAAAAAGGTGCTCGCGACGCAAGCGACCGCGCTCATCCATGGCCGCGATAAGGCGGAGGCTGCCGCGCTCACCGCGCGCAAAACCTTCGAGGAAGGCCAGGCCGCCGATGGCCTGCCGGTCTTCACCGCCACCATCGGCGAGGGGCTCGGATTGCTGCGACTGTTCGTCGATGCGGGGCTTGCTTCCTCGAATGGCGAGGTCCGCAAGGCCATTGCCAACAACTCCATCTCGGTCAACGACACGAAGGTGACCGACCCCGCTTACACCCTGACGGCGAAGGATCTGATCGACGGACAGGCCAAGCTGTCGCTCGGCAAGAAAAAGCACGTTCTCCTGCGGCCCGCATAAGCGCAAACAGCCCGAGACTTGATTGGATCGGATCGCCGTACGAACCAGCTCCCGAGTTTCCCCGGGGGCTGGCTCATCGTCGTCCGTCCTGCCTTACGAACACCCGCTCGTTGAGCCGCAGGTGTCGCACTTCAAACAGGTCCCGTTCCGCACCAGCGTGAAGTTCCCGCACTCGCGGCAATCTTCGCCCTCATAGCCGCGCACCTTGGCCTCGGCCCGCCGGTCGGAGGTGGTCCGCTTGGCGACCGTCTGCGTCCGCACGCTTGCCGTCGTCCGCTGGTACAACACCTCGGTTTCCGGCTTCAGCGCAGTCGCCCCTTCGGTGCGCATCAACGGAGCACCTTCCGTCCGCATCACCGTCTGGCTGCCCATTTCGGCGGCGGCGGCAAACAGCAGCGTCGCATCCGCCGAAGCATACGTCGGCGCATCCGCATGCCCATGGCCGGCGACCACGCGAGGCTTTGGCACCGCGCCGCGCACGAGCCCCTTCGACACATACTTCTGCGCCGGCAGCTGGATCTGGCTGTCTTCGTCGGTCGTCTCTTCGCTCGATCCAAGTCCGGTCTCGCCGACGATTTCGCGCGGATCGACATGCGCCAGATCGTGACGGCCGAGATACGAGACGGCCAGTTCGCGGAAGATGTAGTCGAGGATCGAGGTCGCGTTCTTGATCGTCTCGTTGCCGGTAACGAGGCCGGCCGGCTCGAAGCGGGTAAACGTGAACGCTTCAACGTATTCTTCGAGCGGCACGCCGTACTGAAGCCCAAGCGAAATCGCGATCGCGAAGTTGTTCATCAACGACCGGAAGGCAGCGCCTTCCTTGTGCATGTCGATGAAGATTTCGCCCAGTTCGCCGTCTTCGTATTCGCCGGTGCGCAGATACACCTTATGCCCGCCGACGGTCGCCTTCTGGGTGTAGCCCTTGCGGCGCGCCGGCATCTTGAGGCGTTCTTGCTCGCGCACCCGCTCGACGATGCGTTCGACGATCCGCTCGGCTGCAACGGTTGCGCGCGCCGCCATCGGCTTGTCGGCTGCCATCGACGAGGCAATCTCGTCCTGCTCGTCGATATCGTCACCCAGGATCATCGAGTTGAGCGGCTGCGACAGTTTCGAGCCGTCACGATAGAGCGCGTTCGCTTTCAGCGCGAGCTGCCACGACAGCAGATAGCTCTGCTTGCACTCTTCGACGGTCGCATCGTTGGGCATGTTGATCGTCTTGGAGATCGCACCAGAGATGAACGGCTGCGACGCAGCCATCATGCGGATGTGGCTCTCGACCGACAGATACCGCTTGCCCTTGCGGCCGCACGGATTGGCGCAGTCGAACACCGCGTAGTGCTCTTGTTTGAGGAACGGCGAGCCTTCCAGCGTCATCGCCCCGCACACATGTTCGTTGGCAAGCTCGACGTCTTTCTTCGAAAAGCCGAGGTGCGACAGCAAGTCGAACGCTGGATTGGCAAGCGTTTCGGTCGCAATCTTGAGCGTGCCGGTGAGGAAGTCGTCGCCGAGCGTCCAGCGATTGAACACGAACTTGATGTCGAACGCAGCGCCCAGGCCGCCTTCGATCTTGGCGAGGATTTCGGGCGTGAAGCCCTTGGCCTTGAGTGTCGTTTCGTTGATTGCAGGCGCCTGCTTCAGCGAACCGTGACCAACCGCATAGGCTTCCATTTCCGCGATTTCGTTCTCGCGGTAGCCCATCGTGCGCAGCGCGCCCGGAACGGCCTGGTTGATGATCTTGAAGTAACCGCCGCCAGCCAGCTTCTTGAACTTGACCAGTGCGAAGTCGGGCTCGATGCCCGTCGTGTCGCAATCCATCACAAGGCCGATGGTGCCGGTCGGCGCGACGACGGTCGCCTGCGCGTTTCGGAAGCCGTGTTCCTGGCCAAGCGCGATGGCCTGATCCCAGGCGCGCTGGGCGGCGACGACCAGCCGCTGATCGGGGCAGTTGGCAGCATCGAGCGGCACGGGCTGTATCGCGAGCTTCTCGTAGCCGTCGGCCTGGCCATATGCGGCGCGGCGATGGTTGCGGATGACGCGCAGCATATCGGCCGCGTTCGGCTCATAGCCGGGGAACGGCCCGAGTTCGGATGCCATGTCCGCGCTCGTCGCATACGCAACGCCGGTCATGATGGCCGAGATCGCGCCGCAGATCGCGCGGCCTTCCTTCGAGTCGTAGGGAATGCCGGCCGTCATCAGCAGGCCGCCGATGTTGGCAAAGCCCAAGCCGAGCGTCCGGTAGCGGTAGCTCAGCTCGGCAATCTGGCGCGACGGGAACTGCGCCATCAGGACCGAGATTTCCAGCACGATCGTCCACAGCCGGCACGCATGCTCATAGGCCGCCACATTAAACGAGCCGTCCGTCTGGCGGAACTGCAGCAGGTTCATGGACGCGAGATTGCAGGCCGTGTCGTCGAGGAACATGTATTCCGAGCACGGGTTCGATGCACGGATCGGTCCTGACTTCGGGCAGGTGTGCCAGTCGTTGATGGTGGTGTGGAACTGGATGCCAGGGTCGGCGGACGCCCATGCGGCGTGGCCAATCGAGTCCCATAAATCGCGCGCTTTCAGCGTCTTGGAAACCTTGCCGTCCTTGCGCGCGAGCAGCTTCCAGTCGGCGTCGTCGGCCACCGCGTTGAGGAACTCGTCCGTCACGCGCACCGAGTTGTTCGAGTTCTGGCCAGCGACCGTCAAATAGGCTTCGCTGTCCCAGTCGGTATCGAACACGGGGAAGTCGATGTCCTTGAAGCCCTGCTTGGCGAACTGGATAACACGCAGGATATAGTTGTTCGGCACGTCGTCGCGGCGTGCTTCTTTAATAGAGCGCTTGAGGGCCGGGTTGCGTGCCGGCTCAAAGCAGGCGTCGCCTTCCGCTTCGCAGTTGACGCAGGCCTTCATGATGGCCTTGAGGCGCTTCTGGCAGATCTTGGAGCCGGTCACGAGGGCGGCGACCTTCTGCTCCTCGCGCACCTTCCAGTTGACGTATTCTTCGATGTCGGGGTGATCGACATCGACCACGCACATTTTGGCCGCGCGGCGCGTGGTGCCGCCCGACTTGATCGCGCCAGCCGCCCGGTCGCCGATCTTGAGGAAGCTCATCAGGCCCGACGAACGTCCCCCGCCCGACAGCTTTTCATTGGCTCCCCGCAGCGATGAAAAGTTCGTGCCGGTGCCCGAGCCATACTTGAACAGCCGGGCTTCGCGCACCCACAGGTCCATGATGCCGTTTTCGTTGACGAGATCGTCTTCGACCGACTGGATGAAGCACGCATGCGGCTGCGGGTGCTCGTAGGCCGAGGTCGAGGCCGTCAGCTCGCCGGTGATGTGGTCGACGTACATGTGGCCCTGGCCGGGGCCGTCGATACCATACGCCCAATGCAGGCCGGTGTTGAACCACTGCGGCGAGTTCGGCGCCGCCATCTGCATGGCGAGCATGTAGCGGTGCTCGTCATAAAACGCACGCGCGTCTTCCTCGGTGGTGAAATAGCCGCCCTTCTGGCCCCAATAGGTCCAGGTTCCGGCGAGGCGGTCGAACACTTGCCGCGCATCCGTTTCCCCGCCCATCCGCTCGGGCTGCGGCAGCTCGGCGAGGGCACGCTCGTCGGCCACCGAGCGCCACAGCCACGACGGGATCTGCGTTTCCTCGATGCGCTTCAGGCGCTTGGGCACGCCGGCCTTGCGGAAATACTTCTGCGCCAGGATGTCGGCTGCAACCTGGCTCCAGTGCTCGGGCACCTGGAAGCCGTCAAGCTTGAACACGCTCGAACCGTCAGGGTTCTTGATCTCGCTCACCGCACGCCGGAACTTGATCGTTTCGTAAGGTGATTTTCCAGCTTCCGTGAAACGGCGTGCGATCTTCATAAAGGTCCCCTGGGTCTTGTTTTTGTAGCTTTGGTCGCGCAATTGGCTCGGCCGTCCCTCAGGCATGTCTCATCTGCTGCGTCCAATCGGATGCCCAAAGGGGTCCGGCGGCGACGCCTGCAAATAGTTTCAAAAGCTGAGAGAGCGACTAGGCGGGTATTCGAGCAACCGGCTCGTGGACTTTGCGCGTGATGCAGCAACAAGAAACGCAGCGCCGACCGTGTCACCAAAATCCATCGATTCGCGGTCGTCGTCTACCGCCCGCAACTAGATTTGGTACGGTTGCAGCATCACCATACTACTGTTGGTATGCTGGGCGCCCGTTGTGGAAAAGCTGTGGGTCGCTCGGGGATGAGCGGCGAGAGCTATCCCGTAATCGCCCTATTGGCGGGGCGGCAGCCCTGTGAGCCAGCTGGAAGCGTTTCGCCCCGCTTCATTCGGACGCGCTGGATGCTAGTCCGATTCCATTGAAGGGCTCAATTCGCACAGTGTTGCCCAACTGCCGCTCCTAGGGCTCGCTAGACGTGCGTAAGTGGTTCGGCTATTGCCAATCGCGAGTTCCGAAACTGCCATCCGAGGGTTGGGCCCATATGAGCATCTTCAGCGAAATTTTCTCCTGGTGGGGCGGCAACACCTGGGGCATGCGCGTCACGCTCTGGAATCAGGCGCGCTTCGTCGGTTCCGACGAACTCGGCAACAAGTACTACGAGCAGAAAAAGGGCATCGGCGAGATGGGCATGCCCCGCCGCTGGGTGACCTACCAAGATCTGGCGGACGCCTCCAAGATCACGGCCGACTGGCACGCGTGGATTCATCACATGGTGGACACTCCGCCCACCAACGAAGTCTACACGCCCAAGTCCTGGCAGAAGCCGCACAAGATGAACATGACCGGCACCGGCGAGGCCTACCGCCCGGCTGGCTCCATCTTGGGGTCGGGTCATCGCCCCAAGGCGACCGGCGACTACAAGCCCTGGCGTCCGGAGTAGGCGCCGCGCACGACCCGTTTCAAAAACGGGTGGGTCTGGGAGGCAGCGCCTCCCGCCAGGTCGCGGGATCGGTCCCGCTTCGCGAAGCGAAAAGGATGATACATGCCCAAAGGCTATTGGATCGTCCACATCACCATCCGCGATGCGCTGGCCTACCCGCCCTATCTCGCTGCCGACAAGATCGCGTTCGACAAGTACAACGCCCGGTTCCTCGTGCGCGGCGGCCGTTATGAGGCGCCCGAGGGGGCAAGCCGCCCCCGCCATGTTGTGATCGAGTTTGACAGTTACGACCAAGCGCTCGCCTGCTACCACTCGGCAGAATATCAGGCGGCCGCGCGTCTGCGCCGGCTCGCTGCGGACGCCGAGGTCCTGATTATCGAAGGTACGTGAATGAACCGCCCCTGCGCTGACCTGAAATCGACGTGCGCGCGCCTCGCCCTCGTCTTGGCCACTTACCTAGCGATTCTGACCCCCGCCCACGCGCAGCGCATCGAAAACCAGGTCGCCGTGTTTGCCGCACTCGACAAGGTCACGGCGCGCATCTCCAAGCTCGAGGCCTCGCTGGGCGAAACCATTAAGTTCGGCTCGCTCAGGGTCACGCCGCGCGTGTGCTACTCCCGCCCGCCCACCGAGCAGCCCAAGACGACCTCGTTCGTCGAGGTGGAAGAGACTCTGCTGTCGGGCCAGGAAAAGCGGCTCTTCGCCGGCTGGATGTTCGCCGAAAGCCCTGGCCTCCACGCGGTCGAACACCCGGTGTTCGATCTCTGGCTGACCGAATGCCGCCAACCGGCCAAGCCCGCGCCGCAGGCAGCGATCGCAACGCCCGCCAAGCCCGGCCAGCCCGCGGTTCCAGGCAGCGCCGCCCCCGCCGCGATCCCCGACGAGCCGGTCGAGCCCCGTCGCCGAGTTCGGCGCTGACTGAGAGCGCCGAGTTCGGCGCTGACTGAGAGCGCCGGGTTCGGCGCTGAGAGTTCAAATCAACCAAAAACCCGGACCAATCTTCCGATTGCTCCGGGCTGAATCGTTAGGCGACGATCTATCGTTCAAAGATACGGGCAGACGTGACGCTCGCCGTCGTAGCCCATGTACGTACCCGAATCCCAATCGAAAGACCGGAACCTGTCCGCGCACTGCTGGCGCGCGCCGTCCCCCGAATAACGATAGCGCCGATACCGGTAGCCTTCGTCCGCGATGATCGCGCTGCCGACGATGGCGCTGGCGATCCCAAGGCCAACCCACCGCCCCCCCCGCCAGTAGCCGCCGCGATGACCGCGATAATAGACGTTTTGCAGCGCGCTCGCGCCACCTTCGCTTACGGCTGCGGCGGGCCGCGAGGCGAGGCCGGCGGCGGGCAACGCTTGCGCGGCGTGCGCGCTCATGAGGCACACGCACAGCGCGGCAGCTGTAGAAAGTCGGCTCAATTTCATGGAAAAACCCTTCTCTGCTGGTTTATCGGACTTCGACGCTAGCGAAGGCGACCTGAACGCGAGCTTAACGCTCGCAACCTTAGGAACGTTCCTGCGACCGGTTGTCCGTCGGCGCCAATCCGCGCGGTGCCACTCGTCACGGTGATCGCGTGATGTGGCCGGCCGTTTCGAACTGCCGGCCGCTCAAGCCCGTCTGCCGGATCATGACAAAGGTGTTGCCGCCCCCGCCGGCAGCGCATCGTCGTCCACCGAGCGTCGCACGAACAGCAGCGCCGACCGTGCGGTCGCCGCGATCGCGTCCGTTTTCGCCCCCAGTCCCGCTTGCTGAAGTGATCGGCGCAAATCGTCGAGTGTCGCGAACGCAACCATTTAGGCCTCAGTCCCCGCCGCCTCCTCCGCCATCGCCGCCCGAGAAGTCGCTGCCCCCGCTCTCGCTGCCGCCCGATCCGCCGCGCGAGAACATATCGTCGGCGCTGATCCAGGTCCGCTTGTCGCGAATGACGGCCTGTACCGGCAGCAGCGGCGACTGTGGCGCGCAGCCCGGGATCTTCTTGACCGCGGTCCCGATCGCCATGAACTCGATCACGCCGCCGATATCGTGGATATGCGTCTTGATGCCGACCACGTCGTCCGCTCCGATCGCCGCCGCCTCGTCCTTCAGCAACCCGATCGCATGTTCGCGCGCGTCGTAGATCAACGAGGTCAGGTCCGAAATTTCTCCGCGCGAAAAACTCTTGAACATCGCCTTGATGCCGCCGATGAGCCCCAGCGAATAGACGGCGGTGCCGAGCACCAGCTTGAGCGGCATGTAGCCGAGGCTGGCGAGGTTCCACATCTCCTCGCAGGTCAAATCCGAGGTCACGGGCTCGGCGGTTGCAGATGGCGGCAGCGCGGCATGGGTCGCCGCCGTGCCGATCATCAACATCTCGTGCGTCCCCGAAAACGGCATGATCCGGGTTTCGATGCCGACCACCGCGTTGGCCCCCGCATTGCGCGCTTCGCCCGCGATGCGCGCCAGCGCCAGATGCCGCGTATGGTTGAATATATTGGAGAATTCCTTGATCTCTCCGCGCTTCATGGTCTTGAGGCCGCCCAGGAGGCCGCCCACCAGGCCGACCGAATAAGCGACGTTGCCGAACACGAACTGGCGCGGCTCATAGCCCGCGTCCATGAGGCAATAGAGCTCCTGCCCGTTGGAACTCGACGAGAACATCGTCCGCCCCGCGTTTGCCGCCGTGTTGTGCACCCCCGAAGCGACGGAGAGGAATTCGACGTTGCCCTGCATCGTGCGCAACTCGCTCGTGACGCCGGTCACGCCATCGGCGTTGTGCCGGTGCGCCTCCTGCATGAGCCGCGCCTGCGACTGATGGCGCCCCTCCGCGATGATCGACGTGACCTGGCCGACCTCCCCGCCAAAGGCCGCTTGGAAACCTGCACCGATGCTGCCCAGCACGCCCAGCGAGTAGACGCTATTGCCGATCAGCAGCTCACCCGGTGCTAACCCCTTCAAATTCAGGCAGAACATCTCGTTGCCGGAAAGTCCCGTCATCATCGGTCCGCTAATCGGCATCGTCTCGCTCTCCCGTTGTGCGCCTGTTGTGAAACGTCAGCGAGCAGCCCCGCCCTTCAATGCCGGCCGCTAGCAGTCGGCGTTTGTCCGTCCAGTGTCAGCCTACACCAGATCGCGGCGCCCAGGCCAGCAACTGTCTTTGTCTCGCGAGGCTGTGGAAACTGTATTCAAATAGTCATGTAACGACTCTATTCAATTCGGATCTGCAATTGTCATAATGCAATATAATGCTTTTATATTTAATGGAGATATTTCGATGGCGCCGCGTTCCACGACTACCGGTTCAATGGTTGAGCTGGATCGATTTACTGCAAAGCCATCGCGCGCCACTTGGGATACTATTGGCGCGCTTTTGTGTCTTTCCCTGCTTTTGGTGCTTGGCGCATTGAGCGTGGCATCCGACGCCAGCCAGCCTCCGGACGTGGTCGCCGGTCTCCTGGACGGCCGCTTCATAGGCCCGTGAGGCCGCCGGGCAGAGGCTAGGAAACTTCAGCGTCGTCGACCATTTGGATGATGACGCTGACCGCACCCTGTGATTAACATCAGCCTTGAGCTCGCTCGGAGTATTGCTTTCGACACGTGGCAATCTATACGACAAATATTTCATGCCGCGGTGTGACGGGAAAAATTCGAGCGAGCCGCCTTTATTTGTACGATTGCGTACTGAAATTTGTGATCGGGCTGGCGGGATATTTGGCTTTATTGGGCATCCACATTATAATTTAGGCATCATGACGTTATGTTTTTATTTAAATAGCGGGCTGCTTTCGGCGCGAAATAAGTCAGCACGCCGCTGGCGCCCGCCCGTTTGAATCCCTGCAGGCTTTCCATTATCGCCCGATCGCCATCGAGATAGCCCGCATTTACCGCCGCCATGATCATCGCGTATTCCCCCGACACCTGGTAGGCGAACGTCGGCACCGCGAGTTCGTGCGACACCCGGCGCACGATGTCGAGATACGGCATGCCGGGCTTCACCATCACCATGTCGGCCCCTTCCGCGATGTCGAGCCGCACTTCGCGGATCGCCTCGTTCGTGTTGGCTGGGTCCATCTGGTAGGTCCGCTTGTCGCCCTTGAGCGTCGACGACGAGCCGACCGCATCGCGAAACGGCCCGTAGAATGCCGAGGCAAACTTAGCGGCATACGCCATGATCATCGTGTCCTGGTGGCCCGCAGTCTCCAGCGCGCCGCGGATGGCTCCGATCCGCCCATCCATCATGTCCGAGGGCGCGAGCACATCGCACCCGGCCTCGGCCTGCACGAGCGATTGCTTGATCAAAGCGCCGATCGTCGCGTCGTTGGCGATCCGGCCGTCGATCAGCAGTCCGTCGTGACCGTGGCTCGTGTAGGGGTCGAGCGCCACATCCAGAATCACGCCAATGCCGAGGTTCGCCGCTTTGATCCCTCGCGTCGCCCGGTTAACGAGGTTGCCGCGGTTCCAGGCCTCAGCCGCATCCTCGGTCCGAAGCTTTGGATCGGTGAACGGGAACAGTGCGACGGCCGGAATGCCGAGGTCTGCGGCCTCTCGCGCAGTGTCCACGATCAGGTCGACGGAAAGCCGCTCGACCCCCGGCATGGAAGCGACCGGCACGCGCGTGTTGGCGCCCTCGACGACGAACAGCGGCCAGATTAGGTCGGCGGCCGAAAGTGTGGTCTCTGCAACTAGGCGTCGCGACCAGGCAGCTTGCCGCGTCCGCCGCATCCGCACAGCTGGATACTGGCCCATCGTGTCCGCAGACGGGGCTGGAAGGTATTTTGAGGGCATCTTGGTTCTCATAAGCTGGCTTTGTGCGCCAGTGTGTACCCTGCCCGCCCCCGCCAATCCAGCCTTGGCCCCGCCCTTCCAAAAAGTATGCGAGCGCGTCGAGCCCCACCCCTGCGCCCGGCTTCGCTTCTCTGCGAGCGTTCACGGCTGTAACGAAAGCGTCGTGCGCTACGTACCCTCGAGGGTCGGCGTCCACCCTAGAGGCCATCCATGTCCCGTCATCCGATGCTTTCGCGCCTAGAGTGCTTCCGGGAAAAGTGTGGAGCGGTGTTCCCGATAGAAGCACGCCAAAACAAGGAACTAGGGTCGTTCCGTGATTCAATTAAAACCGGAACGATCCTAGCAGCTATCGCAGCCGCGCTGACGCTCCCGGCCGCCGCTCGTGCCGCATCCGTCGTTGAGTTGTTCACCAGCCAGGGCTGTTCATCGTGCCCGCCCGCCGATGAGCTGTTGGCCAAGCTGGCCCACGAACCAAACCTCATCGCGCTGTCGCTTCCCGTCGACTATTGGGACTATCTCGGCTGGAAGGATACGTTCGCCCAGCCGGCCTTTACCGCCCGCCAACGGGCTTATGCCGTTACGCGCGGCGACCGCGAAGTCTACACGCCCCAAGCCGTCGTCAACGGCGCGATCCACGCCAATGGCGCAAGTCGCAGCGAGATCGCGCGCGCCGTGGCGCAAACCCAGCCGGCTGTCGAAGTCGTGGTCACGCTGGCTAAATCGTCAGACGGCGGCGTCGAGGTTACGATCCCGGCATCCACCGGCAGCGGCGTCACCAGCGGTTCGATTGTCGCCATGCCGGTCATTGGCCAGCGCGAGGTCGCCATCGGCCGTGGCGAAAACGCCCGCCGCAAGGTCGTCTACTCCAACATCGTGCGCGATCTCGTGCCGCTCGGCCGCTGGTCGGGCGCACGCGCGACGTACACTGTCCCCGCCGCGACGCTTGCGGGCGCCGATAGCCTCGTCGTCATCGTCGATGCGGGCGGCGGCGGTAAATCGCCCGGCCCCATCGCCGGCGCAGCGCAACTCGCGCTGCACTAGAGCATTTTCCGACGAAGTGGATCCCGGTTCGTCGTCGACGGCGAAGCCTCGCTCCATGAAGATGAAAATGCTACAAAATCAAGGACCTAGAGAAAATTCCGGGTCCGTAGGATCGGAATGTGCTCTAGAGCATTTTCAGGCTGACTAGAATCATGTTGGGGATTCACAACGGCTGCGAACAGTGATTGAACTGAACCGCTACCGCGGAGGGTGCTCGGGGTGACGGGGGTGTCCTGTCTGCGAAGGTGAGGGTGCTTTGAAGCCCACACTTTCCGATAGGAGCACCTTATGAGTAAGCGTAACGGCCGTGCGCGTGCCACCCAACTGCGCCAGCGCATGATCGAGGACATGACGGTCCGCAATCTGTCGCCAGCGACCCGAGCCTCATACATTACCGCAGTCAAGAAGTTCAGCCAATATCACGGCCGCTCGCCGGCGGAGCTCGGCGTCGAAGACGTGCGGACCTATCAAGTTCATCTGGTCGCGCGCAGCATCGCCTGGGCCTCGCTCAACCAGATCGTCTCGGCGTTGCGGTTCTTCTATGGCGTCACGCTTGGCCGCAAGGATCTTCCCGAGCGTATTCCGTATGCGCGGGTCCCGAAGACGCTGCCGACCGTCCTCTCCACGACCGAGGTGGCGCGGTTGATCGAGGCGGTCGACGACGTGGTTTGCCGGACCGCGCTGACGACGGTCTACGCAACGGGCGTCAGGACGGCGGAAGTTCTCGCGCTCCGCATCGAGCACCTTGAGAGTGCGCGCGAACTGATCCGCGTCGAGCAGGGCAAGGGCCGTAAGGATCGCTACGTCATGCTGTCGCCAGCGCTTCTGGCGACGCTGCGTGCCTATTGGAGGATCGGCAAGCCGCGCCGATGGCTGTTTCCTTGCGCCGACGGACAACGGCCGCTCGACGCGGCCGCGCTCAATCGGGCCTGCATGCGCGCAGCCCTCTTGGCCAGGATCGGCAAGCCCGTCACGGTGAAGACGCTGCGTCACTGCTTCGCCACGCATCT
>JANXVY010000081.1 GCA_025351425.1 Hyphomicrobium sp.
CGAATCAGTAGGAAGACGGAATCACCAACTGGATTCGTTGGTCAAGTGCTCAGAGTCTGCTTAGATGCACGACGTTCGATAAAATTCACGCTCCGACGATGTGGCTAACTCCACAGCGAGTCACCTTTAAGAAGTCGATCGTGGCACGGCGGCATTCGCTGGAGCTCGCACACTCGAAATAACAAGGCTCGTGCCGGCAGCGATTTACAGATAGCCGACCTACCAAGATGGATCGGGAGTCTCCAAACCGAGCGGGTCGAAGGATTTCAATGCGAGGTGGGGATGACAAAACACCACAAATTCGTTCGACCGCATTTTGAGATCAAGACCGGCTGCCGGCAGGGGATGGCGAGTTGAGCTGCGCACCGCAGCTGGTGTGAGCGATGTCCGGAATACAGCCGGCAGCGTGAGAATTGGCGCCGACTCCGTTCGACGGCTTTGGGCCACTAGCGACTGTGCTCAGGGAGATGTATTGCCGCATCAAGTGCCCGATCGGTACAACCATTCTCCACTTGGATCGTCGGCCCGAGTGTCAAGTGCGCGCTTTACGTCGGCAACTATTCGTTTACCGACTGGGAGTCGGTAGTGCAACCTGTCCCAATAGTTCGAATCAAGCGTCGTGATCGGGGAAACAATGCGCATGTCGACGACGCCAACTCCGTGATGGCCCGCGATCTCCGCCACTCTTTTTTTGCATTCAACTTCCCTTGCGGCTTGTGGCGAGCCGGGTTGGGGTTGAGAGGTGGCTCCGGAAAACTGCACAGGTTGCTAAGTAGAATTTCTGCCTGACAGCGCGCACGATGGTGCCCGCGAATCAGGAGACTCCATGACGAAGCGAACACGCAGAAACCACTCATCGGCCTTCAAGGCGAAGGTCGCGCTGGCTGCCCTCAAGGGCGAACGGACGATTGCGCAGCTGGCGGATCAATTCGATATCCACGTCAGCCAGGTCACCACCTGGAAGGACCAGCTGCTGGCCGGCGCTGTCGACGTTTTCGACGCAGGGCCTGGCGCCAAGCCAGCGGCGCCGGAGGTGGACATCAAGTCGCTGCACGCCAAGATCGGCGAGCTGACGCTCGAGAACGATTTTTTAGAAAGTGCGCTCGGCAAGGCGGGTTTGCTGAGCGCAAAGCGATGATCGACCGGACCCACGATCTGCCGCTGATGATCCAGGCGTTGGTGCTGAACATCAGCCGACGGAGCCTCTATTATGTGCCCGAACCGACGTCGCCTGCCGATCTCGCCATGATGCGGCGGATGGACCAGCTGCATCTGGAGTATCCCTTCGCCGGTTCGCGGATGTTGCGCGACCTGCTGGCTGCCGACGGGAGCGAGGTCGGACGGCGTCATGTCACCAGGCTGATGCGGACCATGGGGATAGAAGCGGTGTATCGCCGGCCGAACACGTCCAAGCCGGCGGCCGCGAACAAGATCTATCCGTATCTGCTGCGCGGGCTCACAATCGATCGTCCGAACCAGGTCTGGGCCACCGACATCACATATATTCCGATGGCGCGAGGCTTTGTTTATCTGTGTGCTGTCATGGACTGGGGCACACGTCGCATCCTGGCATGGCGCTTGTCCAATACGATGGAAGCGGAGTTCTGTGTCGAGACCCTGGAGGAGGCGCTGGCGAGCCACGACCGGCCGGGCATCTTCAACACTGATCAGGGCTCGCAGTTCTCTGGCGCGGCGTTCACCGGCGTGCTGATCAGGAACGGCATCGCCATCAGCATGGACGGCAAAGGGGCTTGGCGGGACAACGTCTTCGTAGAACGCTTCTGGCGCAGCGTCAAATACGAGGAGGTCTATCTGCGAGCCTACGAGGACGTGCCACAAGCCCGCGCCTCGCTGGGCCGATACCTCACGTTCTACAACAGCCGCCGCCCGCACACGGCGCTTGACCGGCGCACCCCCGATCAGGCCTACTTCAACCCGCAGCCGCTCCGCACGGCTGCCTAACCCCGGCAGAGAGTCTACTTAGAAACGCGGATTTTTTGCGCAGACAACCGGGGCCACTTCAAGGAGACGTAATACCGGCCCACGAAAGCTTTGACTCCCTGGGCCTTTCGCGTTGGCGCGGATCGTGATTCTCTTGTGCTAGTGATTCGGCAGGAGGGATCGGATGACAGCGCTCAGGATTAGGAAAGACCGTTCGGTGGTGTCGTTGCGCAAGCTGTCCAAGGGGGAGCCTGACGCGCGCGTGTCGCGTCGCATCCTTGGCATCGCCAATGCGCTTTCGGGCATGAGCCGCAAGGAGGCCGCCGAAGCTGCCGGGATGGATCGCCAGACGCTGCGAGACTGGGTGGGCCGGTACAACGCGCACGGCCTGGATGGCTTGGCTGATCGCTGGGGCGAGGGGCGCCCGCCCGTGCTGTCGGTCCAGGAGCAGGCTGACCTGGTGACCATAGTCATGAACGGTAGCGACCCCGAGGCGAGTGGATTGTCGGCCTACACGCTCGAAGATCTCGCGGCCATCTGCGCCGAGCGGTTCGGCAAGCGCCTTCATCCCTGGTCGGTCGGTCGCCTGCTGCATAGGCTCGGACTGTCGCGGCAAAAGACGCGCCCCAGCCATCCGATGAAGGACCCGGCCGACGCAGAGGCCTTTAAAAAGAGCCCTGCGAGCTCTGCAAAAAATTCAGCATACGCATAAACACAAGCGTCTACGGCTGTTCTTCCAGGACGAAGCCCGGATCGGACAGAAGGGGCGAACGTGCCACGTCTGGTGGAAGCGCGGCGTGCGCCCGCCTGGGATCGCCGACAACCGGTTCACCTTCGCCTACATCTTTGCGGCAATCGAGCCGGGAACGGATAACGCCTTCGCGCTGGTCATGCCCGAAGTGAACACCGATGCCATGCAGCAATTTCTCGATGGCTTTGCTGCGACGATCGCAAAGGACGAGCACGTTGCGATGGTGCTCGACCAAGCGGGATGGCACGGCGCCAAGGCCTTGCGAGTGCCGACCAACATCACACTCGTGCCGCTGCCTCCATACTCGCCTGAACTCAGCCCGGTCGAGCGCGTCTGGCTGCACCTCAAAGAGCGCTTCCTCTCGCACCGGCTGCTCAACGACTACGACAGCATCCTCGATGCCGCCTGCGCCGCATGGAACCGCCTCCTCGCCGAGGCCGGGCGCATCACCTCCCTGACCTCATATCCCTGGATTCTTGCGGTCAAACCTTAGGTGGGCTGGTATGAGATAGATTTCGGAGACCTATCTCGCACTTTGATTGCGGTGTATTCTGCAGACAGACCGGCGCACTTCGCCGAGGTGGCCGGATTTCAGGCTTGAGCTGCCTTGGGTCTATTGACCTTCGATGCGAGGGGCCAAGTCCGGAAGCTGTCGAATGCTTCCAGCTTTACTCCCGGCGCTTCAGCCACTTCATGATATGCACTGCCACGGCAACGGTCGCACCCGCCTCGTTCGTGACTGTTAAGTTGCCGATCGAGCGGCTGCGCTCGACGTCGTACACGCAGACCTCGTAGGCAACGGTAATGGTATCGCCGATGAACACGGGCGCGAGCAACCGGATGCGGTCGTAGCCCAGTGAGACAGGGAACAATGGGCCCTCGGGGGGCGCGAGTTCCGCAATCATCGTCGAGGCGCGCGACATATAACCGACGATCAGCGCCCCGTGCGCTATCCGGCGGCCATAACGGGTGCCGCGCATGAAGGCTTCGTCGACATGGTTCGGCGAGAAATCGCCGGTGATGCCGGCAAAGAGGTAGACGTCGCTTTCCGAAACCGTCTTGCGGAAGGCGACCCGCTCCCCTAGCTGCAGCGGTTGACTCGACATGACAGGTCCTCAGTCAGGCCTTCAGCAACTCGCGCGCAATGATCGTGCGCTGGATCTGATTTGTGCCTTCGTAGATTTGCGTGATCTTGGCATCGCGGTAGAGCCGCTCGACCTCGAAGCCGCGGATGTAGCCCGAGCCGCCGAATATCTGCACCGCATTGGCCATGTGCGTGACGGCGGTGTCGCTGGCAAAGCACTTGGCGATGGAGCAATCGGCCGTGCATGGCAATCCGTGATCCATCAACAGAGCCGCGCGGTGAACGAGCGCGCGGGCGGCGGCAATGTCCTTGGCCATGTCGGCAAGCATCCAGGCGAGGCCCTGGTTATCCGCGATTGGCTTGCCGAACTGGCGGCGGGTCTTGGCATAGTCGAGGGCAGCGTCAAGCCCGGCCTGCGCGATGCCCACGGCCAGCGCGGCGATCCCGATGCGGCCCTTGTCGAGCACGCTCATCATCATGTGAAAACCGCGATTGAGCGGTCCAA
>JANXVY010000095.1 GCA_025351425.1 Hyphomicrobium sp.
CCGTAAAACGAAAAACCGGCCCGGAAGCCAGCTTTGCGGGCCACCCGCTTGGTCTCGTCGCTAAAAGCCGTGCGGGAGCCGACTGGATAGGCGACAATATCGGCCTTGATGCCAAGTTTTTCGCGCATTTTGCGCTGGCAGGTGGTCAATTCACCGGCTTGCGCTTCGGGGTCGAGACGGGAGAGGATCGTGTGGGAATGGGTATGGACGCCGATCGTCATGCCCGCATCGCGCAACGCTTGGGCATCGGCCCAATCCATCAGCAGCGGCGATTGAAGGGACGGCTCGTCATTGCCGGCGGCCGCACGCAGCTCTGCAAAAAAGCGGGCTTCATCGACGCCGGCGCTTCGGAACTGCTTCAAGATCTGGCGGGTAGCGCGGTCGACGTCGCCGTGGGGGACGGCGATGGAAACCGGCGAGGGCTGGGACAATTCGATGGTCTTGCCCGCGCAGCGCCGCGTCAACCAAGCGATCCTGTCCCACCACGGGATCTGGCCTGGAGCGTCGAGGTAACCCGAAACGAGGAAAAACATCGCGCAAGCGCCATAGGCCTTCAAAGCGGGCACCCCCAGCGTCAAATTGTCCCGATAGCCGTCGTCGAAGGTCAGCAGCACCGACAAGCGGCGAGGTTTAACTTTGCCGTCTATGATATCGAGAGCTTCATCGGGATGCAGCAGATCGTAATGGGTCTTGAGATGCTTGATTTGGCCGGCCAGCGTCTCCTGGCTTGCCGAAAAAATCTCGGTGTCGAATTCACTCGCGCCTGGGTCGCCGATGCGATGATAATTGATGACCAGCAGCTGGGGCTGGTGAGGCATGGCTTCGAGCAAGGAGGCCAACCCGACTCGCTGTGAGATGCGGGCGACAATTTCACGTTTGGCGATCTTGAGACCACGCGGCACGGCAATATACTCAAAGTAAAAAATAAGTTGTGTTTTCACGGCACAATGAGCGTCGACCGACCGGATAATGGACGCCAATCTGGAAATGAGCAAGCGTCTGCAGCAACAGTCTGGTTGTCGTACACGTCCCAAACGGTAGGCCGTCAGAGCCCGCCCATCAGGACATACTTGAGTTCTACGAATTCCTCGATGCCGTGGCGGCTACCCTCGCGACCCAAGCCGCTTTCCTTGACGCCGCCGAAAGGCGCAAGTTCCGTTGACGTGATGCCTTCGTTGACGCCGACGATGCCAGCTTCGAGGGCTTCCGCAACGCGGAAGGCGCGGCCCAGATCGCGCGTGTAGAAATACGCGGCAAGGCCAAACGGCGTGTCGTTGGCCATATGGATGGCCTCGGCCTCTGTCTTGAACCGGAACAGGGGCGCGACGGGGCCGAAGGTTTCTTCGCGTGCGAGCTTCATGGCTGGCGTCACGCCAGCAAGGATCGTGGGCTGATAAAAATTGCCGGTGGCCCCGTGCCGCTTGCCGCCCGACAGCACCGTGGCACCGCGCGCTATGGCGTCGGCGACGTGCTCCTCGACCTTGGCGATGGCAGCAGCGTTGATGAGCGGCCCCAGCGTAACGCCGGTTTCCAAGCCGGCGCCGACCTTCAAGGCAGCGACTGCGGCCGTGAGTTTGGCGGCAAACGCGTCATAGACCCCGTCCTGAATGAGGATGCGGTTGGCGCACACGCAGGTCTGGCCCGCGTTGCGGAACTTCGACGCCATCGCGCCGGCCACGGCCCGGTCCAGGTCGGCATCGTCGAATACGATGAAGGGCGCGTTGCCGCCGAGTTCCAGCGCCATTTTTTTCACCGTGCCCGCCGACTGCCGCATCAGGATCTTGCCCACTTCGGTCGAGCCGGTGAACGTGACGAGGCGCACGCGGGGATCGCTCGTCATCACCGCGCCAACGGGGACCGGATCGCGAGCGGTCACGACGTTGAAGACGCCCTTGGGAATGCCCGCGCGGTCGGCGAGTTCGGCCAACGCGAGGGCGGAAAGCGGCGTATCCTCGGCCGGCTTGATGACCGCCGTGCAACCGGCGGCGAGAGCCGGGCTCAATTTGCGTGTGATCATCGCCATCGGGAAATTCCACGGCGTGATGGCGGCCACGACGCCGATGGGCTCGCGCTGCACGAGGATGCGGGCGTCGGCTTTGTGGGATGGGATGATCTCGCCGTAGACGCGCTTGGCTTCTTCGGCGAAAAATTCGACGAAGTGGGCGCCATAGACGATTTCACCCTTCGCCTCCGAGAGCGGCTTACCCTGTTCCTTGGTGATCAGAAGGGCCAGTTCGTCGGCGTGGGCAAGGATCAACTCGTACCAGCGGCGCAGGAGCTTCGAGCGCTCTTTCGCGGTCGTCTTTGACCAGGTCTTGAAGGCACGGGCGGCAGCGTCGATGGCGGCGGTCGTCTCGGCGGCGCCCATTTCAGGCACGCGGGCGAAGCTTTCGCCGGTGGCCTTGTCGAGGACTGCCATTTTGGGTTCGCCCACCCAAGCGCCATCGATATAGGCCTGCTGCTTCAGAAGGGAGATGACGGGCTGGTCCACGGGAGGTGTCCTGATGCTGAGAGGGTTAGTTCAGATATAGTGAACTAAGCGCGGGAGTTCAATTGGGGTGAGGCAAGCAGGGAAGTGAAGGCCAGGGCCCACTTGCGATAAAGTAAGTGTCTGCGGCGACCGTCGGCCGTCTGCTTTCAAGGTACCCGGAAGTGTGCGGCGGCGTCTGTGTGGTGCTTGAAGCCGATGTTTGCGTAACAGCGGTTCGAAGCCGGGTTGCGCAAATCCGTATAGAGGCAAACGGAGCGCTTGCCCTCGGCGAAAATGCGTTCGCCTAGGGCGGCCACCACGGACCCAGCGTAGCCGCGCCCGCGCATGGCTGGCGGCGTGTAGACCGCGCCGATGGCGCAGGTCGTGCGCAGCGTGCGGTTGATGCAGGCAACGGAAACCGGTTCGCCATCCACAGTCCAGAAGGCATAGCGGCCGGATGCAGCCGATTTTTTGACGTTGGCACGGTGTGGAGACGGATCGTGGGGTACAGCTTCCTCGTGGAAAGCTGTCATCCATTCAAACAAGAGGGGCGCGTCGGCGGCTTCGACGGGCCGGGAAACGCCGGGGCAGGCCGGATAAGCCGGCGGATCCGTGAGGATGTGCAGGCGCATGGGAATAGTCTCGCAGAAGGCGAGCCCCAGCCCTTTTGCAGCGGTGACGAACTGCGTAACGGCCGGTTCGGCGCCGACGACGCCGGGATAAGCGTCGAAGCGCGTGATGCGAGCGAGTTCTTGGCATTGGACCGCGTCGAGGTTGCCCAACAGCAACGAGCGGCCTGGCGTCAGGGTGGCGCAGTGACCAGGGCCGCCGAGCGACCAGAATGCAAAGCCTGTTGGGTCTTTGAGGGCAGCCTCGATGGCTGCGATCTGGATGTTGAACGTCACGTCGTCGGCCTCAAGGGCTGGAAGATGCGTGCGGGCAAAGGAGCCCAAGGTCTCTGCGGGCAAGGTCATACGGCTAATCCAGAAAAGAACAATGCGTGACGATCGTTTTAGTGTGTCACACCACCATGACTGTTCGGCCGGCGGATCGACCAGACCCTTGAGTCCGGGGTTCCAAACGGATAGCCCTTTGCCCGTCCCTCGCACGTTGGAGCCACAGATTGCAGCCTCTCACTCTCGTATTCGATCTTGATGGAACGCTGGTCGATACGGCGCCGGATCTGATCGCGGCCACCAACCACGTGATGGCCCGGATGGGGCGGGCCCCAGCCGATGCTGCGGTCCTGCGGCCAGCTGTCAGCCACGGCGCGCTCGCCATGATCAAGGCCGCCATCGGGGCTGAGGCGTTGGATTGGCCCGAGGAGCGACTGTATCCCTTGTTCGACCAGTTCATCAGCCATTACCAAAGCAACATCGCGTTCGAGAGCCGGCCGTTTCCTGGGGTGCTCGCGGCGCTGGATGCCTGCGCGAGGCAAGGACACGTTCTGGCGGTGTGCACCAACAAGCGCGAGAGCCTCGCCAGGCAGTTGCTCGAGAGCCTCGGCATGGACGGGCGGTTCGCGGCGATCGCGGGGCGCGACACGTTTCCGGTGCACAAGCCCGATCCGGCGCATCTGCTGGGCACGATCGAACTTGCGGGTGGATCTGCTATGCGGGCGATCATGATCGGCGATAGCGGAGTTGACGTGGCGACGGCGAAGGCTGCGAGGGTGCCGGTAATCGCGGTCAGTTTCGGCTATAGCGCGCCGCCAGTTCAGTACTTCGATCCCGATATCATGCTCGATCACTACGACGAGTTGGCTGTGGCGCTGGAACGGTTGGGCAAAAACAGCGGATACGGCATAGTTGCCCCGTTATGACCTCAGCAATCCCCCCATGTTGCCGATTTATCGCCACACAGCTCGCGACGATGGGTGGCTGATTTGAGTTCTACGCGTTCGTGTCTCCAGAGAGGATGCCTGTCATGCTGAAACACTCGCTGATCGCTGCTGCTGCTGCGCTGCTGCTGCTGGCTGCGCCCGCCGCGTTTGCCGCCGATGATGCCAACAACGGCCCGACGGATGCATGCATGAAGCAGGCTTACGATCTGGCCGATCAGGCGGAAAAGAAACAGCTGCCGGACGCGAGCCTCGAAAAGCTCGACGGCATGTTCAATACAATGGAAAAACACTGCAAGGCGCTGGAGCTGCCGCAGGCGCAGGCGGTCGCTGCGCAGATCAAGACGTTCATTGACGCCGGCAAGTAGGCGGTTTTCCTCAGTCGTGATCCTGGGCGCGGGGGTCGGTGGTTTCCGTTTTGCGGAAGGGAGCGGCTTCCGTGTAGTGGGTGGCGGCCTCGGCAACCGCTAAGCGTTCCTCTTTCAGATAACGGGCGACCGCTTTGCGGAAGCTGTCATCCCTGATCCAGTGCGCGGAATAGGTGGGAACCGGCAGGTAGCCGCGTGCAAGCTTGTGCTCGCCCTGGGCGCCCGCTTCGACACGGGCGAGGCCATGGGTAATGGCGTAGTCGATCGCTTGATAGTAACAGACCTCGAAGTGAAGGCAGGGGTGCTGTTCGATGGCGCCCCAGTAACGGCCGTAAAGACAATCCCCCCCGATGAGGTTTAGCGCGCCTGCGATGGGGCGGCCTGCGCGGTTGGCGAAGATCAGCAGGCAGCGGTCGGCCATGGCAAGGCCTAGATGCGAGAAGAACGCGCGGTTGAGGTACGGCTGGCCCCACTTGCGGTTGCCGGTATCCATATAGAACGCGTACATCGCGTCCCAGTGGGCCTCGTTGATCGCCGCGCCGGTGATGTGCTCAAGGGTGATGCCGTTCGAGAGCGCCTGTTCGCGCTCCTTTTTGACCCCCTTGCGCTTACGCGAGGCGAACGTCGCCAGAAAATCGTCGAAGGACTTGTAGCCGGCGTTCGACCAGTGGAACTGCTGGCCGGTGCGCTCGAGGAAACCGAGCTTGGCGATGCGTGCGCAGGCGACCTGATCGAGGAACGTCAGGTGGAGCGAGGAGACGCCCAGATCGGCGGTGAATTGGACGAGGGCCGCGGCAAGGCTCGCTTCGTGGGCGTCGTGGTCAGGACCCGGTCGCACCAGCAGGCGCGGACCGGGCACCGGCGTAAATGGGACGGCGACCTGGAGCTTTGGATAATAGCGCCCGCCAGCACGCATGTAGGCGTCGGCCCAGCCGTGGTCGAACACGTATTCGCCCTGGCTGTGAGACTTGAGGTAGCAGGGCGCGGCGGCGGCGATGGTTCCGCCTTCGCCCTCGATCAGCACATGCTGCGCCTTCCAGCCCGAGCGGCCGCCGATGCAGCCAGCCTCTTCCAACGCAAGGAGAAAAGCATGGGAGACGAACGGGTTATGCAGCGCTGGATCGGAATTGGCGCACGCGTCCCATTCGTGAGCGTGGACGTGGGCCATACCGGGGATGATCCGGGCGGTGATCATAGGCTCTGTATCGTCGGGCATTGGTCACCTCGCTTGGTTATCTTACGCAGAAAACGGGGCGAGGATCAGGCTGGTTGCATGACGTTCATGCGGGAAGCGCTGGAATGTGTCGCGGGCACTACCTATACTCAGTCCACGGGTGGAAGAGCCAAGGAGCCTCTAGAATGAATATGATGCGCGGCATTGCGGCCACGATGGTGGTGGCTTTGGCGCTGGCGGCGCCGGTCTCGGCCCGCGAGCCCGACGGCGACGGCGGCGTGAAGGTCGGGCGGATGTCCATTCTGCGTAATCTCGTGTCGGAGGAGGGATTGGAACAGCAGGCCGGGCTGCAGTACGACGCGCTGACCCGCAAGGCGTACCAGCAGCAGGCGCTGCTAGGCGAAAATCACCCCACGACGCAGCGAGTGCGCAAAATCGCGGGTGAGCTGCTGCCGCATGCGACGAAATTCAACGAGCGCGCCAAGACCTGGAAATGGGAAATCAACGTCATCAATTCCCCCACCGTCAATGCGTTCTGCATGCCCGGCGGCAAAATCGTCGTCTTCACGGGCATCATCGACAAGCTCAAAATGAGCGACGACGAGATTGCGCTCGTGGTTGGCCACGAAATCGCGCACGCGCTGCGGGAACACTCGCGCGCGCGCGCCGCCAAGGGTACCATCACCAACGTGGGTGCGATCGCGGTCAGCATTCTCACGGGATCGAACGCGGTGGGGCAGCTCGCGTCGGTCGGCGGGGATCTGCTTGGCCGCAAGTTCAGCCGCAACGACGAGACGGAAGCCGATCTCGTCGGGATGGAGCTGGCGGCACGCGCCGCCTATGACCCACGCGCGGGAGTCGGCTTGTGGGAAAAGATGAGCACGTTTTCGAAGGGCGCGCCGCCGCAGTGGCTATCGACGCATCCCTCGGGCGCCGCGCGCATCCAGACCTTTAAGGACAACATCAAGGACGTGATCGGGCTGTACGAGAAGGCGAAGAACGGGGGCTGAACCCGGGATTGCTCACAGGAGGCCGCGCATGAAGTGGTTCAACGGATGTCTCGCGATCTGGCTCAGTTGCCTGCTGTTGCCGGCGGCTGCGTGGGCCTATGATGTGCCGCCTGCCAAGCAGACCAAGCTTGGCAAGTATCTCACCGCGGTCGAGGCAGCGGAGGTCGTCATGGCCGAGAAGAACAGCGTGCTGTTTCTCGACGTGCGGGCGCGCAGCGAGATCCAGTTCGTGGGCTATACAAGCGAGATCGACGGCGTGGTGCCGTGGGTGGATATGACGACGCGTGGCGAGTGGGACGATGCGGGCGGACGGTTGAAGCTAGAGCCCAATCTGGGTTTTAGCAAAGCGGTGGGAGCTCTGCTCTCCCGCAAGGGTCTCGCCAAGGATCAGAAGGTGATCCTGATTTGCCGGTCAGGCGACCGTTCGGCGAAGGCTGCCAACTTGCTGGCCGAGGCCGGATACACCAATGTCTACAGCGTGATCGAGGGCTTCGAGGGGGACCTGTCCGCCGACGGCCGCCGCACAGTCAACGGCTGGAAGAACGCGGGGTTGCCGTGGACCTACAAGCTCGACAAAGCAAAAATGTTTCCACCCGTCGAGTGAGGTGGGACGAACGGTTCGGCTTTATCTTGCCAGCCTCGGCCAGCCGTGCCAGCGTGCCGCACAACTTTAGTGGCATGCAGCTGAGCCAGGAGCGCCTATATGAACGAGCAGGTGAAGAGCGAGATTTTCCACGGCGCTTGTCCACATGACTGCCCCGACACCTGCGCCATGGACTACGAGGTCAAGGGCGGAACGCTCGTCGACGTGCGGGGCAAGAAAAGCCATCCGATGACGCGCGGCGGCCTATGCGTGAAGCTCAAGGACTTCGCCGACCACCACGCCAATCCAGACCGGCTGCTGTATCCGATGCGGCGCTCAGGGCCAAAGGGCTCCAAGCAGTTCACGCGCATTAGTTGGGACGAAGCTATTTCCGAGATTTGCCGCAACTGGCACGAGATCATCAAGACGCACGGTGCGCAAGCGATCATGCCGCAAAGCTATCTCGGCAACATGGGGTTGGTGCAAGGCATCAACTCTGGCGATCCGTTCTTCAACAAGCTCGGCACGACGGTGAACGAGAAGACGTTCTGCGCCTCGGGGTCCTCGACGGCGTGGCTGCTGACCGTGGGGCCGACCGGCGGGGTAGATCCGGAGAGCTTTGTACACTCCAAGTTCATCGTGATCTGGGCGTGCAACTCGATCTCGACCAACTTGCATCACTGGCCATTCGTGCTGGAGGCGCAGAAGAAGGGCGCCAAGGTCGTCGTGATCGACAGCTATCGCTCGCGCACGGCCAAGGCCGGCGATTGGCACATCTGCCCCAAGCCCGGCACGGACGGCGCGCTCGCCATGGGGTTCATCAACGCGATTGTGACGCAGGGCCTCGTCGACAAGGAGTACGTGGACCAGCACACGCATGGCTATGCGGAGCTTGCCGCGCGGGCGGCCGAGTTCACGCCGGAGTATGTCGAGAGCATCACCGGCGTTCCAGCTGCGGACGTGCTGGCCTTCGGCCGGGAGTTTGCGACGGCACAGCCCTCCGTCATCCGGCTCGGCGTGGCGCTGGAACGAAGCGCGGGTGGCGCGCAGGCGATCCGGGCTGCGTGTTGTCTGCCAGCGCTGGTCGGCTCGTGGCGGCATGTGGGCGGCGGGCTTATGCAAATGCCGCTGTGGGATTTCCCGGTCGACTGGATGAAGGTTTCGCGCGGCGACTGGATCAAGCCCGGCACGCGGGTCGTCAACAACCTGCGGCTCGGTGCAGCCCTCACCGGGGAGATGAAGCTCGATCCGCCGATCAAGAGCTTGTTTGTCTATTGCACCAATCCTGTCAGTCAGGCGCCGGAGACGAACAAGATCGTCGCAGGGCTGCAGCGCGAAGACCTGTTCACGGTGGTGGCCGAGCATTTCCTGACCGATACGGCCAAGTATGCCGACATCGTACTGCCGGCTGCGATGGCGGGCGAGGCCGAGGACATGATGTGGTCGTGGGGCCATTTCTACTTCACCTACAACCAGAAGGCTGTCGAGCCGCTGGGCGAGTGCCTGCCGACGAGCGAGATGTGGCGCAGGTTGGCGAAGGAGATGGGCTTTAACGACCCGATCTTCCAAATGACCGACGCCGAATTGTGTGCCCATTACATTAATTGGGACGACCCCAAGATGGCAGGCGCAACCATGGAGCACTTCAGGCAGCACGGATATTTGAAGATCGACGTTGGATCGGCCGATACCCGCGCGCCCCACAAGAACGGCAAATTCCCCACGCCGTCAGGCAAGGTCGAATTCCTGCTCCATGATGCCAAGAATTTCGTCGCAGGTCCCTTCCGCATGATGTACGACGCCGAGCAATCGGGTGAGCCCGTCGACCCGCTGCCGGGCTATGTGCCGGCCCGCGAGCGGCCCGAGACCAATCCCGACACAGCCAAGCTCTATCCGCTCAACATCCTGTCGCCCAAGAGCCATGGGTTTTTGAATTCATGCTACGCCAACGAGAAACATAAGATCAAAGGGCAGGGCGACCAGTTCGTCATGATCTCGCCGGTTGACGCGGGCAAGCGGGGAATTCGCGAAGGCGATCCGGTGCGCGTGCATAACGGGCGCGGCGATTTTGAGGGCGTGGCGCGGGTGACGGACGATGTGCCGAGCGGCGTGGTGGTCGCGACGCTGGGCTACTGGCGCTCGCTCAACCGCTCGGATGGGTCGGTCAACTCGATCTCGTCGTCGGAATGGAGCGGGCTCGGGCGTGCGCCGACGTTCTCCGACAATCTCGTGGAAGTGACTAGGGTCAACTAGGCGAAGCAAAACCAGCAAGCACGGGCCAGAGGGGCGAGCCCTCTGGCCTAAATGCGGCGGAGGGAGCGGTAGCCGAAATCGATGAGCGCCAGCCAGCGCGGCGCGCCGCCGGGAAAGCCCTGCGAACGCCAGAACGAATAGCCTGCGACCACGCCGCCGATCGCGAACCCGACGGACAGCGCAGACGGGACTTTGTGCAAGAGAAGCACATCGATCGCCATCCAGAGGCTGCCGCACGAGCCGCCGACGATCACGTCGGCCCATCCGCGGCGGACGCCGGCCTCGAGGAGGGTTTGCCCCAGGTATGCGGCGGGCCGTTTGAACATCGCGCCCATCGAGACGGCGACGACGAAGCTCGGCACCAGCACCGCCAGGCGGCTAACGATGCCGGCATGGGCTCCGATGGCGCCGGTCTCGAAAGCGGCGGATATGCAGACGGCGGTCGCAAAGCCGACAGCGTTCGCTTTGATAAACGACCACGTGAGCGATGGCTGGTTTGCAGGTGGAGACGAGACGGTTGCTGGAGGGGGCGGGGCGTCGCTGAGCCTTGGTGCTTCGCTGAGGCGCGAAACACGGCCGGGAGGCGGTTCAGCTTGAGAGCGCTTGGAGGGAGGTGCGGTCGGGGGCGTGCGATGGGCGCCTGACGAATCGGGGCGCCGCTTACCAAAGGCTGGTGCGGCCGTGCGGGGCGATGGCGTGGGCATGCAACCTACTCGGGTTTGGCTCAGCTTGGCTCGCCCTGAATCTAAGGTGGTTAGATTTCGAGCCCGTAAAGACCGGCGCAGCTAATTGGCCGCAGCCCTGATTCCCGGGCAGTCCAAGCGGAAAAATGTGGGGCTGTGCAAAGCGGGGACGAGTGAATAGGGCCACGTCCCTATTTTGGGGAGTCGGGTATGAGAGGGGCATGAAACAAGCTGCCCTCCTCTCTGCCGACAAACTCCGCCAAGTTGCGGCGAGCCCCGAGCCCGTCAGCTTCCGCCAGCCGCCCCACAATATCGAGGCCGAACAGGCCCTGCTGGGCGCGATCCTCATAAACAACGAATCGCATGACCGTGTGTCAGCGTTTCTCGACGTCGTGCATTTCTTCGATCCGTTGCATGGCCAGATCTACGAAACCATGGCCAAGCTGATCCAGGCCGGCAAGCAGGCGACGCCCGTCACCGTCAAGACGTTCTTTGAGACGGCGGAGCCGATCAACGAACACCTCACCGTGCCGCAGTATCTGGGGCGCTTGGCTGCCAACGCGACCACGATCATCAATGCGCATGACTACGGGCGCACGGTCTATGATCTCGCGATCCGGCGCACGCTGATCGGGATCGGGGAAAACCTCGTCAACGTGGCGTTCGATAGCCCAGTCGATTCCTCGCCCGAAGAGCAGATCCAGGAAGCGGAAGGCGCGCTTTATGCACTCGCCGAAAAAGGCAAGTATGGGCAGGGGTTCCTGACGTTCGGGAACGCTCTGACGAGCGCCATCGAGATGGCCAACAACGCCTATCAACGCGCTGGCGGGTTGTCGGGGTTGTCGACGGGGCTGTCCGATCTTGACAACAAGATGGGCGGCTTGCAGTCGTCTGATTTGATCATTCTCGCGGGCCGCCCGTCGATGGGGAAGACGGCCCTCGCGACCAACATCGCGTTCAATATTGCAAAGAACTACAAGGCCGAACTACAATCGGACGGCACGACGAAAGTGCTGGATGGCGCGGTGGTCGGCTTCTTCTCGCTCGAAATGTCGGCCGAACAACTCGCCGCGCGTATTCTGTCCGAGCAGGCGGAAGTCGGATCCGAAAAGATCCGCCGCGGCATGATCGACGAGGATCAGTTCCGCAAGCTGGTCACGGTGTCGCGTGAGATGAGCGAGATCCCGCTCTATATCGACCAGACCGGCGGCATTTCGATCGCGCAACTCGCGGCTCGGGCGCGAAAGTTGAAGCGCCAGCGCGGGCTCGGCTGCCTGATCATCGATTACCTCCAGCTGGTGGTAGGATCGAAGCGAACAGGGGAAGGCCGCGTGCAGGAAGTTACGGAAATCACGACCGGCCTCAAAGCGCTCGCCAAAGAGCTGCAGGTGCCGATCATCGCGCTGTCGCAGCTGTCGCGTCAGGTCGAACAGCGCGAGGACAAGCGGCCCCAGCTCTCGGACTTGCGTGAATCGGGTTCGATTGAGCAGGACGCCGACGTGGTGATGTTTGTGTTCCGCGAGGAGTATTACGTCGAGCGCCTGAAGCCCAACGAGGGCACACAGGAGTTCATGGAATGGCAGAACAAGATGATGATGGTGTCGGGCAAGGCAGAGGTCATCATCGGCAAGCAGCGTCACGGGCCGGTCGGCGCGGTGCAACTCGCGTTCGAAAACCAGTTTACGCGGTTCTCAAACCTCGCCAAGGACGCGTATATGCCGGAACGGCTCGAGTAAGGGTGCGCAGGGTCGTGTCCATTAGGACGATTAACCTATGGGGCCGGCGGCCTGCGGCGAGGTTAAGGAAGCGAACCGCGATTGCATGCCCTTAGAGGGCACGGGGCGCCGATAGGTGACACAGCCGCAGCTGCGCAGCGAGCACCCGCAATGGCCACATGAAGCAGGCCGTCCAGACGAAGATGCTCGCGGTCATCTGACCTAGGTCTAAGCAAAATGGTCCGTGGTGGCCGGCGTTCGCGTCCGGCAGACTTGATGCCATGGCCGCAGGCATAATGTTGCGGGCACTTCTGCAGGTGGAGGATCAGATGCCCTCTCGTGCGACGCCGCCGCGCGCCGGTATCTTCAAAGACTTTTCCCGCCGTTGGATGTTAAGGGCCGGCGTTGCATCTCTGGCAACATCCTCGGGCCTTGCGGGCCTCACCCGGTTGGGCCGCGCCGATGGGTTCGCGCCCAGCCCGCCCACGACGCCGTTTCTCGATGCATTGCCGCTTCCTTCGTTTGCTCAGCCGTCTGCGGCCACCACGATTACCCCTTCACCGGCCCGGCGCATTCCGTCGAATGCGGTCTTCTATGAGATCGAAACGCGCGAGGCCCTGCACTCCTTTCACAGCCAACTGCCGCTCAATTCCATCTGGGGATACAACGGTCTGACACCTGGCCCGACCATCAGGGCCAAGGCCGGCATTCCCAACCTGGTCCGCTTTACCAACCACCTGCCGCAGAACGATCCAGTCGGCATCGGTTCTCCGATCAACGCGATCCATCGCCATGGCGGATTTCAGGCACCCGAGGACGACGGCTACCCCGCGGACTTCTTCTCGACCGAGGTCAGCCGCGACTACCTGTACCTGAACCCCGGCGAGGACGGAAACCTGTGGTACCACGACCACTCGCTCGATATTACCGCGGAAAATGTCTACAGGGGGCTGGCCGCGCTGTACTGGAATTTTGACGCACGCGACTCGCTCGAGGGCGAACTCGATCTTAGTCCCGACGCTCTCCGCCTCCCTGGCCGGATGGACAACGGCTCCCGGCTCTACGACATTCCGCTCGTCTTTCAGGATCGCCAATTCGATAAGCAAGGCTTCCTGATTTACGACAGCTTCGCCCATAACGGTTTTGTCGGAGACAAGTTCTGCGTCAATGGCGTGATCCAGCCCTATTTCGACGTTCAGCCACGCAAATACCGCTTCCGCTTCGTGAATGGCTCGAACGCCCGTCAATACGAATTCGTGCTGCGCGACGGGACGACCGACGTGCCGTTCGATTACATCATCGGCACCGACGATCGCCTGCTTGAGCATCCGCTCGCCAATGTCTCCGGTTTCCGGATCGCCTCTTCCGAGCGGGTGCAAGCCGTCATTGATTTTTCGAAGTACGCCGGAAAGGAGATTTATCTCGTCAACCGGCTGGAACAGGTCGAGGGCCGCAAACCCAAGGGCATCGTCGATCCTGGTGTGCAACTCGTCAAGTTCCGGGTGGCAAAGAGGAAAGTCGACGATCCAAGCCAGGTCCCCCCGACGTTGCGGCCAGTTCCACCCGACGAGCGCCCCGAAGCCGTTCTGGCCGCTGGCGTGAGGGTGCGGCGCACGTTCGAATGGAACCGCCAAGGTGGCGCGTGGGCGGTCAACGGACAGCTCTATGACGAAAACCGCATCGATGCAAAACCGGTCCAGGACCAGTACGAAATATGGGATCTCAAGGCGGGCGGCGGGTGGGAACATCCCGTCCACGTTCACTTGACGAACTTCTTCATACTTTCGCGCAACGGGAAGAAGCCTGCGTCGGTCGAGCAGGGCTGGAAGGATGTGGTCGTCGTCGGCGGGGATCGGGGCGACGTTCAAATCCTGATCAAGTTCTCTGGGTTCACGGGGAAGTACGTGTTCCACTGCCACACCGTCGAACATGAGGATGCGCGTATGATGGCCAATCTGGAAATTCAGCCAAAGCGTTAGAGCTCACTCTGAGCCAACGGAATCGGAACGTCGCTTTAGCTCCCTGTTATGCAGTATTTTTCTAAGCCGAACCGGCTTCCACTTCGGTAGGAAATGGCTCTAGGAGGCCAGATATGCTTGCGTCGAACATCCTCGCCATGACGCGAATACTCGCGATGCTTGCCGCCATAGGCATTGTTGCACTTGGGTTGGGGGCGCTGGAGACTGGCACCGCCAAATCAGGCGCTGCGGGTGCGCCACCCAATCGCATCGACCAGATCCGCGACCACCACCTCCCCAACATGCTCCTCACCGATCACACGGGCCGGCCGCGGCGTTTCTACGACCACCTGGTAGCCGGGCGCACGGTCGCCATCAACTTCATGTACGCCTCGTGCAGCAAAACCTGCGGCCTCTCAAGCCAGAACATGGCGCGTCTGCAGGACGAACTGGGCGCCCGGCTGGGGCGCGACGTCTTTCTATACTCGATCTCGCTCGATCCCGAGCACGACAGTCCCGAGGCACTCACCGCCTTTCGCGAGAAGCAGGGCGCAAAGCCCGGCTGGACCTTTCTGGTCCCAGGCAGCGCGGCGGATGCCGCCCTTCTTCGCCGCCAGCTTGGTGTCTACGAGCCCGAAGCGGAGAAGGAGTCCGACCTGTCGAACCACACCGGCATGATCGTTATGGGCAACGAACCCAAGGGGCGCTGGACGATGGCGCCGTCGCTCATACACCCGATCCGGTTGCGGCAGGCGCTCGAGCGGATCCTTCTGCCACCCAACCAGTGGGCACGCGGCGTTGCACTGGTCGATGCCTTGCCCCGCGAAGAACGCGATACGGGCCTCGAGCGATCTTCGCCATAATCCAAAATTCGTGCTGAAACGAACGTTCCGATCTTGAGCCACACTGCCTGCACCAAACGCCTTCGGCTGTCACACTGAAGGCAACAAGCGGACGCACCAGGCTGCACCTAATGGGCTTTCGAGGAAGATGGTGCCGAGCGCCAACTCGAACCCTGAAGGCAGAGGTCCAGGGGACTTATCCCCTGGCCTTTCCTTCACCCTCAAACGAACTCGAGGATCACGGCGTCGACGGCGAGGCTGTCGCCGGCCTTTGCGTTGACCTTCTTGACGACGCCGTCGCGTTCGGCGCGCAGCAGGTTTTCCATCTTCATGGCCTCGACGACGGCGAGATTGTCGCCGGCCTTGACCTCCTGGCCTTCCTTCACGTGCAGCGCTTTGATGAGCCCCGGCATCGGGCAAAGCAGATACTTGCTCATGTCGGCGGGAACCTTGACCGGCATGATCGCGACGAGTTCCGCTTCCCGTTCGGTATAAACGTAGGCCGGCGCCTGGATGCCGCGATATGCGAGGTTGACCCCGTTCAGCATCGGCCGCACCTGGACGGCGGCGTGCGCGCCGCCGATGGTGCCGGTCCAGACTGGTTCGCCCGGCGACCAAGCTGAGATGATTTCCAGCGTCTTGCCGCGCACGCCCTTCTCGTCGACGAGCGTGACGTAGATCGGCGCACGGTCACCGCCCGAAACATCGAGCCGCTGCACGGCCTTGCCGATGTGGACGACCCGGGCGGAGGCAAAGCGCACCGGCTTGCCGCCCATCTGGTCGCTGATCGCGCGCCGGCGGAGGTTGCTCTTGTGGTCGATGGCTGCGGCGACGGCAGCCATCGTGTGGAACTGGGCGCCTTCGGGCGCGCGCGGCACGAACCCCTCGGGAAACTCTTCCGCGATGAAGCCGGTCGAGATGTTGCCCGAGCGCCAGCGCGGGTGTTGCATCAACGAGGTCAGGAACGGCACGTTGTGCGAAATGCCGTCGATGTAGAAGGCGTCGAGCGCTTCGGCCTGGGCATCGATTGCGGCATCGCGGGTCGCGGCGTGCGTGACGAGCTTGGCGATCATCGGATCGTAATACATCGAGATTTCGCCGCCCTCGGTAACGCCGGTATCGTTGCGCACGGTGACGCCGCCAACGCAGCTCTCGGCTGGCGGGCGGTACTTCACGAGCCGGCCGATCGAAGGCAGGAAATTGCGGTAGGGGTCCTCGGCATAGATGCGGCTCTCGACGGCCCAGCCGTTGAGTTTGACGTCCTTCTGGGTCAACGTGAGCTTTTCGCCGGCCGCAACCCGGATCATTTGCTCGACGAGATCGATGCCGGTGATCAATTCCGTGACCGGATGTTCGACCTGCAGCCGGGTGTTCATTTCGAGGAAGAAGAAGCTCTTATCCTGCCCCGCCACGAATTCGACGGTGCCCGCGCTGTCGTAGCCGACGGCTTTAGCAAGTGCGACAGCCTGCTCGCCCATGGCCTTGCGGGTTTTTTCATCGAGCAGCGGCGAGGGCGCTTCCTCGATGACCTTCTGGTTGCGGCGCTGAATGGAGCATTCGCGCTCGCCAAGATAGATGACGTTGCCATGCTTGTCGCCCAGCAGCTGGATTTCGATGTGGCGGGGATTGACGATGAACTTCTCGATGAACATGCGGTCGTCGCCGAAGCTGGACTTGGCTTCCGAGCGCGACGCGTTGAAGCCGTCGGCGACTTCCTTTTCCGACCAGGCAATGCGCATGCCTTTGCCGCCGCCACCAGCCGACGCCTTGATCATGACGGGATAGCCGATCTCGGCAGCGATCTTGATGGCGTGCGTGGCATCCGAAATTTCGCCGAGGTAGCCTGGAACGGTGGAGACCTTGGCCTTGGCGGCCGCCTTCTTGCTTTCGATCTTGTCGCCCATGGCGGCGATCGCGCCGGGGTTGGGGCCGATGAACACGATGCCGGCCTTGGCGAGCGCGACGGGAAACGCTTCCCGTTCGGACAGGAACCCGTAGCCCGGATGGACGGCTTCCGCGCCGGTCGCCTTGCAGGCGTCCACGATCTTCTCGATCACCAGATACGAATGTGCCGCCGCTGGCGGGCCGATGTGGACGCTCTCGTCTGCCATTTCGACGTGCAAGGCATCCCGGTCTGCATCCGAATAGACAGCAACCGTCTTGATGCCCATCTTGCGAGCGGACTTGATGACCCGGCAGGCGATTTCGCCGCGGTTTGCAATCAGGATTTTCTTGAACATGGTGTGAAAGCGCCCTCGACGGTTCGGCGGATGTTAGGCCTATGGTGCGCTGCAACTATAGAAGCAGCAGCATCCAGAGCAAGTTAGTCTTTCTCATTGGGGCGATGGGAAATTCACTCTATTGGGCTGGAATGTTCGCGATCCGCTGCCGCACCAGGTCGACGGCAGCCCGGAGGGTGTAGAACTGATCGGTATAGGCCAGCGGAATCGGAATAACGCTGACGGCATCGTCGATGCGCGTGATTTCGTCCTTGTAGGCGGCGGTGTTGCCACTGGCATGGTCGGCCTTGATTTGGCGTTCGAGCTTTTTGAGCTGGCCATACCAGTGCAGCATCCGCCGCTTGATGCGCCATTGATATGCCATCGGCACGATACGCACGAGCGGTAGCAGCAAGGTTGCGATCGGGATCAGCATGATCCGCATGCGGTCGAGAAACGTCGCCAGCCAGAACGGTAGGTACCGCTCCAGGAATGGCGGTCCGTTCCTGTAGAAGCGAACCGCATCAGCGTTCATCGGAAGCTCGGTATCGACTGCTTGGGGATATTCGCCGGACTTCTGGAACAGCCCTGGCCCCGCATGAATGGTCTTGGCCGCGTTGACGAGCAGGCCCACGAGGGCGGGATGGAGATCCTTGCGCACGACGAGCGTCGCAGCGGACGCAACGAGGGACACGTCCTGTACGGGGATGTTTGAGGCGAGATCGACGACCCCGGCCGGTAGCACGATCCTGACGAGGTAGGGGTAGATCCGTGTTAGCGCCTCGGCCTGCGCGAAGCTGAACAACGTGACGTCTGGCGCGTGGAGCAGCTTCTGCACCAGCGGGCTTTCGATGGCCATGGTGAGGAAAACAGCGTCCGCATCGCCCGCGAGCAGCAAGTTGACGGCATCTTCGGCCGGTGCGCCGATGAACATGGCGCTATCGCTGGTCACCCCGCTCGACTTAAGGATCGTAGTCGCAAGCGGCCGCGTTCCGCTGCCCTCGGGACCGACCGCAATCCGTTTGCCGTTGAGATTGACGAGCCGGTCAATCACAAGGTCGGCGCGGTGAAACAGCCACAGCGGCTCGAGAAACATCCGCCCAAGGGAGGCAAGCTCGGGATGCTGCTCGGCGTTCGCCAGTCCACCCTGGACCAAAGCCGCTTGCACGCCGCCACCCGGATTTGTCAGGCGGGCGAGGTTTTCGAGCGTCCCAGCCGACGGCTTGAGGTCGAGCGTGACGCCAGCCTTGGCAAGCGCGGCCGCGTATTGCTTGCCGAACCTATGGTACGCCCCCTGCTCGCTGCCGGTCGACATGGCAATGGTGCGCGGTGGGGCTGGCTCGACAAATTGATAGGCAAGCGCAAAGGCTGCGGCGATGAGCACCAGCACTGGCAGCAGGACCAGAAACAGCTCGCGCGTCCTGAAACCCATCGATCACTCCCCGTCTCGGCAGCGCTGAGCGCGTACCCTGAACAGGCGGGTTGTACGACAAAAATATGATTGCTCAAGATAGGTTTTCTGAATGCGGTTCGAAACGGCGCTTTCAGGCCGCGCGAGTGGCTGGGGCAGGCCCCGCAACAACGGCCTGTAGTTCCAGCGCCAATCTCTCGCGGCAGCCTTCCAGCGCTCCGAGCAGCATGCGCCGGGCTGCCGAGGGCTGTTCCGGCCGTGCGATTGCCGCAGCCAGCCAGTCTGCCGTGGTCGTGCGTACGTCTTCCCCGGTGATGATGGAAACTCGCTGGCGCTGGAGCGCGGCGATGGCGCGCTCCTCGGGCTGAAGCGGCCGGTAGCGGGCAAAGCCCCGCCGTAGCGCGTCGAGGAGTTGGGCCTGGTCCAGCGGAGAGGCTTCGGGGCAGACCGTCACTTCGCGGTCCGGTCCAGCCCAGCCGGAGGCGACCAGAACGGCATCGCCGAGCGCCTTGCTGAACAATTCGTCCCAGGCGGCAAGCGACGGCCCTCCTGCGCTGACCGTATCGATTGCGAGCAGCGCCTCGGCCTCGACGCGGCTGATGGCGGGCGTGTCCTTGCCGCCAGCCGAATAAAGGATGTGGCGAACGACGTCGCAATCGCGGGCAATGATGACGCCGGGCGGCACGTTGACACCCGCGCGCAGCGGTCCGTTGCCTGTTGCGATGGCGCAGTAGACCTCGTCGAACAGCGTGGCGACGAGGCGCTCGGGAACCCAGCGGGCGCCGGCGACGATCGAGGTCAGAAGCGCATAGGTGTTGCGCGTAGGAATACGGCCCTGGGGGGCGGCATAGCGGATCAGCCAGTCGGCTTTATGGGCCGTGAGGTAGCCATCGGGTGCGACGTCGTTGATCGCATGGATGGTGATGGCGTCGATGAACAGATCTTTCCAGGAGTGGTGCTTGTCGTTGATGGACTGCTCGACCGCAAACAGCAACTCGGCCTCATCGACGGTGACGGGGCCGTCATGGCACAGCGCATCCTGCAGCCGCACCACATCAAGGGCAGTGACGCGGTGTGCCCGCAACAGGTTTTCGAGTGCAAACGCTTGGAAAGCCATCGCCCTACCCCAGCAACAAAGATAAAATCGGTGGGTGAAGGTTAGGGCTGAGGTTCTAAACGAACTGATAATAGGTGTGCCGGACTGGTGCACAAACCGGTTCTGGGACATAAGGAGCGCCACAGCCGTGTGAATTGCGCAACACCGTGGTGGGTGGGGCCGGGCGGGCCCCAGGCTTGGAACCGGTATATGATTGGAACCGGCATATGACGAGCGACACCATTCCTCCTCAGGCGCACGGCGCCGGCTGGCAGGCTGAGTATGCGGTAGCTCAGGCCGCGCGCGCAGTGAATGTCGTGTGCATGAAGTGGGGCGACCGTTACCCGGCGGTGTTCGTCAACCGGCTGTATGCGATGGTGAAGCGCAACACGTCTTGGAACGTGCGGTTTGTTTGCTTTACGGACGATACAACCGGGATCCGCCCCGAAGTCGAGTGCCAGCCGTTGCCCAAGCTCGATTACGATCCGGCACTCGGCAAATACTGGCCCAAGCTCGGCCTGATGCAGAAGGGTCTAGGCGGGCTTACGGGGATGACGTTGTTCCTCGACCTCGACCTCGTCGTGCTCGGCAACATCGACGAACTGTTCACGCACCCCGGACGGTTCCTCATCATCCGCGAGTGGAAAGACCCGCACCTGGGCTATGGCAACAGCTCCGTGCTGCGCTTTTTCATCGGCCGCGAAAGCAACGTCATCGAGCGCTTTCATGCGACGTCCCCCGAGGTGATCGTCACCACGTACGCCTCCAAAGAGCAGAACTTCCTGACCAAGGCCGTGGAAGAGGTGGCGTTCTGGCCCGCCGAATGGATGCCGGCCTTCCCCTTGGCGTGCCTTAAGCGCAACCGGGCATTGCGGTTTTTCACGCCAGCCGTAAAGCCCAAGGACGGCAAGATCCTCGTGTTCTATGGATCGATCACGCCGGGGTCCGCGCTGCGCGGCGAGCATGCGAGCAACAAGCGCGTCGGCGCCAGTTTCGCGCCGCGGTTGACCAAGCGCCGCTTCCCGCCCGCCGCCTGGATCGCTGACTATTGGACGGACTAGAAAAGTTGGGGCATGAACAGCGCGAGATTTGCCGGGGGACCCGAGTTTGAGCCAGTTGCAAGCCGAAACCAACCAGCCGTTGCAGGAATTGCAGGAATTGCCGGAATTGCCGGAAGAATACACCTGGAACGAGGGCGGCCAGCCCTACCTTGTGTGCGCGTTCTACACGCCCAACTATTTGCCTCAGATCACGTCGCTGAAAGCCTCCCTCGAACTGAATAAGATCAACCATTTCCTGAAGCGCTACGAGCCGCGTGGCGGTTGGGAAGCCAACACGCGATTGAAGCCCGTTTTCGTCGACTATTGCCTGCAAAAATTTCCAGGCACCGACATCGTCTATCTCGATGCCGACGCGGTGGTGCGCAAACCGCTCAAGGCGTTCGACAACATGACGACCGACGTGACGATGCTGTTCCACCCCACCAAAGCGCACGGCAAGTGGTACCTGCGCATTTCGGCCGGCACCGTGGCGGTGAAGAACACCCCCGGCGGGCGCAGGTTCGCCCAGCTTTGGAAGGCCGGCGAGGCCAAGGCGACCATGGCGACGGTCGACGAGGACCTCGTCTATATGGCCTTTGCCGACATGGCCGGGGTTTCCATCACCGTGCTTGCGCCCGACTACTATAAGATTTTCGATGCGCCCGGCGACGATCCGACCATCGAACACTTCCAGGCCAGCCGGGGGCAGTTCAAGATCCGCAAAACCATGCGGCGCGTTCTGCAGAAGACCGCGTGGGCTTTGGGCATCGCTGGCCTGGCCTTTCTGGTCTTGCGGCTCACAGGAAAGGTCTGAGGGCGTGGCCGGGCAGTCCAACCCGTTCCCTGGCGTAACGCTCGGCATGATCAGCTGGCGCGCGCCCGAGACGGTCCGCCATACACTGGAGTCCTATGCGCAGGCTGGCATCCTCGATCTGTTTGCTGCCCGCCGCATCCACTTCAACGAAATCAGTGCCGCCGACCAGGCCATTGCGCAGGCCCATGGCTTCGAGGTCACTGGGTCAAACGACAATCTCGGTATCTTTGGAGCCGTGGACAGGCTGGCCCGCGAAGTGACGACGCCCTATCTACTGTCGCTGGAAAACGATTGTCCCCTGGTCGCGACCCGCGACGAGTTGGGCGCGATGCTGAACTCCGCGCTCGCCGACATGGCAGCGTTGGATATCCCCGTGTTCATCCTGCGTTCGCGGCGCGAGCCGGGCGAGGCGTTTGCCCGCCGCGAACGCTACGAGCGCCGGTTCCGTCCGGTCTGGCCCATCGGCCAGCCCCAGCCTGATCCCTTAGTGCGGCCCCATCTGCTGGTGCGCGCCTACGAGGACCGCCGCAAGTCCGCGTTGCGTGGTTGTGCGATCTACGCCGAAGAAGACCCCGCGCTGCGCCACCCGGGCGTCATCAAGCGCAGCCCCAACGGCAGCTGGGTGACCAGTTCGCGCTACCTCAACTGGACCAACAACGCCATCCTGGTGCGCACGGACTTCTTGCGCGACGTGGTGCTTGCGCGGGTGCATAGCCACCCGGCAAAGACCTCGCTCAACGGCCACCAGGACATCGAAGCTGCTTTGAAGCGGGACCACTGGTGGGCCCGCCAGAACATCTTGATGGGCCAGTCCGAACCCGGCGCATTCACCCACAAGCGCTTCGACCGGTAAAGCCAAGTCGTTGGCGATAGGAGCAGTCTTGTTTCCATCGCGGAAGTGAATCAGTCTCTAGAGCCAAAAATTGGAGCGCAATCTACACCACCAAGCAATTCCAAGTAAGTTGATCACGCTCTAGCTTTCGTCCTTTAGCGGTCGCGGCGCATGCCGCTGTCGTCGATGTGGCGGTAGCCCCGCTCCCGGTCATGCTTCTTGACAAAGATGTTGCGGCTGGCATTGGCCTGCGCCCTCTCGATCGTCCGTCGCTCGTACCCGCTGATCCGGCCGTTGCCATGGACGCGTGCCCGGGCGATCAGAACCGCGATACGGGTCAGTTCGGCCCGCAGGGTGTCGCCTTCGCGCGCTGTCAGGGCGCCGGATGCGAGCCCCTGGTTGATCCGCAGTCGCTGTGCTTCGAAGGTGCCGTCGATATCGGCGGCGCAGGCGGGAAGGGAAAAGAGCGTGGCAGCGGCAAGTATCGAGGCTGATGCGAATTTGCGGGAAGGGATCATCGGTCGTTTCTCATCGGAATGTTTGATTACGACGTGCAGAGTGAACCGCGCCTCAACGTACGAACGTGCGCCACCACCAGCCGCGCACCGCTTCGTTATGGCGCTCAGCGTCGACGTGGCGCGCCTCGTCGATCAGCGCACCCTTGACCGCATAATATTCGCTCTTGGTAATTTTGCCGTCGCTGAGAGCCTGGGCTTCAAGCTTGTCGACGCGGTGCTGTTCGCGCAGGAGCCGAGCCTTTTCCCACCACGTTAGGCTACCGTCGCGCCGGCCGGCTTCGATCGCAGCGGTCTGGGCGGCTTCGCGCTTTTCGAGCGCCTCGCGGCGGATTTCGGTCGCGGACTCGGCGCTGGCGGGCGCGGCGAGAGCAAGGCCAGCGACGGTGGCAGTCATCAAACCGGCAATCAGCGTAATGCGTGTCATGGGTGAGCTCCAGGTCATGTGTTAAGCAGGGGCGTCAATGTTGCGAGTCTGCCGCATCCGCTCTGAACCGGTTCTGAATTCGCCCGTTAGATGCCGTTCATGTGACTTTGCCGTTGCACGTTAACGAAAGCTTTCCGGGTCGGAGTGCAAGAATGGGCGATGTGCGCCCCGGTACAACCCGACCGGGAGCGGGTCCTCATCGGTGCAAAACCATGTTTGAACGCAATCGCGTCGACAACGCCTCCGTGACGACGGTTGCCGTCGAGATCACGCTCGACGACGGCACGGTTGCGACTGGCCGCGCAGCCCTCCCGCCCTCGCGCGCGATCCACAAGCTGCTCGACGGCCCCGACCCGTTCCTATTCGTCGATGGCTTCGACGGCGACAGCACATTCGTGCCCAAGGCGTCGATCAAGGCATTGAAACTCGTACAACCCGTGCGCCCGCAGGCGCTCTATCTGCCGATCGCGGATGCGACCGCTTTTGATCCCTACAAGGTGCTGGGGATAACCAAGGACGCCAGCGCCGACGACATTAAGCAGGCCTACGTGACACTGACCAAGCGCTATCATCCCGACCTATTCGCGGCGGTAACGCTGCCGCCCGAGATTGCAGCCTACCTTGAAGCTCGCGCAAAGCAGATCAACGCCGCCTTCCGAGTGCTGAAGCGCTGAGCTGGATTTCGAACCAAGCCAGCCTGCGCACTTTTGCGTGACACAACTTCTTCAAGAAAGCGGACCAGAGCACCTCCGGTCCCCTACGTGACCTTGGCGGCTTCCTGGCGCAGGCCGTCGAGGATGGGCGCATAAGCTTCCTCGTCGCGCGATTCCGGATAGATCACATAGACGGGATAAACGAACCGGCGGGCGCGCTTGGTCTCGCGCAAGCGGCCGCGCGCCAGATGGGTCTTGATCATCCGCCGCGGAAAGTATCCGGTCGCCTCGTTGGACAACACATAGTCGAGCCCCATCGCGCCGAGGTCGAGATTGAGAGCAGGGCTCGAAAGCTCGGGGTAGGCCGCCGCGTGGTCTTGCTGGAAGTCGATCCCCCAGTCGATGAACACATAGTCGGGCCGCGCCCTGCGGCTTCCGGGTTTGGCGCTCGAAACCAGCACGAACTCCTCGTCGAACAGATGTTCGATGGTGAAGCCCGGCAACTGCACAGGACGATAGAGCACGGCGAGATCGAGCGTGCCTTCGACGAGGCGCTGCGTGTGCACAGCAGACAAACCGCCCATCGCCGACACGGCGATGTCGGGCACGTTGGTCCTGAGCCAGGACACCCAGCGGAGCAGGAAACCTACCCACAGGACATTGGGCGCACCGACGGAAAGATGATCGCGATGCTTGCCCGAGAGACCGACGTCCAGCTGTGCGTGCCGCCAAATTCTGACCAGTGCGAGCGCATGCTTGCGGAACTGTTCGCCGGCCGACGTAAGTTCCGCGCCGAGCCGCGAGCGCTCGAACAGCGGACGCCCCAGCAGGTCTTCAAGTCCCTTGATGCGGGCGGACACGGTGGACTGAGTGAGGTTCATCTTGCGCGCAGCATCGATGAAGGATCCGGTCTCGGCGACCATGAGAAATGTGCGGGCGAGATTCACATCCATGAGAGCGGACCGGGACAACGCTGTTGATGAGCCATCGAAAAGACCTATCGAAGAATCCGATAGGGGTCACCGGAAAAATCCGTTTGTAGACGTAATTGATTCTGAACATAGTCGTATCAACCGGCGTCGAGTCGGCCAACGTGTGTGTAGCAACCACCACCGCCAATCAGGCGCTTTTTAAAGAAGGACGACGATCATGAAGGCTCCCGCAAAGAAGCCGGCTGCTAAGAAGCCCGCCGCCAAGGCTGCTGCCAAGCCGGCTGCAAAGCCCGCTGCCAAGGCTGCCGCCAAGAAGCCGGCCGCTAAGAAGAAGTAAGCCGCTTCACGCGGCAAGGGAGCGAGCAGTCATGCGTCTCCACGTTGGTCTCGTTTTTGGTAATGCCTTGTTGACCATTGCCCTGTTGGTCACCGCGCCGGCTCACGCCGTCTCGGTGACCAACAGAGACGACAAGGACCAAAAGCTGACCATCGTCGAAGGAGACGCAAAACAGGACCATCTCTTGAAGCCGAATGGTGTTCTTGACGCGGTCTGTCTAAAGGGTTGCGTCATCCGCCTCGGTGAAAGCGAGAACGACGAATACGAGCTTGAGGGCACGGAAATTGTCTCGATCGAAGATGGTTATCTTTACTTCGACGGACCAGAAATGAAGTCTGAATCGGCGCCTGGGCAAAAGCCTGCGCCTCCCCCGGCCCAGACGCCAACGCCTGTAAATCCGCCGAAATAAATCGCTGCCCGGAACACTTTAGGCTCGGCATCCAATCGGATAGCCGGGCTTTTATTTTGCGCAAATTCCTTCAGTGGTCATGTTTGTCAGGTGCGTCGCGCCGAACCGGGACTGGAACGCCACCCGCAGCGCAGCATCGACCGCGCCGGGCTCGGGGCGGATACCGAGATCGGCCAGGCTCGTGACCCCAAATCCTGTCAGCCCGCACGGAACGATCCCCGAAAAGTGCGACAAGTCCGGCGCGACATTGAGCGCGATGCCGTGAAAACTGACGCCGCGGCTTACGCGCAACCCCAACGCGGCGATCTTAGACTCGGTGAAATCAGGTTTTCCACAGCTGGTTTCGACCCAAACGCCGACCCGCCCCGGCCGAATACACCCCTGCACTCCGAACTCCGCAAGCGCCGCGATCACCCAAGCCTCAAGCTGGGCGACAAACGCGCGGACGTCGCCGCCGCGCGCCTTGATGTTGAGCATGACGTAGCCAACCCTCTGGCCGGGGCCATGATAGGTGTATTCCCCGCCCCGACCCGACGCGAAGACCGGGAAGCGATCGGGCGCGATGAGGTCAGCCGGCTTGGCACTGGTGCCGGCCGTATAAAGCGCAGGATGCTCCAGCAGCCAGACCAGCTCGTCCGCTTCGCCCGCCGCAATTGCCCGCACCCGCGCCTCCATGAACGCGACGGCGTCCGGATAGGCGATCAGGCCTGGGCTCACCATCCAGGCAATCGAGTTGGAAGACTTCGTGGCAGATAAAGGTGTCATCGCCGCTTGAGTTTACCCTGCAGCAATCCGCTCCACCAGTGCGGCGAAGGAAAACAGCAGGTTCGCGCTTGCGCAGGAGCCAAGCCTCTGTTATTTCGCACCTCTCCAATCGCGGGGCACCTTTTGCCTCGTGTGCTGCGGTCATGGCGGAATTGGTAGACGCACTACCTTGAGGTGGTAGCGGGGTAACCCGTGGAGGTTCGAGTCCTCTTGACCGCACCAGCCTGATTTTGCTGGCTTCCTGTCTGCCTCTCGCACGAACGCGGGAACGCCCTGGACGACTGTCCAGCAATCGCCGTCGAAACGGCGACCATCGTTATCTCGTACAGAGAAGGCTCGCCGCGTTGGCAGGGGCTGGCCGATTGATAAACGGGTTTACTGGTCGGGTAACACGAACGTGCCCCACGAACCAACCGTCGCCGCAGGCGCGGCAACGGGCGCATCCGCCCGCGCCGACCAGCCGCGCACCGCTGTCTTGGTGACGGTGGACTTGGCGGCGGCGATGCGAGCCGTCGTCTCGGGCCTGGTCTTCAAGGCCGGCGCGATTTCCGTAACCGGCAGTCCGTCGGACGCCGCCATTTCGCCGGGCTTCACCAACCCGTAGAATGGGACGAGGCCAGGGGCTGCGGCAGCCTTCTCCGACTTCGCCAGCAGCGGGGCGAGCTTGCCGGCATAGTCGGGCATAGGCTCCACGCCGGATTTAGCCCGCATATGGACGATGGTGAAGCCGCGCCGCTGCAACTCGGTGAGGAACTGGGGCAGCATGCGGGCTGTCGCCGGCTTGATATCGTGAAATAGCACGATGCCGCCCTTCTGGGCCTCGACCTCTTTCAGGGCGTGCGCGAGCAGCTTGGCTGAATCCGAAATGTAGCTGTCGTTGGACACTGCATCGACCGTGAACGCCGCAATGCCGCGCTGTTGCAGATGCTTGAGCATCGGCCCGCTGTCGCTGAGGCCTGGAAACCGGAAGAACGGCGCGACCGGTTGGCCGGCCGCGAGTGTCACGGCAGCATAGCCCTTCTCGATTTCCTCGTTGGACTTTTCAAGGCTGAGGCGGCGCAGGTTCAACGGATGCGACCAAGTGTGGCTGCCGAGCGTATGACCGCGCGCAAGGATGTCCTTGATGGTGCTGGGGTAGGCGAGCGCCATCTTGCCGACTGAGAAAAAGGTCGCCTTGGTGCAGAACCGGTCGAGCGTATCGAGGATGGAACGCGTCACCGGCGGCATAGGACCATCGTCGAACGTGAGGACGACTTCCTTGGGGGCAAGGAAGCGGCTCTCGCGCGCCTGAGCTGAAATTGAGCCGAATAGCGCCCCGGTAGATGTATCGATTTCAACGATACGAGCCACGCCAAGCGCGGTGCCGGATGCGGCGCACGGCTGTAGCCCGTTGGCGCGCCCTGGGGCAGCGGAGGCCGCCAGAGCTGTCAAGGCCAGCATGGATCCCAAAAGAAAAGTCGGTAGCGTGCGCATGTCTATCGCCCAGGAAGCCGATCCACGAACGCGGATGAACGGCCACCACTTAGGTAGTGATTCTATAACCCTGCTCAAGGCGTAGGCAGGGCTAACTTGCGGCGCAGCCGTGCATTTTTAGCAACTGTGGTTGATTTAACCTTAGGCGAACAGCTGCACTTGCTCAGAAATTGAACAACTTGCCGAGCCAGTCGTTCTGATCGGGCGCCGGAGCGGCCGGTTTGGGGCGGGCGGTCGTTGTAATCGGCGCGGTGCGGACCGCTTTCACACCCCAAGGCAGCACCTCGTTTTCTTCCACTGCCGTAGCTGCAGCGGCAGGGGACTTGGAACCCGAGACCGGCCATACGATCGAACGCGATGCGAGCGGATCGTTGGCTGCAACATCAGCTTTCCGATGGGCTTCCTTCTCTGCAATGGCGTCGAATTCCGGCAGCGTGGAAACGGGGGCGGTGGGCACCAAGTGTACGACCTTGAAGCCTCGCGCGTGAAGTTCATCCAACAAACCCATCAGCGCGCCGGCAGTGGACGGTTGAATGTCGTGGAACAGAATGATGCCCTTCTTGGCGTCCTGCAGCTGGCTGAGAACGGCCCTGTGAACCGCAGCCGGCTCCTTGGTGCGGTAGTCGTTGCTGTCGACTTCGATCGAGAACACGCCGAGCTTGCGTGTTCGCGCATACTCAAGCATCGATTTTGGCGAACTGAGATAGGGGAAACGGAAGAACGGCGCGATCGGCTGGCCGAGCGCTTTGCTGACGGCGCTGATGCCGAGCTCCATTTCGCCGCGCGCCCGCGTCGTGTTGGTCTTACGCAGATCCATATGCGACCATGTATGGCTACCGATGGTGTGCCCTCGCTTGGCGGCTTCCTTGACGGTTGCCGGGTCCGACAGCGCCATGCGGCCGACCATGAAGAAGGTGGCCTTGGTGCAGTGGGCATCCAGCGCCTTGAGCACGGGCATCGTATAGGGACGCAAAGGACCATCGTCGAACGTCAGCACAACCTCGCCGTCGTTCAGAAAATTGATGTCCTTGAACTGCTGGTGCCCATACTTGGGGCCAGTGCCGGTGTCGATGGTCTGTTCGCGCGCAACGCCGATGGCGCCAGGGCTGCCGCAGCCACTGGCCTGTGAGGGAGCAGCGGACAGGGCCCGGCGGGCGGGTTTTGCAGGCGGTTTGGCGACGGCAGCCGTCACGGTTGGAGCGACGGCGCCGACGTTCGAAGGCAAGGCAACTGGCGGGGAGCCGGAAACGGTTTGTGCAAAAGGAGCAATCCCCCCCAGGCTCAAGAGGATCAGGACGGCCCCAGCGAGGCGCGCAACGTGCCGTCCAGCCCCCAGAGGCAGAGATGTGCGGTTCAAAATCATGCGCTCTCTATAATCCACCCGAGCCTGATGGCAAACCGATGCAGCGCAACTGTGGCAATGGGCCATGCCTCAATGCCACAGCCGACCGGCAGGGTGCGATCGCGCCGCCGGTTCGGGAGCAGTGCCCCGGCACTTAGGCCGGACGGCAGATTCGGCGCTGATACTTGCGGCTGTAGGTGCAGACGACCTCGTCGTCATCGTCGTACGCACTGTAGAAGCTGTCGTCGTAGTAATAGGGGCTATCGGAGTAGAAACCATTGGCAATGAAGCCGCCACGCCCGTGCCGGTGGCGATGTCCGCCGCCCTCGTGACGCCCATGGTTCGCGAACGCGACAACCCGGTTGCCCCCACTGCTGCTGAAGCGTGCAATGTTCCCGCCGCCACTGACGCGCGCGCCGCCGCCCCCACTGCTGAAATGCGCGCCTCCGCCGTGTCCACCCCCGCCTCCGCCGCCACCATGACCGCCACCGCGCGCCATGGCCTCCGTTCCACAAACCGCCATAGCAGCGGATGCGATAAGCGCGAATGCCGTTGTTTTCAGAGCCATGTAAGCCTCCCAAAGAAGTATAGACTTGGGGACTATCTTGCGCCGATCAAGCCCTGCGACCCAGCAAAACATTTCGAAAACGTTATTCTGACCCAGCGCCTATCCAACTCATTTTGCAGTGCAAAACCCAGCGTATTGGGCAAATATCGGCTGACCGAGCACGCCCAGGTGGCGCGAGTGGATGGCAGGCCGCGTGCCGGTTGACGGATCGAGGTCGTAGATCGTCGTCACGTTGAGAAACCCTTCCTGCGCGACCTCCAGGAAATGGTTGGCGTTGAGCGCTCGCACGACCCGCAGCGGATTACCCGCCGCCTTGCCCGCGATGCTGAGCCGCGCGGATTGTCCATCGAGGTCGATCCCCTCGATATCGAAGGCGAGCGGCTCGGGCGGTTTGTTGACGTACGCACCGGCGTTATAGGTCCAACTCGCCCCGAGGGTGAAGCGGCAGGCGAGCGGCGGCAAGCTGTCCTCGGCGGAACCCGGACCGGTCGACAGCGCGAGAAGGCAGCAAGCTGCCCCGATGCAGTTGCGAAGGTTTATCACGTGAGCACCTTTTCGATCGGGCCACCTGCCTTTTGCCACGCCGCAAACCCACCGATGACGTGCGCGACAGGCGCAAGGCCCATGTCCTGCGCAGCTTTGGTGGCGAGCGCCGAGCGCAACCCGCCCCCGCAGAAGAAGACGAAGCGCTTGTCCTGGGCAAACACCGCCTTGTGATAGGGACTGTCGGGGTCGATCCAGAATTCAAGCATCCCGCGCGGGCAATGGAACGCACCGGGTACGCGCCCGTCCCGTTCGAGTTCGCGCGGATCGCGCAAATCGACGAGCACCACGTGGGGATCGCCTACGAGCGAGATGGCGTCTTGCGGTGCAATTTCGGTAATGGCGGCCTTGGCGTTCGCCACGAGTTGGGCAGCCGAGAGTTTGATGTGCTGGGGCATAGCGGGTCTTTCCAATCGTGCCGGATATGCGTAGCACCAGCGCTGGTCAGCGCAAAGGCCACACTAAGGCCTGGAAATCATGGGACGGGCTGCAGGCTAACAATGGGGTGACGCGATGCCACGAAGCAACCGATGGGTTAGAGCCGTTTTTGCGTTGGGAGCTGCCCTGCTGGCGGTGGGTGCGGCATCCGCTGCCGAGCGCCAGAAGATTGCGCCGACGATCATCCCGAATTTCAATCAGCCCGATCTCTCGGTGAACAACAGCGCCTACACTTTGAAGCCAGATGAATTGAAATATGATTGCAAGAAGCTGACCGGCCATATGCAACTTCGCATCCGGCAATATCGCTCGACATCGGCCGACAAGAAAACGTCCGAGCTGTCGCGCGGGATGCAGCGGGCTGCGACCCCGTTCGTCGCCGGCACCAACCGCGGCATCGACCCTGAAGGCGACAACGCCCGCGATCTGTCGATGCTGAAGGCCTATAATAAGCGGCTTGCCGAAAAAAACTGCCAGCCTTTCGACCTCGACACAGACCTGAAGCCGGGCGCGACGCACGATCCCCGCCCCATCGCCAAGGCCAAAGCCCCGCGGGCCAATCCATTTGCAAAAGCACCAGCAACGGCCAATCCCGCTCTCGCCAGCCCCGCCGTCAAAACGCCCTGACGCCGGCTCTTGCGCTTTGGTCACCCCCAACGGCGTTGGAGATGACCCGTAGCGCGAGGCTCATTTCTTGTTGATCGAATAGCTGGCCGGGCAGGGGTGAACCTTCATGTTGCCGCGATCTGCATAACCTTCGACGCCGTCGTGGTTGGTGACGGCGCACATGGTGCCGACGGTGTAGCAGAAGCGCTTGCGCTTCATTAAAATGTCGCCCTTGGACGCTGCGGCGAGTGTCGTGCTGGTGCCGAGCGCAGACACTTTGATGGCCGTCGGCGCGGTGACCTTGAAGCAGCCGTAGGCTGGACGCACCGAGTCGGCCTGAGCTGGTGCGATCATAATTCCGAATGCTGCCGCAGCAATCGTGGTGGTTATCGTTGAAAAAACAATCCGTGTCGTGCTGGCCATGAATCCGTTTCCTATTCTCATAGCCCCGCCAACAAAGCAGGGTCGACCTGCATTGAAACATGCCATCGTGTCATGGCAAGGGCTAGACGGTTAAGCGGACCGACGTAGACTTGCATCAGGAGTGGTGCGGATTTTTTTCGAAGGCCGGGAATGTCGACGGATTTCAGCCAAAAGGAGCGCGCGTTCATCGCTGGGCTGCGCGCTGAAACCGGACGCGATCTGGCCGGCTGGATGCAGGCCGTCGCCGCGTCGGGCAGCACGCATCGCAATGATATCATCGATTGGCTGCGCCAGCAGGGATTTACGTTTGCAAAGGCCTCCTGGCTGGAACGAATTCACCACAACGGAGGCGAACTGATCTACGCCAACGCGCGCGATCTAGGCGAGGCCGCCAAGCGAAAGCCGAGGCAGGCCCCGGCCCGGACGGAGCCCCCAGCACGCCCCGAGCCCGGGTCCAAGCCAACGATCCCACCAGCCACGCCGGCCACCGCCAAGAACGATTCCGCCATCGACGCCTTGCTGTTGGCGGCGAAAGCCTACCGGCCGCTCGCCCAGGTGCTGCTGCGCGACGTGCTGGCGGCGGTGCCAGGAGCCGATGCGCGCGCGCTGGGCAGCTATATCGTCTTCAGCCATGCAACGCCCTTTGCAGCGCTCGCGCCCACGCCCAAGGACGTCCGGCTGCTGCTGGCAATGGGCGGCATGTCAGCGGGCGAGGGGTGGCAAAAGACGAAGCTGGGGCCAGGGCTGGACGAACTGTCCGGCCTGACCCATATGCTGGTGCTGACGGACGCGCGTCAGGTCACGCGGGAGCTGAGGGAGCTTGTTGCCACACGCGCGCGGGAAACAGCATAAGCTTCTAACATCCAGCGTTGGCAACAACCATCGAATAGCCCCAAACCGGGGGTTGAATCGAGGGCGTGCCCAGCGGGCAAGAGCGACATGAGATACAAGGCTATCATGACCGGCGGCAGGCATAAGCACAGGCAGAAGCTGAAGGCGATGATGCTCGCGCTGGCGGCGGGATTGCTCGTGCCGGTGCACGTCCAGGCCCAGACGGCCGATCGCGACAGCATAGCCGATCTGCTCAAGAAATCGGAGCCGAATCCAACGGTCGGGTCACCAGCTGCGAGCGCGCCAACTCTGCCGCTTTCCGACCCTCGCGACGGCGATCCCGCTTACGAGCAGGCCAAGAAACTGATGGCCGCAGTCGATGCGATCCTCCAGGACACTGCGAAGCAGCGCAGCGAAGGCCGCAAGCTCCCCGGCAAGGACGAGTTCGTGCTGCCGCCGCTGTTCACGGAAACGAAAGAAGACCGCAACGAGAAGGTGCAGGTGCTGCTGAACTCGGCCCTCGGCATCGTCACCGATGTGCCGGTGGTCGACGCGCAAAAGAAGATCGAAGGCCTGCGCAAGAACATCCGCGATATCGAAGACCAGATCACCAAAGCCAAGGAAAAGCAGCTGACCGCGCCCAAGGACGCGATGATGCCGGGCGTGTTGAACGACACGGTCGATAGCCTCGCAGCGCAGATCGTCGAGCTGGGCAAGCGCATCGAACTCAACCGCACCGAGATCAAGACGGCGAAAGGCGAGATCGTCACGGGCCTGCAGAAATCTGGCGTTCAGCTGACCCCCGATCAGGTTGATCTGCTGCTCGACAGCGTGCTGTCGGGCGACTTGGTACGCCTCGTCGCCGTCTTCAATGCCGCCAAGGCGATCGATGGCCAGCTCGCCAAACTGATGGCGGCCAGCGGCGACAATCTGAACGCTTCTCGCAAGTACTTCGCGATGCACGCGGCGCTATTCGCCATGCTGGTGCAGAGCCAGGACGCGACGATTGCCAAGATCGACACCAACTACGGCCCCAAGCTCGACAGTATCTTGAAAGACATCGCCGCAGCGAAGCTCAAGACGGCCGAATTGATGCGCCAGGAAAACCGCCCTGATCAGAAGCGCGCACTCGATGCGAACCGCGACGCCCAGAAACTCGCGGAGGACGCCGCCAAGAGCTACAAGCGCTACCTCGCCCAGCAGCGCGAGCAGATCGCCAAGGCGCGTCTCAAGGCAGTGCACGATCTCAAGATCGCCGACAACACGTTCGAAACGGTGGAAGCGAGCTTCCAGCTGCGCAACCTTATGAAGGACAGCGCGCAATCGTTCGAGGCGCTGCAGAAACTGGAAGCGCCGACCTTCGACCAGATCTTCAAGAACGAGGAGTTGCGCCGCGAGTTCGAGAACCTCACCCGCAAGCTCGACGCGCCGACCAGCTAGCTGCGGGTCGGGCTGCTGGGGTCGAAGAAGGGAATTCGCAGTAGCCGCCAGATGGGCGCGATGATGGCGGCGACGCTGAACGCAGGTGACCGGCCGCGCCAAGCCGGTGGCCTCCCTCGGGCCGAAGCAGCGATGACATTTGCGCAAGTGCATCGTGACCTCCCGCCCAAGTCAGGCCAAGCCGCGGCAGAGAGCGGGTGCCATCGGGCAAAGACGAAGGGCGGGAAGCCGAAAGTGGCGAGCCTCCTTGGTCGCGGGGGGGGTCCGGGGACGGGTCCCCCGCCCTTCATTTGGGCGTAAGGCCAAGCGGGCGCCGCGAACGCAAGCGAACACAATCACAATAGACTGTGGAGATCGGCTTGCGGGGGCGCGGCGGCTTCGGCCATACTTGGATATGACCATTCATATCGTGAAACTGTGCGTCGGCGCGGAGACGATCGACGATCTAGCCAGTTGGCAGGCGCAGCGCCTAGCCGCCCAGCAGGCGCGCAAAGAGAAGTCGCAGATCGCCCATACCACCTTCCAGAGCCCGAAGCGGCAGGAAGAGCTGCTGGACGGCGGCTCGCTGTATTGGGTGATCAAGGGCGTGATCCAGGTGCGCCAGCGGCTGATCGGCTTCGATACCGGTCACAAGGACGACGGTTCCGCGTGCTGCCTGCTGCTGCTCGACCCCGAGTTGGTGCCCGTTCGTCCGGTGAAGCGCCGCCCGTTCCAGGGCTGGAGGTATCTGAGCGCCGAGGATGCACCCGCCGACCTCGGATCGGCCTCGAAGGCGCAGGCGCTGGCCGCGATGCCGCCGAACATGCGCAGGGAGCTCGCCGACTTGGGATTGTTGTAGGGCATGAAACGTCCCCCGCTGACCAACCTGATCAATGCGTTGCCAACGACGGTCCCTTTCGTCGGACCAGAGACGCTGGAGCGCGAACGCCGCCGCGAATTCCGCGCCCGGATCGGTGCCAATGAAAACGGCTTTGGTCCCTCGCCCCGCGCGATCGCGGCGATGGAGCGCGCCGCGCGCGACAACTGGAAATACGCCGACCCCACGAGCCACGACCTGATCGCCGCAATCGCGAGCCTTCATGACGTCAAGCCAGCGAATGTCGTCGTCGGCGAAGGTATCGATGGCTTGCTGGGGCTGGCGGTTCACATGACCGTCGAACGCGGCGCGGCAGTCGTGACGTCGGACGGTGCCTACCCCACGTTCAATTTCCACGTGGCAAGCTACGGCGGCGCGTTGGTCAAGGTGCCGTATCTGGCAAACCGGGAAGACATCGCAGGTCTCGCCGCTGCCGCCGAACGCACGGGGGCCGCGATCCTCTATCTGTCCAATCCAGATAACCCGATGGGCAGCTGGTGGCCCGGCGTCGACATCCAGGAACTTGTCCGCCGCCTGCCCTCTGGCTGCCTGCTGTGCCTCGACGAGGCCTACATCGACACGCTCCCGGCGTCCGCACGTCCCCTTATCGATGTCGAACACCCTCAGGTGCTGCGCTTTCGCACGCTGTCCAAGGCGTACGGCCTCGCGGGCGCCCGCATTGGGTATGCGCTGGGTCCGGTCCGGCTGATTCAGGGGTTCGAAAAGGTGCGCAATCATTACGGCATCAACCGGGTGGGGCAGGTCGGCGCGCTCGCAGCCATTGAGGATCAGGCCTATCTCGCCGAAGTGGTCGCGCAGATCGCGACGGCGCGCGAGCAAATCGGCGAGATCGCACGCGCCCATGGCCTGGAGCCGCTCAATTCGGCGGCAAGCTTCGTCGCCATCGAGTGCGGTCTCGACGGAGCGTATGCAAAGCGAATTCTCGATGGCTTGCTAGCGCGCGACGTGTTCGTCCGCAAGCCGTCGGTCGCCCCGCTCGACCGCTGCGTCCGCGTGAGCTGCGCGCCCGCCGGAACGCTGGCGATCTTCGCTGCGGCGCTCGACGAGGTAATGCGTTCGCTGCGCAAGTGAGCCCGGCAAGCGCGCCGCGTCAACGCACCCGGATTGCCGTAATCAGTGCGCCTGGAAGAAGATCGGCCGGAAGTGCCCGTCGTCACCCTCGATGAACAACTCTGCGACCTTGGGATGGCGCAGCGGTTCGCCGGACTTGTCAGGTATCAGGTTTTGTTCCGAGACATAGGCAATGTACTCGGTCTCCGAATTTTCGGCGAGAAGGTGGTAGAACGGCTGGTTCTTCTTTGGCCGCAACTCAGCCGGGATCGATAGCCACCACTCGTCGGTGTTGTCGAACACCGGGTCGACGTCGAACACCAGCCCGCGGAACGGGTAGAACTTGTGGCGCACAACCGAGCCGACCGCGAATTTGGCCGTCCGCGCCTTGCGTTTGGCGCGCGGCTTGGGTGCGGCAGCCTTTTTGGCGGCGGGCGTTCTGGGGGCGCTGCGGGTGGGTCTGATGTCGCTCATACCTGACTTGCCATGGAAGGGACGACGATTGTCAATCATCCTCTAGAAATATTCTATCCGACTGTGATCGCAAGAGCACGATCGATTTGAGCCCCAGCCCACCAACCGTCGCGTCGTCGTTAAGAAACAATGGCCGCGGCCCTCCCAATCCAAAGCGGAAGGCCTCAGCCGGCGATGGCGCACCGACCCGGAGGCGTTACAACCCGTAGGCAGCCGCGAGCGCCGTGTCCTTGGTCGCGACGATCTTCGCGAGATCGACGATCACTTTGGCTTGTTTCCAAGTGGCGTCATCCTGCATCTTGCCGTCGAGCATCACCGCGCCCGTGCCGTCGGGCATGGCATCGAGGATACGCTTGGCGAAGGCGACCTCCTTGACGTCGGGGGAGAACACGCGCTTGGCGATGTCGATCTGCGAGGGGTGCAGCGTCCAAGCGCCAAGGCAGCCTTGGATAAAGGCGTTGCGGAACTGGGATTCGCAGGCGGTATTGTCGGAGAAGTCGCCGAACGGTCCGTAGAACGGCTTGATTCCATGGGCCATGCAGGCGTCGACCATCTTGCCGACCGTGTAGTGCCACAGGTCCTGCTGATAGGTAGCGCGCGGCGCGGCTTTATCCAAACCGGGATCGGCGACGACAGCGTAATCTGGATGTCCGCCGCCGACGCGCGTCGTCTTCATGCCGCGCGAGGCGGCAAGGTCGGCGGGCCCGAGGCTCATGCCGTGCATCCGTGGGCTGGCCGCCGCGATCGCCTCGACATTGTTGACCCCTTCGGCCGTTTCCAGGATTGCGTGGATGAGGATTGGGCGCTTGATCTGGTGCTTGGCTTCGAGCTGGGCCAATAGTTGATCGAGATAATGGATGTCCCACGGCCCTTCGACCTTGGGCAGCATGATCACGTCGAGCTTGTGACCGGCTTCCGCGACGAGCGTCGTGATGTCGTCCAGCCCCCACGGAGAATTGAGGCAATTGACGCGCGTCCATAGCCCGGTGTTACCGAAGTCAAATTCACGCGCCATCGACACGAAACCTGCGCGCGCCTGCTCCTTCTCGGACGCGGCGACGGCGTCTTCGAGATTACCGAGCACCACGTCGACCTGGGTGATCGTATCCTTGAGCTTGGCGCGGATCTTCGCGTTGTGCGGCGGAATGAAGTGGATCATCCGTTCGAGCTTGACGGGCAGCTGCCGATAAGGCTCGGGCGCGCCAATGGCAAGCGGCGCAAAGAACTTGGCAGGCGTACGGGATGCGGCCATGGGCGAACGGCTTTCAGTTGGCTGTGGCGGTATGATCTTGGGAAAAATGCTGCAGCGCACTTAATGCGCAGCCGATCCTCAAGTCAACGACAGCTGGGCGTCACCCCGGTTTGCAAAGGCCGACCGATCCAAAGAAGCCGTTCGCCCAAGGGAACATGCGGCCGCGAAGGAAGCAGCCGCACATGAGCGTTGGACGACGCCAAGCGCTGAATTCAGTTCCACCGCCGGTTGCTCCACATCCATTGTTCAGGCGCCTCACGAACCCAGGCTTCGAACTGGCGTGTCATCTCGGAGGTCGCCCACTTGATGTCCTCGGTCGGATTGTTGGTCCGCGGGATCCGCAACTCGGTCATCTCAATGCGAAACCGGCTGGACGAACCGATGCGCAGGCAGCGTGCCATCCAGATGCGCGCGCCGACACGCCGTGCAATCATGGGCGCGATGGTGACGGTGCGGGCATCCTTCCCAAAAAACGGCACGGGCAAGCCGTTACGGTCGTAGAGATCGCAGATGAGGCCCAGTTTCCGGCCCCGCCGCACATGGTCCATCAGCAACCGGCCGGTCTTCTGGTCGTCGCCGTGGTCGCCTTCGACCTTGCCCCGCCCGAACAATCCGCCCGGAAACAGCTCGCGCCGCTGATGCCGCAGGTAGGCATCGATATAGGGGTTGTTGACGGAGCGATAAACGGCGGCAGGGCTGTGGCCGGCCATGGTCAACGGCCAGATCGCGAGTTCGTAATTGCCCTGATGCAATGACACCCCGATCACCGGCCCGAGCTTGTCGGAGTAGCGCGCAAATACCTGCGCATCGGCGATTTCGATGGTGCCGGGCCGGTGGATCAGCCGGTCGATCCACATCGTCTCGACCATGACGCGGCCGAGGTTTTGCCAGTGCGCCCGCGCGATTGCCGCGCGCCAGGCGGGGCTCGCCTGAGGAAACGCGATCGCGAGATTGTCGAGCGCGCGCTGGTGACGCTTGCGGGCGATGAAGGGCGCAAGCCGGCACCACGCGCCCGCAGACAGCCATGTTGCAAGCCGCAGCGGCATCGCCCGGAACAGGCCGACGACCAGCCGGAGCCCGGCACACTCCGCGCGAAACTGCGCGTCGCGCCAAACGGATAAGCGCTGGGCGTCGGGAATTGTCGGCATGAGGCGGGGGCCGTTCCTGGTTGCAAGAGGTCGGAGCGTAAAGCTCCCGGCCCTATGCCAAGGCCCGCACGCTGCCGTCAAGGCTGCTATCCACGCGGTCGGGCTGCAAGGTCATGCGCTGCATGGTCCGCGGCAGGGCACCGGATGGTTGGAGTCCGTTTGCCATCAACCGCTGGCGCAGTGGTTTGAAGCTGGCCACAAGGTGCAGTCCGAATCCGCGTGCGAGGTGAACCGGCAAGAGGTCGGACAACAGGGAGCGGTTCAAGGCATCGACGGCGCCCATTCGCAGCCCGATGTCGGCAGAACGCGCCGCATTGTAGCGGTCGAGAACATCGTCCCCACCGATATCGCCGCCTTTGGCCTGCGCGTCCTCCACGCACTCCAACAGCCAGCCGACATCGCGCAGACCGAGGTTCAACCCCTGGGCGCCAATCGGCGGCATGACGTGCGCTGCTTCCCCAATCAGCGCCACGCGGCGTGCGGCATACCGGCTGGCCTGCATCCAGCTGAGAGGGAACATGGCCCGCGGTGTCGGATGGGAGATGGCACCTAGCACCCCTTGCAACCGGGTCTCCAGCGCGCTGGCAAAAGATATATCGTCCATGGCTGCAAGCCGCCGTGCAATGGCCGGCCGCTCGATCCAAACCAGGCTCGACGTACGGCCCGGCAAAGGTACGGTGGTGCACGGGCCTGCTGGTCCATGCAACTCGGTCGAGATGCCCTGGTGGGATCGCTGGTGACTGAAGTTGGCCGTCACCGCCACTTGGTCGTAGGAATGCTCACGAACACTGATCTGGGCACCCGCCCGGCAAACTGACATCCGCCCGTCGGCCCCCACGGCCAGCACAGCCTCGATTTCCTGGCCATCCGAAAGGCCGACCCGCACGCACCCTTCGCTTGGAGTGACGACGGTAACGCTCTGCCCCTCGATCCACGTCAACCCGGATGGCACAGTCCGCAGGACCCCTCGCAGGGCAGCAGCCAGCACGGAATTGGGCACATTGTAACCAAAGAAGGGTTGGCCAGCCTCGGTCGCGTGGAAAACGACCTCCGGCGCGCGCAGCAGACCGCCCCTGTCGTCGATCATGCGGATCGCGAGCAACGGCGCCGACCAGGCCAGGCACTCGTGCCAAATCCCCACGTGTTCGAGCAGCGCGAGCGACGACATAAACAAAGCCGCCGTCCGCGCCTCTGGCCCGCGCCCAGGCGGCGGAGGCTCAGGAGTGACCAGTACGGTTTGGATGCCGGCCTGCACCAGCGCAAGCGCACTCAACAGGCCCGCCGGGCCTCCCCCGGCGATCAGAACAGGCCGCGGAAGGGATTTTTCCACGATGGCCGACACTGAAGATGGTGTCATGGACTGCGCCTCTAAAGCGTGAGGCTGCACTATATCGGACCCTCGCGCTGATGACCATAACCACCGCCAACCCCGTCGGCAAATAATCCTCTGGTCCAAGAAAACCTTCACAAATCTGAACCAACTGCCTCCGGCAACACAGGAATCTTAACGGTGTTCGAATCACCGCAGTTGCAAACCTGCAACTAAGCAACGCCGGAACGCGTCATGGTGCAATTTCGAGTATACGTGGCTGCCGTCAGCGGGTACCTCTTGGGCAGGTTGAACGCACATGTACGGCTTCGGTCGAGTGACGTTCGCTTGGAATGGTGTCCCTGCCGCGATGGTAGTTGGTCGCTGAGTTGGTAAGTACAACGGAGATATGTGCATGTTCGGGGGACTTCTTAAGTCGACCAGCCTCGCGGCCCTTTTGGCCGTCGCAGGCGTAGCAATTTCGGGCGTCAGCGCCCAGGCAGCGGATCTGGGCGGCAACTGCTGCGCCGATCTGGAAGAACGTATCGCTGAACTCGAAGCCACGACGGCCCGCAAGGGCAACCGCAAGGTTTCGTTGACCGTCTCGGGTCAGATCAACCAGAGCGTTTTGTTTTTTGATGACGGCGTAACCAAGAATGCCTACGTGACCGATAACGAAGCCTCGCGCTCGCGCGTTCGCTTCGTCGGCAGCGCCAAGATCGACGCTTCGTGGTCGGCTGGCTACCTGCTCGAACTCGGCACGCGCGGCAACCGCCAGGACACGGTCAGCCAGTCGCCGACCTACAGCGGTGGCGTGCAGACCGGCGGCTCCGACAATGGCGTCGGCAGCAAGGTCGTCGACGTTCGTCACTCGGTTTGGTGGCTGCAGAATAAGGACCTGGGTAAGGTCTGGATGGGCATGACCTCGGACGCTGCCGACGGCATCACCGAAATCAACCTTGCCAACACCGGTCACTTTGCCAGCCCGCAGATCCAGGATTACCTGAACGGTTTCGCACTGCGCAAGAACGGCACGCTGTTGAACAATTTCAACGGCGGCAATGCGGCGACGGCCACGGCACTGACCTACAGCACGATCTGGAATGGCGGCCGTGCCGGCGCCAACCCGGGTGAAGGCGACCGCTTCAACGTCGTGAAGTACGACACCCCGACGATTGCTGGCTTCATCGGCTCGGCGTCGTGGGGCGAGAACGACCAGTGGGCCGTTGGCCTGCGTTATGCTGGTGAATTCTCTGGCTTCAAGCTCGCCGCTGGCGTCGCCTACTCGGACGTGACCGATGGTTACGACATCAGCACGTCGACGGGTCTATCGCAGAACGGCGCTCGTGGTTGCGCTAAAGTTCTCGGCGCTGCCTCTACCGGCCACGACGTCAGCTGTAACGAGCTTGGCGCGTCTGCCAGCCTCATGCACGTTCCGACCGGCCTTTATGTGACCGGTGCGTACGGCCGCAAGAGCGACGACAATCGCGTTCTGATCGATCCCGCAATCCGCAAGACCGACCAGTTCTACATGATCCAAGCTGGTATCGAGCAGAAGTTCTTCCCGCTCGGCAAGTCGACCCTGTTTGGCGAATACTACCAGGGCGATTTCGGTCCGGTGAACGTGACGCCGCAGCTCGGCGATACATCGCAGCAGTCTAAGGCTCGTTCGTCGGGTGCCTTCACCGCCGCCGGCATTTCGAACAACGTCTGGACCAGCACCTCTGCCTCGATGTGGGGCATCGGCTTCAACCAGAACATAGAAGCTGCCGCCATGGACATCTACGTCGGCTACCGTAACGTCAGCACCGACGCCACGCTCAAGACGCAGGGCAAGGTTACGTTTGACGACATCCAGATCGTAACCACCGGCGCTGTGATCAAGTTCTGATCCGGCCTCATTGTCTCGAAATTGAAAAAGCCGCCCTCCCGGGCGGCTTTTTTGCGTTTGGCTGAAGGTCTGAGTTGTCACAACCGTTGCGTGTCTGCAACAATCCGTTAATTCGTCCCGCTATATCATCCGGACGGTTGGTCGGACGCCGCGAGTCGCCTATCGGTCAAACATGAACTAGCGCGCCATGGCCCGCCGAGGGCCGTGCGTTTTGTTCGGCACTTGAGTTCCCAGTCAGTTGCGTTGCGTACGCGAGCCAAGGTGCGTTGAGGCTTAATCAGCCCGCCGCCGGTTTCAGCGGCCATTGATTTATGCGCCCAAACAGCGGCGCCAACCTACTGGAGACGACAATGATCGGGGGACTATTGAAATCGGCCAGCCTACTGGCGCTTGTCGCTAGCGGCGGTCTGATGATCGCGGGCGTCAGCGCCCAGGCAGCGGATCTGGGCGGCAACTGCTGCGCTGATCTGGAAGAACGTATCGCTGAACTCGAAGCCACGACGGCCCGCAAGGGCAACCGCAAGGTTTCGCTGACGGTTTCCGGTCAGATCAACCAGAGCGTTTTGTTCTTTGATGACGGCGTGACCAAGAATGCTTACGTGACCGATAACGAAGCCTCGCGCTCGCGCGTTCGCTTCGTCGGCAACGCCAAGATCGATAACTCGTGGTCGGCTGGCTATCTGCTCGAACTCGGCACCCGCGGCAACCGCCAGGACACGGTCAGCCAGTTGCCGACCTACAGCGGTGGCGTGCAGACCGGCGGCACCGACAACGGCGTCGGTAGCAAGACCGTCGACGTTCGGCACTCGGTCTGGTGGCTGCAGAACAAGGACCTGGGTAAGGTCTGGATGGGCATGACATCGGACGCTGCCGACGGCATCACCGAGCTCAACCTTGCCAACACCGGTCACTTTGCGACCCCGCAGATTCAGGATTACCTGAACGGTTTCGCACTGCGCAAGAACGGCACGCTGTTGAACAATTTCAACGGTGGCAATGCGGCGACGGCCACGGCGCTGACCTACAGCACGATCTGGAACGGCGGCCGCTCGGGCGCCAACCCGGGTGAAGGAGACCGCTTCAACGTCGTGAAATACGACACCCCGACGATCGCTGGCTTCATCGGCTCGGCGTCGTGGGGTGAAAACGACCAGTGGGCCGTTGGCCTGCGTTATGCGGGCGAAGCGTCTGGCTTCAAGCTCGTCGCTGGCATCGCCTACTCGGACGTGACCGATGGTTACGACATCAGCACGTCAACGGGCCTGTCGCAGAACGGCGCTCGGGGTTGCGCAAAACGCGCCAACGCAGGCGGTTCCGACGTGAGCTGCAACGAACTTGGTCTCTCGGCTAGCCTCATGCACGTGCCGACAGGCCTGTACATCACCGGTGCCTACGGCCAGAAGCGCGACGACAACCGCGCCCTGATCGATACGGCCATCCGTTCAAAGGATGAGTTCTATTACCTGCAAGGCGGCATTGAGCAGAAGTTCTTCCCCGTAGGTAAGTCGACCCTGTTTGGTGAATACTACCAGGGCCAGTTTGGCCCCGTGAACGTGACGCCGCAGCTGGGTGATACTTCGATCCTGTCCAAGGCTCGCTCGTCGGCCGCCTTTACGGCAGCTGGTATCAGCAGCAACGTCTGGACCGGGACGTCGCTTGAGATGTGGGGCATCGGCTTCAACCAGAACATAGAAGCTGCCGCCATGGACATCTACGTCGGCTACCGCAACGTCAGCTCGGACGCCACGCTCAAGACGCAGGGCAAGGTTACGTTTGACGACATCCAACTCGTCACCACCGGCGCTGTGATCAAGTTCTGATCGCTCGCACTCTGACGGGGGGCTCCGGCACGGGAGCCCCCCGTTTTCCCACAGTATCGGGCCTGATGCTGCGTCAATGTGCTTCGATGTTGCTGCACTGCCACATGGCAACGAAACCACAGGCGGTTCGAGAAATCTTCAGTCCGCTTTAACTGGGTTCGATTGATCCTTGTACTCTTAGTACACGTCCCCCATGGTCTTCGCGTACGGGTGATGCACAGCATCGCGGGAAACTAAAAATGCCACTGTTCAAATACATGTATGTTGGACTTACTCTGGTTCTGTTGAGCACGGCTGCGGCCGCGTTCCAGGAGCAGACGTCTGGCTCGGCGCCGCAGGCTGTCCCGGCTCCTGCCCAGCCGGAAGCCAAGCCCGCTGAACTGTCGAACAGTGCTGACGCATTGAAACCAACGCTCGGGACCGAGGTTCGCATCCCCGGCCTCGGCAAGCTTGGCAGTCTCCCCAAAATGGATTTTGGCCTCGAGCTGCTTTACGGTGCGACCGAAGGCAAACAGCAACCGGAACCGCAAACGCGCGATGAAAACCGCGACGATCTTACGATCCGTGGAACCGTCAAGCACAAGTTCTAACGTGGTCACGCTCAGGAGTTGATGTGCGCCGAGCCCATCTAGCGCATCTCCTGCTGGCCTGCGGGGTCATTTGCGCCCTTTTTGCCGCCCTCGCGATCTTTGATCAGGCCTGGGAATACACCTACGGCTGGCTTGGATTGGCGCTCGGCCTCCAGGCGATTGATCCCAAGGTGGTGACGGCTGGCGATCTGCCCATCGCGGAGCGCCCGGTCGACACTCGGACACAAGCGATCGTCGCATTCTTGAACACCGTGTTCGTGCCGATCCTTGCCATGTTGCATGCTGGATTTCTGGATGGCTGGGGCGGCATCGTGGTCGCAGCCGTGGCGCTCCTGGCAGCCGTGTATCGGGTCACATTTCATACCTCCACGGGTCCGTCCGTCTCGAATTTCCTAGGCTTGCCTGCCATCTGGAGCGTCCTTGGTTTATATCTCCACGCCTTCGATGCGACCCCCCTTGTGGCCGTGCTTCTCATCGGGCTCTCCATCGTCCTGGGCCTAATGCCTTATCGCTGCCCAAACCCCCTTTGGAGTACGCGCTGGACCACGACGACACGCGTGGTTACGGCAGTCTGGGCCATCACGGCCGCCATCACACTATGGAACGGCCTGCCTGCGAGTGCGACCGCAAAAGGCCTGTTTCTGGCCGCCGCGCTTTACGGCTTGACGCTCACGATCCTCACGGCGCGCGAGCAGACGTGAACGCCACGGGAGCCACGTTTTTTTCTAGGCGAGCGCCTGATAGGCCTCGAATTGGGACAGGAAGACGCGCCCCGTCATCTCGTCGAGGAAGTGGCCCCGCTTGAGCCGGTCCATCACCGGTCCTTTGACCTCCGACAGGTGGAGCATAATCCCCCCGTCTTTCAGGTTCCGGTTGATCGCTTCCAGGCTCTCGAGCGCGCTGGCGTCGATGTGGTTGATGGCGGGGCACATCAGGATGACGTGCTTGAGCATCGGGCGCTCGGCAGCAAGCGCGCTGACGAGTTCCTCCAAAAAGCGCGCATTCGCAAAATAGAGGCTCTCGTCGACCCGCACGGTAAGCACAGTTTCACTCGTAATAACGTCATGGCGGTCGATGTTTCGAAAGTGAGCGGTTCCAGGAATAAGACCCACGATGGCCCAATGCGGGCGGCTGGTCCGCCACAGATGCAGTCCGATCGAGACCAAGACCCCGCTGACGATCCCGATTTCGACACCAAGACCAAGCGTGAGCGCAATCGTCGCCGCCATCGCGGCAAAATCGGCCTTCGAGTAGGTCCATGTCCGCTTCAACGTATTCAGATCGACCAGAGACAGCACCGCAACGATGATGGTCGCAGCGAGCGTTGCTTGCGGCAGAAAGTAGAGCAGGGGTGTGAGCAAGAGCGCGGCCACCAGAATACCGGCGGCCGTAAAGACCCCAGCGGCTGGCGTGACGGCGCCCGCATCGAAGTTCACGACCGAACGGGCAAAGCCGCCGGTCACGGGGTATCCGCCGGTCAAGGCCGCTGCGATGTTGGCAGCCCCCAAGCCGATGAGTTCCTGGTCTGGTATGATCCTCTGGCGGCGCTTGGCGGCCAGGGTCTGTGCAACCGACACCGATTCCACAAATCCCACGACACTGATCAGCAGCGCCGAACCGGCAAGCTGCCGCCAGAGAGCAGGGTCGAAAGACGGCAACGTGAGGGGCGGTAAACCCTGCGGGATCGTGCCAACGATCTTCACGCCCATATCGACCAACCCGAGCCCCCAGGTCAGCAGGGTTGTCCCAAGGACGGCGCACACCGGTGCGGCGCGGGTTGCGGCCTCGGCACGCGATTTGACCCAGCCCCGCGCGAGCAGCAGCGGCTTCAGCCAGCGGCGCGACCAGAACAGGAAGGCGGTTGCGCCAAGCCCGATCGCGAGCGTGATGGGATTGGCCTGTGGCATATGACGCCAGAGATCGCCACCAAGTTGGAGGAGGGTCTCGCCCTCAGCTTTGATCCCGAGAATATGTTTGAGCTGGCTCGCAGCGATCAGCAGGCCGGACGCCGTGATGAATCCCGAAATCACCGAATGACTGAGGAAATTGGCCAGCAGGCCGAGCCGTAGAATGCCCATCCCCACCAGCATCAAGCCCGAAACGAAGGCCAGCAGCACAGCAGCCGTCAGATAATCGCCCGAACCGGCCGCAGCGACCTTGCTGACGGCCGACGCGGTCATCAAGGACACGACCGCCACAGGCCCCACGGCGAGCGCCCGGCTGGTCCCGAAGACGGCGTAGGCAACGAGCGGCAGGATGCTGGCATAGAGACCGACTTCCGGCGGAAGACCAGCCAGGAGCGCATAGGCGAGGCTCTGGGGAATGAGCATGATCGTCACGATCAGCGCCGCCAGTAGATCGTCGGAGAGCATCTCGCGCGAGTAGGCCGCTCCCCAATCGAGGATCGGCGCAGCGCTGCGCACCCAAAGCGGAAGCGCCATCAGCCGGGCGCGCAGGGTCGTGGTTGTCGATGACGTTGATTTCAAGTCCCGGCGCTACCTCTACCCGCTTTCCAAAACTCACGCCATGATGGTGGGCTTGGCCAGCCACTCGCGGCCCTTGAGCATGGCCTTCCAGTAAACCGGCGGCAGCACCCGCTCCTTCAGAAGCCATGCCGCGCGTGACGGCTTCTGCCCGTTGATGAGGAAGTCCGGGAAACTCGGCAGCAACTTGCCGCCGTAGCCGAACTCGGCAAGCACGATCTTGCCCCGCTCGACCGTCAGCGGGCACGAGCCATAACCGTCGTAGATCGCACTGCCCGAGCCCAGGCCCATGTCGATCGCCATGTTATGGGCGACGACCGGAGCCTGCTTGCGGGCGGCGGCCGCCGTCTTGGCGTTGGGCGCGGAGCAGGCGTCCCCCAGGGAGTAGACGTTGGCATAGGACTTGTGCCGCAGCGTGCCTTGGTCGACGTCGACCCATCCGGCTGCATCGGCCAGCGGGCTCACGCGGATGAAGTCGGGCGCACACTGCGGCGGCGTGACGTGGATCATGTCGAAAGGAACCTCGACGGTTTCCGTGGGCTGGCCGGGCGCCGCCTTCGTGAACCAGGCTTTCTTCGCCCCGCCGTCGATGGCGACCAGATTATGGTGGAAGTTGAGCTTGGCGTTGTATCGCTCCACGTACGTCATCAGCGCAGGCACATACGCGGGAACGCCAAACAACACGCCTCCGGCATTGTAGAATCCGACGTCGATGTCCTTGAGGCAGCCGTTGCGGTACCAGTGGTCGGCCGAGAGATACATGGCCTTCTGCGGTGCGCCGGCGCACTTGATCGGCATAGGCGGCTGGGTGAACAACGCACGTCCCGAGCGCAAACCGCGCACCAGTTCCCAGGTGTAGGGCGCAAGGTCATACCGGTAGTTCGACGTGACGCCGTTGCGTCCGATCGTGGCGCTCAGGCCCTCGACCTTGTTCCAGTCGAGCTTGATGCCCGGGCATACGACGAGGCGCTTGTATTTGACGATCCGGCAGCCTTCTAAGATGACGGCGTCTTCCTTGGGTTCGATGGCGGTGACGGCGGCCTTGATCCACTTGACACCGCGCGGAATGACCGAGGCCATCGTATTGACCGTGACGGATGCATCGAAAACGCCGCCCCCGACCAGGGTCCAGCCGGGCTGATAGTAGTGTGTGTCGGCCGGGTCGATGATCGCGATATCGAGGCCAGACTTGCGCGCGAGCAGGCTGGCTGCGACCGAAATGCCGGCTGCTCCTCCGCCGATGATGACGATATCGTGCGTTGCGTCGGCGACGTTGAGGGGTGTCTTGCCCCCGTTAGCAATCCGCCGCACGATACCCGACATGTCGTATCCGGCAGCCCGCGTCGCAGCCAGAATGTCGGGCAACGGCTTCGAACCCGCCTGTGCCAACGACCACAGCGCCGCCGACCGCGTCCCCGTGCGGCAGTACGCCAGCACGGGCTTCGGCAGTTCGCCGAGCAACACCCCGAATTCCTTCGCATCAAGATCGGACAGCATCCCGGACACGATGGGCTGATAGCGGAATTCAAGCCCAGCGGCGGTGGCGGCGTCGCGCAACTCCTGCGAGAGCGGCTGGTCGGCGCCTTCGCCATCGGGGCGATGGCAGATCACGGATCGAAACCCGGCCGCCCGGATCGCCGGGATATCCCCGCCAGTAATCTGCGGCGCAACCGTCACGTCCTCGCTGAGTTTGCGTAAATCCATGTCCGTCTCCCTGAAGCGTTTGATGACCGGCGTCTCTCCGCGCCGTTATCTGGCTAGTCGATCTTCGTCTTGCTGAAATACCAATCGGTGGTGTCGAACCCTTGGTCCTTGCGCACTCTGGCCTCCTGAACGGTCGCCGGCGGCGGCACGATGACGGGCTCGCCCGGCTGCCAGCCCTCCGGCGTCGCCACCTTGTGCACATCGCTCGTCTGCAACGCTTTGACCAGGCGGACGAACTCGTCGACGCACCGGCCATTTGTCATTGGATAATAGACCATCGCCCGCAGAATGCCGTTGGGATCGATGATGAACGTTGCGCGCACGGCCGACGTATCGCTCGCCCCCGGCTGGATCATGCCGTAGGCACCGGCAACCGTCATCGATAGGTCTTCGATGATGGGAAACGGTATTTCGACGCCGAACTTTTCCTCGATGTTTCTCACCCAGGCAATGTGAGCAAAATTGCTGTCGATCGATAGCCCGAGCAATTCGCAATTCATGGCGGCAAACGTCGCGTGGTGGCGCGCGAAAGCTATGAATTCCGTGGTGCAAACCGGCGTGAAGTCGGCCGGATGCGAGAACAAGATGAGCCATTGGCCGCGGTAACCAACGAGGGTCTTGCGGCCATGGGTCGTGTTCGCATCGAAGGCGGGCGCTGGCTGATTGAGCCCTGGCAAGGGTTGCGATGGCGGCCTTGCAGCAAGCTCGGCGTCGCCGAGGATGCTCAATTGCGTGGACATGGATGCGCTCCGCGGTCTTACATATTTGTCGAAAACTCTTGGATCACAGCTCATTTGGGTCTCGCGTATAAATTCGGCCGTCCTTTTCAGGACGGTACCTTACAGACCGTCAACCGGCACTTTGAGAAACCTTTTGCCGCTGTCGTCGGGTTCGGGCAGATGGCCGGCCCGGATATTGACCTGCAACGAGGGAACGATCAGCCGGGGCATTCCAAGCGTCGCATCGCGGGCTTCCCGCATCTTGACGAAGTCGTCTTCGCTGATGCCGTCGCCCACGTGGATGTTATGCACCCGCTCATCGGCGACGGTTGTCTCCCACTTGATGTCGCGTCCATTGGGCCCGTAGTCGTGACACATGAAAAGCCGTGCGCCAAGCGGGAGCATTTCGAGGATTTTGCGCGTCGAACGGAACAGAACGCGCGCGTCGCCGCCGGGGAAATCGGCGCGAGCGGTGCCGCCGTCCGGCATGAACAAGGTGTCGCCGACGAACGCCGCGTCCCCGATGACATGGGTCGTGCAGGCCGGCGTATGGCCCGGCGTGTACATGACGAAAGCGGTCATGGACCCGATGCTGTAGGTATCCCCATCCTTGAAGAGGCGGTCGAACTGGCTGCCATCGCGCTGGAACTTCGTGCCTTCGTTGAAGACTTTTCCAAACACCTCCTGCACCGTCGTGATGTGCTCGCCGATGCCGATTTTTCCGCCGAGCTTGTCCTGGATGTAGGGCGCAGCCGACAGATGGTCCGCGTGGGCATGCGTCTCGATCAACCATTCGAGCGTCAAGTTGTTCGCGCGGATGTAGGCGATGAGCTGATCGGCCGACGTGTAGCTGATGCGACCGGCCGCATAGTCGATATCCATCACCGAATCGATGATCGCGCAGGACGCCGACTGAGGGTCGCGGACCACGTAACTGATCGTGTTGGTGTCCTTTTCGAAAAAGGCCACCACGTCGGCCTTGACTGAAAAGTTGATCGGATAGGTCATGGGTCGTTCTCCGTGCAGATGGTCAAGAGCGGGGCGGCGCTAAAGCTGTGCCGCCTGGCGTGGCCGAAGCCGCAGCCTGGGCGTTGCGCGCGGCGATGAGGCCAGCGGCCAGTCCAGCGAAAAAAATTAAAGGCTCAAGCCGTCCCGTGCCGAGCATCGGAATGGCCCCGCCTGGACAAAATCCGGCGATTCCCCAGCCAATTCCAAACAGTGCCGAACCAGCAAGCAGGGGGGCGTCGATCCGCGGGTTGGTAGGGAGCAAAAACGCCTCGCCCGCGAGCGGCTTCCCGCTTTGAAAGATGAACTGGTATCCAGCAGTCGTGACCGCCACGGCGCCTGCCATGACGAAGGCCAAGCTGGGGTCCCAGTGCCCGGCGAGATCGAAGAAGTTCATCACCTTGGCCGGATTGCCCATGCCCGAGATCAGGATGCCGAGGCCGAAGATGAGGCCAAATATGAACGCCAATAGGATCTGCATCGGTCAACCTCCCAAGACGTGCCGGGCGACGAATACGGTGAGGGCGGCCGTCGCCATGAAGGTAAGCACGGCCGCCAGCGAACGGGGCGAGAACCGGGCGAGGCCACACACGCCGTGCCCGCTGGTGCACCCCGATCCATAGGTGACGCCGATGCCCACGATGACGCCTCCAGCCGCCAGCGCGGGCCAGGAGCCAGGCGAGGAAAATCCGGGCGGAACGGTAGATACAGCGGCGTAGGCAAAAGGTGCCAGCAGCATTCCCCCAAGAAAAGCGAGACGCCACGGCCAGTCCGTGACGATGCCGGGCGGCAGCAAGCCGCCCAGAATGCCGGTTATCCCGGCAATACGGCCGTGCACCGCCATGAGCAGAACCGCCGAAAGGCCGATCAAGGCCCCGCCCAGTAACGATTGAAGTGGTGTGAACTCCGTCATCGATAGCGCCTCCATTCTGATCAAATCATGATCTTGAGAGCGAATGCGATCGTGATTGCACCCCAGATCATCATGTTGAAGAAGCTGCGCAAGACTTGCCGATGATCGCTCTCGCCCTCAAGACCGAATGCGTTGCACAGCAGATCGCCCGGCATCAAGAACAGTCTGGTCATACCGGCCGTCCGCCCTTCGAAACGGGAGCTGCGCACGTGGACAGCCCGAGCAGCGCGTAAGGCGGGCACCAGCCGATCAATGCGGTTCCCAACAGCACAAGGCCCACCCAGCCCCACGGGGTCTGTGGCCCAACGAAGACCAGACTGATCAAGGCCGACCCTGCGACGATGCGAATGATGCGATCGATGATGCCGATATTACGGGTCATAGCCACTCCCTTTGTGTCAGATCGCCCAGGAACGACACGACGACTAGCGGCTCGAATTTCTCCCGTATGTGCCTTTTACACTGTCAAACCCAAGCAGTTGCAGCCGTCACCGTTCGCGCGAAAGCTTTTCGAGTGCTGCTCGCTCGAGGATCGCCAGGCTGCCCCGCGAAATCGCAATCCACCCCCGCCGCTGGAACTCCGACAGGATACGGCTGACGACCTCTCGCGTCGTGCCGAGCTCGGACGCGATTTCCTGCTGAGTGGCGGCAAGGCTCCCCTCGCCGCGCGACAACTCCAGCAGTTTGGCCGCGACCCGGATATCCAGGCGGGCAAACGCGACCTGATCGATGATCCGGAACAAGTCCGTGACGCGGGCGCTGAAGGCCGTGAACACGAACCGGCGAAACAGCGGCGAGCGCGCAATCAGATCATCGAACGTTTCCCGCGGGATGGCGACCGCACGCACGTTTTCTTCGGCGATCGCCTCCGCCTGATAATCCTCGTATCCCATGAGGCACGCAGTTGTCAGCGCGCAACTTTCACCGGCTGATATGCGATACAACACGATCTCTCGGCCGCCTTCCGAGACCTGCTGCACCCGCACCGTTCCCTCGATGAGCAGCAGATAACTATCGGGCGCTTGGCCGGGCCCATAGATGCGGCTCCCCGCCGGCAATGAGACCACAACGCTGTTCCTGATCAGCGTCGACGACAGGGCGTCCGGTAGGCGTTTGAGACCTGGAAACAAGTCAAGCCAATGGCTCGTTGAGGGCACGGTGGGGTTCTCCTGGAGGCGCTTGCCTCAAGTGTAGGCGAGTAACCCCAGGTAGGCCTAGCCCAATGCGCCGGCCTTGAGCGCTTCACGGCCAAGCCCAGGCGACCGCAACCAGCCGATCGGATCGCGCTCGGCAAGCGCGGCAAGATCAGTGATCTCGACGCTGCGGCGGTTCGCGAACCTGATCAGCCCTTGCACCTTGAAGCGCGAAAAAATCCGGCTGAGCGTATCTGGATTGAGGGCGAGGTATTGCGCGATGTCGGTCCGCGACAACGGCACGTCCACGATGGCGCCAGCGCCATGAGGCCGCCCGAGGCGGAAGGCGATCTCCGTCAGAAAGCTTGCCACCCGTTCTTCCCCCGTAGCACCAGACAGAAGCGCGATCTGCAGCTTGTCGCGCATGAGCTGCGCCGCCGTTCCCTCCTCAAGCAGCGCCTGAACCGCGCCCGCTTGCCGCGCCATGTCCTGGAGTGCGGCCTCGCTGAGCTTAAAGACAATCGAATTCATCGTCGCGACGACACTCAACTGGCCCAATTGGGGCAACAGTGCCGTCCGCAGGATGCCTGCGGGAAAGACCAGCGAGAGCACGAGCCGGCGCTGAGGCACCAAGCTCGCGGTCACGGCGAGAAAGCCGCTGCGAACGATATAGACGAGGCGGCGTTCCTCGCAGCTGACCTTGAGCGGCTGCCCCCGCTTCAGCCGCACGATGGAAGCCGCATGTTGGATCGCCTGTAGAGCGTCCTGGTCATGGCACGAAAACGCACCTACTCGCGCCCGCAGCGCTCGCGTGTCGTAGGAGGTCAGCTGGCTTTTCATCTTAATCTTGCAATCGCTCTGCGCACCGCGAATGCGGTATTTGACGATCAACAGCCAGCGACGATCAACGCGCTTTGATGCGCGTCAAATACTCCCCTCTATGCGGCAATCGGCTCGCGAAAATCTCGATTCAGCAGCGGCTGCGCACGCCACCCACCCGACCTAGGGAGTACGTGTTTTGATTTAGATCATAAATGGCAGTCGCTATTGAGCAACACGTTATGTCTCCCTGTGCATTGCCTGACATGCGTCAGCAGGGAGGCTGTTGCCAAAATGGATTGGACAGAGATTCTCACCGATGTTCCGCCCAGGGCCCAGCGATGAAGCGCTCAAGCCCGCTATTCAACACGCACACACTCTCAAAGGGGCGCGGAAATGATCGAGAAACACACAGCCCGGCTGGCCGCCGTAATTCTAGCCGCGCTGACGGTCGCTACTGGCACGGCCAACGCCGGCGACAACAACGGCAACTTCATGGTTCGCCTGGAAGGCACCAAGGTTGTCACCCAGGAAGGCGTGAATTCGATGACCCTGAATGGGACGGCCCTGACGGGTGGCGACGCCAGTGTCAGCGACCCGTTCATCCCGGCCGCGACCTTGACCTACTTCTTCAACAAGAACCTCGCCGTCGAACTGTTCTGCTGCGCAGCCAAGGTCAATGTCGACGCCAAGGGATCGATCGCAGGCCTAGGCAAGATCGCCGACACCTGGATCTTCCCGCCGGTGCTGACCCTGCAGTATCACTTCGATCCAGTCATGGGCTTCAAACCCTATGTCGGCGTCGGCGCCGAATACGTCCACTATTTCAACAGCAAGGCCAGCAAGAGTGTCGGCGGCTCCGTCGACTTTTCGGATAGCTTCGGCCTGGCCCTGCAGGCCGGCGTCGACTATCAGCTCGGCAACGGCTGGTACGTGAACGCCGACGTAAAGAAGGTCTGGCTCGATACGGACGTGACCTGGCACAACACCCTCGGCGGCGCCAATACCATCAAGGCCAACGTCGATGTCGATCCGCTGATCATCAGCGCCGGCGTCGGCTATCGCTTCAACATCGAAGACGTGTTGGGCGGCCGCTCGGCCCCCGCTCCCCTGAAGTAACGCAGCACGGTCCGCAGCGTTCAGTATCGCTTCGGACCGTTAGCGCTTACGGCGTTTGATGGACCAATTCCTTGTCGTCAACGCAAACGAACGGCTGCCTCCGATGGCCTATTTCAAGCGGCGGCTCAATCAGGCCCCGCGCGATGCGAGCTACACGCTCCAGTTCGTCAAGGACACCGCACGCCCCCGCGAGATACCGCACGCCCACGCGAGATGCAGGAAGCCTGCGTCGCCACGGTGAGTTTCAAGTGCGACGTGCTGTGGGCGCAGCTGGATGCGCTCTATCTCGCCTACGTCGTGGGGATGGTGCCGCCAGGCGCGTCCCGAATGACGCCTGGCTGATCCGATAATTTGCCCTTGTAGAAGAACGGGATCAGCTTCTTGATGCGGGCGGACAGCTTGTGCCGCCCGAGCTGGCGGTTCAAGGCCGCGTCTGAACGCACCCAGTTGAACATCACGTAGCGCCGCTGACCCACGAAGGGTTTATGGCCGTGCCAGGAATTTCCGGCGACCTTGAAGGCGGCGAACGCTCCGCCGCTCGGAGGAACTTCTGCCGCGAAATCTTCCAGGTTGTCGCCGTTGCGTAACAGGCGCAAACGCCCCCCGCTGTTGTCCCATTTTTCGTTGAGGTACAAAAGGCATGTGACGACCTTGTCTTTGGTATCCGTGTGGATGCGCCCGTCTTTCGCCTGTGCCTGACCCCGCACGGTGATCAAGAGCGGCAGCCCGCGCAGATCGACACCGAATTTATCGCCGACGCGTTGGGCAAGTTCGGGCGAGCGAATATCATCGATAAGGCGCGAAAAGGCGGGACCATATTCAAGCGACGACAAGGGAAACACGCCGGGCTTTTCGATGACGGGAAAGTCGTCGCGGATCTTTTCCAAATCCGCGTCAGAAAGCACTTGAGGCGTGGCAAAAAATGAGAACGGTTCGGTCGCAACCTTGGCGTTCGAAATGGCTTCCAGATCGATCACGGTCGTATCTCCCAGACATGTTTTGAAGGGACGCGAAACAGCCGATATTGGAGCGCCTCAGATGATGTTGTGCGTCCCGTCGCCAAACGGCGCGTCGTCCGTCTCGCCGCAACCGCAGAGGTTGGCGGTTTCGGTTCGCCTGGCGACGAACCGCAGCGGTTCGCAACTGCTGCCTTCATGCGAGCCGTCGCAGAACGGCGGCGACTTTGTCCGCGCGCACGGGCACCATTCGTATCTCGCCCCCTCAACCAAGTCAGCCTGGCAAGGAGCAACTTCATTCTTCGCGGCCGTCATAAGGCCCATTCCTTCTCAAGAGAGTTCATGGAGCCGGAACGGCAACCCACCCTTGGGCATGAGCGTAACGGAAGCTGCGATCTGCGCAGGGATAGGGCCCAGGTATTCGGCGCGGAACCGCCGTACGAGTTGCGACAGAGCAAGGGCTGCTTCCATCTGCGCCATCTGGCCGCCGATGCAGAACCGTTTCCCCGCTCCAAACGGCACGTAGCTGTATTTGACGCGCTTTTTCATGCTTCCAGGCTCGAACCGTTCCGGCCGGAATGCTTCCGGATCGTCCCAGTATTTTTCGCTGTGATGGATGAGATAGGGCAGCACAACCACTCGGTCGCCGGCATGGATCATGTGCCCGCCGATCTCGTCGCTGGCCACCGCCGAGCGAATGAAGGCCCAGGCCGGCGGGTACAGCCGCAGCGTTTCGAGCACGACGGAGCGCGTATAGATCAACTTGTCGAGATCGTCCGCGGAGGGCGCGCGGTCGCCATAGACCTCGATGCCTTCGAGCCGGATTTTTTCCGCGGCCTCGGGGTGCTGCGACAGCAGATAGAACGCCCAGCCGAGCGTCAGCGCCGTCGTCTCCGTACCAGCCCATAGGTATTGTTTGATCTCGTCCAGAACCTGCTGGTGATCCCACTCAGGCTTTGAGGGATCGGCCTCAGCGGCCTGCATCATGTGCAGCAGCGTTTGTTCGCGGTTCTGCCAAGGCGTGGCCGCGATGACCGCATCGGGCAGCGACAGCCACGCGCCGATGGCGTGCGCCGGAACTTCATCGGCACTGACCTCGCTCATGCCGCCAGCGATCTTCTTCAGCCGGATCGCACGGTGTTGTGATGCGTCGGTGTAGGCCTTGACCGCGCCAAAAACCGCATGAGGATTGAACGGCACCTCGCGGTCGAACAACGCGCGGCAAACCATGTCGGCGGCAAGGCACCACGTCTGCTCCACCATGTCGACCGTCTCGCCGCTGCGTGCGAGCGCGCCCCAGTCGTTCTTCTTGGCGCGCACCGCCTCCATGAAATGGGGCACATAATCGGCATAGATATTGGGATGGAAGTGCGGCTGTTGCGGCAGCCGCACTTTCTGCCACAACACGCCATCGATGGTGATCATTGCCTTGCCGAAAATCGGCTTCAGCCCGTCGAAATATTTCGCGTAATTGTCGACATGGTCGACGAGGACGTGCCGCAGGTGTTCGATCTCGCTCATGAACACGATACGCTCGGACTTGAGCTGAATGGGAACGCATCCCCCGCCCCGCGCCAATAGCCGTTTCAACACGCCCATGGGGTCGGGAGAATTGACGAACGGGGATATCGTGAACCAGACGCTGTTTTCTTCGCCGAGTGTTTGAGAATAGGCGTGAGCCTCGCTCGTCATAAGCGCTTCCCCCATATAGGCCGGCAGCGGAACGACTGCCGAGCCTTGGAATTTGTCTTAGCGGCAGCCCCATTGAGCGGCGCAATCGCGCATTCGCGCGTTGTTTGAAGACTCAAATCGCCGTCTGCCATTTCCGTAGGAGAATGACCTAGGTGAGATAGGGATCTGGAAGGTTGACCTCGGTCAACTTCGCGCGGAGCGCATTGCCGCAGACGAACGATCCAAGAAACCCGGGAGCGCGCCGTGTTGCCGGCAGCGTGAAGGCCGCGTTACGCCAATTCTGAATCAGCCAGACGCTTGAGCTGCCCGACATCGCAGAAGGTAATAGTGCGACTTCCGGAGGTCTCAATAACGCCAGCCTCTTTGAGCTTCTTAAACTGGCGGCTGACGGTTTCCAATCTCAAGCCGAGATACTCGCTGATCTCAGTGCGCGACAGCGCGAGATCGCAGGTCAACGGGCCAGCCGCCTGCGTCGCACACGCCCCACGGGCACACCCTTCTCCGCCTAGGCGCTCGGCAACGAGCAGTAGAAAACTAGCGAGCTTTTCTTCCGCCGTCTTCCGGCCGAGGACAAACACCCACTCCCGCGCAGCGTTGAGCGCACCGACCGTATCCTGCAGCAAGGCCCCGCCGAACGCGGGATACTTGTTGCGCAGGGCTTCAAAAGCGGGTTGCGAAAAACAGCACAAATCGACCGGGGTCGCGGCGTCCGCGCTGAGCCTCCAGGTCTCGTCGAACGGCTGCCCGAAAAACTCGGACGCGAACTGAAGCCCCACAATCTGCTGGCGCCCACCGGGTGAGGTCTTGCCGAGCTTTACGACGCCCGAGACAATGACGCCGCACCATGAGGCCGGATCGCCCTCGCGCACGATGATGCCGCCGGGTGCTACGCGCTTGCGATATGAAATGCGGTCGACTTCGACCAGCCCCTCGTCGCTGAGCCCCCGGCAGGGCGCAACATCCCGCACCCCGCAGTTGGCGCAATTTTGTCGCAACGGTCGCGACACGACAAATCCGGTGATAGAATGCGGAAGGGCGGGCTTGACGATCATGATGTGGTCTTTCTCAGCCGCGAGTGTTTGTCGTGACCTTCATATTCTTGACGCATATCAAATTCTGCTCCGCCCTCATCGTCTAGAGCTTGTCGCAGGCAGCAATAAGGTGAAGCGCGATGGGCCCCGTGAAGACGCGCAGGAAGTTACTTCAAAACGCCGCTCCTGTCCCCCGGTACACCAGTTATCCGACCGCGCAGCATTTCTCGGCCCGGATCGGCCCAGCCGCTTATGCCGATTGGTTGGGTGCCCTGCCTCCGCGTGCGAAGCTGTCGTTGTATTTCCATATCCCTTTCTGCCAATCTCTATGCTGGTATTGCGGCTGCACGACCAAGGCAGCGCAGCGCCACGATCCTGTCACGAGCTATCTCGCCGTTCTGGCCGGGGAGGTTGCCGCCGTGGCAGCACGGGTGCCGGCCGGTCACGAGGTCGCCCATATCCATTGGGGCGGCGGAACCCCCAACATCCTGACGGCGGACGACATCCGAGCGCTGAATGCAACCATCCGCGGCGCATTCAAGATCGCTCAGGACGCGGAATTCGCCGTCGAAATAGACCCCCGGCACATCGAAGCCGATCAGGTGGCAGCCTTTGCGTCCGCTGGCGTGACGCGCGTCTCACTCGGCGTGCAGGATTTCGATCCTTCGGTGCAGGAAGCGATCAATCGCACCCAAAGTTTCGACGCGACCAAACGCGCAGCCGAGTTGTTCAGGGAAGCGGGAATTGCCTCGCTCAACATCGACTTGGTCTACGGACTTCCCCATCAGACCCGCGAAAGCGTCGAGCGCACGATCGAACAGGTACTGACGCTCGATCCTGACCGGATCGCCGTTTTTGGCTATGCCCACTTGCCGGCCCGCTTCTCCCATCAGAAATTGATCGACGAGAGCGTGTTGCCTGATGTGGTCGAGCGGTTTGGCCAGTCTCAGCGCATGGCGCGGCGTCTTGCTGCAGCCGGCTACGTCCGGGTCGGCCTCGATCACTACGCAAGGCCCCGTGACGCGCTTGCCGCCAAACCGTTGAAGCGCAACTTCCAGGGCTATTCGACCGAATCAGCCGACGCGCTCTTGGGCTTCGGCGCCTCGGCAATCGGTCAGCTCCCGCAAGGCTACGTGCAGAATGCGGTCTCGTCGGGTGAATATGCCGCCAAGATCACCTCCCATGGCCTAGCGACGGTGCGTGGCCTCGAACTGACCGCCGAAGACGGCATCCGTGCGTTCGCGATCGAAAAACTGATGTGCGACCTCGTGTTCTCTTCTGCAGAGCTGATTTGCAAGTTCGGCGCGGCCGCACTGCCAATCGTCGAAGAGGCCGATGCGTTGGTCGACAGCGATCGCGAAGGCTTCGTGGAGCGCACCGCCGACGGGTTCCGCGTGACGGAACATGGCCGCCCGTTCGTGCGGACCATCTGCTCGTGTTTCGATGCCTACCTCGGGCAGACACCCGCCCAGTATTCGTTGGCGGTTTAAGACCCCGGCCCTCTGCGGCCGATCGATTATGGTGTCGATCGCAGCTCACGAGCGACAGAGCCGCAACTTTGCCTTCCGTCACGCCCGGGAAACCGAAAAGTGCAAGGTGGAGCGCACCCTGCTCGACGCGCTGTGCGACACGAAGGGCGCGCCGGACTTGACCAAGGTCAAGCGGGCAATGGCCGAAGCGGTCAGGTTAGCCCCGGCACATCAGCCCCAAATAAGAGTCCCAGTTTAATCCGCCAACTGTTGGGTGTTCCGCGTGGTCTCTCCTCCGCCCTTCAAACTCGTGAGCAAGCAGAAAGCCATGGACCAGTCTCTAACCCTCGAACTCGGTGCTTCCGCCTCCCAGTTCATCGACTGCCTCGAACGCAGCAATCACGTAACCAAGTCCTTTGATTATTGGCTGCTGACCGACCCGCTGTTGAACAGCACGTGCGAAGCGGTGACAGCGCTGCCCATTGCGCCTCCCGCGACGCCACTGCTGAACGGCCGCCGCGAGGGCAACAACTCGACGCGGGTTTACTTCTCGCCCGACGTGCAGGAGCAGTTCCCCATCTGCGGCGAAATCGCTAGCGCATTTCGCCATCCCCGCGTGATCAAGGCGATCGAGGCTACGACCGGCACGGATCTGTCAACGGGCCAGCTTCGCATCGAGTATTGCCAGGACACCGACGGCTTCTGGCTCGAACCCCATGTCGATATTCCGGTCAAGCTCTTCACGATGCTGATCTATCTCTCGAATGCGCCCGAACTCTACGATGCCGGCACCGATATCTATGATGAGAGTCCCGAGCACCGTCTGGTCGCAACGGCACCTTATGAATTCAACACAGGCCTCATTTTCATACCGGGCAAGAACACCTGGCACGGGTTCACGCCCCGCCCAATCCGCGGCGTGCGCAAGTCGCTGATCGTCAACTATGTCAGCCCGCAATGGCAGGCCCGCCAGGAGTTGTGCTAAAGCCGCACGCAGCGGCTTGAGGAGCCACGCACATGGATGATCACTTCTGGCCGTCGATGTATCCCGGCATCTTCATCGGCCTGATTTACGGATTGGCGGCTGGCGGCTGGTCCAACACGGCGCTGGGCTGCATCGGCGGACTGGCCGGAGCGATTGGGTCGTATTTTCTGCTCGCGCGGTTTGGGATGCAGGAAGACTTTGTGACCTTCGCGAGCCTGATCCTGGCATCGTTCCTGGGCGCTTATATCCTCATTGCTACGGTCCGCGCAGTTGCCGTAGCAAAGCCGCTGCCCAAGAAATAGCGCAATCGTCCACCCCTCTCAGGGGGAGCCGCCTCATGGGCAGCCGATCACGCCCTTCGCGCAGGCTGTCCGCCCATCCGCATAGAAATCGTAGCGGAAGCCCGCGGTCAGGAACACATCCGTCGTCGTCTCGCGGGTGTTGAGCTGGTCCAGCTGTGTCCAGTTGGCGCCGACTTCAACCTCGAAGTTGAGGTCGCGGGTCCAGTAGTAGTTGAACAGCACCGAAGGAAGTACGGAGATCTCGCTCAGGTCCGTCCCATCGCCGACCCGGTAGCCCACGCGCAGGCGGGGACTGACCTTGAATTCGTTGGTGACGGGAAAGCGCGCGCTAACGTCGGCAACATACAAGTTCGAGTCCGGCCGGTGGGCATAGCGTAGCGCGCCGATGTACATATCGCCCTCGTTGAACACGTTGGTGCCGATCAGCTGGCTCGACGCATAATAGTCGACGCCGGGCGCCAACGTCGCATCGACCCCGCCGGACGCAACTGTGCCCGAAACATCCGACACGGTGCCATCGACGGTCAGCTGCAGCTTGTCGTTGAGAGGATAGGAGAAGCCGAGCATCGCCGAACGGTAGCTCGACGTGCGGTCGATCGCGAGCTGGTCGATCTCCTCCTTGGTCTTGACCTTAAGCAGATCGTATAGCGTCGTAAACGGCTGGCCCTGGAGCGCCGTCCAGGCGGACAGGTAGGGGGCTTTGCGATAGTCGGCTGAAGCAAAGACCGTCGACTTGTCGGCGAACGTCCACGACCCGCTGACGAGCGCCGCGTTGAGTTCGCCAAAATGCACGTCGTAGTCGAGGGTCGCAAACAAGGACTTGTCGGGCTGTAGATAGCGCATTTCGGCGCCGACCGCCTGCCGGTCGAGGAACGAGCGGTCGCGCTGTTCGATCGCAAACAGGCTGGTCTCGATCCCGCCGGCAAACGGCCCGAAGTCGGCGCTCACCCCGTAGAAGAGCTTGTCGTCCTTGAAGGGCGTATCCTTGCGCCGCTCGACGGGCGAACCCACGACCGTATTGATGCGCATGAACGGGTTGGCTTGCCAGCTGGCGAGCCCACCGTCGAAGCGGCCGAGCACGCCGCCTGTGTTGCGGGTCTGACGGCCCAGTCGCGTCATCAAATCCAGTTGCCGGAAGGTGGTTTCGAGCGACAGCGCGGCGACCGAAATGATATCCTCGTCCTTGCCGGTGAAGTTATGCTCCTCCGTGCCGGAGAAGCGGAACTTCGATTTCATCTCCGGAGTGTTCCAGGCCGCGATGGTGTCGAAGCTGGACAGCAGCGTGTTGCGGTGAACGAGATGGTCGTCCTTGGCCGCATTGAGTTCGGGGGGCAACGATGGGTCGCGCAACGCCCGGAAGCTATCGTCGCGGATATAGAACTGCGAGGCGCTTCCCGAAACGGTCCAGGTCGAGCCATCGGCAGCCGAACCGCTCGATTTGGCCGAACGCAATTTCCCCGTTCCATCGCCCTGGGCCGTCATCACACCAGCCAACCGTTGGCGGACGCGCTCGGCGGCCTCCCCATGAGGGGTGCGGCGCAGAAACTCCTCGTATTCGGCGCGCGCCGCAGCCAGGTCGCCGGCCTTCTGGCGGGCAACGCCCATGAATTCCTGGGCGTCGGCTGTCGACGGGTTGCTGGGGAGCGAAAGCACCTTGCCGAGAACCCGAGTAGCGCTCATGTAGTCGCCCTTCTTGATCGCGGCCCTCGCTTCATCCATCCACCCAGCGGCCTGAGCCGCCTGCGCAGTGGTCGCTTCCCCCGGCGGCGGCACATGGAGTGCAGGCAGCACGCCGGGCGTGCCGGCGCCGGCCTCACGCGTGACCGCCGTCGCCCAGGGATCGTTCGCGCGGCGCTCCACTTCCGGCTTGCAATCGGCCGCAGGACCTTTGCCGGCCTGCTTGCCGGAGATCGCGACGATGACGCTTTCGAAATCGCCGCCGGGGGCGACTTTGTACGTGACCGGATGATCGAAGCGTATGCGCAACACGGGACCGCCTGGCTCGTTGGCCTCGAAGTCGATCGCCTGGATCGCAGCGCTGTTTGCGTCGGGCGCGCGCAAGGCCTCCCGCTTCAACAAACTCAGGGCGGCCGCTTGGGCTGGATCGATCGGCTTGACCGAGATCCGCAATTCGGCACCGTGATCAAGGGGAAAGTGACTGTCGTAGCGAATCCGGAAGTTGAAATCGATCTTAAGGATCGTGCAAGCCGGCTTGCTGATCTGGCGCACCCCAGACAGCGCGCGATCGACCACAGGCTCAGCATGCGCCGCTGCCGATGCCAATTGAGCGGCCACGGCCAGCAGCATCGTAACCCGATAGAAGCGAACAGATTTAAGGCTCATATCGACGTTCGCTCCATGTGATGGTCGTCTCGCGTTCCGCGACGGAGAGTTCGGCCGTCTCTGGTGTGTTGCTGGTTCATCTCAGTTGCTGAAGCTCGTCGTGCTTCTGTGGCAGGTCTCGCACGGGGCCGACGTAACCTTGTGGCCCGAGCCCTTGCCCTTGGCGTAAACCCCATTGTGGCAAGTCGCACACCCGCTCACGATCCCGGTATGGTTCATCGCCGTGCCAGCGAACGAAACGGTGCTCCGATGGCAAGTTTCGCAGGGCGTCGTGGTTGGGAAATGGGTGGCAGGCTTGCCGAGTGCGGTGGTGCCGTTGTGGCAGGAGGCACAGCCCGAGGTGATGCCGGTGTGGTTGAACACGGCGCCCAGGAACGAGGTGGTGCTCTTGTGGCAGGTTTCGCATGCGGCCGTGGTCGCCACGTGGGTGGCGGGCTTGCCGAGCGCGGTGGTGCCGTTGTGGCAGGAGGCACAGCCGGACGTGATGCCGGTGTGGCTGAACGTTGCCCCGAGGAACGACGTCGTGCTCTTGTGGCAGGTCTCGCAGGCCGCGGTGGTCACGACGTGGGTCGCCGATTTTGTCTTCACATCGGCGAACTGCCCGCCATGGCAAGTCGCGCAACCCGCGGTGATGCCGCTGTGGTTCATGATG
>JANXVY010000047.1 GCA_025351425.1 Hyphomicrobium sp.
TTGAGCTGCGACAGCGTGAAGATGCCGGTTCCGAACACGAAGGCGGCATACGACAGCAGACCGGCGCTGACGAGGGCTGCGAGGGCTGCGACGCGCACCGGCAGCAGGTTGCCAGGCACGAGCCACGGCCGGAGCAGCCAGTCGAAGCCATAAAGCACCGCGCCCATTAGCGCACTGGAGAGAATGATCATCGGCAGCGTGCGTATGAGGCGGGCATCGGCGTTGAATTCGCCCCGCTGGCGCAACGTCCACCAAAGCTGTAGCGCGTTGATCCAGCCTGCGACCGTTGTCGCAACCGCAATTCCCAGATGCGGCATCCAGCCCTGCGCCTTGAACCAAAAGAACAGCGCAATCGACAGCACCACGTTGATGATCATATTGACGGTGGCGTACTTCATCGGCGTCTTAGTATCCTCGCGCGCGAAGTAGGCAGGCGACAGCACCTTGGCGAGCACAAAGGCGGGCAGGCCGACGGCAAACGCCGACAGGGCCCAGGCAGTCGGCGGCGTGTCGGCCGGCGTGAACGCGCCGCGCTCGAACAGTACGGAAATGATCGGCACTGGCACGACGGCGAGCGCGACGGCGGCCGGCAGCGTAAGTAGCAGCGCGAACTCGGTCGAGCGGTTCTGGCTCTCGGCGACGGCGGCGAGATTGCCGGCCTTGAGCTGCTTGGCAACGTCCGGCAGCAGCACGACGCCGATAGCGATGCCGACGATGCCGAGCGGCAGCTGATAGAGCCGGTCAGCGTAGTAAAGGTACGATACGGCCCCGCTGGCGAGCGAGGCAATCGAAGTGCCGACGGCGATGTTGATCTGCGTGACGCCACCCGCGATCAGTGCCGGCACGCCGAGTTCGACGAGGCGCTTGAGGGCCGGCGTGTAGACCGGCCAGCGCGGCTTGAGCACCATTCCGGAGCGGGCGGCATCGCGCGCGATCATGCCGAGCTGCACGACGCCCGCGACGGTGACCGCGATGGCGAGCACGAGGCCCGCTTCGGGCGTCCGGCTGAGCCCTATCGCCCAGGCCGCCCCGATCGCGATCGTGAGCACGACATTGAGCAGGATCTGCGCGGCCGATGCGGCGGCGTAGTTGCCAAGCGCCGACAGCACGCCCGAGTAGAGCGCCATCAGCGACATGCACAGCAGATAAGGGAAGGCGATGCGGGCAAACAGCACTGACATGTCGAACTTTTCAGGCGTGGCGAGATAGCCGGGCGCCAGCCCCATCATCAGCCAGGGCATACCGCCGATCGCAATCGCCGAGAACAAAATAAGAATGTATGTCAAGCCCGCGAGCGCGTCTTCGGCGAAACGCTTGGCGGCTGGACGGCCCTCGCCTTCGAGCGTCTTGGCAAACAGCGGCACGAACGCGGAGTTGAACGCGCCCTCGGCAAACAGGCGGCGAAACAGGTTGGGCAGCCGGAATGCGACAAAAAAGGCGTCGGCGACCGTGCCGGTACCGAGCACGGCGGCGATCAAAATATCGCGAACAAAGCCCAGCACGCGGCTGACCATGGTCAGCCCGCCGACGGTCGCAAACGAGCGGTAGAGGTTCATGGCGCGAGCGGTAGCCCACCGGGCGCATCCCGGCAAGGTCGCATGTTGCAGCCGCGAAATGACCGGTCCGCCTTGCCCCTCCAGCCTTGGAAGTGCCGCCATCCTCATCCAGCACACGAGGTAACAAGGGTCATGTTGTTAACGAAGTTAGGTGAAACGAGGTGGACGGACGCGCCAACGTCCCGGCACTGTCAGATTTTACTTTAACTTCAACCGATGTGCTCATTTGTCCGGCCGAAGGGTCTGGCGCACACCCCAGTCATTGATTATGTGGACCTATACATGTCGTATGTTGCAGCGCAGCATCGAATTAATGCGTCGCAAATGCTGACGCTCACGTTTGAAGTCTATCCGAAAGTTGCAGGCGCAAAGTAGCGCCACTGTGTCACTTGAATGATATCATGTGGCAATGTACTTTTATAAGACCAAGTAACGAAACGAAAAAATTGAATAGCTGAAGGTGGCGTTATGTCCGAGCACGAGCCGATCGACTCGCAAGAGAACCTTGTAGAGTTTGAACATCATCGTTTGAGCACCGACAAGCCTGGCCACGGCCGCGCAGCCACTAAGGGCGGGTTGAAGGGCGCAGCGATGTCGATCGCAAAGAAGCTCGACGGCGCCGCTCGCAGCGCGCGCGTCTCCACGCTTCCGGCGCGTCGCAAGGCTCCGTCCTTCAAGGATCACACGCTTTACCAGTCGATGCAGAAGTATCGCCTGATTGGCGACACGGTCGGCCTCGTCGACCCCTTCTTTAAAGAGCATCAGGCCCGTCTGGGCGCGACCACAAAGATGGCCGGCAAGACGCTGATCAACTTCGGCTCTTACGACTACTTGGGGCTCAACCAGATGCCTGAAGTGGCGGAAGCGGCCAAGGCTGCGATCGACCAGTACGGCACGTCGGTCTCGGCAAGCCGAGTCGTTGCCGGCGAGCGCCCGATCCACCGCGAGCTTGAGCAAGGCCTCGCCGACTTCTACGGCACCGAGGACGCGATCGTGTTCGTGTCCGGCCATGCGACCAATGTGTCGACGATCGGTACGCTGATGAGTGCGGGTGACCTCATCCTGCATGACGAACTCGTACATAACTCGGCCCTGGTCGGCGCCAAGCTGTCGGGCGCTGCGACGAAGAGCTTCGCCCACAACAACATGGAAGCGCTTCAGCGCCAGCTGCTGGAGCTGCGCGGCGAATACCGCAACGTTCTGATCGTCGTCGAAGGCTTCTATTCGATGGACGGGGACATGCCCGACCTGCCGCGCCTCGTCGAACTGAAAAACCGGTTTGGCGCTTGGCTGATGGTCGACGAAGCCCACTCGCTCGGCGTGCTGGGCGCGACCGGCCGTGGCATCGCCGAGCACTACGGCATTCCTTCGCGCGAAATCGACATCTGGATGGGCACCCTGTCCAAGACGCTCGGCAGCTGCGGCGGCTACATCTGCGGCTCAAAAGAGCTGATCATGATCCTGAAGTTCCAGGCCCCGGGCTTTGTCTACTCGGTTGGGATGCCGGCACCCGCCGCCGCTGCAGCCCTCGCGGCCCTTAACGTCTTGAAGGCCGACCCTGCCCGCGTCGCCCGCGTGAAGGCCAACGGCGATCTGTTCCTGGCCGAAGCCAAAGCGGCCGGCCTCGATACCGGCACCAGCATCGGTTATGCGGTGGTGCCAGTGATCGTCGGCGATGGCATCAAGGCCATCAAGATGACGGAACGGCTGCTGGCGCGCGGCGTCAACGCACTGCCCATCATGTATCCGGCCGTGCCGATGAAGGCCGCCCGTCTGCGCTTCTTCATCACCTCCGAGCACACCGCCGCTCAGATCAAGACGGCCGTGAAGGTTACGAAGGAAGAACTGAAGATCGTCTCGAGCCTGGGCGGCGTCTTCAAGCGCACGCCAAAGGCACAGCAGGTCTGATCTGGCGCGCCTCGCTCCAACATCGTGAAATCAAACGCCAACGGCCCGCTCACCCGGGCCGTTTTTGTTTTTTGGGCTCGTCGCCGCTCTGGTAGGTTGTCGCATTCGCGGGGTCGGCTCTTGACCCTGAGCTGCCGTGTTGCTCAATTGCCAGCCAATGTTGCCGACCCGCATCAGTTTTACAAAGTGAATTCCCGAGCGCGCGCTTCAGTGGCGACATGCTACTTGCTTACCATGACGATCTCAGCAAATGCGATAGCAGAATCGGCTCTAACGATCAGATCGTAAGCGTTGGTGCCGTCAATGGTGCAGACATGCTCAAGGTCGTCGTCAAGCGCCGCGCCTAGCTTGCGGATCCATCCATTGAACGGTTCAGAATTGAAGTTTTCTCCCGTCTCTTAAGCGGAAGCACGGAGTGACTTCAGCGCAGCCTTTGCGCGTTGTTCGTCCATGTTGTTCGCCGCTGATGCTGATTGGGATACAGTCGATTTGCTGCCGAGATCTGCCAGACGTAGCTTAGATTAGCCGATCACGCATTCGGACCTTCACCGCTTCGAGCAAAGCGGGAGAGGCTCTAGCGGTCCGCCTCAGCGGACCCCGTTTCCATTTCGGAGTTAATGAGTGCCGCAGCAAGTATCGCTTCATCGTAACTGCAGTACTTTGTTCCGATTACGTGGGAATGGATCTCCATTTTCCCCTGTCTTACAACTGCGAAGGTTGGCCCGCGTACGGTCCAATATGAGCCATCTGCAATGGGCACATATTTCTCGGGTTCTTCCTGGTCGATGCTGTTCGTTATCATTCTTTCGCCCCGTCCTGCACGCGCATTTTTTGCCGATGCCTACTCGATTGGTTCGATCAAAGCGTCACTTCGCTCGCCTGGCATCTCGAACACCTTCCACTTCCCTGGAAGCAGCGCTGCGCCAGCAATCTCTCGACCTGGTTCGCCAATCGGCAAATGGCCACGTTGACGGAGCAGGATTACCCTTACTTCCGTACCGACGCGGATATTACCGACGTCCCACTGATCCCGCAGACGGCCGTGATTGGTTTTTGGCCGCCATATGTAGAACCTGTCGGTACTGTCATGGGTATCGATCCATGTGGTCACAACAATTTCGTCTTTGTCACTGACACCGCCCCAGAACCCGCGAGCACTGCCCGTATGGACGCCAGCTGCTTTGAGCACATCAGTGTATTTGGAGAACGATGGTAACTGCATTTCGACCTCAAGCGGTTGTTGAGGGTAGGAATAGCACCTCCGCCAACTCTCCGCAAGTCTACATCATGTCTCCAATTCTATTGATAGGTGACGAGGGGCGTGGGCATCCGCGAGACCGCGATCTGTCGCAGCGATTTTGGTTGTGAAGAAAGCACACGTCGTCCGATCATCGGCGGCGACGTTCGGCTCCTTATGGCCCAATCCGGCCCAACAACAAGGCAATGCGCTCCCCTCAATGATACCCTTCGCCGTGGCGGACTTTGCCGCGGAAGGTCCAATAGATGAACGCGGTGTACATGAGCACGAACGGTAGCAGCACGAGCGTGCCGGTCAGCATGAACAGCTGCGATTTGACAGGGGCTGCAGCCTGCCAGACCGACAGCGACGTCGGCACGAGATAAGGCGCATTCGAGATGACGAGCCCGAGATAGCCGAGCAGGAACAGCGCAATGGCCGCAAAGAACGGGCTCGTCTCGGCGCGCGAATGCAAGCCCCGCCAGCATACGATGGCGCTGAAGGCCGACAGCAGCGGCACCGGCGCGAGATAGGCGAGGTTCGGCATCGTGAACCAGCGTTCCGCGATGCGCGGGATGCTCCACGGCGTCCAGATGCTGATGACGGCCATGGCAAACAGCACCACGAGCAGGAGCTGCTTGGCATGATCGCGCGCGGCAACCGCGATCTCGCCCTCGGTCTTCATGATGAGCCACGTTGCGGCCAGCAGCGCGTATCCCGCGACCACCGCGAACCCGCAAAACAGCGCGAACGGCGTCGCCCAGTCGAGCGGACCGCCCGCGAACGCGCCGTCCTTGACGGTGACACCCTGGAGCAGCGCGCCAAGGATGACACCCTGCATGAAGGCGGCCGTGATCGAGCCCCAGGCGAAGGCCTGGTCCCAGAACCAGTGATGCGGTTTCGAGACCCAGCGGAACTCGAACGCGACGCCGCGGAACACGAGCGCGAGCAGCATGACGATGAGTGGCAGATAGACGGCCGGCATGATGATCGCATAGGCCCTGGGGAAGGCGACGAACAGCCCGCCGCCGCCGAGCACGAGCCAGGTTTCGTTGCCATCCCAGAACGGCGCGACCGTGTTCATCATCACGTCGCGGTCGTCCTCGGCGGGCGTCATGGGAAACAGGATGCCAAGCCCCAGGTCGAAGCCGTCGAGGATGACATAGAGCGCGACCGCAGTGCCAAGCAGGCCCGCCCACACGAGCGGCAGCCAAACGGCGATGTTGTCGGATTGCAACGCGGCAACGGTTGCTTCGAGTTCGGTCATGTCAGTTGCCCCCCGTCAGCGCTTCTTTGGCGGCGTCCGTCGCTGCCGCCAGCGGCCGCGAGGGCACGGCCCCGTCGTCGCCGATACGCTTGTCGTGACCGACGGCGCTGCCCGTTGGCCCCTTTTCGATCAGCCGGTTGATGTAGAGGATGCCCATCGAGAACACGCACACATAGACGATCACGAACAAGATGAGGCTGGTCAGCACGGCGCCGAACGTGACGGGGCTGAGGGCGTCCGCCGTGCGCAGGATGCCGGTTGCAATCCAGGGCTGGCGGCCGGTCTCGGTCACCCACCAGCCCGATAGAATGGCGAGGAATCCCATCGGCCAGACAAATTGCGAGGGCCACAGATACCAGCGCGCACGCAGCAGCTGACCGCGCGCCCAAAGATAGGCGCCCACGAGGCCGACGCCGATCATGGCAAGGCCGAGCCCCACCATGATCCGGAAGGCGAAGAAGACGGGCAGGATCGGCGGCCTGTCCTCGCGCTTGAAGTCCTTGAGGCCCTTGAACTTGCCCGCGAAGTCATGCGTCAGCACGAAGCTCGCGAGGCCAGGGATGGCGATCTCGAAGTCGTTGCGTTCGGCCGCGGCGTTGGGGATTGCAAACAACACGAGATCGCCCGCCTTCGAGCCGTCCCAGTGCGCTTCCATGGTGGCGATCTTGGCCGGCTGATGTTCGAGCGTGTTGAGCCCGTGCGCATCGCCGATGACGAGCTGCAGCGGCGCGAGCAACGCGACCATGCCAAGCCCCATCCGCAGCATGGTCTGGGCCTCGCGTTCGAAGCGGCCGGAGATGAGATAGCGCGCGCCGACCGCCATGACGACGAGGGAGGTGGTGAGGTAGCAGGCCGTGAACATGTGCGCGAAGCGGTAGGGGAAGCTTGGATTGAAAATGATGGCGAGCCAATTGTCCGGCTCGGCGATGCCGTTGTTCATGATGTGGCCGGCCGGCGTCTGCATCCAGCTGTTGGCGGCAAGAATCCAGAACGCCGAGAACGACGTGCCGATGGCGACCAGAACGGCCGCGATCACATGGAACGTGGGCGACACGCGGTTCCAACCGAACAGCATGACGCCAAGGAACGTGGCTTCCAGAAAGAACGCGGTCAACACCTCGTATCCCAGCAGCGGGCCGAGCACCGGTCCGACAACGACCGAGAACCGGCTCCAGTTGGTGCCGATCTGGTAAGAGAGCACGATACCCGACACGACGCCCATCGCAAACGAGACCGCGAAGATCTTGGTCCAGAACCGCGCGAGCCTGTGAATGTGCGGCTCTCCCGTAATGCGCCAGCGCACCAGGAGCGTCGCAATGTAGGCGGCGAGCCCGATGGTGAAGCTGGGGAAGATGATGTGAAACGCAATGGTGAACGCAAACTGCATGCGGGCAAGTACGGAAACGTCGAAGTCCATGGGCGCGTTACCTCGAATGATGGAAACAATGCGCGAGCTTTGCTCGCAGTGTAACGCCTGTCCCGCGCAATGTGTGTGACCAATGTTCCATAGCGGTTCTGGCGCGCCGCCGAAAACAGCGCCGCACTGCACAAAATACGGGCATTTAGCTTCCGTGGTGCTTGGTCGGTACAAAGGTAACGAACTGAAATAACGCCGAAAACGGGCGTGGCACAGTTCTTGTTAACGGATCCCCAGGACGCAGATGTCCGTAGGTATGGGATCGGGCAGGAATGAGCGGCCAGGAATTTTCGGACGAGCAGAAGCGCTACCTCGAAGGCTTCGTCTCCGGCATGCAGGCCTCACGCGTTGCCGTGGGCTTGAAGCCGATCGTGGGCCTCGGCGCGGGCAAGGCGGAGCCAGCTGGCCCAGACGCGATTCATCTGCAGGCAATCGCGCGCACCGAAGCCGAAGGCAAGAAGCTCAACGATCAGGAAAAGTGGAAGCGCGACGAGCATCCCTTCGAAGCCTATCCACGCTTGAAGCGGGAGGCATTGACCGGCGCCGCCCCCAAGCCGGCCGATAATTTCCGCTGGCGCTACCATGGGCTGTTTTATGTGGCCCCGGCCCACGACAGCTATATGTGCCGCGTACGGATCGCCAACGGCATCCTCTCGGCCTGGCAGCTGCGCGGCGTGGCCGAACTCGCAAGCCGCTACGGCGGCGGTTACACCCACGTCACCACGCGCGGCGGTCTGCAGATCCGAGAAATCAAGCCCGAACACGGCCCCGCCGTCGTGGAGGGGTTGGCCGATATCGGCCTGATCTCGCGCGGCGCCGGCGCCGACAACATCCGCAACGTCTCGGGCTCTGCCACCGCCGGCATCGACCCCCAGGAACTGATCGACACGCGCCCCTATGCACGCGCGTGGCACCACCACATCCTCAACGAGCGGGCGATGATCGGCCTGCCGCGCAAGTTCAACGTCTCGTTCGACGGCGGCGGGGCAGTTGCCTCGCTCGAAGACACCAACGATATCGCGTTCACGGCGGTGAGGGTAGGTCCAGGCGCAGGTGACGAAATCGAGCCGGGCGTCTGGTTCCGCCTCGGCCTGGGCGGCATTACCGGCCACAAGGATCTCGCGCGCCCGACCGGGGCCTATGTGAAGCCCGAAGACACGACCATGGTGGCCGACGCCATCGTGCGCGCCTTCTCCGACCACGGCGACCGCACAGACCGCAAGAAAGCGCGGCTCAAATACGTGCTGGATGCGATGGGCTTTGAGGCCTTCCTCGGCTATGTCGAGGAAAAACTCGGCCGTAAGCTCGCTCGCATCCCCGACGCTCACGTCGAAGGGCCGACGCCAGCCAACCGCCTGGCCCATGTCGGCGTGCATCCCCAGAAGCAGGAGGGGCTGGTCTGGATCGGCGTGGCGACACCGGTCGGCAAGATGACGGTCACGCAGATGCAGGCGCTGGCTGATCTAGCGAATACCTACGGTGACGGCGATCTGCGGTTGACCGTTTGGCAGAACGTGCTGATTTCCGGTGTGCGCGCCGAGAAGGCAGCAGAGCTCGAGGGCTGGCTCAAGTCGATTGGCCTCACCTCGCAGGTGAGCGCGGTGCGGGCTGGTCTGGTTGCGTGCACGGGCAACACCGGCTGCAAGTTCGCCAACGCCAACACGAAGGATACAGCCGTCGCGATCGCCGACTGGGTCGACGCCCGCGTAGCGCTCGATGGCCCGATCAACATCCACCTCACCGGCTGCCCCAACAGTTGCGCCCAGCATTACATCGGCGACATCGGCATGATCGCCTGCCGCGTGCCGTTGGAGGGCAGCGACGATACAGTCGAAGGCTTCCACATCCTGGTCGGCGGCGGCTTTGCCGAAAAGGGCGGCATGGCGCGCGAACTCTACCGCGACGTGAAGCTTGAAGACGTTCCCGCCCGCGTCGAGGCGATGCTGCAAGCCTACCTCGCCCACCGCACCGGCAAGGACGAAACCTTCCAGGCCTTCACGCGGCGCTTGGAGCCCGAGGCGCTGAGCGCCCTTGTTCAATCGCAGGCGTGGGGAGCGGCCGCATGACCATCCAGCAGCTCAAGACCGAGCAGATCGGTGAGCCGGTCGCGATCCTGCCCGAGACCGCCCCGTTCGCGCCAGCCCAGCGGGCCTGGCTCAACGGCTTTTTTGCAGGGCTCCTGTCGATCGACGCCCAGCAGTCCGTCGGCGGTGCGCAGCCGGCATCCGCGCCGGCCTCAAGTGACGATGATGGCGCGCCATGGCACGATCCGTCGATGGTGATCGATGAGCGTATGAAACTGGCGCAGGCTCGCCCGTTGCCGCGCAAGCTGTTTGCAGCCATGGCCCAGCAGGATTGCGGCCAGTGCGGCTATCTGTGCGAAACCTATGCAGCGGCATTGGCCTCAGGAAGCGAGAGCAAGCAGAATTTGTGCGCGCCCGGTGGCAAGGAAACGAGCCGGATGCTGAAGCAGCTGATGGAGGACGCGCCAGCTGGTCCAGCGGATGGCACGGCCGCGACTGTCGAAGTCGCACCCGTCAAGGGCAAGGAGCAGGCCAAGCCCGGCTATGACCGAAATCTGCCCGTGGAGGCGAGGTTTCTGGGCGCAACGCGCATCACGGGCGCTGCCTCCGAAAAGGATGCCCGCCACGTGGTTTTCGATATCGCCTCGAGCGGCATCGAGTATGTGCCGGGCGACAGCTTCGGTGTGCTGCCCACGAACGATCCCGCCCTCGTCGATGCGGTTCTGACGGCGATGCGCGCGCCGGGCGATTTCCCGCTCTCGGACGGCAAAACGCTGCGTCAGGCGCTGATCGAGGATTATTCCCTCGGCACCCCGCCCGATATCCTGTTCGAGTTGGTAAGCTATATCGTCGGCGGCGACCGGCGCAGCAAGGCGAAGGCGCTGGCGAAGGGCGGCGATCCCGAGGGCGACGCGGACAAGTACGATGTGCTGATGGTGTTGGAAAAGTTCGGCCCGATGCACCCCGACCCGGAAGCATTCCTTGAATGCCTGGAGCCGCTGCAACCCAGGCTGTATTCGATCTCGTCCTCGCCCTTGGCGACGCCAAGTCAATTGCATCTGACGGTGGACACCGTGCGCTACCAACTTGCCAATCGCCCGCGGCTGGGCGTGGCGTCCACGTTCCTGGCCGGGCGCTTAGCTCCCGGCAGTTCGGTCAAGGTTTACGTGCAGAAGGCGCACGGCTTCGCACTGCCCGACGATCCCAAGACGGCGATCATTATGGTCGGCCCGGGCACGGGCGTGGCGCCGTTCCGCTCGTTCCTGTGGCATCGTCACGCCATGAAAGAGAAAGGCGCCGACGTCGGCCCGTCATGGCTGTTCTTTGGCCACCAGCGCGAGGCGACCGACTTCTTCTACCGCGAGGAGCTGGAAGGTTTGGTGGCGTCAGGTGCGTTGACGACCCTGACGACGGCGTGGTCGCGCGACGGCGAAGCTAAGGTTTATGTGCAAGATCGCATGCGCGAGCGCGGCGAAGAGCTGTGGCGCTGGCTGAAAGCGGGCGCGCATTTCTACATCTGCGGCGACGCCAAGCGCATGGCGAAAGACGTGGAAATGGCGCTTACCGAAGTGGCGGCGGACCATGGCCTGATGAGCGCAGCCGGCGCCAAGGATTTCATCACCGAACTCAAAGCCGCCGGCCGCTATCAGGCAGATGTGTATTGAGGAGTGCTCGCGTGCGGGGACGAAAAACGAAAGGTTCGGAAATTGTGCTATCGATGTAAGCGGGTCTAGCCCCGCTCACCTAGAGCATTTTCCGACGAAGTGGATCCCGGTTCGTCGCAGAAAATGCGACAAAATCAAGAACCTAGAGCAAAATTCCGATTCCGTA
>JANXVY010000033.1 GCA_025351425.1 Hyphomicrobium sp.
CTCAAGGACACACCGGCAGTATCCAGACGGCCTGGACTTACCGATAGCGAGTGCAGGGCGCGCCACTCCCTCTCAACGTGTATAAGCGCACCACAAGGTAACCACACCACCGCGTGCGGCTGGTTCCACCTGCCCCCCATACCACATTTCGAGACGCCCTCGAGTGCGTCCCCCCGTGTATGGGTTGGGGGAAGCGTAACGCTGGCTGGAGGGCGCGGGGATAAGTTTGCTGCGAAAAATGATTCGCAAAGAGCGGCTGACGAACCCAACCTGCTCCCCCAAAGCCCGTTCCCCCGACCTTCGCCCGCTCCGGGCCAAGATCCGCGAATGAACGGCACTCAATTCCCCTCTCCCCGTCCCTCACGGGAAGAGTCCCGTCGGAGCTGGGCAACCAAAGTGGGCGAAGGGCCGCCCCTTGCCCTGATCGCTCGCACGAACTGAAGCGAATGACCCGAAGGAAACATTCGCAGGCGCGGGTCGTTCCCCTCTCCCCGTCCTTCACGGGGAGAGGGGCCCCGGCGGAGCTGGGCAACCAAATAGGGTGAGGGGCGGCCACCCGGCAAGGCGCAGGAGCGTGCGACCGCGGGCATCCCCTCTCCCCGTCCTTCACGGGGAGAGGGTCAGGGTGAGGGGCGGCCGCGTGCTCTGAAGCCCAAGCAGCGCGACGCTATGGGCCGAAAGGAGGCATCGTTCGCGAAGGCGACCCAGTTTTGTTCGCGGTCGGTATTGGAGCTTGAGCAACCGTCGCCACGCGCAGCGCTGACCCAGCAAACCGACTGAAGCGTTCCTCCACCACGTCGCGCCAAGTTACTTCGGCAGGATGTCCGCATCTCGGGCGATCTTCAACATGGCGCCGTGCATAGACCCATCATCGACCTCGGCCGTGAGCTGTTCCAGCTTGTCGTCGAACGCTGACCATGATCTGCTGAAATGACGTTCGCGCCTTTGCGTTGTGTCCCGCGGATAGGGCTGCGGGAACATCTCGATCCCGCGCTGGACCGCTGAGGCATGTTTGTCGAGCCCAACGTGGCGAAGCGCCCAAACGAGATCCGGCGCAGTGGCCCCGGTAGAATTGTAAAAATACTGATGGACGCCGCCGTTCAGCATCTCGGCCTCGAACATCCAGATCAGAACCACCGCCCGGTGCGGTTCGGGCAGCTCCGCGAGTTGGCGTTGGATCGCGGTCGGCGAATCCCAGGTCATGACCCGTTCGCTAATACTTCCGGCGATAAAGTTCAGCCTGTCGTCTTCTCCGAGCGTCGATCTCGCGGCTGCAACGAGGGCGGACAGCTCTGGGTCCTGTCGAATGGTCGTTTCGAGGAGTTGGACCATTTCCTGTCGCGAGCCGAATTCCTTGGCGAGAGCCATCAAAGCGAGATCGAACGTATTGAGCTCGTTGGGAATGGACGTCACATCGTCGATCTTCTTTCCTGGCTGGCTCCAGGCGAAGCGCGTCTCTCGCTTGCTATGGTCGAGGCCATAAGTAGGCCCAAATAGCGCGATAGCGCTCTTGAAGATGGCGGCCTCACGCGTGAGATGCGACTCGGATAATGCCCCAAGTACGAGCGGAGCGATCGAGTGCTTGTCGAGAAAAAAGAATGTATGCAGCCCATCCCGCCCTGACTCGGCCAATAGCTCCGTCAAGAATACGAGGCGCTGGTGCGCAGTCGGGAGTTTTGCCATCTCGGCCTGGAACTCTTCTCGGGTCTTGATGATTAGATTAACTCTGGGGCTGACCGTGATCGACAGCGCGACGACCGCGTTCGGCATCCGCCGGGCCTGATCAAGCCAAGGAGCGGAATCGCTCGAAGCGTTTTGGCCCGTGGTTGTGTTTCGAACGGCACCGAGTTGCCAGATGATCAATCCCGCAGCCAGCAATGCTAGCAGGGCAGCGCACCAAAACTTCCAATCATGAGCAGGCAGCATTCAATTCTCACCAAGCATGCAGATGACGTGAGTGACCTCGTAAACCCTTGCGGAGACCAGTTCCATTTATAGCAGTGAACGATCGTGCCGTGACGTCACCTGAATTCACACGATCAACATCTCTCACCGACGCGAACTAGGTAAAAGCAGACACAGAAAGAACGAACAAAGAATAGTCAGCAACGGGTCAATCACGTCGACTCTCACTTGGGTTTGGAGCAAGCGGCCTCCCCACACCCCGACCCTCTCCCCGTGAAGGACGGAGAGAGAGCAATCGCCCGTACTTGATCACGTCCGCTCCCGCTCATTCGCGTCGGTTCGAAAACAAGAACTGAGCAAGCGGCTCCCCTTCCTCCACACCCCGTGAAGAACACAGACACGGGCATTAGCCCGGTGCGCCGATGTCACTTGGGGATCACTCGCAATCCTCGATCACACGACCAATTGAGGTCCGCTGCTCCGCCGGGGCCAGTCACGCCCCGTGCCCGCCCCACCCCGCCGCCTGCGCCAGCCGCTGGTCTCTCACGTCTTCTGCCCGTCCACATCACGCGACAGTTCCTTGATGGCGTCCTGGAGCCCCGGCGTATTGGGATGAACTTCGAGCAGCCGCTCATAGGCCTTCAACGCCGCCTTCTTCTGGCCCGTCTCGCGCATCACCTGGGCAAGCCCCTCGAGCGCGCGGAAATGGTTGGGCTCCAGCGCGAGGCAGCGCCTGAGATCGCCCACCATCCGCTCCACGTCGTTGCGCAGAAAATGCACATACGCCCGCCGGTTCCACCCTTCGGCATAGTCGGGCGCCAGATCGACCACCGCATCCATGAACCGCAGCCCAAGATCGTAATCCTTGTCTGCGATAGCCTTCGCACCGCGATCCATCAGCACGCCGATGGTGTCGCTATCGGCAAACAGCCACAGCCGTTCGATCGCCTGGGCAATGGGCGCCGCCTGCTTGTCGTCCTCGGCGGTGGCGAGATAGGCATACAGATTGGAGAGCAGTTTGGTGCGCTCGGCCGGTGTGCTGGGCAGCGGCGCATTGGCAAGGCCGGGCCGGCCAGGGTTCCCAGGCGCGACTGGCGCGTTCGGCAGGTCAGGTTGCACCGGTGGTGGGGCCGAAGGACCATGGGGCGAAGGCTCGGCGGGCGCAGGCTCGGCGGCAAACGCGACGGCCGCAAAAACAGCGGGCGCCATCAACAGGGCGGAACAACAAACAAACAAGCGCGATGATTTGAACATGAGACAACGCTACGGCGGCTCGTGGCCGCCGTCAAAGGGTGCTCGATTAAACTTCGGCAACATCGGCGACGGCAGACAAAACGCCAGACAAAACGGCAGACAAAAAGCCAGCCGAAACCAAAGACCCTTAGCCCTGGCGCGCCTTGAAACGCTTCTGCGTCTTGTTGATGATGTAGAGGCGGCCCTTGCGGCGCACGACGCGGTTGTCGCGGTGACGGGCGCGCAGCGACTTCAATGAATTACGGACTTTCATAATCGTTAACCTGAGTTCTGTGATGTCGCCAAAATCGTCAGAAGCGCCAGCTTTCGGCCGTCGCCAAAGTATCTGCGGTCGTGTCTGTCGCAGTCTTGTTTCCGCCAAGATACGGACTGGATGGTGGGCGGTATAGGGTTCGAACCTATGACCCCTACCATGTCAAGGTAGTGCTCTACCGCTGAGCTAACCGCCCCAATCCATCCACAACCGTCGCCGGAAGGGGACGCTATAGAGGCATTGCTGGCCGCTTGCAAGCCGGGAATGCCGTCAAAATGCTACGACGCGAGCAGCCGCACTCCTTAAGACGCGAGCAGCCGCTCGACCTCTTGCACCAGATCCTTGAGGTGGAATGGCTTGGACAGCACCTTGGCATCCTTGGCCCCGCCGAGATCGGCGTTGAGCGTCACGGCGGCAAAGCCGGTGATGAACATGATCTTGAGTTCGGGATCGAGCTCGCTCGCCCGGCGCGCCAGTTCGATGCCGTCCATTTTCGGCATCACGATATCGGTGAGCAGCAGCGTGAACGGCTCCTGTTGCAGGCGCTCGAAGGCATCCTGTCCGTTCTCGAACGCAATGACGTGATGCCCGGCCTTGGCCAGCGCGCGTTCGAGAAATCCGCGCATGGACGGATCGTCTTCGGCGAGCAGGATCCGGGTGATGGGGAGTCGCGACGGTTGAAGGGTCATGAGAGCCTGATGCTGGCAAAGGCGTTCAAGGAATGCGAGCGAAAAACGATCGGCACGAATGACTGTGCCTGAAATTTGGTAAAAGGAGGATGAAGCACATAGCCTTACCTCGAAGATTGAACAACATTGCAGACATGACATCAGACGATAGTCTTGCTCGCGGTGCTCCACAGCCAACTATTTTGCACGAGGTCGCGCGGGTCAGATAGACACGGACGCAGCCTCCAGTCACAATGCCGCACTCTTCGGGAACCTCATCACCCCATGGCCGATCTCGAATTTGCGTCTGCCTTAGCAGCCTTCCAGCCACCGTTCCGGGTCACGCGCCCGCTTGTCCAGACCGCCCCCTTCGTATGGTGCTCTCCCCATTCGGGCCGCATCTATCCGCAAGCCTTCCTGGACACTGTGCGCCTCGACGCCCTCACGCTGCGCAAATCCGAAGACTGCTTCGTCGACGACCTCGTCGCCCGCGTCGCAAACCTCGGCGCACCCTTGCTCGCCGCACAATTCCCGCGCGCTTACATCGACGTGAACCGCGAGCCCTATGAACTCGACCCCGAACTGTTCGACGAACCCCTCCCCGACTACGCCAATTCCCAGTCGGCGCGCGTCGTCGGCGGCCTTGGCACCATCGCGCGCATCGTCGCCGACGGCGAGGAAATCTACGGCAAGCCTTTGCCGCTGAGCGAGGCGTTTGCCCGCATCGAGCATCTGTACCGGCCGTTTCACGCAAGCCTCGCCGATCTACTCGACCAGACTTATCGCAAGTTCGGCTATGCAATCCTGATCGATTGCCATTCCATGCCCTCGTCCCTGATGACCCAGAACGGCGGCGCCCGCCCCGACATCGTTTTGGGCGACCGTTTCGGCGCGTCCTGCCACCCAAGGCTCAGCTCGTTTGCACGCGACGCCCTCAACCGGCTTGGCTACGAGACCCAGATGAACCGCCCCTACGCCGGCGGCTTCATCACCGAGCACTATGGCCGGCCCGCGCGCGGCATCCACGCGCTCCAGCTGGAACTCAATCGCAGCCTGTACATGGATGAAATCACGCTCCAGCCCACGGTCGGCTTTCAGCGCCTGCAACGCGACCTGGCGACCTTCGCCCAGCGCCTCTTCCAGGACCTGCCGAGCCTTCTCCCCAAACGCTCCGCCGCCGCCGAATAACGCGCCCCCCAACTCCAATCTCCACGCGCCGCTGCCGCGGAGGGAGCAACAACGACCGCAAACTCAAGCGGCGCAGCCGCTTCAGGGCGCAAGCGCCCCCGGCGTCGATGCGGAGCATTGCTGCGCGATGAAGGTTGCCCGCCCCCGCGGAGGGCGCCCCTGCGGAGCAGGGCGATCGTCGAGGGCCCGTGAGCGCGAGAGAGACAATCTAAAAAAAAGACCGCCATTGCTGGCGGTCCAAGTCTAGGGAGGAAACGCCCAAGGAGGGCAACGAACCGCGAGCAAGCTCAACGTTTCGCACTGCAGAATTGTATTCGCATCGCACAAAATTCAAGTGCAAAAAGTGCATAGCTGAACTGTGATTCGCGCGGGGGACGCCCGACTGGTCGATCTTACTGTGCTGAGATTGGCTGTTTCCTGAGTGCGAACATGCACTTAAACCAAAAAAAGGCCGTTCCTACGAACGGCCCAAGTCTAGGGAGGAAACGCCCAAAGTGGGCAGTGATGGCGCGAGAAGCAGCTCGCGGAACCACGAGGCTGTGTATGCCTGTGTTCGCAGACGCGAGCAAGCAACGCACAATAACGCAGTTATAAATTTGTGACTTTGGTGCCCAATGGCCACATCACAGACTCCACCGGTCGAAAATCATGGCCAACGCCTCCGCGACGGACGAATGTGAGCAACGCCCCTGGTCCATCTCGCGTCGTCCAAGCTCGCCGGTCCATCACACTGTTGCGCTATCGCCGCCACGTCCTGCGTTCCCCACTCCGCCCTAACCAAGAGCCCCGCTTGACCCGCTCCGTCCCGTTCGCGACCCTGCTTGCCCACGCCCACATCCTCGCCGACGCCGCCGGCAAGGCGATCCGCCCGCATTTCCGCAAGGCGCTCTCCGTTGATGACAAAGGCGGCGCGATGGGCTTCGACCCCGTGACCATCGCCGATCGCGCCGCCGAACGCGTCATCGCGCGCCATCTCGCCCGCGCCTTCCCCGATCATGGCATCCACGGCGAAGAATTTGGCGTCACGCGCGCCGACGCCCGCTATCGCTGGGTCATCGACCCCATCGACGGCACCCGCGCCTTCATCATGGGTCTGCCAACCTGGGGCACCCTCATCGGCCTGATGGACGGCAGCGAGCCCCTGCTCGGCGTCATGGACCAGCCCTTCACCGGCGAACGCTTCTGGTCGGGCGCGAAAACCACCCACTTGCGCAGCGCAAGTGGCAAGACGCAACGCCTGCGCACCCGCGCCTGCCCCACGCTTGAAGCGGCCATCTTCTCGACCACCCACCCCGATTACTTCAAGCCGGGTAAAGGCGAGCGCATCCTCTCCGCCCTCAAGACGCAGACCCGCATGACCCGCTACGGCGGCGACTGCTACGCCTATTGCCTGCTCGCCGCCGGCCATATCGACATCGTGGTGGAAACCGACCTAAAGCCCTACGATATCGCAGCGCTCATCCCAATCATCGAGCGCGCAGGCGGCATGATCACGTCGTGGAACGGCGGCACGGCGGCGAACGGCGGCAACGTCATCGCTTGCGGCGACCCCACGCTCCACGCCCACGTGATAGCGCTCATCGCCAACGCGTGACGCTTGGAGCAGGGCGCGCTTCACGCCGCCACCTTGTCCACCCCGAAATAGGCGTCGAACGCGGCCCAGAACCGGCGGCGCACGCTGTCGTTCTCCTGCAGGATTTCGTGCCGCGAGCCGGGCATCAAAATGTGCGTACCGACCTTCAGCCCGACCGCGAACCGCTCGATCGCATTGACCGAAACGATTTGGTCGGCGGCCGCCGCAAACAGCAGCGTCGGCACGGTGACGCGCTCGGGATATTCCGGCCGCCCGACCGTGCCGCACGAGCGTAGCGCGGCGCGAAACCACCCAACCGTCGGCGAGCCAAGCCCCAGCTGCGGCGCCGCCGTCAGCACGGCCTTGTTGCGCTCGAATCGCTCCCGGTCCGACGTCAACAAGTTGCCCTCGAACGCGCCCAATTCCACCGGCTGTGGTCCCCCGCCCCGCACGTAACGCGTGCTGAGCCCCACCAGGCTGCCGGCTTCCGCATAACCCCGCGCGATGAATGGCGGCGTCTTGATCCGTTCCGGCGCGATGGCGATCATTGGCGCGCACAGCACCATGCGCTCGAACCACGAGCCGGGCTCGACCGCGTGCCGCAGCAGGATGTTGCCGCCCATCGAATGCGCCAGCGCCACATACGGCGGCGGGCAATCCGGCAGCACGACGTCCTTCATGAACCGCACCAGATCGCGGTCGAACATAGAGAAACTGCCGATATGCCCGCGCGCCTTATCGCTCAGCGCCCGATACGACCCGCCCTGGCCGCGCCAGTCCAGCGTCGCAACCGCAAAGCCGCGCCTGCGCAGCTCGGCGATCACCTCGAAATATTTCTCGATGAACTCGCCCCGTCCGCCGAACAGGCAAACCGTGCCCCGGCGCGGCGCCCGCGTCGCATCCCAGCGCGCAAACCGCAGGGGCGCACCGTCATGCCCCTGACAGATCCCGACGACGGCCCCGCTCGGCACCGGATTGGTCGCCAAAGACACGAGTTGCATGACACCTCCGGCCGACGGCGACCTTGCTGACGGCGGCACTGCGCGCGCACGTTGCGTATTGAGGCAGATGTATCCACGGCGCGCCGAAACGCAAGCGTCAGCTCGGTTCGTCCAAGGCCAAATTCACAACCCCAATCGGACGCAGCGATCGGGCAGCCACCACGACCCGGCGCCCCTACCTGCTAATGCGCCTTACCAGCGATGCCGTCCGCCGCCGCCGTAATAAAAGCCAATGGCCGGCCGCGGTTCGTAATAGCGCGGACCGTAATAGACCGCCGGCGGGGGCGGATCGACATACACGACCCGCGGATGGGCCTCGATCACGTCGCCCGAGCAGCTGTCGACCTGCAGCTCGAAGCGGCGGCCGTTGTCGCGGCTGGCCGTCATGAACGCCACGTCGCCGCGCATTTCGACATTGTCGAACTCATGCCAGCCCTGTTCGTTGAGCGCATGCCGGATGCCATATTTGGAGAGGCAGCTGGACGCATGCCGGCGCGGCGGCGGGGGCGGCGCGGGATCGTCCTTGTACGAGCCGCCGCGATCGGTGTTGGCCGGCGGCGGTTGCGGCACCGGATAACCATCATCCTTGGCGGATCCGCGCCACGGCAGATCGGGGTCGGCCGCGAGCGCAGGCCCCGCGCTCAAAGCTCCAACCGCAGCGCTCAAGAGAAGAGCCTTGCGGACAAACGAAAGGTTCATAGCGTTGATCCTCATAGACGTTTCCCCCTGGGCCGACCGTGGCCGCACGAAGATGAACGGAAGCTGAAAAAGGCAAGATGGGGGTTTATTTCCCGCAACTTAGGCAACGCTGTGGCCTCGCCGCATCCGTCGTCGAATTTCACCCCCTTGAACCGGAATAGGACCTTCCTACCTCTTGTAGGCACGCTTCGTTACGAGGGTGCACCCACCACGGCCCGGCCCCATCGCGGGCGGGCGCGTTTGTCACGTGAATGATTTGTCGCTTCAATTGTGAGGACACACCCATGCGAAACTTCGACTACACCCCTCTTTTCCGCTCGACCGTCGGCTTTGACCGGCTCGTCCAGCTGCTTGACGCCTCCGCAGGCCTCGACAGCGATAACGGCTACCCGCCCTACAACATCGAACGCACCGATGACACGAAGTACCGCATCGTCATGGCCGTCGCCGGCTTCTCCGATGCCGACCTGAACATCGACGTGAAGGAAAATACGCTCTCGGTTCGCGGCGAGAAGAAGCCCGATGGCGTCGAGCGCCAGTACCTCCATCGCGGCATCGGCCAGCGCGCGTTCGAGCGCCGCTTCCAGCTTGCCGACCACGTAGAAGTGGTCAGCGCCGGCCTAAAGGACGGTATGCTGAGCATCGATCTCGTGCGCAATCTGCCCGAGCGCATGAAGCCCCGTCAGGTGCCGATCAGCTCGAGCCCAGATGTCGCCAACGATGTGAAGCGCATCGACGCCATCCCTAACCTGAAACCGGCCGCCTGAACCGGCCATACCCGTCCCTCCCCGCCGGCCCCTCCTTTCCCCTTGCGGGGGGAGGGGCTAAGCTCGGCGAGGCGTCACTGTCCGTTCGCCCCCGCATACCGTCCAGATCGTATTGATTTGCCTGATATTTTGGACAAATTTTAACAATCTTCCCTCACCCGCGCTTAGGTCTTCGACACCTATAGTCTGCATCATAGACGCCATCGCTGGCCCAGACATTTGTTCGAAGAGCTTGTTCCATGTCCCAATCCGGTCTCCGCCTTCAGCCCCACATCATGCGGTTTCGTATGACGCTGCAGTGCTTCGAAGCGTTCAGCCGGGACGTGAACGCAAATCTCACCGCCGATCTGTCGAGCCTCGTACAGGATGCCTACGATGCGCATCTTTCGGCCCTCCACGTTGAACTGGACTTTCCCGCGATCGCCGTCCCCGCCTGGACCGCTTTCCGCTCGCGCTACGTATCTGATCTGACGGGCACCTTCATCGACACCGGCGCCGGTGATGAAGGCGATGACATCGCTCGCGATGCGATCGCGCTGGCCGAGGAAATCCGCAGCCTTATCGCGTCCTAAGCCGCCACCAGTTCGCCCACAGTTCGCCGACAGTCTGCCGGCAACCTGCCCGCCGCTCGCTCGCCGGCATCGCCCCGCTGGCCGGGCCGTACTGCTCAAAAACCTTGCCTTGAGCCTAAAAAGTTTGCGGGTCTCTCATCTAGCGCCGCCCCCGCGAGTGCGATAGTGTCGCGGTAGCACTCGGGCCGCACATCAATTAGTGTGACAATTATAATGTGACGTGCGCAGGCATCTGCGCCGCGCCGGGCACCGTTTCTGTGACTGCAAGGTCGCAGTCCAACAAGGTATAATCGATGACGAAGCCGTTCGACGCTTCCCTTCCTCCCTCAGCGCAAGGGCTCTATGACCCGGCCCATGAAAAAGACGCTTGCGGCGTCGGCTTCATCGCGCAGATGAAGGGGCATAAGTCCCACCAGATCGTCGAAGACGCCTTGCGCATCCTGGAAAACCTCGAGCACCGCGGGGCCGTCGGGGCCGATCCGCTGGCGGGCGACGGCGCTGGCATTCTCATTCAGATCCCGCACGACTTCATGGCGGCCGAATGCGCGGCCCTCGGCTTCACGCTGCCCAAGCCCGGTGATTATGCCGTCGGCCACGTATTTGCGCCCCGTTATCCGCGGTTGCGCAAGCACTGCAATACGGTGTGGACCCGCATCCTCAAGGAGCTCGGCCTGCCGCTTCTCGGCTGGCGCCGGGTGCCGGTCGACAATTCGTGCCTGTCGGAAATGGTGCGCGGCACGGAGCCGGACCACCGGCAGGTCTTCATCGCTCGGCCGCAGGGCATGAGCGAGGGTGACTTCGAGCGCAAGCTCTACCTCGCCCGCAAGATGGTCTCGAACTCGATCCAGCGCGCCTACAAGGGCCGCGATATCGGGCACTACACGGTTTCGCTATCGAGCCGGACGCTGGTCTATAAGGGCATGTTCCTGTCCTACCAGGTTAAGGGTTACTACAAAGACTTGTCGGATCACCGCCTGACGTCGGCCATGGCGCTGGTCCATCAGCGCTTCTCGACCAACACGTTCCCATCGTGGAAGCTCGCCCACCCCTACCGCATGGTCGCCCATAACGGCGAGATCAACACGCTGCGCGGCAACAACAACTGGATGGCGGCGCGCGAAGCCTCCGTATCCTCGCCGCTGTTTGGCAAGGAAATCAGCAGGCTTTGGCCCATCTCTTACGAAGGGCAAAGCGACACCGCCTGCTTCGACAACGCGCTCGAATTCCTCACCATGGGCGGCTACTCCCTTGCCCACGCCGCCATGATGCTGATCCCGGAAGCCTGGGCCGGCAACCCGACCATGGATGCCAAGCGCCGCGCCTTCTACGAGTACCACGCCTCTCTGATGGAGCCGTGGGACGGCCCGGCCGCGATGGCGTTCACCGACGGCCGCCAGATCGGCGCGACGCTCGACCGCAACGGCCTGCGCCCCGCCCGCTATCTGATCACGAAGGATGACGTCGTGATCATGTCGTCGGAATCCGGCGTGCTGCCGGTCGCCGAGGAAAACATCGTCAAGAAGTGGCGCCTGCAGCCGGGCAAGATGCTGCTCATCGACTTGGACAAGGGCCGCATCGTCTCGGACGACGAGTTGAAGGCCGAACTCGCCGCCAGCCACCCGTATGAGACCTGGCTCAAGAACACCCAGATCCGGGTGCACGACCTGCCGCTGCCCAAGGCTGCCAACACCAATTCGAGCCTCGCAGCCCCCTTGCTCGATTTGCAGCAGGCGTTCGGCTACACCCAGGAAAGCCTGAAGTTCCTGATGGCGCCGATGGCCACCTCCAGCAACGAAGCGGTCGGTTCGATGGGCAACGACACGCCCATCTCTGCGCTGTCGTCGAAGTCGAAGTTGCTGCACACCTATTTCAAGCAGAATTTCGCCCAGGTTACCAACCCGCCGATCGATTCGATCCGCGAAGAGCTGGTGATGAGCCTCGTTTCGTTCATTGGTCCCCGGCCGAACATTCTGGACCTTGAAGGCACGTCCAAGGGCAAGCGCCTCGAGGTCGACCAGCCGATCCTGACCAACGAGGACCTGGAACGCATCCGTGAAATCGGGTCGGTCAAGGACAACGACTTCGCCTCGATCACGCTCGACATCACGTTCCCCGCCGACAAAGGCCACACCGCGCTCGGGTCCACGCTCGACTGCCTGTGCGCGGAGGCCGAGGAGGCCGTGCGCTCGAACGAGTTCAACATCATCATCCTGTCCGATCGCCGCACCGGGCCGGATCGGGTCGCGATCCCCTCGCTGCTCGCCACCTCCGCCGTGCACCACCACCTGATCAAGCAGGGCCTGCGCACCTCCGTCGGCCTCGTCATCGAAACCGGCGAAGCCTATGAGGTCAACCAGTTCGCAACCCTCGCCGGCTACGGCGCGGAAGCGATCAATCCCTATCTCGCGTTCGAAACCCTCGAAGATATGCTCCCCCAGCTGGGCGGCAACCTGACGGCCTATGAGGTCAAGAAGCGCTACATCAAGGCCATCGGCAAGGCGCTTTTGAAGGTCATGGCCAAGATGGGCATCTCGACCTACCAGAGCTATTGCGGCGCCCAGATTTTTGACGCGATCGGCTTGCGCTCCTCCTTCGTGCGCAAGTACTTCACCGGCACCCACACCCAGATCGAAGGCATCGGCCTGCGCGAAATCGCCCGTGAAACGGTCGATCGCCACAAGGAAGCCTTTGGCGACAGCCCCGTCCTCTCGACCGCCCTCGAAGTCGGCGGCGAATACGCCTACCGCATCCGTGGCGAAGCCCACGTCTGGCGGCCCAGCGTCGTGGCCGATCTCCAGCACGCGGTGCGCGGCAACCTGCCCGACAAGTATCGCGATTTCGCAGCCCAGGTGAACGACCAGTCCGAGCAGCTGCTCACCATGCGCGGTCTGTTCCGCATCCGCCGGGCCGAGGAATTGGGCCGCAAGCCTGTCCCCCTCGCCGAGGTGGAACCCGCCAGCGAAATCGTCAAGCGTTTCGCGACCGGCGCGATGAGCTACGGCTCGATCTCGCGTGAAGCACACACCACGCTCGCCATCGCCATGAACCGCATCGGCGGCAAGTCGAACACCGGTGAAGGCGGCGAGGAATCCGACCGCTACGTCAAGATGGCGAACGGCGACAGCATGCGCTCGGCCATCAAGCAGGTGGCGTCGGGCCGCTTCGGCGTGACGACCGAATACCTTGTCAATTCCGACATGATGCAGATCAAGATGGCGCAGGGTGCAAAGCCCGGTGAAGGCGGCCAGCTGCCCGGCCACAAGGTCGACGCCACCATCGCCAAGGTCCGCCATTCGACGCCGGGCGTGGGCCTCATCTCGCCCCCGCCCCACCACGACATCTACTCGATCGAAGATCTGGCCCAGCTGATCTACGACCTCAAGAACGTCAACCCCAGGGCCGACGTCTCAGTCAAGCTCGTCTCCGAAATCGGCGTCGGCACGGTCGCCGCCGGCGTCGCCAAGGCGCGCGCCGATCACCTGACGATCTCGGGCTTCGAAGGCGGCACCGGCGCGTCACCGCTCACCTCCATCAAGCACGCGGGCAGCCCGTGGGAAATCGGCCTCGCCGAAACCCACCAGACTCTGGTGCTCAATCGCCTGCGTGGCCGCATCGCGGTGCAGGTCGATGGCGGCCTGCGCACGGGCCGCGACGTGATCGTCGGCGCGCTGCTGGGGGCCGATGAATTCGGCTTCGCCACCGCCCCCTTGATCGCGGCCGGCTGCATCATGATGCGCAAGTGCCACCTCAACACCTGCCCCGTCGGCGTCGCGACGCAAGACCCGGCGCTGCGAGCCAAGTTCAAGGGCAAGCCCGAGCACGTCATCAACTACTTCTTCTTCGTCGCCGAGGAGGTTCGTGAAATCATGGCGACGCTCGGCGTGCGCAAGCTCGACGAACTGATCGGCCAGACCGAGCTGCTGGACAAAGAGCGCGCCATCGAACACTGGAAGGCGCGTGGCCTCGACTTCGGCAAGCTGTTCCACAAGCCGCACGTGCCGAAGTCCGTCGCGACCCGCCACGTCGAGCGCCAGGAACATGGCCTCGACAAGGTGCTCGACCGCGAGTTGATCAAGCTCGCAGGCCCGGCGCTGAAGTCCAAAAAGCCCGTCAAGGCCGAACTGGAGATCACCAACGTCAACCGCTCGACCGGCGCGATGCTGTCGGGCGAAGTGGCGCTGGCCTATGGCCACGTTGGCCTGCCGGAAGACACGGTCTGGTTCACTTTCAAAGGCACCGCCGGCCAGGCCTTCGGCGCCTGGGTCGCCAAGGGCGTCACGCTCGACCTCGTCGGCGAAGCCAACGACTACGTCGGCAAGGGCCTCTCTGGCGGCAAGCTGATCGTGCGTCCCAACGCGCTGTCGGGCATCGTGCCTGAAGAAAGCATCATCGTCGGCAACACCGTATTGTATGGCGCGATCAACGGCGAATGCTACTTCCGCGGCATCGCCGGCGAACGCTTCGCGGTCCGTAACTCGGGCGCATCGGCCGTCGTCGAAGGCACCGGCGACCATGGCTGCGAATATATGACCGGCGGCGCCGTCGTCGTGCTCGGCGCCACGGGCCGCAACTTCGCCGCCGGCATGTCGGGCGGCATCGCCTACGTACTGGACGAAGCGGGCGACCTCGAAAAACGCCTCAATACCGAGATGGTCGCGGTCGAACCGGTCGAAGCTGACGCCAAGCTGCTGGCGAAGCTGACATCCCCTGCAAACGTCGTCCCCTCGCTTGACCAGCTGATGGGCGATATGCGCTTCGACGACGCCGAGCGCCTCCACGCGCTGATTGCCCGCCACGCCCACTACACCAACTCGAAAAAGGCGCACGCGATCCTCAAGGATTTCGCCAAATACCTGCCGAAGTTCAAGAAGGTGATGCCGACCGAATACAAGCGCGCCCTCGCCGACCTCGCCAAGGTCAAAGTCGCCGCCGAGTAACCAACCGCTGTTCCCCTCCCCGTCAGTGTGCAGCGCGGCTCCGCCGCGACGCGGGGAGGGGGCAGAGGCAGCGGTGGGGGTTGCAGAGCTTTGAAAACTCTGCACAGAACCTCCTCGGCAAGTTGCCCCGTCCACGAGCATTAAACGCGAAAACAAAGTGCACTTCACCGCGCACGAGGCCGGTGACGCGGGCGCAAGACCACGCTATAGCTCGCAGCTGCACACAAGCCAAAAGACGAGACCTCGATGGGCAAGCCGACGGGATTTATGGAATTCGAGCGCCACGACCGGGCCTATACGCCCGTCGAGGAGCGCCTGAAACACTTCAAGGAATTCGTGGTCCCGCTCGCGGACGCCGAGTTAAAGACGCAAGCCGCGCGCTGCATGGATTGCGGCATTCCGTTCTGCCATAACGGCTGCCCGGTCAACAACCAGATCCCCGACTGGAACGATCTCGTCTACACGGGCGACTGGAAGCAGGCCGCCCAGAACCTGCACTCGACCAACAACTTCCCCGAAGTGACCGGCCGCATCTGCCCCGCGCCGTGCGAAGCCGCCTGCACGTTGAACATCGACGACAACCCGGTGACGATCAAGACGATCGAAGCGGCCATCGCCGACCGCGCCTGGACCGAAGGCTGGATCAAGCCGCAGCCCGCCGCCCACAAGACCGGCAAGAAAATCGCCATCGTCGGCTCCGGTCCCGCAGGCCTCGCCGCCGCCCAGCAGCTGGGCCGCGCCGGCCACGACGTCCATGTCTTCGAGAAGAACGCCTTCCCCGGTGGCCTGCTGCGCTATGGCATCCCCGACTTCAAGATGGAAAAAACCATCATCGAGCGCCGCGTCAAGCAGATGGAATCAGAAGGCGTCACCTTCCACTGCAACACAGCCGTCGGCCCCGGCGGCCGCACGCTCGAAGCCCTCAGCGCCGAATACGACGCTGTACTTCTGGCGAGCGGCGCCGAGAAGCCGCGCGATATTCCCGTGAACGGCCGCGACCTTGCGGGCATCCACTTCGCGATGGATTTCCTGCCCCAGCAGAACCGCCGCGTGTCGGGCGAACCCGTCTCCAATCAGGGCACGGGCGAAACCGCGCATGGCCGCCATGTCGTTGTCATCGGCGGCGGTGACACGGGCTCCGACTGCATCGGCACGAGCTTCCGCCAGGGCGCCGCGAGCGTCACCCAGCTTGAAATCATGCCGCTCCCGCCCACGAAGGAAAACAAGGACCTGACGTGGCCCCACTGGCCGCTGAAGATGCGCACGTCGTCCAGCCAGGCCGAAGGCGCCAAGCGCGACTTTTCCGTCAACACCAAGCGTTTCGAAGGCAAGGACGGCCGGGTGACGACGCTCGTCTGCGTCAAGGTCGACGACACGTTCAAGGAAATCCCCGGCAGCGAATTCGACATCCCCGCCGACCTCGTGCTGCTGGCGATGGGCTTCGTCTCGCCGCTGACCGACGGCCTGGGCCTACAACTCGACCCCCGCGGCAACGTCAAGGCCGACGACAAGGGCTACGCCACCAGCCTCTCGAACGTCTACGTCGCCGGCGACATGCGCCGCGGCCAGTCGCTGGTCGTCTGGGCCATCCGCGAAGGCCGCCAAGCCGCGCATGCCATCGACAAGGCGCTAATGGGCAAAACCACGCTGCCCCGCTGACACGCGCCGGCCCTTAAGCTCAATTCCTCCTCCCCCTTGTGGGGAGGTCCGGGGTGGGCGTATGTGCAGCCGAAGTGTGACCTGCCCGCAGCCGGCCGACGAGGAAACGTGTACGCGTTATTGACCATATTCACGGCCTTCGCGGGCTCCGCGCTTGGCACCCGCTGCCTCATCGGCTGGCTGTCGGACCGCCAGTTGGTCGCGCACGAGAACGACCGCACCATGCACGCAGGCAAGGTGCCTCAAGGCGGCGGCATGGCGGTAGTTGCGGCAGCCCTCGCCGTCACGCTGATCTTCGGCCCCTGGTCACCCTGGCTCTCGGTCGCCGTCCCCGTCGCGCTCGCCCTGGCGCTCCTGTCCGCGATCAACGACCATCGCGAGCTCCCCGCCAAATGGCGGCTCGCAGCCCATATCCTGGCGGCAGCCCTCGTCCTCGCCCTCGTACCCGGCAACGTCCTGATCTTCAGCGGCGTCCTGCCCTGGTTTCTCGAACGCTTGATCGTGCTGGTCGCATTCGCATGGTTCATCAACCTCTTCAACTTCATGGACGGCATCGACGGCATCGCAAGCGTCGAAACCATCGCACTGGCGGCGGGCTATGTTGCTGTCGTCTGGGCCGGTGGCGCCCCCGCCGGACTGACGGGCCTTGCGCTGGCAATCTTCGGTGCGAGCGCCGGCTTCCTGGTTTTCAACTGGCACCGCGCCCTCATCTTCCTGGGTGACGTCGGCTCGATCCCGCTCGGCTTCTTGACCGGAGCGCTATTGCTGCATCTGGCCGCCACCCAGTCTCTGGCCGCAGCCATTATCCTGCCGCTCTACTACGTGACCGACGCAACGCTGACGCTCATCCGCCGCTATATTCGCGGCGAAGTGCTGAGCATCCCCCACCGCTCACACGCCTACCAGCGCGCAGCCCGCGCAATCGGCTCTCATTCGGCGGTCGTGGAGCGCATTGCCGCCTGCAACATGGTCCTGGTTGCAGCCGCGTTGCTGGCGCTTAACGCACCCTGGCTCGGCCTGATCGCCGCAATTATAGCCGTGGCATCCCTGCTCTGGCAGCTCGAAAACATGGCCGAAAATGGGGCAAACGGCGATCCCAAACCGGTACTCGACCCCTTGCGGTTCTGAGCTCTCGGTACAGTTTGATCCAAACGACGGCTTTAACCGCGTCCACAAGCTTGGCACGATCCATGAACAGCTGACCGCAACTCCCAGGTGCTTCCCGCGCCCGACCAAAATGCGCAAAAGCGATCCGGCGGCACGTGCCGCCGCAGCTTGTGCCAGCTAGAGTGCGCCATGCTGCTTCGACAAACCCTGTTGTTTCTGCCAGCCCAGGTGCTCGGGCCGATCTTCCAGCTGATCTCGGCGTTTGCCTGGACACACGTCCTCGCGCCCGCCGAGATGGGCTCGTTCGCCCTGATCAGCGCCGCGCAGGAGCTGGCGTTCGCCACCGGCCTCATGTGGTTTGCCAACTATACGGTCCGCTACTTCGATGCGGCAGCGAGCAACGCCGGCAAGGACCGTTTCCACGCGACCGAAACCGCCGTGCTGATCGCGGCCAGCCTCGCCATGGGCTGCAGCCTCGTCGTGCTGCCGCTCGGCGCCGCCGGCCCCATCCGCGGTGAATTGCTGGCCGCGAGCCTCGCCTTCGTCCTCACGCGTTCGCTCGTGTCCTATCTTGCCGACCGCGTCCGCGTCGAAGGCGATACGCTCGCCTACACTGTCCTGCAATCGAGTGGCCCGGTCGCAGGGTTCTTTATCGGTCTTGCCCTCGTAAAGGTGCTGCCGCCCACCGCGGCCACCGTTTTGTGGGGCTACACGATCGCGCAAGCAGCCTCCCTTGCGTTCGCCGCCGGCCGCCTCAGATTCTCGGGCCGTCCCCACCACTGCGACGCGACCCTCGTGCGCCAGGCCGTAGCTTACGGCGTCCCCTTGTTCTTCGGCGGCCTCCTGGTCTGGATCGCCAACAACGGCCTGCGCTTCATCATCGAATGGAAGGAAGGCGTCGCTGCCGTCGGCCTCGTGACGGTCGGCTGGGCACTCGGCCTCCGGGCCGCCGGATTCGCCTCCATGCTGACGACGGCCGCAGCCTTCCCCTTGGCCGTCAAGCGCGCCCGCGACGAGGGCATGGCCGCAGGCCAAGACCAGCTCGTCAGGAACGGCGTGCTGCTGCTTGCAACCCTTGCCCCCGCCATCGCCGGTCTCTACGTCATCGGCCCACCGCTCATCGAATTGATTGTCGCCACCCCGTATCGCGCGATCACGACGCAAGTGCTTCCCATAGCGCTGGCCACTGGCGCGATGCGCGCCGTGCGCATCCACGTCGCCAACCAGGTCTTCCTGCTGCATGAAAAGCCGCTGGTCCCGACGCTGAACGACGGCCTCGACGCAGCCCTCACCGTGCTGCTGGGCGGCGCGGGCCTCTGGCTTGCCGGCGTCACCGGCTGCGTCATGGGCGTGATGATCGGATCCGGCATCACCCTGGTCACCGGCTTTGCCGCCGCCTGGAGATGGCATGCCTTCGCCTTCCCGCTGACCGGCTTCGCCAAGGTGACCGCCGCAACCCTCGCAATGGGCGCAGCGGTGACGCGGCTCGATGCCGTCCCCACCGCCGCCGGGCTGACCCTCGCCATCCTGACCGGAGCTGCCGTCTACGGCGCGGCCCTTGCAGCGCTCTACCCAACCCACGCGCTGACCGCGATCACCACCCTGCAACGGCGGCTATCTCGCCTCATGGCATCGTCCACCCCCTCAACTCAGATCCCGCACCCATGACCTATCGCCTAGCCGTCATCCACTCGTTCGATCCGCGCGGCACCAAGGTCGGCGGGTTAGAGACCTTCATCCGCGACATGATCGCCTTCCTGCCGGACGACTTCACGTTCCTGATGGTCGGCGTCGATGGGGTGGGCGATCTGGAACTGGGCAAAGTGGTGGAGCTTGCGTTCCGCGGCAAGACGATCGAGTTCCTGCCCGTGCTGCGCTACCCCGACGCCAAAGCGCGCGAAGCCGCACGGTCGCTCGCCGACAGCATCAACCTCCAGTTCATGCGCGGCCTTCTCGCCTACCTGCCCACCGTCAACCGCGGCCTAAAGGCCAAGCCCACCAGCGTCGACCTCCAGCGTGTCGAATTCGCCTCGGTCGTGCGCGGCATGGGGCTCCCGTTCACGCAGATGCTGCACGGCGAAGGCGCACCCAAGTTGGCCATGGACAGCCTGCTGAAAAGCTACCGCTATGTGCACAATCTCAACGAACGCGTGGCCGTGATGGCGTGCGACAAGTTCCTGTGCGTCAACCCGCTGATCACCGAGCGCATCAAGGCGACTTACCCCCGCCAGGCCCACAAGATCGACACCCTGACGACCTGGGTCGACACCAAGACGTTCGCCCCCCAGCCGTTCCCCACCGACGATGGCTTTAAAATAGCCTTCGCCGGCCGCCTCGATCTCTTCAAGCGCCCGCCATTGATGTTCAAGACCATCGCCGCGCTGCGCAACCGGCTGGGGGACGGCGTCGAGTTCCACTACATGGGCACCTCAGACGTGCGCCGCTTCCCCGAGTTCGAAGCCATCGAAAACAACACCGTGCTGCACGGCTTCAAATCGTCGGCAGGCGTCGCCGAAGTCCTGAAGCATTGCCACGCCGGCATCTTGACGTCCGAGTTCGAAGGCATGCCCTTCTCGGTCCTCGAAACGCTCGCCGTCGGCCGTCCCATGGGCGCGGTCCACCTGCCCCAGCTCGAAAGCGTGGTGAAAAGCGGCGTAAGCGGCACCCTCATCCCGCGCTCGTCCGACGAAGACGAGATGTCGGAGCGTTTGGCGGACGCCTTCGTCGAAATTCGCAATCAGATCCGTCTGGGGGCAATCACGCCGTCGGGCGTCGCCGCGCAAATTGCGGAGTTCACCCCGCAAAAGCAGCTCGGCAAGTGCTACGCCAACCACCGGGCCCTGCAGGACAAGAAATACGCCCCAGAAGCGCAGGCCGTTTGAACCAGCACCCCGTGTTCTAATACCAGCGGTCAAAGTTTTGACCGCTGGTATTCGCGCGCGGGGTTGGTGGGGCGGCCGCGCGCAAAGCAGAGAGGCTTATACCGACGGTCAGAATATCGGACCGTCGGTATAAGTCCTGCCCGCACACAGGCGGGCCCCCGCTGATGACCAGCCGATTTCTACGAGCTGGCGGGAAACCGAAGTGATGGTGCCGCCTGAGGGATTTGAACCCCCGACCCCCTGATTACAAATCAGGTGCTCTACCAGCTGAGCTAAGGCGGCGAAAACATCTGAGCCTTATAGCCTGCGTCGGGGCATCGATCTAGTGCTTGAGCGAAGCAGGCGGGGCTCGGCAAACACATCGATGATTTCCAGCGTGCCGCGCGGCGTGACAATGCGGTTGAGCGTGTGCGGGCCCAGCACGCCCGATTGAGCCCCAAACGCCCAGCGCGCGGTGAGCGCTTGCGTGAAGCATTCCCCATCCAGACGGGTGATTTCCGCGATTCCGAGCGCGCCGCCATAGGCGCAGCTGCAGTCCTGCACCGGACGGTAGAGCTTGCCGTCACTTCGAAAAACCGCCCCGGCAGGCCGTGCCGCACGCGCATCGATCAGCACCGGGTTGACAGGGTGCGGCGACCAGGGTCCGAGCAGCGTGGGGGCTGAATAGAGGCTGAGGGCATCCCAGCTCGAGCCCCAGCGGGCCGATTCCGGTCCTTGCGTCGTGGCCGTCAGCCACAGGCGGCCGTCGTGCTCGAAGAGGGTCGCATCATGCACGGGTTCGTCGATGAGCCGAGCGACCGGCCGCCAATCATCGGGATAGCGCTCGGCACGGTACAAGATCAGGCCTCCGCAGGTCGCCTGCTCGGGCAACATCCAGACCTGGCCGTCGCGCGCAAACACCTGCGGATAGGACAGATGATAGTCCGTCGCCAACACCGGACGGGGTTCCGAGGCGCTTCCATCAGGCCCGATGCTAAACATCGCGATGATCCCGCGACGGGTTGCAGCGGGAAATTCCTCGACGAAGACATCGACGCCGTCCCCGTTTGGAAACGGGAATGGGTCGGCGTAGAAGCGCGCGCCGTCGTCGGGTAGCAACGTGAAATCGGCAAGCTCGAGCGTCTCACCTGTATCGGTGGATGCGGTCTCGCTCAATGGCGTCGAGCGCCACGCCACGGCCCACTTCCGCTCCGTATGCAATCTCCGGTCGACGATGTTGCGGGCCTTGGTGGCGGCTTTACGCACCACGAAGCGCACAGCCGCCCACTGACTTGGCAAGGCTTGCGAAGGCACGCGGGCCAAACCCACGGGCGCCGCCGCCTCTTGCGTGTCCGCCGGCTGCGCGTGGACGGCCCGCACGAGGCCGGTGATGAGGCGGGATATGATGCCGGCAGCGCTCGCCCGGAGCGCGTGCGGAGCTTCAAGTGCTGGCTGCCCAGCCGGTATGATGGAGCCCGCGGTATCCAGGATCGCAAGCGCGGGCGGCTTTCCCAGCAACACCTTGGCCCACAATGCCGGCTCTCCCGGCACCCCGTCGTACAGCGGAACGAGCGTACGCGTGGCGCAAGCTGAGCTGGGCCGGTCCACGGTCGCCAGATCGACGACGAGCAACGCTTGCCCCTTTACCGGCCCCGTCCAACGGGAAAAGTCCGCACGCGTCAACTGGTCGAACGGGCCGGCCTTCCGCGCGCCGATCGCCTGGTCCAAGCGCACGGCGAGCCTGAGACTTACCTCTAGCCGCTGCGAATCGGGGGCGAATGTCACGCGCACCGGCCCATCGCCCGCCGCATCCAGCTGTTCGATCAGCTTAAGATGCCAGCGCCACAGCCGGTGCGAATCGAGAACGAGTAAGACTGCCACCCCCTCAGCCTTTTCCGATGACATGGCGCTGCAAGCCGCCCGGCGCGAGCAACGGCCGCTTGGCGGAAATCGAGCCTGTATTGAAACCGATCCAGCCGATTTCGCCCGAAAGCCTGCCGTACTCGATCTTGGGGCACCGGTTCATGACGACGCTCAGCCCCGCAGCTTCCGCTTCCGCTGCCGCGGCGTCGTTGCGCACGGACAGTTGCATCCACACCACCTTGATACCGAGCCTGTCCTTCAGCGCGATCGCCGACCGCGTGATGTCGAAAGCGGCTGCCGGATTACGGAAGATATCGACAACATCGACGGGCTCTACGATGTCCTCGAGTGTCGCAAAAACCTTCTGCTCGAGAACGGTCTCGCCGCCATGCCCCGGATTGACCGGTATGACCCGGTAGCCTTTGCCGATCAGATATTTCATGACGAAATAGCTGGGTCGGCTGGTGTTCGGGCTCGCGCCGACGATGGCGAAGGTGCGTGCCCCGTTCAAGATGCCGGCGATATAGGTGTCGGAGTAGCTGTCGTGGTTCATGAAACAGCGGTCTCGTTTTGAGGATCGACCCGGCCGGCCCGGACGTCTGCTTTGAGAAGGACGATCACGCCAGGCCGCTGGATGGGCGTCGTCATCGTTCAGCAGCCGCTCCAGCGCGGCGCGCGCTTGTCGATGAAGGCATCGATGCCTTCCTTGGCGTCGGCCGTCATCATGTTCTGCACCATGGTCTCGGCGGCATACGCATAGGCGTCTGCGAGCGGCTGCTCGATCTGCGCATAGAAGGCTGACTTGCCGACCGCGATGGTCGACTTGGATTTGCTTGCGATCACGCGAGCAAAGTCGAGCGCCTTCGCGCGCACGCGGCCAGCGGCGACGGCGCGATTGATGAGGCCATATTCGGCAGCTTCCGCAGCCGATAGCGTTTCGCCCAGCAGCAGCATTTCCATCGCGCGCTTGCGCGGCACGTTGCGCGACAGGGCGACCATCGGCGTCGAGCAGAACAGGCCGATGTTGACACCGGGCGTCGCAAACGTCGCGGTTTCCGCGGCAACGGCCAGATCCGCGGTCGCCACCAGCTGACATCCAGCTGCGGTCGCCACGCCCTCAACGGCGGCAATCACCGGCTTCCCGCACGCGACGATTGATTGCATGAGCGCTGCGCACTGCGTCATGGTCTCGCCGTAGAAGGCGCGGCCGCCGTCCGTGTCTGTGCGGTGAGCGGTCAATTCCTTCAAATCGTGGCCGGCGCAGAAGGCGGGCCCGTTTGCAGCCAGAATGATGGCGGCGACCGCCGGATCGGCGGCGAGCTTTTCGAGCCCGGTCGAAATCGCGCCCATCATCGCCCGCGACAGCGCATTGCGCGATTGGGGCCGGTTGAGGATGAGGATGGCAACGCCGGGCTCGGGACGTTCGATCACAACGAGGGCGTCGGCGGTGACAGCAGCTTGAACAGTCATGGTGGGCTTTCGGTTTCCGCGGCGGACAAGGGGTTATCGGCCAGCGCCGCGCCCGGGGCAAGCGAAAGCAGGTCAAGCGCCGCGACCGTGGACTTTCAGTGAAGACCATGGAACCAGACGCCGAAAGGGACTCCACGCCGAAGGGATAGGTATCTGGAAGGCCCGTCAATTCGGTGACAGCCAAAGGATTAATGGAACGCGTCGTGTCGATCCAGATCGACCCCTCGAACGGCCACCCCGGCCGTCAGCTCAGGCTCTATCATCACGCATGGTGAGCGGTCACCGCCGTCAAGGCCTCGGCCGAGAATTGCCGGGCCGTGCTATGCGCGATGTCGCCGAGGCTCAGCATGCCGACAAGCCGTTTGTCTCCGTCCAGAACCGGCAACCGGCGTATCTTCTTCTGCTCCATGATCCGCACGGCGTCTTCCACGTCTTCCGTGTCGCGGCAAAACACGATGCCCTTGGACATGACGTCGCGTGCCGTCATACCGGCGGCGTCCTTCCCATTTGCCACCACTCGAATGGCGATATCCCGGTCCGTTACCATGCCTATCAGCCGGTCATGTTCGCCAACGGGAATGGCTCCGATATCCAGATCGCGCATTTTCTGCGCAATCGTCGGCACCGGCGTCGTTGCTTCGACCCAAACGGCCACTTTATGCATCGCATCTTTGACTTTCATGGTGATCTCCAGTTCTGCACGAAATTGGAATGATCGAAGCGCACGCCGTTCGCAACGCGGGCCCAAGTCTAGCGAAAGCGTCTCGCAGCAGTGGCCCGGCACAAACTGCCGCCATCCTGGCCGGCAGCACCGCCCGCGCATCGTCATGGCCCAACATCTACGCCGTCATAACCAGCGTCGGCGGGCGTCACGGCCATCGAACAGGCTCTGATGCGCCATGGCGTTACGAGCGAAAAACGTAATACGTTAAACTATAACTGCCGGCGGTTTCAAGCCATTGATTTTCATCAACCGGGATGGCGATGAACCACTCCTTGCAATGAACGCGCGTCGGCTTATTTGCGGCTGAAGCTGATCGTAGCCCGGCTCATTTCTATGCCTTGGGTCGAAATATTCACGTTATGGGACGATTTGCCGAATGAAACCGCCATCGAGCCGGAAAATCCGCCGCCCGAAATATTGAGTGTCATGCTGTTTGCGCTGACATTGCCCGACGCGCTCCCCGACGCATTGAAGGTCCGCTCTTCCCATTCGCCCGTCGCATGGCCGCCGTCGATCTGCAGTTTGCTGCGGATATGGATCGGGTTTTTCTCGCTCTTGCACTGGATCACCATGTTGAGCGTATTGCCGCCCCCCGTATAATAGGCCGAGCAGCGAATGGCTTCCGATGAGCCGTCCTTGTACGAAATCCGGCCGCTGCCGCCCCAGGTGCCCTTGAGCGTGCTGATCGCGGCATCCTCCGCCGCGCGCGCTGACGGCGCAGGTCCTGAAACCGCTATCGCCAAGACCGCTATCGAGGTGAGAAAACCGTTCGAAACACAGCTTTGAAAGGTCATAGGGCCTCCGGTAATCGTTGCCGCTCGGATACGGGGAATTCATATCCCGGTTCGGCGCGATGGTATTTGTCCTGGCTCAATTAAAGCGTTTCTCACACGGTCTGACAGGCCCAGGCCGCAAGCTCGGCCGCGACGTCCTCGAACGCATCGCTCAGCGCCTTGGCAGCAATGGGCGCATCCAGCGTGCTCACCGGCCTGCTGGCGCGGAACACGCGAGAACCAACGATCAGCCCATCGCCACTGACGATGCGTACCGCCAGTTCGATTTCCCCCATCATCGCCGGATCGGTGACGATCTGAAACTTGCGGATGTCGATCAGCAATTGGAAATCCGCTTTGGTCCCTTCCGGCGCCCGGCCGATAGCGCCTGTATACTTCGCAGCCTCGAAGGTTTGCACGATCCGCGCCTGGATGACCTTCGGCAACAGGTCCGGCCATTGCGCATTCTCCAGCACCGGCTTTTCGCTGGTCGCCGAACGAACGAGGATCTTGTCGCTATCGAAGACGCTGAGCGTCGTCGGCTCGGCCACCAGAATTTGCCCGGCAGGCACTTTGGCAATTCCCGCAATTGTCCTTGGTACGGCCAGATCGTAGATGCGAGAAACGACCTTTGGCCCGCCGCCCGTGAACTTTTCCAATCCGGCGAGAATGCCGTCGACCCGGTCGCTGTTGCGCGCCAATGCGCCCGAGAACTTGTCGATATTCGCGATCAGGTTCCGCAACGGGTCGGCATTCTCCTTCACAACCCCATCGATATGCCGCAGCACGTCGCGCGCGACCGAGGTCATCCCCTGACCGGCATTTGCCTCGGCCGTCAACAGCGGCTCAACATCGCCCGACGAAGCCAGCAGCGGCAAAGTTGGCGTCCCCCCCGACAGCGCAACGACGGGCGCGCCCGTCAATCCCTGAAACTCGATGCCAGCCGTCGTATCCGCCCGCACGGGTGCGCCCTTGTCGATTGCGATGGCGACCGTGACATCCTTGGGCGCTGCGGCGTCCAACTGAAGGTACGTCACTTCCCCCACGCGAACCCCGTTGAACAGCACCGCCGATCCCTTGAGCAGACCCGATACAGGGCCTTCGTATCTGATTTTGTAATTGGCCCGCTTGCCAAGCCCCCCGGTGGCGTTCAGCCAATACACGAAGGCAAATCCGGCGATGATTACGGCGAGCGTGAAGATGCCGATCAGCAGGTAGCGTGCGCGAATTTCCATGGGGTATGCCTCAGCCGGTCGGTCCACCAGATATGCGGCGTTCGAGCAGTTTGGCCCGCCGCCCTCTAAAATAGGATTTCACCCAACGGTGCTCGGACTGGAGCATCGCGGCGATCGTGCCCAAGGCTGCGATCTTGCCGTCCGCCAGCACCGCGACCCGGTCGCAAACCGTATGCAGGCTTTCGAGGTCGTGCGTGACCATGAACACCGTCAGCCCAAGGGTCTGTTGCAGCGTGCGAATGAGCGCATCGAAATCGGCGGCCGAGATCGGATCGAGCCCCGACGTAGGCTCGTCCAGGAACAGGATTTCCGGATCGAGCGCCAGCGCCCGCGCGAGTGCGACGCGCTTGGTCATGCCGCCTGACAATTCCGACGGCAGCTTGCCGGCATCCCTTGCGGACAATCCGACCATCGCGAGCTTCGTCGCCGCAACCGAGTTCATCAGCTGTTCTGGCAGATGGAGATGTTCGCGCATGGCAAACTCGACGTTCTGCCGGGCGGTCAAAGACGAGAACAGCGCGCCATGTTGAAAGAGCACGCCCCAACGGCGCTGGATGGCCTGCCGTTCCCCGTCATCCAACCTATCGAGATCGCGGCCGAACACCTCGATCGTTCCAGCCCGCTTGGGTAGCAATCCGATGATCGTTCGCAGCAGCACGGACTTACCGCTTCCTGAGCCGCCGACAAAGCCGAGAATCTCGCCCTTCTCGACATCAAGCGAAAGCGTGTCGAGCACGACGCGATCGCCAAACCCGACCGTGACACCGTCCACCCGAATGACAGGTTCTGCTGCGCGCGCGATCATTCCTCAAATCCCGATCGAACTGAAATACATCGCAAACAGACCATCGAGAACGATAACCAGGAAAATCGATTTTACGACCGAAGCGGTGGTTTGCAGCCCCAGCGATTCAGCGCTTCCGCGCACCTTTAAGCCTTCCGAACACGCAACGATTCCAATCACCAGCGCCATGAATGGCGCCTTGATCATGCCGACCTTGAAGTGGTCGAGCGTTATCGCCTCCTGCAGCCGCGCGATGTAGATATCTGGGCTCATCCCGCCGTAGGCCCAAGCTACGATGCCGCCGCCGTAGAGCGCCGACATGGCGCCGAGAAATGTCAAGATCGGCAGCGAAATGACCAGCGCCAGCACACGTGGCAGCAGCAGCACCGCCACCGGATCGACGCCCATGGTCCGCAGCGCGTCGATCTCTTCGCGCATCTTCATCGAGCCAAGTTCGGCTGTGTAGGAACTGCCCGACCGTCCCGCCACCATGATGGCGACGAGCAGCACGCCGATCTCGCGCACGACCAGAATGCCGATCATATCGACCACATACTGGTCCGCGCCGAACTTGCGAAAGTGGAAAAAACCCTGCTGCGAGATGATGCAGCCGATGAGGAATGTCATAAGCAAAATAATGGGCACCGCCTGCCACGCAACCCGGTCCACGTGATGCACCAATGAGGTCAGCCGGAACGCCGACGGGGCCCTGACGGCACTGACGGCCGCCGCCCCTAGGGCTCCCAGCATATGGAGAAGGTCCTTTAGGTCATCGCCCAACTGGCTGACATGGCGTCCAACCCCTTCCACCCAAGCAAGAATAGGGTTCTCGGAGGGTGCCGTTGCGGGCAGCTCATGTGCTGCCTGCCGAACCGCGTCCATGAGGCCGGCGAAGCGCTCGGCAAGCCCCGTCACCTTCACGCTCTCGCCGCGTTCGCGCTGTGCCTCGCTCAACCGCTCCAGCAGCCAGGCCCCGTAGGTATCGAACTCGATGACGCCACTCATATCGAGCGCCACACGTTTCTTCGATCCAGGAAGTGCGAGCACCCCTGTTATGAACTCATTCAGCCATTCGGCGTTTTTGGCAGTCCACGAACCGGACGCCACCAACGTATGCGCCTCACCCGCTGTCTGGCTGCTCAAGAGCGGTTGACCGTCCACAAAAAACTCCCTACTCCCCCCACTTGGGCTGGCCGGCGCCGTCAGCTGATAGGCGCTGGAAAAAGACCGGAAGCCGAACGCGAATATGAATATTGGCGGCGCAAAAACGCCGCTCAAGAAAGCCCACACTCTCGCGCAAATCCTGTGCCTCCAACGGTTTTCTCAGCGTAAGGGTTCGAGCCTTGCCAACCTTGATCGGCATCAATCGCCCGAAGCTTCCCCCTGGGGCGTCACCCCCTGACACTTCGAACGCACCGGCATGCTCAGCCGTCAGCGCGAGGCCTGCAGCAGGTCACGCGCGACGCGAAAACCGATCAGGTAACTGCGCTCGTTACGATTGCTTTTCTCCCGGTATGCCGTTCGGGTCAGCGCCGCCAGCGCGACCCAGGACCCGCCACGTACGACCCGAAAATCGGGATCGCCACCGCCAAACGCGGTTCCATCCTCCGGAGCACCGTTATAGTCGTCGTGCCAAGCATCTTCGCACCACTCGGCAACATTCCCGAGCATGTCATAGAGCCCGAAGGCGTTGGGCTGAAACGATCCTACCGGAGCGGGCTGCAGCTGGTCCCACACGCTTCCGCAGCCTTTGCAGTTCGCACGCCCGTGCCCGGCATCATCGCCCCACGCGTAGGCTGTCGTAGTTCCACCGCGCGCGGCGTACTCCCATTCCGCCTCGGTCAGCAGCCGGTAGCTATGCCCCGTATGCTTGGACAACCAGGCGAAATACTCGGAAATATCGCTCCAGCTGACATTGGTCACGGGTTGCGACCCTCGCCCCCAGCCGTTGTCCTCAGGGCGCAAGTTGCAGCCGCCACTGGCCACGCACGCGTCCCAGTTGTCGAAGGTTGCTTCAAACCTCGAAACCGCGAATTGCGCCCGAATTGTCACCTTATGCGCCGGATACTCGTCGAAACCGCCCGCCCCGTCAGGCGAGCCCATCATGAACGCGCCGGCGGCAAGCACGGTCATCTCGGGGCAATTCGCGCAGTCTTTAAAGATGGAGCCGGGCGTCGACGCTCGTTCCGCTGCGACCGTCAGCGACGTCGCCCCGGCCACGTCGCCCGGCTTTCGCGACTGGAGGCGCAGGTCCGGCGGGAACAGCAGGCTCGCTGCCAAGCCAGCGCCGATTGCAGCCCCGCAAATAAGCCCAGCCCTTATTACGGTTTGAAAGCGCACCATGCTGTCCCCGCTGAATGGCGTTTCCGCCATTAAGACACAAAGCATAAAACCAATCATCGATCGATGTAGTGCCTGCCCATGACAGCGCTCCTATGATCGCTCGTACGATATTGACCCGCAACAAGGATGCTCTCGTCGAGCCCCTTCAAGCTATCATCGGCCTCGTCCCAACGGATAGAGGTCGGCCGTCTTCGATGAGCTGAAATATCTTTCGCCTAGATCCCCCTTGCCGGCACGGGAATGAAATGACAGCAATTTTGACGGACCGCCTCCTGCGCCGCATCCTCGTCGCCATCGCCCTCTCAGGCCTCATATCGGGCGCGCTGGCCTATTCTATGGGGTACAATTCCCTCGCTAAGATCCTTTGGGCGGCCGGCACACTTCCCGTCATCGCCGGCCTCGCCGTCAGCATAACCCGTGACCTGCTCGCCGGCCGCTTCGGCGTCGACGCAGTTGCGTTCGTTTCCATGTCGGCCGCCGTCCTGCTGGGCGAGCCTTTGGCTGGCGCAGTCGTGGCAGTCATGTATGCAGGCGGCAACATTCTCGAAGATTTTGCGGTCAGCCGTGCGGAACGCGATCTCAAGTCCCTGGTCGATCGTGCACCCCGCATCGCCCACCGCTGCAACGGCGCCTCGATCGACGAGCTGCCCATTGAAGCGGTCGTTTGCGGCGACATCCTCTTGGTTCGTGCTGGCGAGGTTCTGCCCGTCGACGGTACGGTTTTGAGCGCCACCGCCACGATCGACGAAGCAGCGCTGACCGGCGAACCCATTCCCGTAACTCGAAGCCGGCATGAGCCCGTCCACAGCGGCACCATCAATGCCGGACAGACCTTCGAGATGAGGGCGACGGCGAGCGCCAGCGAAAGCACCTACGCTGGCATCGTCCGCCTCGTGACCGCGGCGCAAACGGCCAAAGCCCCGTTCATTCGCATGGCGGACCGCTATGCCCTCGTCCTGCTGCCTGTGACCCTCCTGCTTGCAGCCGCCGCCTGGGGCTGGTCCGGCGATCCGATCCGCGGACTGGCCGTGCTCGTGGCCTCGACCCCTTGTCCGTTGATCATCGCGGCTCCCGTCGCCTTCATCGCCGGCGTTTCCCGCGCGGCGCGTCTCGGCATTCTGATCAAGGGCGGCGCACCTCTCGAAGCCCTCGCGCGCGCCCACACCGTGATGTTCGACAAGACTGGCACGCTCACCGTGGGCGGCGCGCGGCTTGTGGCCATTGAAACCGCGCCCGGCGAGAACGCAGAAGAAGTTCTGCGGCTCGCAGCCTCACTAGAGCAGGCCTCGCACCACGTGGTCGCCGCAGCGATCGTCTCGAGCGCGACCCACAAGGGCCTGCCCCTCGACACCCCTCAATCTGTCCAGGAAGCGATGGGTTCCGGCCTTGAAGGCCGTATCGCAGGCAAAAGCGTAAAAGCGGGCTCCCACCAATACGTCTGCGGCTCGTCCAGGCCCGAACCCTGGGCCGTACGCGCATTGCGGCGCGCATCCTGGCGTTCGGCGTTGAGCGTCTTCGTGGCCGTCGATGGCCGTATCATCGGGGCCATTCTGTTGGCCGACGAACTGAGACCCGAAACTCCCCATGCCATGCAGACCTTGCGCGCGGCCGGCGTGAAACGCATCGTCATGGTGACGGGCGACCGATCGGAGTCTGCTGAAACGATCGGCGCAGCCCTCGATCTGGACCAGGTTCTGGCCGACCGCGAACCTTCCGACAAAGTCGAGGCCGTCGTCTTCGAGCAAAGACTTCATCCAACCGTCATGGTCGGCGACGGCATCAACGACGCGCCAGCCCTCGCCGCGGCCGACGTCGGCATCGCCATGGGTGCGCGTGGCGCAAGCGCCTCATCGGAAGCAGCCGATGTCGTGATCCTCGTCGACCGTCTCGACCGGGTGCCCGACGCCATTTCCATCGCGCGCAGAACGAGGAAAATCGCGCTCGAGAGCATTGTCGCTGGAATGGTTCTTTCGGGATTTGCGATGCTGGCGGCAGCCGTGGGCTGGCTGACGCCCGTAGCCGGCGCCCTCACGCAGGAAGCCATCGATGTCGCCGTCATTCTCAATGCCTTGCGGGCGCTGACACCGGAATTACGGTTCGGCAAGACCCCCATGCAGCCTGCGGCGCTGCGGGCGCTGCATCAAGATCATCTGGACCTCGCAACAACTCTGGGACGCTTGCGAGAGATCGCGGACGCCTTGGACGAAGCTCCCCCCGAGGCCTCGGTCACGCTGATCGTTGAGGCCAACGACCTCGTCGCACGCAAGATTGTGGAGCACGAGCGCGACGACGAAAACCGCGTCTATCCCCGCCTCGCCCGCTTCCTCCACGATGGCCACGGCCTCGCCGCCATGAGCCGCGCGCACCGCGAAATTCTCCATTTGTCGCGCATGCTGCGTAGGCTGTCGGACGGGCTGAAGGTCGCCGACGTGGACCGCTACTTGATCCGTGACGCCCAACGGGTCATCGAGCAGGTCGAGTCCCTCGTCCGCATTCATAATGCGCAGGAGGAAGACATCTATGAGCACGCAACGGCCTGAATTAACCCAACTCCAAGATTATGTCCGCAGCCGGTATCCGGTCTTGAAAATCCACCACACCGCAATCATGCACAGTCCCAGAAACGCCAGAGTGAGCGCCAGGCTCAGCCCGACGCTGACGTCGGACAGCTCGAAGAAACTCCAGCGGAACCCGCTGATCAGATAAACGACCGGATTGAACAGCGAAACCGTTTGCCAGAACGGCGGCAGCATCTTCACCGAGTAGAACGTCCCGCCGAGAAACGTCAGCGGCGTTATGATGAGCAGCGGGATGAGCTGCAGTTTTTCGAACCCGTCGGCCCACAGCCCGATCAGGAACCCGAACAAGCTGAACGCCACGCACGTCAGCACCAGAAACGTCAGCATCCACACCGGATGCGCGATGTGCAGCGGCACGAACAGGCTCGCAGTCGCCAAGATGATGAGCCCGAGGATCATCGACTTGCTGGCCGCCGCCCCCACATACCCGAGCACGATCTCGAGCGGCGAGATCGGCGCCGACAACAGCTCGTAGATGGTGCCGGTGAAGCGCGGGAAATAGATACCGAATGACGCGTTTGCGATGCTCTGCGTCAGCAGCGACAACATGATCAACCCGGGCACGATGAACGCGCCATAGCTGACGCCCTCGATCTCGGGGATCCGTCCGCCGATCGCCGATCCGAACACCACAAAATACAGCGCCGTCGACAACACCGGCGACACGATGCTTTGCATCAAGGTGCGGCGGGCCCGCCCCATCTCGAACCTGTAGATCGCAGCGACCCCGTGAAGGTTCATTTCGAATTCCTCACCAGGTCGACAAAGATGTCTTCGAGCGAACTTTGGGTCGTGGTCAGATCCTTGAACACGATCCCGGCCGCCCTCAACTCATTCAGCAGCACAGTGATGCCCGTGCGCTCGGCCTTCGTGTCATACGTATAGACCAGCTTGGAACCAGCCTCCGTCAGCTCCAGATTGTGGGTAGTCAATCCGGTCGGAATTTCGCTGAGCCGGCTCTGCAGTTCGAGCACGAGCTTCTTTTTCCCGAGCTTCGCCATCAGCTCGGTCTTGTCCTCGACGAGGATTAGTTCGCCCTTTGCGATGACGCCCACCCGATCGGCCATTTCCTCGGCTTCCTCGATGTAATGCGTCGTGAGGATGATGGTCACGCCAGCTGCCCTCAGCGACCGCACGACCTCCCACATATCCTTGCGCAATTCCACATCGACGCCCGCCGTCGGCTCGTCGAGAAACAGGATCGTCGGCTCGTGCGACAGCGCCTTCGCGATCAGCACGCGGCGTTTCATCCCGCCCGACAGCGTCATGATCTTGTTGTCGCGCTTGTCCCACAGCGAAAGGTCGCGCAGAACCTTCTCGATGTGGGCGGGGTTCGCAGGTTTTCCAAACAACCCCCGGCTGAAGCTCACCGTATTCCACACCGTCTCGAACATGTCCGTCGCAAGCTCTTGCGGTACGAGCCCGATCATCGCCCGCACCACGCGGTAATCGCGGATGATGTCCCGTCCATCGATAGCAACATGACCGCCGCTCCCGTTGACGATCCCGCAGACGATGTTGATGAGCGTCGTCTTTCCCGCGCCGTTCGGTCCAAGCAGCGCAAAAATCTCGCCCCGCTGGATGTCGAGATCGACCCGCTTCAAAGCTTCGAAGCCCGTAGCGTAGGTCTTGGAAAGATTACGGATTGAGACGATAGCGTTCATAGCGGAGGTTATGGTGCGGCGCGCGCCCGTTCGCAACCCATAAGCTTAAAACTTGCATCGGCGCCTTCCCGGCCCACGCTGCAAACAAAATAGCTGCCCGGTCACTGGCTGGAAGCGACCGGGCAGCCGCGCGCGACGCTGCCTTTGGGGGGAGGGGGATCTCGGCGCCTCGGCAGCATCAACGGGGTCCTAACGCCTGACGAACCCGTGCGTTCCAACAGCGGACGTCGTTTTTTTAAGATGCCGCCGGCCGCAGCGTTCCATTGTGGAACCACATCTGATCCCGCGCGTTGAACACCATCGACGGCGTCAAGGGGTCATCGACCCGTGTACGGTCCGTCGTTACAGACAAGTATGAGACAAGAAGGAGTTTTCCCATGCGCGACGTGATTTTGTGGCTCGCTGGCGTTCCGATCGTTGCGATCATCGCAATGCATTTTTTAGGCTTCTTGAAATGAACGCGGCCGTTTGCCCTCCGTAGGCTTTTGAAACACCTGAGTGCAAAACGCTTTTCGTTCGCGCCGCCGCACACCGTATGGTTTAAAGGCCGCAAGTAGGGCCCTTCGCTGCCCACATCCGGGCGGCGACGCCACAGAAAACACGGCTTCGCCCACCGCAAGTGCCCGAGCAGTAACGGCAAGGACAAATTGCACGCTATCAGAGGATATTGTTCTCCTACAAAATGACAGCGCGCCCCATTACCTTCCATCTCCGCATGCTGGTCGCGGCGATGCTCGCACCGCTGCTGGCGTTCAGCGGATTTTTGGTATGGCAATTCGCCCAGCACGAACGCGAATTCTATGAGAACAGCATTATCCGCAGCGCCGAGTCTGCCGCCATCGATATTGATCGGGAAATCCAATCGACGTTGATCACTTTGAAGACGCTAGCGGGCGCTCACGCGTTGGAGGTCGACGACCTGGCGTCATTCCATCGCCGCGCCCGCTCCACATTCCCTCCCGGCATTACGGTTCTCTTGTTGGATACCGGTCTCCAGCAAAGAGTAAATACCCTGGTCGAGTACGGAGCACCGCTGCCGAAATCGGCCAACCCCGAGGGCCACCAAAAGGTGATCGATACCGGAGCGCCACAAGTTTCGGATGCGTTCATCGGCCTGGTATCCAAACGTCTGGTCGTCGACGTTTCCTATCCGGTTCGCATCGGCGGCACCGTCAAATACATTCTGGTTGCAGCTTTTGATACCGTGTTATTGTCGAAACTCCTGGAAAGCCAGTCGCTCCCTGAGGGCTGGATCAGCGGCCTCACGGACCGCACCGGCCGTGTCATTGGCCGCTCCGCCCAGCCTGAGACTTACATCGGAAGAATTCTACCCGCCGAGCTGCTGTCCCGCCGCGACGAAACGCGGCCCTTCATAACGCATAATCTGGATGGTGAACCCGTTCTTCGGGCAGTAGCCAAGAGCGTAACGACCGGTTGGGTTGCAGCCGTGACCGTTCCCCTCAGTATCGTCGACAAAGCCTCCCGCTCGACGGTCTGGATTGTGCTGCTCGCGGGCGCACTCTTGACCGCATTGTCCATGAGTCTCGCAACCGTCATCGGCACGCGCATGACCGCCCCGCTCTTGCAGGCAGCCGAATTCGCGCGCGACCCCGACGCGCAGAACTCCCCGCCCCCATCGTCGACGTTGAGCGAAGCCGATGCGGTCGCGGCAGCCCTCGCCGACAGCAGGCTCAAGCTCCGGCTGACACTTGAAAGCGCAGGGATCGGAATTTATGAATGGGATATCCATGAGAATGAATTGCGTTGGGACGAAACGATCCGGGCGCAATTCGCCCTTCCCTCAAATCAAAGCGCCAATCTCGACGTGTTTAAGGCCGCCATTCACCCCAATGACCTTCACGCCGTTCGCGACGCCTATGCAAAGGCAATGGATCCCGTCAACGTTGGCAAATATCAGGCAGAATATCGCGTCATCGGCCTTTCGGATGGTGTGCAGCGATGGCTCGCAGCAACCGGCCACGTCTTGTTCAAGGCCGGCAAACCCGTGCGCATTTTGGGCACCAGCCGCGACATCACACTGAGAAAACATACCGAGCAAGGGCTTGCGCGCAACGAGGTCCGGCTGAAAACCGCGCTCGAGGCGGGCGGGATGGGCACATGGCAGCACGACATCGGCAATGGCACCCTTGCCATCGATGAAACCTACGCCCGGCTCTTGGGGCTCCCTCCAGGCCAACACGCTGTGTCCGCAGCTGAACTCCTGGCGAATATCGTTCATCCCGACGACCGTGGCCTCATCGAACAAACTCGCGAGAAACTGAAGTCGGGCGAGCGCCAACAGATCGAGTACCGTATTATTCGGCCGTCCGATCACGAAATCCGGTGGCTGCGCAGTGCAGCGAGTCGTTTGCCGGCAACGGATGCATCGGTAATTGCAATTGTCGGCATCGATTTCGATATCACCGACCGGAAATCGTTCGAGCAGCGCCAATTCCTGATGGCGCGCGAACTAGCCCACCGGGTCAAGAATACCTTCGCCGTGCTGCAATCGATCATGAATGCCACCTTCCGCACGACACCCGATCCGAAGAAATTCGTCGAAGTCTTCAGCGGCCGCCTGGCGAGTATGGCGTCTGCCCACGATACCCTCATCAGCTCGATGAAGGGCGCCGAACTCGGCACCCTGATCCGCTCGCAACTGTCAGCCTACATTGATGCCGGCCGCTTGACGGCTAACGGGCCGTCCGTATCCGTGCCGGAAGATGCCGCCATTCCCCTGGGTCTGGCCATCCACGAACTCGCCACCAACGCTGCCAAGTATGGTGCCCTTTCGAAGGTCGAGGGACGCGTCGTGCTCGAATGGACCGTTACGTCAGACGACGACACGGGCTTTTCTATTCTAACGATGAAATGGCTCGAAATCGGCGGGCCAACTGTAAAGCGCTCGGGCTATAAAGGCTTTGGATCGACGCTGATCCATGCCGCGGTGCCCCGCGGGAGCATCAGCACTCGCTTTGAAGAGAGCGGTGTTATCTGCGATATCGTGTTGCGTTTCAAACCCGTTCCAACCGCCCTGAACTCGCCTGACCACGAACCACTCGTTTGAAGCAAAGCGAGAGGGCCAATCCAACAAGCTTGGGCGTCTCCAGAGACTAAAGACAATGGCAACGAACGGTTTCGCCACCATACGTCGTATAGGTTCCCGTCGCGGCATCGAAGGACCGCAACGTGTCTGCGCTCCGGCCATATCCGTCGTCGCCGTAATAATCGCTCCGAGGAAGGTGCCGAGAATTGAGACCGGCATGGTTCCAAATTTTCCGTCGTTTAAAAATGAAAACGGCAATTGATGCCCCACCAACTCGACAATTCTGATTACCCGAGCCTCCACGACTTTCGCGACGGAACAACCTTCTCCACGCTGCGTTTGCAGCCAAGGAGGACTTTCCCATGACCCGCCCAGTGACCCGACCCAAGAACTGCTCGCCCTCGCGCCATTCCGTCCCGTTGCTTTTGACAGCAACCCTTGCAGCATCGGCCCTGACCGGTTGTGGCGATCAGGCGTCGTTGCCAAAGAACGCTGACACGGGCCCCGACCCCACCTTGCCGAATGCGAAATCGTCAACAATCCCAACGGTCAACATTGCCCCCGCGCGCGGCTGGCCGGAAGGCCGCAAACCGGCCCCATCCCCGGGCTTGACTGTCACCGCCTACGCAACGGGGCTGGATCATCCGCGATGGTTGCACGTTCTGCCCAACGGCGATGTTCTGGTCGCGGAAACCAACGGCCCCGAGCGCCCAAGTGATAAGTCGGGCATAAAGGGTTGGGTGATGACACAAGTGCAACGGCGCGCAGGAGCCACCTCGCCGAGCGCCGATCGGATCACCTTGTTGCGTGGCATGACACCCGAGGGCTTGGCCGAAACCAAATCACCCTTCTTGACCGGATTGCATTCGCCATTTGGCATGGCCCTCGTCGGTGCGGATTTCTACGTGGCCAATACCGATGCAGTGTTGAAATTTCCATATTCCCAAGGCGCGATCAGCATCACCGGCGCAGGTGTCAAACTTGAAGATCTCCCGGCCGGTCCGATCAATCACCACTGGACCAAAGATCTCGTCGCAAGCCCAGACGGCTCGAAACTGTATGCCTCGGTCGGGTCGAATAGCAACGTCGCCGAAAATGGGATCGAGAACGAAATCAATCGCGCGGCGATCTTGGAGATCGACCGGCATTCCGGAAAATCTCGCGTTTTTGCATCCGGCCTCAGAAACCCGAACGGATTGTCATGGAATCCCACAACGCACGACCTATGGTGCGTCGTGAACGAGCGCGACGAACTCGGTAGCGACCTCGTGCCCGACTACATGACGAGCGTCAAGGACGGTGCATTTTATGGCTGGCCATACAGTTATTATGGACAGCATATCGATACGCGCACGCCCGAACAAAAACCAGATCTTGTAAAATCCGCCATCAAACCCGATTATGCGCTCGGCGCCCACACTGCCTCGCTGGGCCTCACCTTCAATACGTCGAATGCTTTGCCTGCGCGCTTTGCGGGCGGCGCATTTGTCGGCCAGCACGGTTCCTGGAATCGGATCCCCTTGAGTGGGTACAAGGTCGTCTTCATTCCATTCTCGCAAGGCCGTCCGAGCGGAAGCCCGCAAGATGTGCTGACAGGCTTCGTCGACGCCGACGGAAACGCCTTTGGCCGCCCCGTAGGTATAGCCATCGACAAGACGGGCGCGCTATTGGTGGCCGACGATGTCGGGAATACGATCTGGCGCGTAACCGCTGCGCCAACCCAACAGACCAACGCTGCTCCTCAGCAATAACATCCAAAAAAGAAAAGGCCGGCAATTGACCGGCCTTGACTTTACATAGACTGAGAAAAAGCAGTTCAAACGTCAGGCTGCATTAAGGGCAGCCTTGTTTTCGAAAAAGAGCGCCTGACTGATGATGGCCTTCACCGTTTCAGGCTGGAACGGTTTGTTGATCAGGAAAGTCGGCTCAGGCCGCTTCCCGGTAAGGAGACGTTCGGGATATGCGGTAATAAAGATAATGGGAACTTGGAACGAGCCGAGAATTTCATTTACGGCCTCGAGGCCGGAGCTGCCGTCCGCAAGTTGCACGTCCGCGAGCACCAGACCCGGTTGATGTTTCGAAAATGCTGCAACCGCTTCCTTGTGCGTGGTCGCCGTCGCACACACACGATGGCCCAACGACGTCACGAGTTCAGCAAGATCGAGAGCAATCAGTGGTTCGTCCTCGATGATGAGCACCGACGTGGCGACTTGCTCCGCGATCTCTTGCCCCGCCTGATCGATCAACGCGCTGATCTCTGCCACATCGCAATCCATGGCCGTCGCTGCGTCTTCAATCAACAACCCTTCGACGGCGACCAGCAAAAACGCCTGTCGCGGCCGATGACTGATCCCCTCGAGATGACGGGCCGGCGCATCGGCCAAACTCACCCGCTCCTCCCGCGTGGCATTCACCTTTACCGAGTCCCAAACTTTGAGGAAGGTATGGAAAATTGCCGGCTTGGTAGGCATGTCTTTAGGAAACAGCGAACTGTCCGCCACCAATGCCTCGAGCATCGCAACCACGTAGGCATCTCCGCTCGCCTGACTGCCAGACAGAGCGCGTGCAAATCGCCGCAAGTACGGTAGCTGAGGTGCAATAGTTTCCGACAACGACATGCGTGCGTCCCTCATGAACAATAAGCCCAGCGCTGCCAACTAACGCTTGATGGTAGAAAAAGTTCCTATGACTTACCATTTTTAGCAAACCGCCGAACGTCACGAAGAAATATTTTTGATCTGGCCCACCAAGGATCGCATCCAATGAGCGCCTTTTTCTACCGCTGGCGCCAAAGTGGCCTGCGCATCCATTTGCGACAGCCGGCCAACCAGCCGTTCGACATTGGATAGCAGACCCGGCGCCGCATCGGAAGCCTGCGCCGCAGTGTCTTGCAAGCGGCGCGCGACGGCCCTCCCATAGTCGTCCGCTTGCCGCCGGTAATCATGGAACTGGTCGCTCCATGTGACGGGTGCGCGCTTCCCGCTCATTACGACAACAGCGATCAGAGCGCCACCCATGGCTGCAATCGCCAGCGCCGTCAGGGGCTGCCGTCGAATTTCCGCTTGCAGCTTATCCGCTCCAGCCGACGCTTGAACCATCGCTGTATGACCATAGCTCGAAAGTTGACTGTTGAGTTGATCGAATTGCGACCGCAGTCCTGCCAGGACGGCTTCGTGCTCGCCCGCATCGGCGCTGAAACTCGTTTGATCGCTCGATGTGGCCGGAAAGAGATTTACATTGGCGGTAGCACTTGGGCTCGATTGCGAATTCATTGGCGTTTCAACCCTCTTGAAATTGGAAACTCGGGCCGCGCTGCACTTCAGCTCATCAGGCGACGCGGCACGGCAGTGAAACGCCGGGAAACGAAATCCGTTCCAGCCAAAACTTTGCCGGGCGCTGGCATTCAGCGGAACCAATCCGGTAGCGGTACGTTCTGCCACCGAACGCACAATTTTTGGAGGAACTGATGAGTGAGTTCGCAGCTGTGAAAGAAGTCACCGGTCCGAAACGTCAGATCGACGTCAAGTCGGGCAATGGCATTGCCGATCAAATCGATTTGCTGAAAACCGATATCGCTGGCCTCGCAACCAAGATGGCCGAAGTCGGCAGGGCGCAACTCGGCGATACAGTCGGCACCGTGCAGCAGACGGCAAAATCTAAGGCCGACGATTTGGAAGCGGCCGTTCGAAACAGCCCGATGCAATCGGTCGCAATCTCCGTCGGCATCGGCTTTCTTTTGGGGCTCGTCCTCACGCGCTGACGTCAGCTCACCAACCGAAATCCAATAAACGAACGCCCCATTCAACCCTTTCTACAGGAGAACACTCATGTCTTATCAAGGCTCCACGTCGGCCCAAGCCCGCGATACCATGGAAAAGGCCGGCGACAACCTGAGCAGTGCTGCCCAGGCTGCCGCAGACAAAACGAAATCGATCACCCATGATGTCGCCGAAGCAGTGGGTCAGGCCGGCGACATGGCACAAGAACGTCTCGACGCCATGGCGACGTATGTCCGCCGCAACCCGTTGCAGTCGACAGCCATCGCCGCAGCGGTCGGCTTCGCCTTCGCGTTGATCGCTCGCCGATAATCCATCGTCGCAAGGGGATTTGTTTATGCTCGGCAACGTTGCACTTTATCTCGCCAACCGCGCCGCCTCCGGCGCGGTTGGTTCCGTATCGCGATGGGCGAGCTGGGGCGCCGCCGCCGCTATCTTCCTGGCAAGCTCTGTCGTGTTTGGATTGGTCGCCCTTTATTGGTGGCTCGAAACTCAATACGGCCCCATAGCGTCCGCCGGCATTGTCGCCGCAGGCGCGGCCCTGGCGGGTTTCATCTGCCTGAGCGCCCCCGCCGTTATGGACGCGACGGAACGCGCAGCAGCAGCCCGGGCGCGCGAAAAAGTCGGCCCCGTCTCAGCCACTGTAGAAGCCGTGAACAAAGAAACGGAAGCAGCCGTCGATTATTTCGGCCCGCTTCAAGTTGTGGCATCCGCGTTCCTCGTTGGCTTGAGCACCGGCCGCAAGCTTCGGGGCACTCCCGGCAGTGCAACCCCCTAAAATGAAGCCTTAGGAGGAGAATGCGTGGCCGGAAACTCCAGCTTCAAGCCTCGTTCGCGTCAGATGTTGATCAGAGACCTCGTCTCGGAAAAAACTATATTCTATTATTTCGCGACCGGCGGAATAATTATTGCAGGGCTCTATTTCGGCAAATTGCTTTTTATCCCGCTCGCACTCGCGATCTTTCTCACATTTCTCCTGTCGCCCGTTATTTCCATCTTGCGGCGTTGGTACATTCCGCGCGGCTTCGCGGTTTGCCTGGTCACGCTTGCAGCCTTCGCGACGATTGCGGGAATGGGTCTCGTCATGTCGCGGCAGGTCGTGAATTTGGCTGAGCAGTTGCCGTTCTATCAGTCCACCTTGATGAACAAGATCAAGGTATTGCGTGAGGCTATGACGCCAGGCCATCAGCTGGATCGTGCAGCAGAGTCGTTGAAGACAATTCAGGGCGCACTCGAAAAGCCCCCCGCGTCTGCAACCCTATCGTCGCCATCGACCCCCGCCGCCGCGCCACCGCTCCCGGTGGAAGTGCGCGAGCATGCAACCTCCCCCATCGAACAGCTGCACAGCATTGTTTCTGCTGCCGTCGAGCCGCTCACGATGGCTGGCATCTGCATCATCTTCGTCATCATGTTATTGTACTCGCGCGAAGACGTCCGCGATCGGGCAATCCGCTTGCTGGGCGTCAAGGATCTTGAACGCACCACACGTGCCATGGACGACGCGGGCGCGCGCCTCAATCGCTACTTCCTATCCACGACAATCATCAACGCAGCCTTCGGCATCATTATTGGCCTCGGCCTCTGGTGGATCGGCATACCCAATCCGCTTCTCTGGGGTCTGATGGCGGGCTTGTTACGCTTCATCCCGTTTATCGGCGTCGCGCTGGCGGCGATCGTGCCGATAGGACTGGCGTTCGTCGTTGATCCCGGCTGGAGCATCTTTGCCGCAACTCTCGCCTTGTTCGTTGTGACCGAAATGCTGACAAGCCAGGTCATTGAAACAATTGTTCAAGGCGAATCGACCGGCCTGTCCCCATTGGCCATTATTCTCGCGACCGCATTTTGGACTTTGCTGTGGGGGCCGATCGGATTGCCGCTCGCGGTGCCTCTCACGGTTGTTCTGGTTGTGCTCGGCCGCCATGTCGAACAGTTCACGTTCTTCGAAATTCTGCTGGGATCGGAACCGGCCCTGGCGTCGGACGACATGTTCTATCAGCGCCTACTATCTGGCGATCCCGATGAGGCCGCCGACCAGGCGACCTCGAAGCTCAAGGAGGTCCCCCTTGAGGAATTCTACGATAGGGTTGCGATCGAAGCGCTGAAGAAGGCCGTGGACGATGAAGAAGCGGGCCGCCTGGAAGATCAGCGCGTCGAGCAAATCCACCAGACGACGATCTCATTTCTCGAGACCCTGGAAGACGTTGGCCTGGGCCAGCCGCCGGGCGATGAGCAAACCAAGGCGGCGGCGCCGGCACAGGCTGCTTCGAAGTCCCGCCCTCCCGCCTCCCCTGCAGTCTTGTGCATCGGTGTTCGAACCTTGCTCGACCAGTCGGCGTCCGCAATTCTCGCCCAGGCCCTGACGGGTCGTGGCATCGGGTCACTCTCGATGAGCCCACTGGAAATCGCCGCTCGCGGCGGCACAGCCCACGATATCTCTGCAATAACGTCGGTCTGCATATGCGCTTTTGAAGTCAAGACGCGGCGCGCTCACGCGAAATTTCTCGTGAAGCGAATCCGGCGTCAATTCCCCGCTGCTGAAATAATCGGCGTATTCTGGCGTCTTGAGACGAACGACGAAGCGAGCAAGTCGATTATCGAATCGATCGCCGTTGACGATTGCCGCACGACCATACGCGGCGTGATCGATCACTTTGTTCTCAAAGGTCACGGAGCATCGTTGGGTCCTGCGGAATTACCGCTGACGACTGCGGCGAAAGCCGCTATCGCCCCCGCCGCCTGATCTCATTTTCGAGGCTGCCGCTGATAAAGGTGAGCAGCGGCGCGCGCCGCCTTCTTGGCTTCCCCCCAAACCCTTGTGAAACGCGAAGCGGACTTCGGTCGCCGGTCGCCCAGGCCAACATAGTTATCTTCGTATGCGGTCTTGTCGTCAGGTCCAGCATCCCGCAACCGGCCGCTGTAAAGCTCAACCGCAGCAGACCCTACTTCGCGGATATAGATGCCGAGCGCCCGTTTGGCCAGATCGTCTGTCAGGCTCGAGAAAATCTGCCGGGTCATTCGCTCGCGAGCTTCCTGCGTCGCCGCTGCTACGGGATTGATGATCCGTACCAGCCGCCACAGATCATAAGCCTTCTCGGCATATCCCGCGACCGAGCGCCATTCGTAAAGGCGTAAAACCTGCCCAACAGTCAATTGTTCGCCCAACGGAATTGCATCGATAAAAATGGGGCGAAGCCGGGCACTGACCCGTTCCGTCAACAACAGGGCCTCTGGAACCGTGAAATTCCACACCGGCGAAGCGTCGCTTGGATGGAATTCCCGCGCCACCGTTTCGATTGCAGTGCCGGCAAGCGCCAAGAGATCGCCGCGCGAAGTGACCGAGGCAGGTTCGACACTATCCACCAACCGCTGCACTGCGGTCAAAGCCGCTTTTTCCGCCTCTGTTGCGTGCGCGCGCTCTACGACCCTGATAGATGACAGGGTTGGTCGGCTTTCTGGAAGCGCGCGGCGCTCCAGTAGATAAATAATAACCGTTATCGATAGCGCAGCCGCGACCCAATAAAACAGATATCCGTTTTGCCACAGCCATAACGACCCTAATGGAATGAGCGTTGCAACAGGCAAGAGGAGAGCGATGAAGATCATCGCAAGTCTGACGCGCGTCATTTTAAAATCCCCCATCGCAGCAAAGCGAGCATCATTGCGACAAGCGCCAGCACCTGGATCGAAGATCTGAAATTGTCCGCAACCATGGGATGGCGCACTGGCACGCCGACACCTCGCATCATGTCTTGAACACAACGCGTCATGCGGGGGTATGTTCCAGCTAGCCGTCGCCGGCGTCCAAACCTGCCAGCGCTGAGGGGTTCAACGCTTCAACAGCACCGCCGCCGTCGAAACTAGGCGTGACATTGTGAAAGGCTTTGAAAGAATGGGCGCGCACCGCAACGCCGCCGGAACCTCAAACTCGTGCGAATACCCGGATGTGAAAATCACGGGCAACCCAAGCGCGGCGGCCCTCTCCGCAACCAAAAATCTATTCGCATCATCCAGATTGACATCGATGATCGCCAAATCAATCGCACAATCTGAAAGCAAGGCCTCGATTTCCTCAGGCGAGGTCGGGTCGAACACATCGAACGCCCCCGCCTCGATGATTGCATTCTGAACGTCCATCGCAATCAGCGTGTTGTCTTCGACAACCAAAAACACCCGGCCCAGCAAAGGTTGATTGACCGCCGCAGGTGGATGTTGATCGTTCGTTACCATTTGATGTTGTGCCCTTTATCCTAGGCGTTGCCGCAATTGACACCGCAGCCTAATGAGGGCCAATACGGGAATTCCATCCTCCGTGTCATTAATCTAAGACATAGAGGCTAGATCCGCTTGGAGATTTCCGCCTTGGCCAAAAAACCACCGGCTGCGTCCTCGACCAGATGTGCAGCCTGCCCGCTGCGGTCTCTCTCGACGTTCCGGGCATTCACGCCCAAGGAGTTGGCGTTCGTCCAGTCGCTCAAATCCGGCGAACTTATCCTCGCGCAGGCCGCCACCGTGCTTGAGGAAGGCGAAAGCAGCCCCAACCTTTACACCGTCTTGTCCGGCTGGGCCTTTCGTTACAAGTCTCTGCCCGATGGGCGCCGCCAAATCCTGAACTTCGCTTTGCCGGGCGATTTTTTGGGATTGCAGTCCACGGTATTCAAAGAGATGGATCACTCGGTCGAAACGCTGACCCCCGTCGTGCTCTGCGTTTTCCCCCGTCAGCGGATGTGGGAACTCTACGAGCAGCACGCAGGCTTGGCGTTTGATCTGACCTGGATAGCATCGCGCGAGGAGCGCCTGCTCGACGAGCAACTCCTGAGCATCGGCCGACGCAGCGCTATTGAGCGGATCTCATCGCTGATGATCCACCTCTATTACCGCGCATTGGGGAGCGGCGCCGCCACCACACGCTCCGGCGTGCGCTTACCTTTGACCCAGCAGCATCTGTCAGATGCGCTCGGCTTATCGCTCGTCCACACCAATAAAACGATCCGCCGCCTGACGCAGGAGCAATTGATTTTATGGAAAGATGGTCAATTCAATATTCTCGATGAGCAGCGCCTTCGCTCGTTGGCCAAATACGATGCCCACGAGCCAGCCAAGCGCCCCCTCATTTAATCGAATAAAAATGAGCGCCTACACCGAAGCACGCTTCATGACCGCCTGCGTGGGCAGCTCCGGTCCTATATCTTCGAACGTCGCGATTCCCATCAGCTCTGCAAGCTTCAAACGCGCGCGATTGACCCGGCTTTTGATGGTACCCACCGCACATCCACAAATTTCCGCCGTTTCATCATACGAGAAACCTTCCGCGCCGACGAGAATGAGTGCCTCGCGCTGGTCGTCCGACAACTGGTCAAGCAGACGTTTGAAATCCAGCATGTCCATATGGCCGTGCTGCTCTGGATGAGTAGAAAGCCTCGCAGCGGCCAAACCGTCTGAATCCGCCACTTCCCTGCGGCCGCGCCGGAAATCCGAGAAATAAGTATTTCGCAGAATTGTAAATAACCACGCTTTGAAGTTGGTGCCTTCCTTGAACCGGTCGCAGTTGGCCAATGCCTTTGCGAGCGTTTCCTGCACCAGATCGTTGGCGGTGTGAGAATTGCCGCACAACGAGATGGCAAACGCGCGCAAATTCGGCATCGCAGCCACCAATGCAGTATTGAACGAACGGTTCGCTGGCTCGCTCACTCGCCCCGCTCCTTGCTGTCGAGCTTCTTAAGAAGCTCAAGGAATTGATCGGGAATCGGTTGACTTATCAACTGTGAGTAATACTTCGCAAGCTGCCGCCCAAGTTCGGCGCGGGTTCGCTCGTCGAGCACCACAGGAACATCTTCCGCCTCTTCGTTCATGGCGGTGTGCATATTGTAAACATCTTTCTCTTCCGGTTGCCCACCGTCCGCTTGAAGATCAACTTTTTTCCCCGCCGGCATACCATCATCATCCCTTGCTGAGCCGCTTTGAGACCTCTCAGACTATGAGGCAATCGAACGGTACGCAAACCGGTAACAACAGCTTAAACTCTCAAAGCAGCGATTGGTTCCCTCCAGAATGTGAAGCGCGCCGGATGGAGGAGGGCGAGCCCCGGCGCGCCTCCCGGCGATTAAAGGCGCAAGGCCCGATCGTCGATTGCTTCCGTCACGCGACACCTGGAACAGACGCACCATACGTGCACCACGCCGTCCCGCTCATAGGGATTACCACTGATTTTCGGCACCTCGCCACTACTGAGATTTCCTCAGTGCTGCTCGACCCTTCCGGCAAACCCGTTACGTTTCCCTTGAAGTCGATCCCGCCTCGTCCACATTGACGAAGTTGAGACGCGAATGACCTCAAGTCAGCTTCGCAAGGCCGCCTAAGCGCGCCGCAACAAGCCCGCCACCAGCGAAATCGCAAACAGCACGAGTGCGACCCAAAACAGAATTCGCGCGCCATCCATTGCGGTGCCCGCAACGCCGCCAAACCCGAGAAAGGCCGCGACCAGCGCCACGACCAGAAACACGATTGCATAGTGCAGAAGATTGCCCATTTTCACTCTCCAAATAGCGTCGCCAGTGCCTGCGCTATGCGACATGGAGCTAACGCCGGGCCCCCGCACTAGTTCCGTCCATGCAGTGTGTTTTGCTGCTGAGCACGATCTCTGCCATTGACCAGGTGAGCGTAAGAGTCTGTCTCGCCTGACCGCCTGACCGCCTTATCTTTCCGATCCGTTGTGCGCACCGCCCCACGATCCGTGGGCTTTCGGCAGCTTTCGGGGCGGCTTGGAACCGGAAGCCCTATGCAAGCGTTGTTCAGCGCAAGAGGCGTAACGATGTTGAGTACAATGTCATGTCGAAACGTGAAAAACGAATAAAGCCCAGCAGTTCGGATCTGGATGATGATTTCGACGACCGCGTGTTTGAAATCATCGTCTTTACATTTCTACTCTCGACCGCAGCAATCGCCACCGGAGCCGCAATGGCGTTCATAGATGTAATGTAATCAATCAAATGGTGAACTATTGTGACGTTAATTTCTCCGGCGATCAACCAAACAGGAATTTTCCGCAAAGCGCTACATTTTCATTGGCTGCAGATTGCTGCGTTGGTCTTGATCGCGGCTGCTGCAACGATGAGCCTGATTTCTCAACTAGCTAACACTACCGTGTCGGCTGGCTCCCCGAAAGCGCTGATGGTCCAGCACGACCAATTCGGCTGGCTTGGCCACGCCCAACAATTGACCATGACTATCCCCGATCCGAAAGGCCGTTTGGTTGCGCTCAGCTTCGACGCCGACTTCAACGACAACTTTTCTATTCAAAGCGCCATACCTGCGGCCAACACCATCGCAAAATCCGATACCGGCCAGACCTTCAAGTTTCAGAGTATCGATGGCAAGGATTTGACGGTGAAACTATCCGTCCGTGCACGGCATTGGGGCTATAATACTGGTATCGTACGGGCGGTTGTGCCCGAAACGCGCGCCGCCGACGTCCGCGTCGCCCAACACGTGCTGCCCTGAAACCCAGGCGCTCCCGCTGTCCCTGGCAAGAATTGCCGCCCAGGGGAACCAATGGCTCGCCTGATACGTTTTCTAACTACCCGCCACGGTCTCTCGGAGCAGCCCATGCCACATTGGCGACCCCCAGCGACAAAACGCCGATCGCTTGAAATTCATCGGATCAATCCAGCACCAGATTGAAGAGCGCAGAGCGGGGTTGGGATAGTCTTGAACATTGCCACCGCCTTCCAATCCATCACCACCGGATCTGCCCGCCGCCAACGCAGCATCACTCAACTTCTGTCCCTGCTCGTCGCCTCGATCTTGCTCCCCCTCCTCACCTTTTCAGCATTGGTTCTTTGGCAGATCAACGAAATCAAACGAGGTGGCGCCGAAAAGGAAGCCTTTCATACCGCAAATCAACTCGCCCTCAATATCGATCGCGATCTGCGCGGACTTACAGCGACGTTGACCGGCCTGGCCTCCTCGCCGGCGCTGAAAACCAACAATCTGCAACTGTTTTACGAACAGGCCTCCGGTGTCGCCAAAATAAGTGGCACCCCGATACTGCTGCGAGACGCCGTAACGGGACAACAGCTCATCAACACGCGCCGGCCGTTCGGGGCCTTGTTGCCGAGCATGCACGAACCCAATGTCGACGCGGCGATCCTGGACACAAAGAAGCCCTACGTATCGGACTTGCTGTTTGGGCCGGTCGCCCAAACCTATGTCGTCTCGGTCGCCGTTCCCGCCTTCAGAGATCAAGGCAATCCTCTCGTTTTGATTGGAGCCGGGGAACCCCGGTGGTTCGCAGCTATCTTGGCCGACCAACAGTTCTCTCCCGATTGGATGACCCTTGTCTGCGACCGGACCGGAAAGATCGTTGCGCAATCGCAGGAGCTCGAAAAATCAATTGGCCAGTCCTCGGACCTCGAAATAGGCAGAGATCAAATAGCCGGTGTGGCTCAGGCCACGCTTGGCGACGGGACCGCTGTTCTGCACGGTTATAAGATGCTGGCGTCAGGCTGGCGGGTGTCGGCCTATATGCCGCTCTCGAAGATCGAATACCCCCTGCGAAATGCCTGGCTCGTTTTTTTAGCCAGCGGCGGCTTGCTGCTCGCCATGGCCCTGCCGCTCACGCTCTATTTTGCCAGCCGCATCACGCGGTCGATCGAAGAAGTGGCCGAGCGGGCCGCAGCCCTGGAGCATGGCGCGGTCGTTCCTCTTGTTTCTTCCGATGTCACAGAAATCAACAAGGTCGGCGCGGCGTTGAATTCGACCTCCATCGCCTTGCGCGAGCGCACCCGTTCTTTGGCCGAAAGTGCTGCCCGCTTCCGCCTGGTCTTCGAGCAGGCAGCCGTCGGCTTCGAGCAGATCGACCTCGATGGCAAATGGGTCATGCTGAACAATCGGTTTTGCGAATTGCTAGGCTACTCCATGGACGAGTGTCTTGCGCTCTCGCCCGCCGAAGTAACCCACCCCGAAGACCAGCTCATCAGGGCGCCACTTCTGGAACGGGTGCTTCGCGGCGACCTGCCCAGCTTCACCATGGACAAGCGGTTCCTGCGCAAAGGCCGCGAACCCATCTGGGTCCGCTCCACCACGTCGCTGGTGCACGATCTCGACGGCCGCCCCCTCTACTTTATTTCGGTCGTCGAAGACATCACCACCCAGCAAAAGGCGCGCGCCGCCACGGCCCGCCTCGCAGCGCTCGTCCAAGCCTCCAACGATGCAATCATTTCGATCGCGACCGATGGCACGATCGAAACCTGGAACCCGGGTGCAGCGCGCCTGTTTGGCCATCACTACACGGCAGCCGTCGGCAAGACGCTTTGTCTATTGGCTCCCCCAAATCGCCACGAAGAACTCCGCAGCTTGCTCACCCGCGCCCTCCGCGGTGAGGCGTTCCGGATCGAAACCGTGCTGTATCACAAAGACGGAACAGCTCTCGATCTCGCCGTCGGGGTTTCGCCGATCCTGGCGCGTGATGATACCGTGGCGGCGCTCTCCGTCACGATGGAGGACATTCGCGAACGGCGGCAGTGGGAACGCCAGCTCATCTTGCTCAATCGCGAACTGCAGCATCGGATCAAAAACTCTTTGGCCGTCGCCCAGTCGATCGCCAATCAGACCATGCGGTCGAGCCCGTCTCCCCGCGACTTCGGCCCTGCGTTCCGCGGCCGCCTGCAAGCCTTATCGGCGGCCAATGATTTGCTGCTTCAAGCGGCATGGACCGGCAGCGATCTACGCGAAATTATCAGCCTCCAGCTGACGCCGCTGCTATCGAACCCCGCCACCCAACTCGTAGTGACCGGCCCCAGCGTAACTCTACCGTCTAACCTGACCGTGCCGCTGGGGCTGGCGTTCCACGAACTTGGCACGAATGCCCTCAAGTATGGATCGCTCTCCGTACCCAACGGGCGCATCGAAATCACCTGGGTCACCGCGCAACATGAAGAAGGGCAGTGCCTTCTCATCGCATGGAGCGAAACCGGCGGCCCATCACCCGCCCGATCTGACCGCAAAGGCTTCGGCACCACGCTCATCCATCGCGGCATCCCCGGCGCCACCGTCGAGCAGGCGTTCAACTCGGGCGGCATGGTCTGCACGATCAGATTGCTGCTGGCCGCCGCTTCGAAGCTGGCACCGCCTACCTCGCGCGTGTCTTGAACCACAGCCTCCTCACGAAGGCTTCTTTGCGCGGCCGATATCGGCGAGCGCCCGGCGAATCCTATGCCGCACGTTCGAGTCCCCGCCGTGCTCGTGGATATTGGCGCCCGTCTCCTGCCGGTGAATAGTCAGCACCCGGTTGTGAAACGCGGCGAGCCCCGCCCTGTGACCGACGCTGATCACCGTGGTCATAAACAGATGATGGGTGAACAATTCCATCATCCGGGCTTCGTTGGCTTCGTCGAGTGCGGAAGTCGCTTCGTCGAGAATAACCAGCGTCGGCCGGTCAATGAGCAGCCGGGCGAACGCAATCCGCTGCAACTCCCCGCCCGAAAGAAATTTGTCCCACGGCTGTTCGGTGTCGAGCACGGCCGCCAGGTGCGTGAGCCCCGTCAGCTCCAGTGCCGACCGCATGGCCGTTTCCGGCACCTCGGTGGCGGATTTTGGATAGGCTATGGCCGTTCGCAGCGAACCGTTCGGCATGTACGTGCGCTGCGGCAGAAACGCGACCCGCGAACCGGCCGGCAACGCGATGCAGCCCGATCCCCACGGCCACAAGCCCGCGATTGCACGCACGAGCGTGCTTTTTCCTGTCCCCGAAGGTCCGTTGACGAGCACCATTTCGCCCGGTTCGACGACAAGATCGGCATCCGTGATGAGCGCAGTACCATCGTGCAGTTCGACTGAAACGTTGGTGAGGCGGAGTTTGTCGTCCGCACTTGCCACCACCTTGATCCGCGACGTGGCCGCCACGCCTTCCTTGGCAAACTCGATGAACGATAGCAATTCCGCGACGCGCGATGCAGCCGCATACCATTCAGACAGGCGCGCGAAATTCGCGCTGAACCATCCAAGCGAGGCCTGAAACACTCCGAACGCCGTCGCGGCTTGCACGATCGTACCTAAGGACACCTCCCCAGACAGGTATTTGGGTGTCATGATCAACAGCGGCAGCACCGGGGCCAGCAACCCATTCGAGTAGGTAACCCACGTCATCGTCGTCCAGTTATAGGCAAAGGCATGCCAACGGGCAGACAATTCCCGCAGATGGCGGCCAAGCAGAAAGCGCTCTCCAGCTTCACCAGCCAACAGCGCCACGCTTTCGGCGTTCTCCCTCAGCCTCGTCAGTTCGTATCGAAACCTCGCCTCCGCTTCGCTGCGCTCGCGAATCCGCTGTGAATAGAACCGTCCGAACAGCGCCATCAGCGACGTCACGAGCACGGCATAGACGATCGCGATGAACACCATGCTTCCCGGAATGCTGACACCGCCAATCGTGGCGGCCCCGCCCGCGCTCCACAGCACCCCGGCAAATGTGACAGCCGTCACCAGCGACGCGACGAACCCGATGGAGAGATCGACCACCGGCTCGATGACCAGCCTCACGTCCTCCGCGATCCGGTGTTCGGGTGCAAATTCAGTTCCACGCAAAATATTCAGGCGATAAAATGCCTGTTCGCTCAACCAGGCGCTGATCACGTGCTCGCTCAGCGAGTTGCGCAATGCCACCTGAAGTAGAATTTTGAACAGCGTAGCCGCCATCACGATCGCCGTTGCGGCGAAAACCAGAAGCACAAACATGATTCCAGCGTCTTGAATAAGTGGAATGGATTTCTGTTCCAGCGCATCGTAGAACGATTTGTTCCAGCGGTTGAGCAAGAATTGCATCAGCACATCTATAAGCGCGAACAAAAACGCACCCACCGTCAAGAACCAAGCATTTTGCGCAGTAACGCCAGTCCAAAACTTGGCCGCCAACACCCAAACCGACTTCAACCGAACACCACTGGGGGATAGCGGACTATTTTCTTGGGTTCGTGGAAATACTTCTGCGACGACATTACCATCCGAAATCACCAGACCTGCCTCATGCTGCTACATCCATGCATTCGATAGATATCTCAGGTTCATATTTGGATGACCATCGCCAATCAGCATCGACTTCGCATTCAAATCGAACTTAGATATTTCACAAACAGCTCCTTCCTCCTTTTATTGAAATATCTGTCCGCCAATATGCGAAAGGCGCTCGACCCGAGCCGAACACACAGCCGCCAGATCTAACCAAAAAACTGAACTAACCATCTGATTTAAATAGAATAATTGAGGATTTGCGCCTCAAAAGAACTCACCTGCTTTCCTGCCACGACTGTGCCAACCCCACACCTCACCCAGATTCCGTTTATCAAACCAAAAAGCTTGCCACGAAGGCTGCCATCGCGAAGTGCAGCGGCTTCAACGCTGATCGTTCAACAGGTAAAAACAATCCAACTCAGCCCCGCGGATCGGCCATTCCAATCTAAAGTCAACAGCCGCCGATAAATCTATTTTGGCGCCTATCACCAAGCCCGACGTCACACCTGGGCACGACCAAAAGACCAAACTTAACGCTCGACTAAGCCTACAGTTCCCCCCGGAGCTGCTGTCGCACTAGTTTATTCTACACGAAGGCTGCGTTTCGCGCGCGACTCAACCTCAGAAAAATATAATTGAGAAATATAATGCATTATCCCTCCTACATCGCGAGGGAACTCGTACAGATAGCTCCGCAAACAGATACTCAAACTCGGGCGCTTTTCTCCAGCGTCCGCAATTGCGCTCGTTGCCTGACCCGTGTGCCATTACGGCCACGCGAACCGTCCATTCATAAAATATTCACAACCCTGTCACGCAGGCGCTGTTTGACTTGGCCCCGTGAACAGGGGAGTTCGGAGGAATCCGGAAGCGTAATGAGAGCTTGGCCAGTAAAAGAAAAGCGGCAGGCACGCATCGAGATCATTCCGATGATCGATGTGATGATGTTTTTGCTCGTCTTTTTCGTGCTGATCTCGATCAACGTGCTGCCGGCACTCGGCCTGCGGATCAAGCCGCCAACTTCCACGAATTCAGATCGCATCGTCGAAAAAACCCGCCTGACCGTCGGCATCGATCACGACGGCAAGACGTTCCTCGACGGCAAACCCATCACGTTGCCCGAGCTCCCCGAGCGCCTGAAAGCCGCGGTCGAGCCTGGCAAGCAACTGTCCGTCGTCATTGCTGGCGACGGTGAATCTTCGCTGCAGACCCTGGTCGATGTCATGGAAGCGATGAAATCTGCAGGCGTTTCCAGCACCCAGATCGTAACCAAGCCAGTTCCGATGTCAGCTCCGGCGGTCCCGGCCGCCCCGGCAAAGGGGCCTTGACGTGAATGACGGAACGATCAGAAATTCTGAGCAATTTGGCGGGCCTGGCCGTCGCGGGCCTTGTGATGTGGCAGCTCATGACACCGGCTGCGCAATCTGCGGGACCAGGCGGCGCAGCACCTCCGGGCGAGCCGATGACCATCGACACCACCCCGCCCGAGCCCGAGCCGCCTCCCCCGCCGCCAGAGCCCACGCCGCCTGTGGAGCCTCCTCCACCGCCCCCGGCGCCGCCCATGGAGGAGCCCAAGCCCGAAGAGCCGCCCAAGCCGGACGAAAAAGCCGAGTTCAAACCGATCGCGGAAGAAGGCGAGCGGCCACCGCCACCGCCTCCGCGGCCCGTTTCGGAGGAGGCCGCCGCCAAGTTCCGCACCTGCTTGCAAAAGCACATGGCCTACCCCTCCACCAAGGAGGCCTTGAAAAAGCGGCCGAAAGGCAAAGTCATCGTGAGGGCCGTTGTTTCGCCGGAAGGAGTGACGAGCCACGAAATCACGACCTCTTCGGGATCGCCGATCCTCGATACCGCGGCGGTCACCACGCTCCTCAAGTCCGGTTGCGGCTTGTTGGGCGAATCCGGCTCCGTCGTCGGAACCTTCGATTATGGCACTGAATGATCACTGAATTCCCGGCCCAGCACCGAAGTTGGGGTGCGCCGGGCGAATGCAACACGGGGCATTAGAAAAAGAGTATCTGGGGTAAGTATCATGCACATGCGTAGTTTCGTTTTCACTTTGTTGGCGAGCACCGCGCTCACGAGCGTCGCCATGGCTCAAACGCCTCCGCCAGCACCGGCAGCTCCCACCGCTGATCCGACCACAAAACCCGTGGCACCTGTTGCCGCGCCTACCGCTCCAGTCTCAGCCCCGGCCGCCACCACCGCTCCTGCTCCCGCAGCCACTTCGGCGCCTGTTACGGCTCCCAAGCCTGCCGCAGCTGCTCCCGTAACGGCTCCCGCCGCGCCCAAGCCTGCCGCTGCAGCCCCTCAGGCCGCGCCTGCACCCAAGCCGGCAGCCGCAGCCGCTGCACCCGTTGATTTCGGCACGGTTTCCGTCAAGGTTCCCGACGCTCCCAAGCCCGCACCGGCCCTCGTGCAGTCCGGCATGACCGCCTCGCCGACCGACTACGCGGTCGCGACTGAAAAGAAGTCGGCTCCCGCCGCGCCTGCGGCCGCAGCACCTGGAACCCCGGCCGGCACTGCAGCCCCCGGCGCGGCCGCTGGCCCTGGCAACACGGGCCGTCCCACCTCTCTGGGCGGCGTCACCGGCCAGGACATTGGCGGTGGCTACATGATCAAGGAAGAAGCCAAGAAATCCCGCTCGACCGTCACCCGCGACGCCATCGACAAGCTCGGCCCGACCGCCAACCCCTACCAGCTGATCAACCTGCTGCCCGGCGTCGTCCAGTCGTCAACGGACAACGATGGCCTCAACGGCGGCAACATCAAGTTGCGCGGCTTCAACTCGGATAAGATCGGCCTCACGATCGAAGGGATGCCGGTCAACGACTCGGGCAGCTACTCACTGTTCCCGCAGGAATACCTGGACGCCGAGAACATCGGCCAGATCTCGATCTCGCAGGGCTCGCCCGAACTCGACAGCCCACACATCGGCTCGACCGGTGGCGTGATCAACATCTACGGCATCGACCCTTCGAAGACCGCTGGCGCGTTGGTCGATTTCTCCTACGGCTCGCATGACACCATGCGCGAATTCGTCCGCCTCAACTCGGGCCAGGTGGGCGCCGTGCGCGCCTTCCTCAGCTACTCGAACTACAACGCCGACCATTGGGGTGGAAACCCCGGCGAAAACGACCGCCAGCACCTCGACTTCAAGATTGTCGGCGACATCAGCCCCGGCAACACGGTCCGCTTTGCGGCGATCTATAACCAGGCCGAGAACACATTCTATCCCAATCCCTCGAAGAAGCAGTTCGACCAGTATGCGGATGTCAAATATCTCTCCGCGCTGCCGAGCACCTTCTTCAAGACCACCTCGCCAATCGACCAGAGCGCCAACAATGCGTTCAACTTCTACAAGTATCGCGTCAACCCGTTCCGCAACTTGATCCTGAGCGCGCCGTCGAACTTCACGCTCTCGCCCAACCTCAAGTTCGATACCGTTCCCTACTACTGGTACGGGTTTGGCAGTGGCGGCGGCACCGCCACCATGAACGAAGCAGGCATGTTCTGGGGCAACCTCAAGGTCACCAACGTCAACTACGGTGGCACCAGCGCCTTGAGCGACAAGATCCTCTATTACAACCCCTCGATCACGCAGACCTTCCGTCCCGGCGTCGTGAACAAATTCACCTACGCCATGGGCGACCACAAGATTATCGCGGGTCACTGGTTCGAATACGCCTATCACAAACAGACCGCACCGTACGTTCCTCTGAACGCCGATGGCACGGTCCAGGATAACTTCGCCGAGAGCAATCAGTTCTCCCTGCCCTCCGGCTCGACCTGCAACCTGTTTACGCCTGCCGGCGGCGTCGGCGCGGCCACCGCTTGCCCAGCCGGAGCCATGCAGCGCCGCGACCAGCTGACGGTCACTACCACCAACGCCGTATTCATCGGCGACTCCTGGAAAATCTCGAAGGACATGACGGCCGACTTCGGCGTCAAGCAGCTTTGGGTCAACCGCGCCGTCAACAACTACATGCCAGGCTCAAACCCGGCTCAAAACGAACTGAACGACACGGCAACGCTGCCGACGGCAGCTCTGAACTACAAGCTGAACGAAGCCAACACGGTGTTCGGCAGCTTCAATACGACGTTCCGCACGGCCCCGAACTTCACCTTGCTGCAGAGCTTCTCGAATTCGAACGGCTCGATCACCTCGCCAAACGTGCCGCCTCCGGAAAAGGGCCTGGTCTTCGAACTCGGCCACCGCTTCCAGAATGGCTTGCTGGCCACCTCGGTGACCGGCTTCTATGGCAAGTACGAAAACTACCAGCAGTCCACCAACATCGTCGACCCGAGCAACCCGACCGGCACGTCGACTACGTCCACAACGATCAATGCCGGCGGCGTGATCAACTACGGCGTCGATGCGGAAATCGGCACCTCGCCGATCTACAATTTCCGCCCCTATATCTCGGGTGAACTGCTGCACACGGAACTGCAGGACAACCTGCGCGCAGACGGCACTGTGACCACAATTGTCAACGGCAAGTCGGTAACGACGGTCGTCCACGACTATCTGCCGACCAAAGGCAAAAAGCTCGCTGGCGCCCCCGACTACTCGATGGGCTTTGGTCTCGATTATGACAACGGCCGCTTCTTCGCTAATGCCAACTACAAGTTTATGGCCGGCGAACAGGCCTCGCTCATGAACGACGAGCAGATGCACGCCCATGGCCGCCTCAACCTCGGCTTCGGCTACCGGTTCCCCGATTTCGCGCAGCTGAAACAGCCTGAAATCAAGATCAACCTCTACAACGTCTTGAATGCGCGGCAGCTGACGGGCGTCAACAGCGTCCAGCAGAATACGCTGGCGACCACGGGCGTTCTCGGCAGCACCATCGCTCCCTCGGGCACGGCGAACTACTACCAGGGCCAGGATTTCTCCTTCCTCGTCACCTTGCGCGCCGGCCTCTAATACGAACCTAGGACTGACCTCGATGATGACGAACCTCGACACCGCCTATTTTCACCACGTCTGCATCAACGTGCTCTATGGCATGGCGGCCCTGTTGACGTTCGTCATCGTCGAGCGGCTCATCTACTACGTGCTGCTCAACCTGCGCGCGGCAAGCCTCGTTGCCGTGATCAACGGCAACAACGCCCCTAACGCGCAAAAGGTCCTCGCCCGCCGCGATCTGCTGTCGGCGAGCTTGGCCAAATACCTCGCAGCTGTCCGCGAACACGCCCTCAGCCGCAACGCTCTCGAAGACCTCTCGGCAGCCCTGTTCATTCGCGTCGATAGCCGCATCAACGCCCGCCTCTGGCTGCTCGACACCATCGTGACAGCGGCCCCCTTGCTGGGTCTGCTCGGCACGATCCTCGGCATCATGGACACCTTCAACGCACTGTCCGCCGGAGGCATTTCCGATCCTGCCGCCGTCAGCCGCGGCATCGCCTCCGCACTGATCGCGACCGCCATTGGCATCGGCGTCGCTCTTTTCGGCTTGCTCGGCCACAATATCCTGCACCGGTATTCCGACCACCTTACCGATGACTTCAAGCGCCTGATCCTGTCGGCCGAAGCCTATCTCCATCAGAGCAGCCGCCAGACCGCCACGCCCCAGCAGCCCCCGATCGGCGCCTCCGCCGCCATGCGGGCGGCGTAATCGCAATGGCGACGAAGCTCTCGCGCCGCACGGTCCTCGGCACAGCCGGCGCGCTGGCCGGCAGCACAGCGCTCGGCCTCACGACCGCCAGCGGCGAAGGCGAGGCCCCCCGCATCGAATTGCGGCTACTGGAAACATCCGACCTGCACATGTTCGTGCTCGACTGGGACTATTATCACGCCAAGCTCGACCCCACCGTCGGCTTCTCGAACGTCGCAACCCTGATCCGCAAGGCCCGCTCCGAGGCCGCCAATACCCTGCTGTTCGATAATGGCGATTTTCTCCAGGGCAATCCGCTGGCCGACTACGTCGCCCACCAGCCAGCTCCCTCCGCCGCAAATATCCACCCGATCATCGCCCTGATGACCGACTTGGGTTACGACGCCATCGGCCTTGGCAATCACGAATTCAATTACGGCCTCGAGTTCCTCGAAAACACCCTCGCAGGCGCCCCGTTTCCCGTCGTTTGCGCCAACGTAGCCCGCGCGGGCGGCGCCCCTTTTCTGCCGCCCCACGCCATCCTCACCCGCACGCTCAAGGACACAGCCGGCAGCGAACAGCAGCTCCGCATCGGCGTCATCGGTTTCGTCCCGCCCCAGATCATGATGTGGGACAAGGCCAGGCTCGACGGCAAGCTGGAAACCTCCGACATCGTCCTCGCGGCCAAAAAACTAGTGCCCGAGCTGCGCGCGAAATGCGACGTGCTGGTCGCCCTCTGCCACGCCGGCATCAACGCCGACCCCTGGGTGGAAGGCATGGAGAATGCGGCCCTTCACCTTGCCGCGGTGCCGGGCTTCGACCTCATCTTGACAGGCCATTCCCACCGCGTCTTCCCTGGCCCCAAGTATGCCGGCCGCGAGGGCGTCGATGCGGTCGCCGGCCGCCTCAACGGCGTGCCCGCCATCATGCCCGGATTCTGGGGCAGCCACCTCGGCCTGGCCGACCTCACCTTGAAACGCGACGGCGACCGCTGGAGCGTTGAAAAAGCCAGCGTCGAAACCCGCCCCATCTACAAGCGCGACCAAGGTAAGGTCGAGCCGTTGGCCGCGCGCGACGCAGCCGTTGCCGCCCGCATTATGAGCGCCCACGACGCAACCGTCGCCTGGGTCGAAGAGCCCGTCGGCAGCACGGATGGGCCCTTGCACAGCTATTTCTGCTGGGCTGGCTTCGACCCCCCGACCGCGCTCGTCAACGCCGCCCAGACCTGGTACGCACGTCCGCTACTCGCCGGCACTCCGTTTGCCGGCCTTCCCCTGCTCTCGTCCTCGTCGCTGTTTCGGGCGGGCTATACCCCTGACAGCTTCATTGATATCGCACCGGGGAAAACCTCCCTGCGTCAGGTCGCAGACCTTTACATCTACTCGTCCAACGCCGTCACAGCGCTCAAGGTCACCGGCGCGCAAATTCACGAGTGGCTTGAATATTCGGCGCGCGCCTTCAACACGATAGACCCCGCCCAGACCGCGCCTCAAGCCCTCGTCGATAAACGCATCCCGTCCTACAATTTCGACATTATCTCGGGGCTCGAATACCGCATCGACGTCACCCGGCCTGCCCGTTATGACGGCAAGGGCCAGCTTTCAGCCCAGAATCGCCGGATCCTCGATCTCCGCTTCGAGGGTGCGCCGATCGACCCGGCCCGCGAATTCGTGGTCGTGACCAACAACCACCGCGCCGACAGTCGCGGGTCGATCGCAGCGTTGGCTGCGTGCCCCATCGTTCTGCGCGCGCCCGATACCAATCAGGACGCGGTCGTGCGCTACTTCAAATCGCAGCCAACCGTCGCCGCGCAGCACGCCTTCCCCTGGTCGTTTGCACAAACCGGCCGCCCTGCAACGGTCTATTTCGATAGCGGTATGGCAGCCCCCGACCACATCGCTGGCCGCCCCGGCCTCGCGCTCTTAGGCCCGGGCGAACCCGGCTACACCCGCATCGGCCTGACCCTGGCCTGATGCAGCCAGCAGCCCTCGCCCGAGCCTGACCAGCATAAAGCCGCGTCAGCGGCGCTGAAGCAACGCGAAGCCGGCCATGCTTGTCCGGCCCGCCCGCAGCACGACTAACCCGTGAGGCCCCACCGAACACCAACAGGACAGTTTAGCCTTCGGACCGCAGGTCCAGGGAGCGGAGCGACCCGCGGGCATGCCCGCGCCCCGGCCGGAGCGCGTCCCTGTGGAGCAAGGCGAGCACCGAGCGCGCGTGCGAGCCCACCTAACGCCTACAGAACAGTTTAGCCTTCGGACCGCAGGTCCGGGGAGCAAGGCGACCCGGCGATCGTTCGCCGCCCCGCCGGAGCGCCTCAGCGCGTGAGGCACAACTAGTGCGACACGAACGGCGGCACCAGCTTGTACGCGATGTCGATGAACGCCTGCTTGAGCTTGGCGCCGTCCGTCGCGTCGTAGTAGTGCGCTTGATCCGTCGCACAACTCTGCAGGAACGACTTCGCCGAAGCACTCACTTGGGCGCCGATCGTGTAAACCTCGATGCCCTTGGCCTTCATGCCCGTGCACAAGGCGCCAGCCTGGTTTTGCGACGAGTCGTTATACGCGCCGCACGTCGTCGGGATCATGCCGGGCACGCCGCCGGTGTTCGAGGGATCGTAGGTCGGCACGCCGTTGCAATACGACGTGTTGTAGTCGCCGTCCGTCATCAGAATCGCGATCTTCTTCAAGACCGGCTGCCCCTTGGCGTTGAGCGCGGTCAGGTCCGAGTAGGCCCGCGGCGTGCTCGCCGGCCAGAGCGTGCCGAAGTTCGGCGACAGCATATACCAAGCCCACGCAGTGCCCGTCTGGCCGGCGGTGCCACCGCCCGCCGTCAGTGAGTTGATGGTCGACTTCAGCGCCGTCTTGTCCGATGTCAATGGCATGACCGCAGTCTGCGTCGGGCAATACCCCGACCCGTTATAACTGCCATACGGGCTGTAATACCGGCCAACCGGCGTCGTCGAAGGCGAAACGTCGGTATACCGATCGTTGCCCGTCCGCTCCGTCACGCATGTGTCCGACACCGGCAAGCTATAGCTGCTGCAATTGCCGTAGCCCCAGCCGTTCCCGTTGCCGTTGTTGCATGGCGGCGCCTGGGTAAACGTGTAGGTCTGCGCTCCCGGTGTCGACTTGTTGCCGCCGGCGATCGTTCCGCGCGCGGCGTTCGCCAGCGCCGGCGTGCCGAGATTGACCGTTTCCGAAAACGGCACCACGGCGATCCTCGACGTGAACTGGCTCTGGTCCTGCCAAATCAAAATGTCGACCAGCGCCGCGGCGGCGTCCTTCACCGTCTGGATCTTGGTTGATCCCGCGTTGTCGGACTCGCCCATCGAGCCCGTGATGTCGATCATCATCGCAACTTCGAGATTGGTGTTGGCGTTTTTGCCGACGGCCAGCGTCGCCGTGGCGTTTTCCGTGCCGTTTGTCTTCAGCAGCGGCAGCTGCTGCAGGTTGAGAATCTTCGGCACAATGCCTAGGAACGGCGTCTTGATATAGGCGTCGCCCACCGCCGACATGGTGGTGTTGTTGTTGCCCAGCACGAACGTGATGTTGTCAGACACGAGCAGCGCGTTCGTTGCAGGCGTACCGCGTTTCGATTGCAGGACGCTGTAGTTGTAGTTTGCCTGCGCAAGCGCGACGGCGGACGCCACGTCCCCGGTCGCCTGATACTGGCGCAACCCGGCCAGCACCGCCGCGTCAGAGGCTTCCTGCGTCTGCTTGCGGGCGAGCATCCAGCGGCCGATATCGACCGACGCACCGATCAAGATCGCACAGACCCCGACCATCATCCCGAACATGATGGCGATATTGCCGCGCTTGTCGCCGGCGAAACGGGCGAAGGGGCCGCTGCCCGGCCCGCATACCTTTGAAAAACGATCCATGACAATCTCCAGAGCGCAAAATTCCTGCATATCTCTCGATTAGCGGCTGCAACTTTCTCAGGGCTGAACAGATTAGTTCAAATTGATTCCATCTCGGCCACGACGAGCAAATCATTTCGAATATGATTTATTCCAAATCCTGCAATTAAGGTTTGCGGGACCCAATATTAACAAAGCGAGGGTGCCGGCTGGCACCCTCGCTTGTTTGCAGCAGGAGATTTCATTGGAAGTCCGCAGGGCCACCGGCCCTACGTTTCGTCGTGCCACCCAACTTGAAGCCGCGCGCCGCCCCAAGCACCCCCCGCTTCAAGCCGCCCGAGGGCGGCTTCGGGGCGCTCGCGCCCCCGCGGGCGGTCCCGCGCCCCGGCCGGAGCGCGACTAGCGCGTGAGGCCACAAACTGAGGCCGAACTAGTGCGACATGAACGGCACGACGAGTTTCTTGGTAATGTCGTTGAAGGCCGCAATCAGCGCGTTGGTGTCCGTCGCATCGTAGTAATGCGTCAGATCCGTCGCGCAGCTCTGCAGGAACGCCTTGGCGGTTGGTGTCACGCCGGCACCTATGGTATAAACTTCGATGCCCTTGTTCTTCATCCCGGTGCAGAGATTACCGGCCTGGGTCTGAGACACGCCGTTATTGGGCGTGCAGTTAATGTTGTAGTCGACGACGCCGTTGCAGTACTCTGTGTTGTAGTCGCCGTCCGTCATCAGGATGGCGATCTTTTTCAAGATCGGCTGTCCGTGAACGTTCAACGTCGTCAGGTCGGAATAGGACCGGGCGCCACTCGCCGATGACGTCCAAATCGAGTTGAAATTCGGCGACAGCGCATACCAGGCCCACGCCGTTCCCAAATGCCCTGCAGTCGAGCTTCCAGGCGCCATCTTGTTGATGAGCGTATGGAGCGCAGCCTTGTCTGACGACAGCGGGATCATAGCCAACGGACAATTTGCGTTATACGTGTAATTGGTGCTGCTTGAATATTGAATTCCGACGGGGCTCGTAATCGGCGATACATCCGTGTAAGCATTTGCTCCCAGCCGTTCCGTGACGCAATTAGAGCTGGCCGTGAGCGTGGTGTAGGTTGGCTGCCCAGACCTGTTCGTACCCGTCTGGAGATTGTAATTCATTGAGCCCAGCGTTGTACTGGTCACGTTTGGCAGGCTGCCGCGGACAGAATTGATATTGGCCGCGCTCCCCACGTTGACTGCCTGGTCGAACGGAACGATCGCGATCTTCGACGTATAGATGCTCTGGTCCGCCCACACGACTTGGTCGACCAGCGAATTCGCTGCCGAGATGACCGCCGAAATCTTGCTGACGCCATTACCGATCGAATCGGCCATCGAGCCCGTGTTGTCGATCATCATCGAAATCTCTAGGCTGGTACCCGAGTTCGCACCCACCGCCATGGTCCCGATCGCGTTTTCCGAGCCGTTCGTCTTCAGCAGCGGCAGCGTCTTGATGTTGACGATGTTCGGCACCAACCCGAGGAACGGCATCTTGATCACAGCCCCGCCCGTCGCCGTCATGGACTGATTGTTGTTGCTCAACACGAACGAGATGTTGTCCGACACGAGCAGACCATTCGTTGCGGGCATGCCCCGCTTCGATTGCGTCACACTGTAATTGTAGTTCGCCTGCGCCAGGGCAATGGCCGCCGCCGTGTCGCTTGTATCCTGATACTTGCGCAAGCCCGCGAGAATAGCCGAGTCCACGGCTTCCTGGGTCTGCTTGCGGGCCAGCATCCACCGGCCGATATCGACCGATGCACCGATGAGAATGACGCACACGCCGAGCATCATCCCGAACATGATGGCGATATTGCCCCGCTCGTCACCGGAAAACCGGCTCAAGCAACCCGGCCCGCTCGACTGGGGTGGGCCATGCTGGCCTTCCCGGCTGAGCGCGAACCGACGAAGTGTCGAAACGCGAAACATGATAGTCCTCCTGAACGCAATACTCCTGCATCCTCCAAACTATCGGCGACAGCTTTCACATAAGTAAAAATCAAAACTCAAATGAATTGGACTTCAAAAGAAGTAAATCTAGAATTTGAAATTCATTTATTCAAAATGCGAACGATAAAATTCACGCGCCATTTACCCTGATCCCACCCGGGTTAATGCCCTGGGCCGCGCGTCACCCGCCCGCCCGCGCCCGCCGCGGCAACGCGGTAACCATCAGCACCGCGGATGAGACATAAAGACTTACTTATATCTTATTGCCCCCGTCTCCCACGGCAGCTATAAGCGTCAAAGGCGAGCAAATGGCTTCACCAAGCGTTTACCCCTTCGCGAACAAGTCGCTTGAATTGTTGATCAATTTGCTCAAACGCCCCCAGCAGGCGCCGGCCCCGTTTCTCAGCGTGGCAAGCGTGCCTTGGGCCTTCCACCCCTTTTCAGGACCCTCGTGATGACCAGCGCCGTCGATTACATCGTAAAAGACATCTCTCTCGCGGACTTCGGCCGGAAGGAACTCAACATCGCCGAAGCTGAAATGCCAGGTCTGATGGCGGTTCGCGCCGAATACGGCCCCGCCCAGCCGCTGAAGGGCGCCCGCATCGCCGGTTCCCTCCACATGACGATCCAGACCGCGGTCCTCATCGAAACCCTAAAGGCGCTCGGCGCCGACATCCGCTGGGTCTCGTGCAACATCTACTCGACGCAGGACCACGCCGCCGCCGCCATCGCCAAGGCCGGCATCCCGGTTTTCGCCTACAAAGGCGAAACCCTCACCGAATACTGGGACTACACCGCCAAGCTGTTCGACTGGCACGGCAGCGGGTCGTCGCAGAGCGGCGCGAGCAACATGCCCAACATGATCCTGGATGACGGTGGCGACGCCACGATGTTTGTCCACCTCGGGCTGCGCGCCGAAAACGGCGACGCCAGCTTCCTCGATAAGCCTGGCTCCGAAGAAGAAGAGATCTTCTTCGCCCTCCTCAAGAAGAAGCTCAAGGAAAAGCCCAAGGGCTGGTTCGCCGAACTTGCCGCCTCCATCAAGGGCGTGTCCGAAGAGACCACGACCGGCGTCCACCGCCTCTATGAAATGCAGAAGGCCGGCACGCTGCTGTTCCCCGCCATCAACGTCAACGACGCGGTCACCAAGTCGAAGTTCGACAACCTCTACGGCTGCCGCGAGTCGCTCGTTGACGCCATCCGCCGCGGCACCGACGTGATGATGGCCGGCAAAGTTGCCTTCGTCGCGGGCTTCGGCGATGTCGGCAAAGGCTCGGCTGCCTCTCTCCGTCAGGCTGGCTGCCGCGTTCTCGTCTCCGAAGTTGATCCGATCTGCGCCCTCCAGGCCGCCATGGAAGGCTACGAGGTCGTCACCTTGGATGATGCCGCCCCCCGCGCCGACATCTTCGTCACCGCGACCGGCAACAAAGACATCATCACCATAGACGACATGCGCAAGATGAAAGACCGCGCCATCGTCTGCAACATCGGCCACTTCGACAACGAGATCCAGGTTGCGGGCCTCAAGAACTTCAAGTGGAACAACATCAAGCCGCAGGTCGACGAAATCGAACTCGGGCCTAACCGCCGCATCCTGCTGTTGTCGGAAGGCCGCCTTGTAAACCTCGGCAACGCCATGGGCCATCCCTCGTTCGTCATGTCGGCGTCCTTCACCAACCAGACGCTGGCACAGATTGAGTTGTGGAAGCACCACGCCAAGTACGAAAAGAAGGTCTACACGTTGCCCAAGCACCTCGACGAAAAGGTCGCGATGCTCCACCTCGCCAAGGTCGGCGCCAAGCTGACCAAGCTCCGCCCCGAACAGGCGAGCTACATCGGCGTGCCAGAAGCCGGCCCCTTCAAACCCGACCACTATCGTTATTGATGGTGTGGCCTGACAGGGCGTCCTGCCCCTGGCACGGCCATCCAACACGTCCAACCGCCGTCGCGACCTCAGGGTGGCGGCGGCGTTTGTATGAAGAGAGGCTTAAGCTTAGGCCCCTTTTCCGACATGCCGATAAATCGCGTGAGGCGCACAGGCGCGGCCTGTCCTCTCACATGCACGATCGCAGCAATCTCTGAATGGCCGTTGGCCAGTTCGTAGAACCCGAAGTTCTTGGCCGCATCCGTACTTTCACGGTCGTTGACCGGATACGTCGGATCAAGCCAATATTCGACCCGTTCGATGCGCGACAGCACCGCAGGCGTTGCGGCCAGCATGACATGGATCTGCCACATGCGAAGGCAGCCGTAACGGGGATCGGTATCGAGGTCGGGCCGCCGCCAGCACGAATGGATGAGCCGCACATGCTGATCTGTCACGGGCGCGCGCGGTCCAGGGTCGGGCAAAAGCGCGTGAAGCATCTCCTGCAAAGCCCCCTGGCAGGCAGGCGGCAGTGCACCCGTTTCCGCTGGCTGACTGGCGCGCGCAGCGTCTGCCGCCCGCCGATTCTCGGCCGCCTGAAGCATATCCCGCACTTCCCCGGCAAGCTCCTGAACGTCGGCCGCAAACCGCGCTGGCGACAGCGGCTTTCCGTTGCTGAAATGGAAATTCGCCAGGCTTTCCGGTAATTGCCGCGGCGTCGGCATGGTTGCGCCACGAACCAGCACCGGCACCACGGATTTCTCCAGCCTCAGCGCCTGCTCGATCTCGTAACGTACCGGGTCGTCGGGATCGTCGAGCCGCCGGACGCCAGCGGTATCGGTCACGGTCAGCCATTGCGGGCCAATCACGGCCACAAGCACGTCCGCCGACTGAAGCGCTGCGTCCATCGCTTTCCTGTAGTTGGCCCCCAGCCTGATATCGGCCGTGTCAAAGAAGACCTGCCCCTCGAAATAACGGCCCAGATGCTCAGCCAGCCAACCGGCCGAATCAGGTGCGTCCTCACGCCGGTAGTTGATGAAAATCCGAACTGGCATTGGCTCCATCCCCGCTCGCTACAAGCAGTTACAACAGCTCCCCGGCCCCAAATCAAGCCTATGAGCCCGTTGGGCGGATCAGGTGCACGCGCATCGTAACCCGCCGCCATGTAGCGAAAACCCAACGGCGCGCGGCATCAGCCTCGCCCCACTTCAAGCGGCGCAGCCGCTTGGGGAGCAAACGCCCCGCCCGTTCGCCATCCCTACGAAGCGAGGCTTCGCCCCCCCGCAAAGCGGGGCATCGCGCCGACCCACGACCAGCGCGTGAAGCCATATAAAACGCCCCACCCCACTTCCTATTCCGTACACTCACACGAATTGTTTCTAACTGCGCCCCGTTTGCCCTAGCGCCGGAGTCCTAACCCCCACATACTTCATGTGATTCGCCCGATTCTGCCTGCCCCCGCTCCCAGCTGTCGCGTCCTGGTCCGAGCGGTCCCGCCCCCCTCTTAAATCCGGTCCCTGATGCGCACAATTCCCGCCAAATCCCGCGAGTCCGGTTCCGACGCTACAATCACCGAACTCGCAGTCCTGGGCGCGGTGAGCTTAGCTGCCGTCGTCGTCCTCGGGCTGGGTCTATCGCCCCGTCCCGCGCTGGAGCCGCACGCGGCCGCGCTCGACCCCCTCACCCTCGTGCCGCTGATCTGCGCCATGATCATGATCGCCGGCGTCTCAGCACTGCAGGTTTTCCGCCACGTCCGCCGCACCGCCCAGACCGCCAACTCCGAGATCGCGCGCCTGAAGCATCGGCTGGCCGGCGCCGAGGCGATCGTCAAGGCCGAGCCTCAGGTCCTGATCTACTGGGAGCCCGGCCAGCCGCTTGCCATCGTAGCCCACGCCCTGACCTCGGTACCGGGCCTGCCCGAGAACCACCGGGACCTGCTCCGCTTCGGCCAGTGGCTGGAGCCGGCCGAAGCCCTCGACCTCAAGACTGCGCTCGACGGCCTGTTCGAACACGGCCGCGCCTTCAACATCATCATCAAGACCACGGCCGGCGGTCATCTCGAAGCTGAAGGCCGCACCAATGGCGGCCGCGCCGTACTCCGCATGCGCGATCTGGTCGGCCACAAGCGCGATCTCGCCCGCATCCTCGAAACCCACAATAGCCTGCGCCGCGACATCGACACCTCGCGTGCCCTGCTCGAAAGCCTGCCGAGCCCCGCCTGGATCAAGGGCAGCGATGGCCGCATCGTCTGGGCCAACCGCGCCTACCGCTCAGCCGTCGATGCGACAAGCGACACCGAAGTCAAGAACCGCCAGATCGAATTGCTCGAACTGCGCCAGCGCCAGACCATCGACCGCGCGCTCGCCCGCACGCCCTCCTACCGCGACCGCCTGCAATTGGTCGTCGGCGGCGAAAAGAAACCTCACGAGATCATCGTCATGTCGGTGTCGGGCGGTCAGGCCGCCGTCGCCCTCGACGTCACGGCCGTCGAGCAGGCCAAAGGCGAACTCGACCGCCAGTCTGCTGCTTACGAACGCACACTCGACAAGGTGGCGACCGCCGTCGCGATCTTCAGCCCGGATCGCCAGCTCGCCTATTTCAACGAGGCCTACCAGAAGCTCTGGCAGCTCGACCCCTCCTGGCTCAAGAGCGAGCCCGTCGAAAGCGCCGTGCTCGACCGCCTTCGCGAACAGGGCCGCTTGCCCGAAACGGCCAACTATCGCGACTGGAAAGCCAAGTTTTTCGCCCGCGTCCGCGCCGGAACCAGCACCGACGAACTCTGGCATCTCCCCGACGGCCGCACGCTCCAGGTCCTGGCCGAAAGCCGCGAGGACGGCGGCATCACTTATCTCTACGCCGACCAGACCGAGCGGCTCGCCCTCGAAAGCCGCTACAATCAACAGCTCAAGGCCCAGACCGAAACCCTCGACAGCCTGAAGGAAGGCGTCGCCGTGTTCGGCACCGATGGCCGCTTGAAGTTCAACAACGCAGCCTTCGCCGCCATCTGGCGCCTTGATCCGTCGGTGACCCTGGCCAAGCCCCATATCGACGCCGTCATCGCGAACGTCACTCCCCTGCACGACGACCCCGCCACTTGGCGCACGATCTCGCACGCGGTCACCTCCTTCTCCGATCAGCGCGAGCCCACTGAGGGCACCATGATCCGGGTCGACCAGTCGATGATCGCCTATGCGGCGATGCCATTACCGGACGGCGCGACCCTGTTGACCTTCGCCGACATCACCGACGCCAAGCGCTACGAACGCGCGCTGGAAGAACGCAATGAAGCCCTCATCACTGCCGACCGCCTGAAGAGCCAGTTCATCGGCCACGTCTCCTACGAGCTGCGCACGCCGTTGACCAATATCATCGGCTTCAACGAACTGCTTTCCAGCCCCCTAATCGGCCCGCTCAATCCCAAGCAGCGCGAATATCTGTCAGACATCAACTCGTCGTCCAAGACGCTGCTCGCGATCATTGACGACATCCTCGATCTGGCGACCATCGACGCAGGCTCGCTTGAATTGAAGCTCGGCCCCGTGTCAGTCCCCCGCGTCATCGATGCGGCCATCGAAGGCGTGCGCGACCGGGCAATCCAGTCCAAGCTGACGATCGACATCGGCCTGACCGACGACGCAACCGAGTTCGTCGCCGACGAATCCCGCGTCCGTCAGGTCCTCTACAATCTCGTATCGAACGCGGTCGGCTTCTCCAAACTCGGCGACACGGTCCGCATCACCGCATGGCGCGAGAACGCCATGATGATGTTCTCGGTCGAAGACCAGGGCCTCGGCGTCCCCAAGGAGCAGCAAGCCCGCATCTTCGACCGTTTCGAAAGCCGCAGCCACGGCTCCAAGCACCGCGGCGCCGGCCTCGGCCTGTCGATCGTGAAAAACCTCGTCGACCTCCACGGCGGCAAGGTGACCTTCGACAGCGAACCCGGCCGCGGCACCCGCGTCACGGTCGCTTTCCCCGAGCGCCGGAATGCGCATGGCGATCCGGCCCTGACCACTCCCACAGCACTCCCGGCCCTCGCAGCCCCCGCAACGGACGCCGTCTACATCCCCCAGCTCAAGCCTTCGCTCGGCTGAGAAATATTCTGAACAGACGGTAGCAAAGCTGGCACAGCCCGTGCTTTAATGTGGACGGCCCGATGGCGGAGCGAAAACGCGGGGACGATGCAACGTCCAGGAGCCTTGGTTAAAGTCCAAGGTCGGGCCTCCAATTCCCTCCCCAGCACGTCGCCCAGCGCGCGTCCCCAGAATGTCGCCCAAATCCGCGACACGTAACCTCGCGTTAAGCGCCGCGCGCTACCCTCCCCGCAGCTTAAAACGGGGTGCGAACATGGCGCGACAGACCGCAACGCCGCAATCATCCGCGATCGTCGCGCCCCGCACGGTCTTAGCGCTGCTCGTGGCCGGCTTGGTCTTCTGGGCCGTGGGCCAGCTGATCCTTTCCTACTTCAATACCTTCGCGATGGTCATATACGTCGCCTCCGTTGCCTTGCTCGCCGGGGGCGTCTGGATATCCCTGTTCATCATCGGCGCCGGCCTCGTCGAAAACGACGGCTCCAAGGCCGCCTCCGGCTTCATCCCGCTTGTCCTCTCCGCCCTCGCTCTCGCAGCCTTCTTCTACGTCATCGGCGTCGAGCTCTCGGCCATCCCCGGCGGCCATGCGCGCATTCACCGGTTCTGGCTGACGGCTCTCGCGCTCCCGCTGGTCTTATTGCTCAAAAGCGCCCGCAAATAGAATTCCGCCATCTCCTGCCCGCTTGGCACACTTCCTGCTTCGTCGATGACGGCCCGATGGCGGAGCGAAAACGCGGGGACGATGCAACGTCCAGGAGCCTTGGTTAAAGTCCAAGGTCGGGCCTCCAATTCCTTCGATCCTGATTTTATGGCGTCCCGATTTGCTTGGACGCCGCGCCCGTATATGGTCCGGGCGCATGAAATCAGAACACACCGTACACGCCCTCGATGAACGAGCCCTCGCGCGCCTCGCCGAGTTGCTGGCCTTTACCGTTCGCTCCGGCGACCTAATCGCGCTTCATGGCGACCTCGGCGCCGGCAAAACCACCTTTGCCCGCGCATTCATTGAGGCCGTGAGCCATCCTGAGACGGTCGAAGTCCCAAGCCCGACCTTCACCCTCGTCCAGACCTACGCCACGCCCCGCCTGACACTGGCCCACTTCGACTTGTACCGCCTCACCGATCCCGCCGAACTCGACGAACTCGGCCTCGACGATGCCCTGAAAACGGGCGCTGCCCTCATCGAATGGCCAGAACGCGTGCAAAACCGCCTCCATGGCGTCCGCCTCGATATCCACCTCGTCGAATCCCCCGCCGACCCCGACACCCGCGACGTCACCTTGCGCGGCGAAAGCACCTGGATCCCCCGCATCGATCGCCTGCTTGAGATCCGTGCCTTCCTCGTCCGCACTAACACAGCGGCCCAACCGCTGCGCTACCTTCAGGGCGATGCCTCCCCCCGCCGTTACGCCCGCCTCTCAGCCCCCGATGGCACCCACACCATCCTGATGGATTGGCCCCGCCAGCCCGACGGTCCTCCGATCCGCGACGGCCTCCCCTACAGCCGAATCGCGCACCTGGCCGAAAGCGTGGCCCCCTTCGTCGCCATCGCCGGTGCTCTCGAACTGGCAGCCGTCAGCGCGCCGCGCATTCACCACGCCGACCTGGACGCAGGCCTCCTGATTATCGAAGACTTCGGCGACGCGGTTTTCGGCTCGGAAATGCGCCTCCACGGCAACCAGTCCCAGCTGTGGAGCGCCGGAGTCGACACCCTGATCGCACTCCGCACCGCATCCCCGCCGGCAAGCCTCCTGCTGCCATCGGGCGAAATTGTTCCTATCCCGCCCTACGATGCCCAAGCCTTGGGCATCGAAACCGAACTGCTGCTCGACTGGTATTGGCCAGCCCTCCACAGGACTAAGCTCTCCGCCGATCTGCGCGCCCACTACCTGGACCTCTGGCAAGCCGTCTTCGCCCGCCTCGCAACCCTTCCGACCGGATGGGCCCTGCGCGACTACCATTCGCCGAACCTCATCTGGCTCCCCGACCGGACCGCCCCGGCAAACGTCGGCATCATCGACTTCCAGGACGCTCAAGAAGGCCCCCACGCCTACGACCTCGTCTCGCTCCTCCAGGATGCCCGCGTCGACGTGCCCGCCGCTCTCGAAGCCGAATTGCTCGCGCACTATTGCGACACGGTCGCCGCCCGCGATTCCACCTTCGGCGCCGGGACCTTCCGCTGGAGCTATGCGGCGCTTGGCGCGCAACGCAATTCCAAGATCCTGGGGATATTCGCCCGCCTCGCCCACCGTGACGGCAAACCGCAATATTTGGCGCATATACCCCGCATCTGGACGTATCTCGCCCGCGATCTCGCCCACCCGGAATTGGCGGATCTGAAAGCCTGGTACGACCACGCCTTCCCGCAAACATCCCGCACAGCGCCCCTTTCCGCCAGCCTCGCACCGAGCCAGACCGCACGGGCCCACACATGACCAACTCCAAGCCCTGGCGGCCTCAAGCAGCGCTCGTGCTCGCAGCCGGCCTCGGCACACGTATGCGCCACCTGTCGAACACGCTGCCCAAGCCGCTCGTGCCCTTGAACGGCGTCCCCCTGATCGACCGCGTGCTGGATCGCATCGCGCAGGCCGGCATCCCACGCGCCGTCGTCAACGTCCACTTCATGGCGGACCTGCTGGAAACTCACCTCGCCGCCCGTATGCGCCCCGCGATCGTCATCTCGGACGAGCGCGGCCAACTGCTGGAAACCGGCGGCGCCGTCATGAAGGCCTGGCCGCACCTCAAATCGGGCCCCTTCCTGATCCACAACTCGGACTCGGTCTGGATCGAGGGCGTCGGTGCCAATCTCGACCGGCTAACACAGGCGTGGAACCCGGCCGTAATGGACACCCTGATGCTGCTCGCGCCCACCGCCCACTCCATCGGATACGAGGGCGACGGCGATTTCGACATGGACGGCGATGGCCGCCTGGCCCGCCGCAAACCCGGCCATCAGTCGCCGTTCGTTTTCGCCGGCGTGTCCATTGCCCACCCTAAATTGTTCGCAGACGCCCCCACAGGTGCGTTTTCGCTCAACCCGCTGTGGAATCGTGCCATCGAGGCGCAACGGTTATACGGCGTGCGCATGGATGGCACGTGGATGCACGTCGGCACGCCGGAAGCGGTGGCCGAAGCGGAAAGGCGATTGACCCGTGAGGAAGCCCACGCGCCCTGATGACGTGACGAGTAACGCGATGAGTAGCGCCATGAGCCCCCAACGGCCCTCGCTGTTTGCGAACCCCCGCGATCCTTCAGCCCCCAAGCCCCGCGTCTTCTCGATCCCACCGTCGGAACCCTTTCTGCCCGCGCTGACCCGCGCGCTGCTCGATGGCGCACTGCCTACCTCGCTTGGCCGTCCACGCTCTCCCATGGAACTGGCGGCCGTCACCCTGCTGCTACCGACCCGCCGCGCCACCCGCGCCCTGCAGGATGCCTTCCTTGCCCAGAGCCCCGGCCGCGCGCAGTTGCTTCCCCGCGTCCGCCCTATTGCCGAAGGCGAAGAAGACTTGACGCTCCTGTCGGGCCTCGCAACTCTAGGAACCACCGACCCGGCCAACCTCGCGATTCCCCCCGCGATCGCCGAACTGGAGCGCCGCCTGGTGCTCACCAAACTGGTGCTCCAATGGTCGCAAGCCATGCGCCGCCAGCAGCCGGACGGCCCAGACGCGGAGTTCGAAATCTACGCTGCCGCCGGTGCAAGTACGCCCGCCCAAGCCGCCAACCTCGCCCGCGAACTCGCTCGCCTGATCGATATGGTCGAGACCGAGAACGTCTCGCTCTCAGGGCTGAAGGACCTGGTTGGTGACGAATTCGCCGCCCACTGGCAGCACACACTGACCTTCCTCGATATCGTCACCTCCTGGTGGCCTAATCATCTCTCCGAACACGGCCTTCTGGCGCCCATGGACCGGCGCAATAAGCTCATCCTCGCCGAGACCCAGCGCCTGCGCGACACCCAGCCTGCCGGGCCGATCATCGTCGCCGGCGTCACTGGCTCGATCCCCGCGACCGTCGAATTGATGCGCACCATCGCGACGCTGCCCCAAGGCGCGATCGTGCTGCCTGGCGTCGATTTCGATCTGGACGAGCAAGCCTGGCAGGCCATCACCTTCGGCGGAGCCAACGCTGAAAACCGCCCGCATTCCGAGCATCCCCAGTTCGGCCTCAAGACGCTGCTCGATCGGCTCGGCCTCACCCGCGCAGACGTGATCCCCCTCGGTAGCTCCGGATCATCAAGCCTTGCGACCCGCACCCGCCTCGTCAGCGAAGCGATGCGCCCCTCCTCCACCACGGCCGCCTGGCATACCTTCGCAGCCTCCGCCGATAAACGGGCCTATGCCGAAGCCGTGGCCGGCCTCACCTTGATCGAAGCCCCGTCCGCCCAGGATGAAGCCGAAACCATCGCGCTCATCTTGCGCGAGGCTGCCGAAACGCCCGGCCAGACCGCGGCCCTCGTCTCCCCCGACCGCCTGCTCGCCCGCCGCGTGGCGATCCGCCTTGAATCCTGGGGCATCCGCGTCGACGATTCCGCGGGCCGCCCGTTCGCCAAGACCGTGCCCGGCACCGTGCTCGACCTCGCGATCGACGCGATCGCCCAGGACTTCGCACCCGCTCCCGTGATCGCCCTGCTGAAGCATCCCCTCGTCCGCCTGGGGCTCGACCCGTTCGCCGTCCGCCGCGCCGCGCGCGCGATCGAGCTTGCAGCGTTCCGCGGCCCCTACCTTGGCCAGGGCCTCGCCGGCATCACGGCTGCCCTCGAAAAAGCCGAGCGCGACTGCACGCTGGGAGATGAGCGCGGCACCCGCCGTCCCCGGGCCGTCCGCCGCCTCTACCCCGAGGACTGGCAGGGCGCCCACGACCTCATCGCCCGCCTCGCAGAAGCCCTCGCCCCCCTGATCGACCTGTTTGCCGTCGCCGCACAACATCCTCTCAGCACGCTCGCCGCCGCCCACGCCGCCGCCGCCGAAGCCTTGTGCGCGCTCCCCACAGCCACCGCCGCAGCAGCTCCAGCCCAACCCGCAACCGGCCCCACCGAACCTGCCTCGCCCCCACCCTCTCCGCTCTGGCAGGGCGAAGCGGGCCTTGCGGCGAAGAACCTATTCGAAGCGCTGATGCAGGATGATCTGATCGCCCCCGCTGTCACCGCCGCCGATTATCCCGATCTCTATCGCGCCCTGATCGCGACGGAGAACGTCCGCCCCCGCGTTCCCGTCCATCCGCGCCTTTCGATCTGGGGCCCGTTCGAGGCCCGGCTCCAGCAGTCCGACGTGTTGGTCCTCGGCTCCTTGAACGACGGCACTTGGCCCGAATCCGCCGATCCTGGTCCCTGGCTCAACCGCCCTATGCGCGCGAGCCTCAAGCTGCCTGCACCCGAAGAAAAAATCGGGTACGCCGCCCACGACTTCACCCAGCTGCTCGGCGCGCCCCGCGTCTACTTGACCCGCGCCGAAAAGATCGATGGCGTGCCCACGGTTCCTTCCCGTTGGCTGATGCGGCTGGAAGCCGTGCTCGCAGGACTCGGCCTCAAGCACGAACTCCGCCGCGAAAAAAGCGCATCCACCTACCTCGCTTGGGCGCGCCAGCGCGACCAGCCGGCCCGCCGCCTGATGATCGAGCGCCCGCAACCCCGCCCGCCCGTCGCACTGCGCCCCCGCAAGCTCTCGGTCTCCGCGGTGGAAACCTGGATCGCAAACCCCTACGCGATCTTCGCCAGCCGCATCTTAGGCCTCGAAGCCCTGCCCCCCATTGGCACCGAACCAGATGCCGCCATCCGCGGGGCCATCATCCACGAAGCGCTCGCCCGCTTCACGCAAGCGCACCCGGCTCAGCTGCCAAACGACATCGAAGCAGCCCTCCTGCGCGAAGCCGAAACCGTACTGAAGGAGTGGACCGGCCATCCCCGCGTCGCCGGCTTCTGGCTGCCCCGTTTCGAGCGCTTCGCCACGTGGTTCGCCGAGACCGAACCCGCCCGCCGCGGCCCCGCCTGCACGGTAGCAGCCGAGATCAAGGGCCGGGCCATCATCGGTCCGCTGGATGCGCCGTTCACGCTCACCGCCCGCGCCGACCGCATCGACATCGCGAACGGCGCCCTAGTGATTACCGACTACAAGACCGGCACCCCGCCCTCGAAGCAAAAGGTGCAAGCCCAGACTTCTCCGCAGCTTCCGCTGGAAGCAGCCATCGCGCTCGCGGGCGGTTTCGAAGGCATCCCCCAACTCCCCGTCAACGGCCTGCGCTACATCCGGGCGTCGGGCGGCGAACCTGCCGGCGTCGAGAGCGTGGTCGCAACCTCGGATTCAGGCCAACTCGCCGCCGAAACGCTGAAAGGCATCAACGGCCTCATCACTCGCTACGACATTGAGGCGACACCTTACGCCGTCGCTCGCCGGGCCGAGTTCCGCTACGACTTCGACGACTACGCCCATCTCGCCCGCGTCGCCGAATGGTCGGCCGTATCCCACGACGAGGATGAGCAGCACTCATGACCGCAAACACGCCAGCAGCCCTCATCGCCGCGACCACCAAACTCCAGAGCGACGCCGCCGATCCGTTGGCCTCCGTCTGGGTCAGCGCCAACGCCGGCACCGGCAAGACTCACGTCCTGACCCAGCGCGTGCTCCGCCTCCTGCTGACCGGCACCGCACCCGAACGCATCCTATGCTTGACCTACACCAAGGCCGCCGCCGCCGAGATGTCGAAGCGCGTATTCGACACCCTGTCCGTCTGGGTCGGCCTCGATGACGCACGCCTGACGCAAACCCTCGAAAAGCTGCTGGGCACGCAGCCCGCCACCCGCGAACTGGCGCTCGCCCGCACGCTATTCACCCGCGCCATCGAAACCCCCGGCGGCTTCAAGGTCCAGACTATCCACGCCTTCTGCGAGCGCCTGCTCCAGCGCTTCCCCCTTGAAGCGGGTGTCTCGCCGGGCTTCCAGATCCTCGATGACCATACCGGCAGATCGCTGATCCGCGATGCGATCGACGCGACCTTGATGGAGGCGACCAGCGACCGCACCTCGCCCCTGGGAGCAGCCCTCACCACCGCCGTCCGCTACGCCGCCGACGACGCTTTTGATGCCGTGCTCGCCGACGCCATCCGTAGCCGCGCGCTGCTCGCGTCCCTGATCCGCGCGGGCGACATCAGCGCCTCCGGCGATCCGTTCGAGGCAGCCCAACTCCGCCTGCGCGCCCATCTCGACGTCCGCAAGCACGCGACGCCGGACACGATCCGATCCGAGATGGCGGCCGTGCTCGAAGACGCAACGCTGATGCGGCTGGCGGATGCCCTCGCCGCCGGCTCGAAGTCCGATATAACCCTCGCCCCGTCCTTGACCACGGCCCGCGGCTCCTCCGGCATGGCGCGGATCGAGGCACTGGCGAGCTACTTTCTCACCAAGGAGCGCGGTCTCCGCTCCCGCCTCATGACGCAAGGCGTCAGCGCCGAACATCCCGATCTCGACCTCAAGGCCAACTCCGCCCAAGCCCGGTTCCACGCGCTCGACAATGAACTGCGCGCCATCGACGTCGTCGACGCAACCCTCGCGCTCTATCGCCTGGCCGACGCCGTCCTCACCCGTTATCAGGCCACCAAGGCCGCCCGCGCAGCCCTCGATTTCGACGACCTCATCGTGAAAACTTCAAGCCTCCTCCACCAGCCCGATGGCGCGGCCTGGGTGCTCTACAAGCTCGACGGCGGCCTCGACCATATCCTGGTGGACGAAGCCCAGGATACCGCGCCCACCCAATGGAGCGTCATCGAGAAGATCGCGGCCGAATTCTTCGCCGACAGCGGCGCGGGCAGCAAGGCCCGTACGCGCACCGTCTTCGCGGTCGGCGACGAAAAGCAATCGATCTACAGCTTCCAGGGAGCCGAGCCGAAGATGTTTGCCGCGACCGGCGCGCGCTTCAAGGAGCACGCCGAGCGCACCGGCCAGACTTGGCGCGCCACCGCCCTCACGCTTTCCTTCCGCACCGTCGAACCCATTCTCTCGGTGGTCGATCAAGTGTTCGCCAACCCCGACGTCACGCCGGGCCTCGCCATTGGCAACGCCGCCGCCATCCGCCATGCGGTGAAGCGCGTCGGCCAGGGCGGCCTGGTCGAGATCTGGCCCACCGAACTTCCCGACGAGAAGGAATCGTCCCCCGCCTGGTCGCCACTCGAGGAAACCACATCCCCCTCACCCGTCTCCAGGCTCGCCGACCGCATTGCCCGCACCATCAAGGGCTGGCTCGACAGCGGCGAACGTCTCGCCTCCCAGAACCGCCCCATCCGCGCCGGCGACATCCTCATCCTGGTCCGCAAGCGCGAACCCTTCGCCCCCGCCATCGTCTCCGCGCTGAAATCGCTGAAGGTCCCAGTCGCCGGCGCCGACCGCATCGTGTTGACCCGCCAGATCGGCGTCCAGGACTTGGTCGCGCTCGGCGATTTCCTGACCCTTCCCGAAGACGATCTCTCGCTCGCGACCATCCTCAAGTGCCCTCTCTTCGGCCTCGACGATGGCGACCTGCTCACTCTCGCCCAGGGCCGCAAGGACACGTTCTGGAAAAATCTCCTCGACCAATCGGCCAACCCGCGCTTCGCCATCGCCTGCGAGCAGCTGAAGCGCTGGCGCAAGGAAGCCGACTTCCTGCCGCCCTTCGAGTTCTTCGCGTCGGTCTTGGACGGCGACAACGGCCGCCTCAAGTTGCTGGAGCGCCTAGGCCCAGAAGCAGCCGACGGTATCGACGAATTCCTGAACTTGGCCCTCACCTACGATGACCAGTATCCGCCTTCGCTCACCGGCTTCCTGGGCTGGGTCCGCGCCGACGAGCGCCAGATCAAGCGCGACATGGACCAGGGCCGCGACGAGGTCCGCGTCTTAACCGTCCACGGCTCAAAGGGCCTTGAAGCCCCAATCGTCTTTCTGCCCGACACGTGCCAGGCTAGCTCGGGCCGCGTGTCGAACGGCCTGCTCGCGCTCCCCGGCAGCAGCCCCGAGGGCCACCCCGATCTCGCCGTCTGGCCGGTCAAAGGCGCATCCGGTCTCCCCGCCATCGCGGACGCCCGCGCCGGCATCAAATCGCGCGAATCCCAAGAACTCGACCGCCTGCTTTACGTCGCCCTTACGCGTCCGCGCGACCGGCTCTACATCGCAGGCTTCCAGTCCCGCGCGAAACTCCCCCCCGGCTGCTGGTACGATGTGATCACCGGCGCGCTCTCCGGCCGGCTGGCGCGGATCGATCTCCCCGGCGGCACGACCGTCCAGCGCCTCGTCACGCCCCAAAGCGCCGAGCCTGACGCCAGAGGGGATCACGCCGCGAGCGCCGGTGTGGCGGCCCCTCATCCGGCCTGGATGACAACCGCAGTGCCGCGCGAACCCGCACCCGCAATTCCGCTCGCCCCATCCCGTCTCGCCCCCTATGATTTCGACGAGCAGGGCGAACCCAAGCCCTTTGCGCCAATCCCCGCCGCATCCGGCTCCGCCTCCACGCAACCCGTCTTCGCAAGCCCGCAGCGCAACGCGGGCGACCACCGCTTCCTGCGCGGCACCCTCACCCACGCCCTTCTGGAGCACCTGCCGCAACTCCCGCGCGATGCCTGGCCCGAAGCCGCCGCGGGTTTCCTTGCAGAGCGTGGCGGCGAACTCACCGCCCACACCCGACGCTCAATCGTCACGGAAACCCTGAGCGTATTGAACGACCCCGTCTTCTCAGCCCTCTTTGGACCGATGAGCCAAGCCGAAGTCCCAATCGTCGCCGAACTGCCCAATCCGAGCGGCAAAGGCGCGCCCTTGAAAATCTACGGCCAGATCGACCGCCTCGTCGAACAGGGGCGCGAGATGCTCATCGTCGATTACAAGACCAACCGCCCGCCGCCACTCACCGTCGCCGAGGTTGCCGAAACCTATCTCGTGCAACTCGCCGCTTACCGGCGCGCGCTGGCCGCGATTTTCCCCCAGTATACCGTCCGCGCCGCCTTGTTGTGGACCCAAACGCCAAGCCTGATGGAAATTCCGGCTGCGACGCTGGACGCCTATGGTTCACAACTTTGGGAATTAGGAACTCCCAAACTTGACGTGACCGGGCTGTCTACCTAATTACACGGTTCGCTGCGCCCCTGCGCCCTCCGAGGAGAAAATTCATGTCCCACGCCGTCACGGATAAGACCTTCGACGCCGAAGTCCTCAACGCGACCGAACCCGTCGTCGTCGATTTCCACGCGGAATGGTGCGGCCCGTGCAAGGCGATGGCGCCAGCGCTGGATCAGGTCGCGGCCGAAATGAAGGGCAAGGTCAAGGTCGTGAAGCTCGACGTCGACGCCAACCCGACGATCACCGGCAAGTACGCCATCCGCGCCATGCCGACCCTGCTCGTCTTCAAGGGCGGCAAGGTCGTCGCCACCCACACCGGCGCCATGGTCCAGAAGCGCGCGCTAGAAGATTGGGTTAACAAGTCGATCCTAGGCTGACGCCCACGGTTCCCCAGGAACATCCCGCAAAATTGGAAAGCCCCGCCCCCTCCGGCGGGGCGTTTTGCGTTCCAGCTCCCGTTCGGCCGCGCCATCGGCTCGGCACGCGCACCTTGCGGCGGTCCGCCGGTACCTGCACAGCCGGCATCCACCCCGAAGCGCGACGAGTACGTGAGTCAATATATCAAGACCGCTCGCAGCGGCCGTCTGTCGGCCGCAGGATCACGATTGATTCCAGAATAACCTTCGGCTTGCGCGCCCCATATCGGTACGTCCCGCAATAGCCGGCTCCGCACTTCGAGATCCGCAACCTGTGGTCCTGGTCGCCGCAGCCGGTATCGAACACGATGTCCCCGCCAATCGAGGTGAGCTTCGTATTGCACTTGGCCTCTTGCACCGCCGGCATGACCGGGTTGGACCCGCGCGCCGCCTCTGCCGCCGAATAACAGCGCACGAAACTCGTCTTGAACGCCTTCGACTGCGGCACCAGCCGCGGCTCCAGCCACGTCACCTCCCACGTGCCAGCCGGCAGGCCGAAGCTCCCCGCTTCAACGACCGCTCCACCACCCAAGCCCGTCATCGCCGCCGCAAAAACAGCCGCCATCGCCGTATGTAGGCGTTTCATGGCTCAGCACCCGCCCGTCCGCCGCGCGACCACATCGGCGTCCGCCGACATCGTCCCCGACCCGTCGTCATCCAGCGTCATCGTGTAAGAATACCGCCCCGCATATGCGCCGTCCTTGCGCGGTTCCAGATGAAGCATCAACGAGGTCCGGCGCTCGAAATCCTCGCACAGCATCACCATGCTGACATACGCGGCCTTTAGCTCCAGCCGCTGCATCGCGCACCGTCCCTGCAACGGCTGCGCCATCAGAGGCAGGTCCGCGGGCTTGGCCCCGAGCTTCAGGCACGCGCTCACGCTGTTGGTGACCGGACCGATGCCACTCTCCCCGCGGGCGAGCGACGTCACCTCGAAGCTCCAGCTTCCAAACAGCGCCGCATCGCCCTCCGTTTCAGGGCCCGTATAGGGCTTCTGCGCTGCCGCCCCCGTAGCGAGCACAATGCACGCCGCCGCCATCGCACCTGCGCGCCCCCGCACCATCAATTCGCAGACCCCAGCGCCACGCGGCGGCTGAACCACGCCCCCAGCACCTGGAAATCGATAAAGTTCATGCCCTGATCCCCTAAGATTTCGTCATACGACGCCCGCTTGGTGTCCTTCGCAAACGGCGCCTTGCGCGCATAGAACCCCACGATCTTCATATAGGCTTCCCATTTCATCGGCTCGGGCTCTCGCAGCGCCACGCCGTTCAGCACCGAATTGGAAATATCCTTGGCGTACGCCGCAAATGGCCCCGGCGCGGTCTCGATGTAATACGCGCCATAAAGTTCGATGAACTTGAACGTCTTGTCATCCTTCATCCGCGAGATCATTGCCTCGTTCGCATGATCGAATTGGGCCTTCGTGACCTTGTGCTCGGCGAGAATTGCGGCCTCGCCCTGGTCGTCACGCGCGAACAGATCGAACACGATGTGCGCATACTCGCGCACGCTTATTCCATCGACCGGCGCCAACAGCGCGGGATCGAACCCCGCGGCCTTGATTGCCGCCGGCGGAAGGTTCCCCGCCGCCGGTTCGGCCATGCACGTGACCGGACCTGCCAGCACGCCCATCGCCAGCGCAAAAGCTAGAATCCGCAACCTCGATTTGAACGTTGACCTCATCTCCACCCTCGCCTTACCTCGCATCGGCCGCTATCGGCTGCACTGGACCAAGTATCGAGTCGAACACAGAGCATCTTATCAATTCGACCGCAAGAAACGGAGTGTGCTCGCAGACCGCCCCGTGCATGATGGTGTCATGCAGTTTGAAGTCCGCCGCCAGCGGCCTCATCCTTGGAAGTCACCCATGTCGCACACGCCACCCGGCGCCGCCCCCGAAAAATCGATGCGTCGCGCACCCCAAACCAGCCTCGACCCGGACGCCTGTTGGGCCGCCGTCTTGGCCCGCGACGCCTCCCGCGACGGCGACTTCTACTATTCGGTTGCATCAACCGGCGTTTATTGCCGACCCTCCTGCGCTGCCCGTCGCGCCAACCGAAAAAACGTCGCCTTCCACACCTCCTGCGCCGCGGCTAAAGCCGCGGGTTTCCGTCCCTGCAAGCGCTGCAAACCCGATGCTCCCTCGCTTGCCGCCCGCCACAGCAGCGCCGTCGCGCACGCCTGCCGCTCCATCGAAACTGCGACGGAGGCTCCAAGCCTCGCCCAACTCGCCGCCGCAGCCACCTTGAGCCCGCATCATTTCCATCGCATCTTCAAAGCGATCACCGGCCTGACGCCCAAAACATACGCGCTGGCCTGCCGCCGTCAGCGCATGCGCGAACTACTGCCGGGAAGCCCCTCTGTGACCCGCACTATTTTCGACGCCGGCTTCAATTCCAGCGGCCGCTTCTACGCCGAAGCCGGCAGTACCCTCGGCATGATACCGGCGAAGTTTTCCAGCGGCGGCACGGACGCCGCCATCGCCTATACTGTCGGCGAATGCTTCCTTGGCCAAATTCTCGTCGCAGCCACTGCGATAGGCATCTGCGCGATCCTGCTCGGCGACGACGCAGCTGAACTCGTAGCCGATCTCTCAGCCCGCTTCCCCAACGCCACTATTGCACGCGGCGACCTAGGGTTCGAACGCACGACTGCCGAAGTCATCGCCTTCGTCGAAGCGCCCGCAACCGGCCTCGGCTTGCCCCTCGATATCCGCGGCACCGTTTTCCAGCATAAAGTCTGGCAGGCATTGCGTGAAATCCCACCCGGCCAAACCCTCAGCTATGCCAGCCTCGCCGACCGCATCGGCCGCCCCGGAGCCGTCCGCGCTGTCGCAGGCGCATGCGCAGCCAACGCAATTGCCGTCGCCATACCCTGCCACCGCATCGTCAAGAGCGACGGCGCACTTTCGGGTTATCGCTGGGGCGTGGCCCGCAAACGGGCGCTATTGGATCGCGAAGCCACCCTCAATCGGCGCAAGAAACCGTAAACGGCCAGTTCACCGGCCGAACGCCGGCCGCCATCCCGCCGCCTGCGCCTCGGCCTCCGAGCAGAACCACCGCGTCCCCTTGTCGTCGCGCATGGCGACCTTTTGATACCAGGGGCTCCACGGCATGTGATAGATCAGCCCGCCGCGCGACACGTTTCCCTTGATTGCACACCCGGCCGGCGCTTGCGGCTCAACGGCCGCCCAGGCTTGCGCGCGGTACTGCCAAGCGGGCATCGCGGCCCCCTGCCAGATGCCCACCAACGTCGTCCGCGCGGCCGCCTCTTCGTTCACATACACCCGCGAATAGCGCACGAACGCCCACGCGAGCCCGCGCCGCACCATCTCGGCGTTGATATCGAGCTGGTCCACAAAGCATGTCGCGAGCAGACGGCCGTATTTGTCGAGCCCCCCGCTGCGGCAATCTACCCGCCGCCCCTGGGTGAGCCGAACCATGAGCCGCGTCGCCTCCGTCCCGCAGTCCCACGGTTCCCCCCGCGCGCTCTGGCACGTCTGGCCCGCTTCCGGCGCGTCGATCCCTTCGAGCCGGATTCGGGTCCCGGCGACGTCGATCGTATCGCCGTCGACGACATGGGCCGCCCCCGAGACGACTCCGTCGGGAGGGATGACGGCAATCCGCCGCGCCAAAGCGGACGATCCGGCTGCCGTCACCGCAACCACGATAAGAACCGCTGAGGACGGCGCACGCGCCACCGGCCTGCGGGCCACACGAATAGAAATAAAACTACGCATAGCGGTCAGCGTGCCTGACTCGCATGTTTCAACCTAGGCAAGAATATGAATTCTAAACACAACTTTCTCGTAGAGACAACTCAGGCCTCAACCCCCGGTCCTGCCACGCCTTTTTCCCTGCAAGCCAATCCGTGTTGTGCACGCAAGAGCATGAAAAGGCTTGGGAAAAACCATAATGGTTAACGCAGCCCAACCGGGTTGTGCAAGCCAAGCCGGTTCAAGAAAGCCATCACGTCCCGCTTCGGCGCGTGAAGGCACCACCAGCTCACTCCAAGCGGCCAAGCCGCTTCGGTGCGCAAGCACCCCCGGCCACGGTTGGCCGCACTGGCCGGAGCGCCATAGCGTGTGAGGCCACACATAGTCCCGCAATGGCACACCAAAAAACGGGTTAAGTGCATTTACTTTCATATAGTTATCCGGAAAATTGAAGGATAACTCGTTTCCATTCGTTATGTTGAAGGTCATGCACGTTTCTGAAGGTGAATGCGATGATGGAGCGCCGCCAATTTGGACGCCGCGAACTGGCTATCGCCGGTTCGATCGAGCCCCCATTGCGCCCGCCCATCGCGTGTGAGGTCCGCAATCTGTCCCGCGAAGGTGCTCTGCTGACGTTCGACAGCCGCGAGTATCTGCCGGGGCGTTTTCACCTCAGGTTCGACGACTTCCAGACCCCCTGCCAGGTAATCCACCGCGACCGGGGGCTCGCTGGCGTTGTCTTCGAAATCCCCTACACGGCAGACCGTAACGAAGCAGCAGAGCCCGACGCGCCCCCCGCCCCGCAGCCCGGATTTTTCTCCCTGCAAGGCCTGATGACTCTGTTCACCCGCCGTTCACAATAACCCGTCACACGACCTTCCCCGGATTGAGCACGCCGCGCGGATCGAGCGCGGCCTTTATCGCGCGCATCACGTCCATTTCCACGGCCGATTTGACCGCCGCGAGATCGTCCCGCTTCAACCGCCCGATCCCGTGCTCCGCCGAAATCGACCCGTTGAGCCGTACCACCAGCCCATGCACCTCGTCCGACATCGCATGCCAACCGGCGATGTACTGCGCCCGGTCCATACCGATGGGCTGGCTCACGTTGTAGTGCACGTTGCCGTCGCCGAAGTGCCCGAACGGCACCGGCCGCGCACCGGGACACACCTTCTCGACCAGTGGCGCGGCTTCCGTGATGAACCGCGGGATCAGCGCCACCGGCACCGAGATATCGTGCTTGATGCTGCCGCCGGCCGGCTTCTGCGCCTCCGACAGCGTCTCCCGCAACTTCCACAGCGCCTGCGCCTGGGTCAGCGTCGCCGCCACCACGGCATCCGTAATGACGCCGTCCTCCGCCGCCTTCTCCAGCACGCTTTCCAGTACGGCAGCCATCGCCCCGTCCGCGCGCGCGCCCGATAGCTCCATCAGCACATACCAGGGTGCGCGATCCGTGAACGGGGACCGCGTATCCGCCACATGGTCGAGCACCATGGAAAGCCCGGTATCGTCGAGAAATTCGAACGCCGTCAGGCTGCCGCCGGCCGCCTTCTCCGCCCGCGCAAACAGCTCCGCCACCTGCCCGATTTCCGCGAGCGCCACGAACGCCGTCGCCTTCTCGGCAGGCTGCGGGAACAGCTTGAGCGACGCCGCCGTGATGACGCCGAGCGTACCCTCCGAACCGACGAACAGATCGCGCAGATCGTAGCCCGTGTTGTCCTTCTTCAGCGCGCGCAAGCCCTCGATCACGCGCCCGTCCGCCAGCACGACCTCCAGCCCCAGCGCGAGCGCCCGCGCGTTGCCATACGCCAGCACGTTGACCCCCCCCGCGTTCGACGCCAGCACGCCTCCGATCTGGCAGCTCCCCTCGGAGGCAAGGCTCAATGGAAACAGCCGCCCCGCCCGGCTCGCCGCCTCTTGCGCCGCCAGCAGCGTCACGCCCGCTTCCACGATTATATGCGTGCCCGACGGCTCCACATGCCGCACCCGGTTCATGCGCGACAGCGACAGCACGATCTCGGTCCCCGCCTCGAACGGGATCTGCCCGCCGACCAGCCCCGTATTCCCGCCCTGGGGCACGATGGCCACGCGCGCCTCATGCGCCAGCGCCAGGATCGCCGAAACCTCCGCCGTCGTCCTGGGTCGCAGCACCATCGGCGTCCGCCCGGTATACAGGTCGCGCCATTCTTTGAGATACGGCGCCTGATCGGCCGGATCGGTAATCGCGCCCCCAGGTCCCACGATGGCCGCAAACCGCGCCAAAACGGCGGCTGACGGTGCAACAAGCGCAGTCGAAGCGTCGGGCATGAAACTACGGGCCTTCTGGATGAGTTGAGCCCCGCTTGTACCATTCCCCGGCGCGAATTCGAACCCGCCCCAAAAGTCGTGCTGATAGACAAGCGGGAGTTCGAGGGGGCGCCCTCGAATGGGTTGCAGGGCGATAGCCTTACGCACGCAGTGCAACTCACGGCCCCTGATGGGCTGCTAGGCCCAACCCAACCAGAACGTACCCCGGCCTTCCAGTCCCAGAGCCGTCTCGCCAAAGTGCAGTCGAGGGGGCTCAGGCATCAGCCCGGTCGAACAGAGGGGACCAAGCCAAAAGTCATTTTCAATCAGGGTTTCCAAAGGGCGAGCCCTTTGGCCTTCCCTACCGCGACGACATAACCACTTCCTACCGCTCGCTTCCTCGACGATCAGCTTACAAGCGAACACGGGGTTGTCCTGGCCCGATACATCAGGCACTACTTGGTTCTCGCCAGCAGGGTTCCACGACGGATCGTCGTGGACACCGGATCGGACGCCGTTAGGTTTGGCCGTCGGTGCATTGGCAGGGGACGGCGAGCGGTGACCGGTATAAAATGCAGCGCACCGGGCCAACTCAGACCGGCATCCGAGAGCCCAAACATGCCTGCTGCAGCATTAGGATGGACTGAACGCCGGCAAGAGGAATTTGCAAAGTATTCCAGTCGAGGTCTTCTGCCGGGCAGAGTTGTTGCCGAGCATCGCACGCACTATCAGGTTGCAACGAGCGACGGTGAGGTCGCGGCGGAGGTGACTGGCGCCCTCCGGAACCTTGCGATGCAGCGCTCGGATCTGCCAGGCGTCGGTGACTTCGTGGCATTGCGGAGCAACTCCGTCGACGGGCCAGCCAGTATCGAGGGCGTATTGACGCGCACGAGTGCGCTGATCCGCAAGGCTTCCGGTGAGAAGCGCCCGCAGCTGCTGGCCTCGAATGTCGATGTTGCATTTATCGTGATGGGGTTGGATGGCGACTTCAACTTGGCGCGCCTGCAGCGCTTTCTCGAACTGGTTCAGGGCAGCGGCGCCACGCCGGTTATCGTCGCCAACAAATCCGACGTGTCACGCGACATCCCAGAAGTGACACAGCAGATTTCCAGCGTCGCTCCCGGCGTCCCACTTCACTTCATCAGCGCACGCGGTGGCGCCGCAATTGCAGACCTCGAGCCGTATTTTCATCCAGATCGCACCATTGTCCTGGTCGGGTCGTCGGGCGTTGGCAAGTCAACCCTGATCAACCGTTGGCTTGGACACACCGTCCAGTTGACCCAGACCGTCAGATCCCACGGTGATCGCGGCCGCCACACAACGACGCATCGTCAACTCTTCATCCGGCCGGACGGTGGCTCGATCATCGATACTCCCGGCGTGCGAGGGCTGGAGGCCTGGATTTCTGCAGATCCGGTCGAAGCCGGTTTCGACGATATCGATACGCTTGCCACTCAGTGCCGATTTCGAAATTGCCGGCATGAAAATGAACCCGGTTGCGCCGTTCGCGCTGCGGTCAAACGCGGCGAACTGGACGCGGCTCATTTGGCTGGTTTCGTGAAATCCCGCGCCGGAAGGCATTAGCCTGCTTGCTTGGCCAGCCAAGATCGCAATGTTCACACAGGACACGCGGAATGAAACCGATCCTCGCACTCATCCTGATCGCTCTCTGCGCCCTCCCCGCCGCAGCCCACGCCGAGGAGGGCTACCGCTGTCATATCGGCAAGCCGTCCTATTGCTTCAAATACGGCGGCCATCTGTGCGAGCAGTGGAACAACGCGCCCGACAAGCCCGCGGCCTGCGCCAATTGGACGGCCGCCTGCATCGACTGCCACAACGAAATCCCCGCCTGCCTGGGCAACGTCCGCCCGCTCAGCACCGCCCCCTCCTGCACGCGCTGCACGACGAAATGGCGTGCCTGCATGGCGAAGATCGACCACCGCTTCTGGCCCAACCGCATGACCCGCAAATAACTGCGCCCTACCGGGCAGCCGCCGCCCGCACCAACCGGTCGTTGATCGCCTCTCCGAGCCCGTGATCGGGGATCGGCATCACGGCAATCGTACCGGCCCCGCTCGCATCCAGCGCCCGCAGCGCCGCGAACAGTCCTTTCGCCGCCTCCCTGAGATCGCCCGTCTTGCTCAGATTGATCACCGCCCCGTCCGCAGGCGGCACGTTGGCTCCAAACGCCAACAGCGCTTCCCCCGGCATCAGGTCCACCGCATTGAGCCGCACCAAGGCCCGCGGCGCATAGTGGCTCAGCAACTGCCCCGGCGACGTGGGTGCATCCGGATCGACCGCCGCCCGCATCACCCGATGCCCGCACGCAGCCTCGATCTGCTCGACCGCAATCGCCCCCGGCCGCAGCAGCACCAGCCCCTCGCCCGAAGCATCTTTGCTTGGGGGCGCTGTTTGGCAGGCGATAATCGTCGACTCGAGCCCGTGACCGCAAGGCCCGCCGTCCAGGATCATGGGCAGCTCATCGCCGAAGTCCGCGGCGACGTGCTCGGGCCTCGTCGGGCTGATCCGTCCCGACTTGTTGGCGGATGGCGCAGCAAGCGGCCGCCCCGCCGCCTCGATCAGCGCCCGCGCAATCTCGTGCCCCGGCACCCGGATCGCGACCGTATCGAGCCCCGCCGTCACCAGATCGGCAATGCCGCATCCGGGCCGCAATTGCAACACGAGCGTCAGCGGCCCGGGCCAGAACGCCCGAGCCAACCGCTCCGCCAGCGGTGTCAGTTCGCCGATCGCCGCCGCCTGCGCTACCGACGCCACGTGCACGATCAGTGGATTGAACCGCGGCCGCCCCTTGGCCGCATAGATTGCTGCCACTGCCAGCCCATCGGTCGCATCCCCCGCCAGCCCGTAGACCGTTTCGGTCGGCATGGCGACGAGCCCGCCCGCCCGGAGGCTCTCTCCTGCACGTTCAATATTATCGGTACTCGCAGCAACAATTGGCATCTCAACTCGCGTGACTTAGGGTGGTCAGTCTTTTCACCGCCCGCTCGTGCGCGGAGGGAAAAGGGGTGGGCAAAACGATAAGGGGTATTCAAGTGGATCGACCAGCGGTCCAGCCAATAGCCAAGGCGCAATACTTGAAATCTCCCCGCGTTGGCGCTGCCGCGGCAAGCGGCGTACAATGGTCCGAAATCAACCGCGAGGAAAGTCCGTCCATGCCGCGCCGTCCCGCTAGCCGCTCGAGGATCGCCGCGCTCGTGCTCATGCTCGCCCTCACCGCGTCACCAAGTCAATCAGCCGGCGTGTCCGCCTGGCTTGTCTGGCCAAGCCATGACCCGGCGCGAAACCCGCTGGCCAGCGCCGTCTTGGCCCTGCGCGCGATCTCCGATCAGGATGAAGCAGTCGCCGCCCACATCACGCCAGAAGGCCACTGGCAGTTCGCCAACCGTGCCGGCGAAACGTACACCGCGGGCACGCCCGACGAACTGAAACGCGCGCCCACGGTTTTGATCCCCAACCGCCTGACCTTCAGTCATATCCTGCTGTCAGAGGAAAGCCTGTTCGCCGGCCCTGACGCCCTGAAAACCATGCCCGCTGCCAAATACAGCGTGGTTATCGGCGACGAGCAATTTCCGCTCCGCAACGCCACCTCGAACGGGCGCACCATCGACTATCGCCCCTATCTGACGATTCCCGCGCAAGATCGCGACGCCTTTGCCGAAACCCTGGCCCAACTGCGCCGCCCCCTGGATCAAAGCCGACTGCGCCTGCTGGCCGCAACACCCGGCGCGCAATCGACCCTACCCGCGTCGCCAAAATTCGATGCAGCGCAGGGCGGCCCCGCCATTGATCCCGTCGACCCCGCCCGCATCCCCGAAGCGCTCGGCTCGATCCCCCGCCAGACCGCAATCCTGACCGCCCGGCTCGACGGCGCCAACCTGACCATCGCCCCCACCTCCGGCCCCGATCGCACCGTCCCCTTCGTAACCCTCACGGAGGCCGCCGCCGCGGCGGACGTCGACCTGATCGTGCTGCACGCCAATCCGCCCCAGCAACCCGGCGGCCAAAATTGGCTCTGGCAACGCACGCAAGTTTCCGGCCTTGACCAGGCGGCCAAACACGCCAATCTCGCCGACTTCTTCAACGCGTTGGCGAAAAGCCGTGGCGCGCCGCTCATCGTCTCAGCCAGCCCCGCCTCCGGCAGCCGTGTGACCCTCACCGCACGCCAGGACAGCGACAGCCGCGAACTTTCGACCGGCTGGATCAAGCAGGCAGCCGACGCCGTCACCGGCCAAATCGCTGGCCAGCTGACCGGCAACGTGTCCCTCGTCGCCATCCACGCGAGCCTCGTGCCGGACGCCCGCCGCCGCGAACTTGAAGCCCGCCTCATCCCCGGTATCCCGTCCACGCTCCAGGCGGTCTATCTGGCCAGCCTCGCGCTCGGCCTGCTGGCTCTGCCCACCGCGTCCCTCTGGTGGCGCAAACTGTGGCCGTTGGAAGCCCGCGCCGACTACGCCAGCTTCCGCGGCTTTGTCCTGGCCCATACAGTCCGCGCCGCAGCCTTCGCCCTGATCTTCCTGCCGCTTGTAGGCCTTCCGGCGCTGTTAACCAGCCTGATCCGCCGTCTCAGCCGCAGCCGCACGCGCGCCGCGCCCATTAACTGATCGTCGACGGCGCAGCCCTAAATTGCCCGCCATGGACCAAGGCAACGACATCGGCAGCGACCCGTACGGCCACGACGACAGACGCGACAACGGTCACGGCAGCCATCGCCGCGACGGCGAAAACGCACAAGTTCCGCCGAGCCCCGCCTTCCTCGCCCTGATGGCAGCCGTCCTTGCCCCTTCGGCATCGCCCTCCTGGCCCAAAGGCCTGGGCTACGCCACCATGGAGCGCATGCGCCCCAACCCGCACGTCCCCGGCTGGATGTTCGCCCTCCTGGGCACGTTCCTCCTGGCGGCAGCCCTCGGCTGCGTCCTTGAGGCGCTGAAAATGCCCGAAAAGCTGACCCAATCCGTAGGCGTCGTCATTGCGGTGATCAGCCTCGCGCTGATGACCGGCATGGCGTTCGGCGTCGAGGGCGGCCAGATGTCGTGCATGATCGGCCCCATCCCTCTGTTCGGCGAAATCGGCCACAGGATCTGCCGCGGCCTCTTCCGCACCATTGCCGTTCCGGTCGACATCCTCCTGCTGCCGCTGCTGCTCGTCTGGCTCGTGAAGACTTTGTTCAAGCGCAACGAGCGCCAGTCCCACGCAACACTTGGTTTCTGCAGCCGATACAGGCTACCATCAAAGTCCCGAATCCTCGCGCCGGACTAAGCCCTCCATGACCACCCTGCTGCTGACCCATCCGAGCTTCGTCGCCCACGACACCGGCGCCGGCCACCCCGAACGCCCCGACCGCATGCGCGCCATCGACCGCGTGCTGACGCATGAGTTCTTCAATTCGCTCGTCCGCGCCGAAGCCCCCATCCGGGCCGACGCCGAGGAAGCGATCCTGCTCGCCCATCCGGCGCAACATCTGGCGCACATCAAGGCGTCCCGTGCCCAGGCCCAGGAACATCCGATCTACGTCGATGGCGACACCATCATGTCGGCCGGCACCTGGGAAGCCGTCATGCGCGCGGTCGGCGCCGGTATGGAAGCCGTCGACAAGGTGATGGACGCCAATTCCGGCATCAAGAATGCGTTCTGCCAGGTCCGCCCGCCGGGCCACCACGCCGAGGCCGAGCGCGCCATGGGTTTCTGCTTCTTCAATAGCGCGGCCATCGCCGCCCACTATGCCCGCAAGAAATACGGCGCAGAACGGCTGGCCGTCGTCGATTTCGATGTCCACCACGGCAACGGCACGCAAGACATCTTCTTCTCGGACAAGTCGCTGTTCTACGCCTCAACCCACCAGATGCCGCTCTATCCCGGCACCGGTTCCCTCCATGAAACCGGCGTGGGCAACATCTGTAACGCGCCGCTGCGCGCGGGGGACGGCGGCGAAAAATTCAAGGAAGCCTTCCAGACCCGCATCCTGCCGGCGCTGCACGATTTCAGCCCCGACCTGCTGATCATTTCCGCCGGTTTCGACGCCCACCGCGACGATCCCTTGGCGAGCCTCCAGCTTGTCGAAAGTGACTATCTGTGGGTGACGGAAGAATTGACCGAGGTCGCCCGTCGCCACTGCAACGGCCGAATCGTTTCCATGCTAGAGGGCGGGTACGATCTGACCGCCCTCGCCCGCTCCGTCGTCGTCCACCTCAAAGGCCTGATGGAGGCCTGACCATCACCTCTCCCCTTGGGGAAAGGCTGCAGCCGTCCGCGGGTGGCATCGCAACAAGCGTCTCGGATGCTGGGCTGACGATAAAAGCCGCCAAACCCACTGGTCCCCTCCACCTTGCGGGGAGAGGTTAGGGGTGAAGGTCGAGGAAATACGGATATGGACACGATGAACAAAGCACCCGCCAAAATCCACGCCGACATCCGCGACATGAGCTTCGAGCGCGGCTTGAAGGAATTGGAATCGATCGTCTCGCGCCTGGAGCGCGGCGACGTCGAGCTTGAAGAAAGCATCAGCATCTACGAGCGCGGCGAAGCGCTCAAGGACCACTGCGACCGCCTGCTGAAGCAGGCTGAAGCAAAGGTCGAAAAGCTCACCTTCGCAGCCGACGGCACCCCCAAAGGCACCGAACCCTTCGACGCCGAGTAAGTCTCGGGCTCGGCCCTTAAACCTCGTCGGCCCAGACCCGGAAACTTTTGAGCGTATTGTCACCAAACGTCGTGGTAATCGCGACGTCGGCGGCGTCCCGTCCTTGCGCGATCAGCACCCGGCTTGCCCGCGGCACGTTGTTGCGCGGATCGAACGTGTGCCACCGGCCGCCAAGATACGCTTCGAACCACGCCGCGAAATCGCCAGGCGGGTAGGGCGGCGGTAGTCCCACATCGCCCAGATACCCGGTGCAATAGCGCGCGGGAATGTTCAATGCCCGGCAGAACGCCACCGCAAGATGCGCGTAATCCCGGCACACCCCGCGCCGTTCTTCATAGCCTTCCGATGCCGTCCGCGTGACGCGGGCGTGCTCATAGCCGAACGCGATGTGGTTATGGACGAAATCGCACACCGCGCGCACGCGCGCCCACCCCGGCTCGGTTTTTCCAAACAGCGTCCAGGCCAGATCCAGCATCCGGTCGCTGTCGCAGAAGCGGCTGGCGAGCAGGAACACGAGCACTTCCTGCGGCAGTTCCTCGACTCGCACCTGTTGGGCATCCGCGGCCACAGGGTCGCGCAGCCCGCTGTCCCGGATGATGGCGCTCGCCGAAATTTGCAGCCCACCCGCCGGAGCCAGAAACCGGCTGCACCAGTTGCCGTATGTGTCCCGGTAACCAGACATGACGACGGGCGGATAGACCACCGCGTGATCGGGCGTTTCGAGGTCGCACACCCGCGTGTAGTGAACGTTCAACATCAGGATGATCGGCGTCGGCTGGGGAAACTCGTAGCCGATCTGATAACCCACCCGCAGTCTCATCTGGTTCTCCGTTCCTGGCGATACCGTGGTCCCGGTCGAACGGAGCGCACCTTGAAACTACACCGGCGAAAGCCTGCATGCAGCCTGATCCACATGAACGCCTGAGAGGGCGAAATGGCCCAACTCAATCCTTCTCCTTGAACCCGTACTCGGGAATGCCCTGTTCGGCGCCGTAATACCGGTAGGGCAGGAACTTGCCGCTCATCGAGATTCTGACGCGGTCGCCCTTGGGGTTGGCCTCGCGTTGGAAGTCGAAATCGAAGTCGATCGCCGACATGATCCCGTCGCCGAACTCCTCCTCTATCAGCGCCTTCCACGCCGGCCCGTTGACCATCACCATTTCATAAAACCGGTACAGCAGCGGATCGGTTGGCGGCATCGGCGTGCCGGTGCCGCGATAGGGCACTTCATTTAGCATGGCCTCTTCCGCCGGGCTGAGCGCAAATAGCGCGGCTGCCTTCCTGGCCAGCGGCTTGACGAGTTTCATTTGCCCAAGCAGAGCCCCCACGATCAGCGTCGGCGCCATTCCGCCGATCTCCTCGCAGATCTGCTTCCACGTCCAGCCCTTGTCGCGCTTGATGTCGAGAATCTTCTCGGTTAGCTGCTCGCGCCGCATATTGGCTCCTTGCCCGGTGTTGTTATCCAACCCGGAACCGCAAGCCCCATGCCATCGCAACACCTGTTCATTCTGCAAGCGCCATCAACTACTTGCAAACAGCCCCCACGCCGCCGCGCCGCCACCCGCCCAATCCTCAGGCAGCCTGCTCAACCCTCGCGCAGAATGCTGTGTTCAGAACAGATACCCATACCTGACGCCCAGCCGGTCGATCCCCTCGTTGAAGGTCTGCGAGTTCGCGTTCGAGGTATGCTCGAAATAAGCCGAGATCGAATGGTGGCCGGCAAACCGGTAGCCGACCTCCGCCGGGATGTGAAACAGCCCGTGCGTCCCCAGGGCCTTGCGGTTTGGATCGCTCGTATTCGTATGTCCGTCGTGGAGTGCTGCCCCCAGCCCCAACGATACGAACACCCCCGAGGGCGCCTCGTACGTCCAACGTGCATCGGCATAGAGGTGGCTGGTCTGCCCGGCCGTATTGATCGTGCCGCCGAGCGCTGGCCGCACGCTCCCGATGCCCACATACAGCGCGGGCTTCAACTGGGCTTCGATATTGATATCGGCCGAGACGGTTTCGCGGCGATAGCCCGCCCACATTCCCGGCATGTCGTGGGACAGCACGCCGAATTTCCACTCGTGAATGACCTCGTTCGCGCAAGCCGCCGGCGCAAACGGCGCCCAATGAGAAAGTGCTGTCAGGACGCACGCCAACGCAACGCTTAAGGAGCGCGACACAACCCGAACCGGCATTTGAAGATCACCGCGTATAGGCCGCAATCAATCGCGGCCAACCCCACCCGAACGCAGTACTGCGTTCTTGCTTAGGGCAAATACATTGAGAATACGTGAAAGCTTGTCGCCGTAGGCAGCGCGGCTTTATTTGCGGTCAGAACCTGTAGCCGTAGCGGATGCCGGCCCGGTCCATCCCCTCGTTGTAGCGCTGCGTATAGCCGTTGGAGATGTGTTCGAAATAGCCCGAAATCGAGTTGTGCGCGTCGAACCGGTAGCCCAGTTCCAGCGGCGCATGAAACAGCACGCGCGACCCCATCGCCTTGCGATACGGATCGTCGATGCCGATGTGCCCGTCGTGGATTGCAGCCCCCACGCCGAAGCCGAAAAAGACGCCCGACGGCCATTCGTAGCTCAAGCGCGCATCTGCGTAGGCGTGGCTCGTCAGGCCTTCGGTATTGATGGTGGCGCCGAACGCCGGCCGCATCGTGAAGAACCACACCTGCATCGACGGGGACAATTGCGCTTCGATGTTGATATCGAGGGACTTCTTCTCGAGCTGGAATCCGCTCCAAAGCCCTGGCACGTCGTGATACAGCCCGCCGACCTTCATATCGTAGAACAGGCTTTCGGCGCGCGCGCCGCCAACGCCCGTCAAGGACACTAGGCACGCGGTGATCAAGGTCTTGAGCAAGCTGGTCTTGAACGTGGAAGTCTTCATCGAGCGTCTGCGTCCTGTTGAGCGAAGTTCAGCAACGCTGCATACGAGCCGATCAGTCTGATCGCCTCCTCATACGTTGGTCCAACGCCACTCACAACGCTTAACGCGGCTCAATCCGTCGCGGACGCCTGCGTGGGGTTTGCCGGACACAACGCCCGCGCCACCGTCCCCGCCGCCGTGCGCGACGGGAAATGCCCGACAATCTCGCCCCCCGGCGCATGTGCGGCGAGGAAACTCTCGGTCATCGCCTGGCGCTGATCTTCTTCAAGCACCACCGTCGTCAGCCGCGTTTCGTCGCCCACCTGATGCCGAATGAGCACAGCCGCTTCGCCACCATAGCTCGCCGAATAGATCCGACAGTTGGCCCGGCCGTCAGGTGTGGCCCGGCCTAACCCTGCCTGAGCCACCGCGGCAAACCGCGCAACCCCCGCCGCCACCGGCGCGGGTGCGTTCTCATGCTCCGCCACGGGACGCGGTGCGGGTGCCGCTGTAATTGGCGACGCGTCCGTCGCGGATACAACAGCTGGCGCCGGCACGCGCCGTGGCTCGACCGCCAGCGGCACGGAAGGTATGGGGTCACCGCGCTGCCATACGGTGCGTACCAGCGGTTTGCGTTCGGCCAGCACCGGCGGTTCGCTCAGCCCGCCTGCACCCAGCTTGCTCGGCGGTGCCAGACCTGCCCGCGGCCGCACATCGTTCATCGTCACTTGAGTAGGCTGCCGCGTACACGCGCCCTTGCGATAAAGGCCCGCGATCGTCTCGATGTTGGTTGCATAAGCTCGGTCCACCGCCCACCTGCGGGACAGGTCCGCAAACGTCACCGGACGCCCGAGCTTGCGTGAAATCTCGATGATGTCGCCTTGATATTCGCGCGTCCGCTGCGCAACGGGGCGGTCGACCCGCTCGCCGGAATACGCCACCAGATGCTGCACATGCGCGAGCACGCCCGTGCGCACATCCCCATACCGGTCCCCAGGCACGCCGCCGCCCGTTGCACCGATGCCCGCAAAATTATTCTGCGCAAGTCCCACGTCGCCCGAACTGCCGTCGCCCCGCTTGAACATCAGATAGTTGGTCTCAAGCAACATCTGGAAGAACGCATAATCCCAGCGCACATGCACGCTCGTCCCGAGTTCACGGTAGCTCTCCGCGATTGTGCCGAATTTCGGCGCGAGTTTCGGGTTGCGCGTGGCGACGAACGCCATCAGCCGGCCCGGCGTAACACACGACGGCACAGGATTGGCCGGCGACGAGCGGATTTCCGGCAACCCGCCCGCCTTTGCTGCAGCCCCGCTGGTCGCAAACCCAAGTAAGGCAATCAAAACCGGCAGAACGCGTCCACGCATGGCACTCGACTTTCTGCAAAAAACGTATGGCAAATCAACCTTCAGGGCACAGCTCGAACGCTTTATCGAGCGCCAGCGTCTGCGACTTGAACTCGCCAACCTGCTTACCGCCCGGCGCATACGCCGCGATGTAGGCGTCCGCCTCGCGTGTCTCCGCGCCCTCATTGACGTCCAGAACCGTGTAAGCCGTCGCTTCGCTTGAGACGGCCTTGATGATCACCGACTTGGTGCCGCCGTAGCTCGCCTGGAACACCTTGCAGCCGGCCGCCTGGGCGGGCGCAACTGGCTTTGCACCCTTGGCTGTCGCAGGTGCGGCAACCATGGTCGCAGCCGGCAATTCGGGTCCTGCCGCATCCGCCTCCGGCTTGGGAGGGTTGAGCAGCACGAACGGCGCCGGCTTGGCGACCGTAGTCGCAGCGGTTGAATTGGCAGCCTTCGCCGCAGCTCCCGCGCCGAGCGCTGACCGCTGGCCCGAACCTTCCGCGCGCGCTTCCTCCACCGCCCGCTTGGCAATCTCTGTGCCTGAAATCTTGTCGTCGTTCTGCGCAGCCTTCAGCGCCGGCGCCGTGACTGCGGCTGTCGCCGGAGCTGGATCGGCGGCCGACGGCGCAATAGCCGGTGCAGCAAGCACCGCCAGCGCTTGTCTCTGGCCCGCACGCACGGCTGCGACGAGTTCAGGGTGCGGATCGGCCGCCTTGCACGGTCCATCGATGAAGCTCTCGGCCACCTGCTCGATGTCCGCGCCATACTTGCGCGCAGGTGGCGCCCACTTCTTGGCGAGCTGCGCAAACGTCATTGGGCCCTTGATGGTCTTCTGCCATTCGGTCAGCACGCCCCATTCCTGCACCTTGCGCGTCCGCTCGGCGACCGGATTGGCGACTTTCTCGCCCGAATACATCGACAGATGCTCAAGATGCGCGCGCACTCCGGTTGAAACGTCCTTGAAACTCTCTCCATGTTCGCCATTGCCGGTCGCACCCAGCCCGGCGAAGTTATTCTGCAACGGCCGCACGTCGCCGCCGAATTTCAGGCTGCCGGTCTCCACGATCATCTGGAAGAAAGCGTAGTCCCACCGCATGCCCAGCTCTTCGCCGTGGCGCATATAGTCGGCGGCGACGCTATCGAATTTGCCGTCCAGCTTCTCGTTGCGCGCCTTCAAGAAGGCCATCAACCGGCCTGGCGTCGCACATTCCAGAACCTTGTTGGACCCGGAGGCTTTAAGGGCCGGCAAATCTACAGCGCTCGCCGCATGCGCGCCTGCCGCCGTCACAAAGGCGGCCACGGCCCCTGCAGCAATCCGACGAAAAATCATGGCTCACCTTCACTCTGAAACAATGCGGACTGCCCCCGCGGTGCGAACACTCTTCATACGGGCTTAACGTTAATGTCTGGTTAGCCCCCTGCCGCCAACGTCCCATTGACCAAACCGGCGCAATGGGGCGTGAGTTAGGGCAGCGGTGGGACGAATTGTGGCAAGCACCCGCCGCATGGCCCTCGAACGGCCCCGAGCGCGGGTCCGGTCATGTGCAAAGCAGCGTCATGCCGGGTCAAAAAGTCAGCCCCAAGTCAGATGCTGTCCGCCGTCGAGTGCGATCATCTGCCCGGTGAGCGCCGGCGCATCCAGAATGAACCGCACGGCCGCCGCAATCTCCTCGGGGTTGGACCCCCGCCGCAGCAGCGTTGCGTTCTGCTCGGCGGCAAAATCCTCCGCACTCTGGTGGATCGACTGCAACACGGGCCCTGGCCCAATCGCATTCACTCTCACCCGCGGCGCCAGCGCCTGCGCCAGCGTCCGCGTCGCGGTCCACAATCCGGCTTTGGAAATCGTGTAGGAGAAAAATTCGGGGCTCAGCCGCAGCACCCGCTGGTCGATGATGTTGATAACGTTCCCCCGTGCCCCCTCGGGCAAACTCCGCACCATCGCCTGCGCCAGAAACACCGGCGCGCGCAGATTGATATCCATGTGCCGGGCCCAGGTCTCCGCCGTCAGCGTCTCAATCGTATCGTCGGCGAATTCCGATGCGTTGTTGACGAGGCAGGTGGGCGGCCCCAGCTGCTCGCAAACCTGCGGAAACAGCCGCGCCACGTCACCGGCGTCCGCCAGATCTGCCGCGAATGCATTTGCCCGCCGCCCCTTGGCCTCGATCTCGGCTACGAGTTCGCAGGCTTCCGCCCGCGAATGACGATAGTGCACGGCCACGTCGTAGCCCGCGTCCGCCAGCTGCAACGCGATGGCCCGACCGATGCGGCGCCCAGCGCCGGATATGAATGCGATCGAGCGCACAGATGGCAGTTTCGGCATGGAGTATGGGCCTTTGGCATGAACCGCGCGAGCGTGGCCTTTGTCGTAGAGCATCTTCAAACCGAAGTGGACACAGGTTCGTCATTGCAAAGCGATGCTCCCCGTCGACGAAGAAGATGCGACCAGGCAACAACCTGGAGCACCCTTCCAATTCACTAGGATCGCAACAGCGCTCCACCCAGACCCAATACCGACCGCCACCAATGCTGCTTCAACTGTTGATTCTGCGGAATAAATCTTCCGTTGGCGGACGTCGCCCAATATTAAGTCAATTGCACACTTATTATGCAGGCCTATAATTCCAGGCTGCCCCTAAAGCGACCACCAAACGATCAATTGGTGGTCACAAAAACCAATACGTTGCCTCTTTGTGACACCTCCCGCCATACAACGTTTTCACGGCGCTTTTGACTTGTTGCGGCGCGGTCTTTCAGGCCTTTTGACGTCATGCCGACTCTACGTCACGGCAATAGTATTGTCGCAGAGCCACCTTTTGGGGGAATTAAAGAATGAATTCGCAAATTAAATTGTCACTCGGTCTGTTGGCCGCCATCGCCGGCCTGGCCTCGCCCGCAGTGGCTGCCGATGAAGCGCCCAAGTTCACGTACTCGTTCAACATTGGCGCCACCAACGACTACGTGTTCCGCGGCTACGCCCAGCGCAAGGAAGATCCTTCGGTCCAGGGCGGCATCGATCTGGGCTACGGTATCGCCTACTTCGGCATGTGGGCTTCGAACATCGATTTCGGCAAGAACGGCGACGGCTCGAAGCAGGTCCACACCGAACTCGACATCTACGGCGGTATCAAGCCGGTTTGGGGTCCCGCCACCTTCGATCTCGGCGTGATCTACTACGCCTACCCCGGCGCCAACGACAACGGTTCGGTGACCATCACCACGCAGGTCCCCAACCAAGACTACGTCGAGTTCAAGGCTGGCGTCAGCGGCGCTTTCATTCCTAAGCTCGACAAGCTGACCTTGGGCGGCACCGCATACTACTCGCCGGAATATCAGGGCAAGCAGGGCGAAGTCTGGACCCTCGAAGGCACCGCCGCCTACGAACTCCCGGCCGTCAGCATCTTCACCCCGACCATCAGCGCCACTATCGGCGAGCAGTTCGGCGATGTCGGCAACGCTGCGCTCGGCAGCCCCATCCTGGGCAAGTTTGGTCTGGGTAACGGTTCAGATACCGTCACCTACTGGAACGTCGGCGTGACCCTCGCCGTCGAAAAGTTCTCGTTTGACTTCCGCTACTGGAACACCGACGTCAGCGACAAGGGCGGCACCACTGGCAACAACTTCTGCCACCAGTCGCAGCTGCAGTGCGACGGCCAGTTCGCCTTCATCGGTAAGTTCACCTACTGATCACGAAAGGTCTCCCGGCCTTGCACTAGGAAAGGACACGGTTTTTCCGGGTCCTTTTTTGTTGTGCGCAACAGATCGCACACGTTTTCCCCAGCAACGAGAGCAGCAGCGCTTCGTGAGACTCAAGCCAACCGCTAATCTTCTCGCGGTTCCACTCCACTCCACGCCTGAGCCCTCACGCCTGAGCCCTATGATCCCCATCATCGCCCTCTTCATCGTCGCCACCATCACGATCGCAGCCGTGGTTCTAGGGCCCCGCGTCGCCGACCAGCGCGTCGTCTTCGACGATGCACCCGACCAGCCCTGCGCCTTCGGCCCGGATATGGCGTGGATTGCTCTCAAAACCGAGAATTGCGACGCCGTTGTCGAGGCGATCGGCCTGTTGGACCCCGTCGCCTCGAACTGGAGTTCCGGCATCGGCACGGTTTACGATCGTTCGCTTGGCGAAAACCGCCTGTTTGTCTCGCCGCCCGTCAATGGCTGGATTTTCGTTATCGGCTCGAGCCTGCCCCACCCGCACGGCCGCACCTTTATAGACAAATGCACGCCGCTTCTGCTGCACCTCTCGCAAGCCTTCCCGGAAGTGCAATATTTCGCCTCCTACCCCGAACTCGACCTGTTTGCTTGGGCAAAAGGTGGCGCGGGGCGGCTCGTTCGCGCCTTTGGCGTCAGCGACGAGGGCGTGGTTTGGGTCCGTGGTCGCACCACGCGGGAGGAACGCCAACTCGGCCTGAAACTGTTCGAGTTGCGTGGTGTGCGCGGCCGCCGCGGTGATGCCGGCGGTGAACTATTGATGCATCCGACGCAAGAACACGTGATGCGCCTCGCAGGCCAATGGAGCGTCAACCCAACGCTACTGGACCTTAGCCCGTTCCGGACCGGCCGCGGCTATGTGGGATTTGCCCCTGCCGAGTGGCGCGCCCAGCGCCACCGTATGTCCGCTTAACAACTTTCCAGCGGGCTGGCGCCCATGGGGTCGCGCCGATGAAATCAGGCCGCCCGCTTGAGCCTGTGCACGGTTGCCGGCGCGCGCAGCTGGAACTTCAAAATGACTGCCGTCGGCTTGACCCGCTTGGCGAAAACGATCCGCGTTGTTGCGCGTTTGGCCACGAGTTTGCGGCGCTTGACGGGGTACAGGTCCGGCGCCCGTTTGCGTGCCGGTTTGGCAAGTTTTACGACGGGCCGCGGCGCGGCCGTCCGGATGAGCATACGTGCCGACGCCTTGCCGCGCCGCCCCTTGCGACCATTCAACTTGGCCGCGCAACGCATCCTGGCCCGCAAAAGATGCGAACGCGTCAACTTGGTCCCGGTCGTCAAGGCATCAGCCGCAACGCTCCCCCGAGCCTCCGCGTTTGGCGACAAAGCCGGACCTTGCGCAGCTTCGGCGGTTGCAGCTGCGTGTCCGGCCCAGGACTGTCGGTCTCTGGCAACATCTCTGGCCCCGCCAAGATACGAAAAAACCGCGATAACGCGCTCTTTAAATGCAACCACAAAACTCGACAACACGATGACCTACTCCCTCAAATCGGTCCGACTTCTTGCCCAATTAGAGCTTCGCACGGCTTGGTTAAGGCAGTTCTAATCACCGTTCGATTTGAAGAACTTAAGCGTCGGCCCCCACGATTTTCTCCATCTGGCGGGCGATCATGACATCGAGATTGCCCTCGAACGGCACCGTGAACATCGACAATCCGCGCGCGTCCTTTGCCCACGCTTCCAGCGCGGGAGCAAACTCCGGCGGCGGCGCGTCCTCGCCGTCGCAAGCGAGCACCGTCGCGGCAAAGGCCGCCTCCGTGAATGGAAGAAATGGGATGACGACGGCTTCGAACTGCCCGTCCGGCAGTCGCCTGGGCGCGCCTGCCACCGCAGCGCATACCACCTTCTTATCGCCGCTGCAGCTGACCACGGCGCCGATCACGATCCGAGATGCCTCGAACCCGGCGGGCGCCCGGTATGTCCATCGTTGCCCCGCCGAAAACTCCAACTGCATGCAACCTCCGTCCGCAAACACAAGCCGCGTCGCCGCCGCAGAACGCAGCCCTGCTGCGTTCGTCTTACCTCATTTTCGGGTCCGTTAAGATTCTAGTCGGACTTCTTCGACAGCCCATCGACCACGATCCGCGCTGACCATCCCCCGACTGCGGACTGAGCGGGCGCTGGCGGAGCGGGCGTCGAGGAAGAACTGACCAACGTCGGCACCGGTGACGGACCAAAATCCCCCCGGTCGGCGCGTCCGATGCCGCGCGCGGGACGGAACTTGATTGACACCGCGCCCTCGCAACCCACGATCGCCGCGTCTCCGTCCGTCCGGTTCACGCCCGCGTTCGTACAATTTTCACTCGTCACGGCGAGCACCGGCGCGGCAGCGCCGGATTGCCGGCTCTGCGCTTTGCCGGGCGCGCCCGCCGTCCGCGTCCCGATCTGAACCGGCCCATCGGGGCGGCTGAAGAACACCGCCTCTTTGACAAAGCTCCAGAATCCAACCACGTGCCAGCACACCGCGCCCGCGATAAAGCCTGCAAATCCTGCCATCACGACCTGCCTTGGCGAGTCTCGAGGCGAGCCGTCGCGCGTCCGTTGCCGCAACGAGAATTGATCCTCGGCAAGAGGCAACCCTGACCCATCCATCGTACGTTCCCCCGCTCGTCTGACACTGAACGGATAACCCGATTCGCGTCGAGCCTTCCCGCAGCCGGAGCCGTCCGAACGCGCGATACACTTATTCTTCACGCGTACGATTTCGCCCGCGAATAGGGGGCCGCGCCCCCCATCGGCCCAGCGGCCAGATTCCGGTCATTGAGATGAGGTCGAGCTCAAATGTTGCGCGCGTTGGGAATGACGCGGGGCCTCGGCACGACCGGCGTGACGTTCTTTTCGGGCGCGTCGGGATTGGTGGCGCGAACCGGCGGCAACGACATCTTATCGGCCCGGCACAGCCGCCGCTGATCTTCGTTATGTGAGCAGGAGGCGGGCTGCCCCTCCTTGCTGAAACAGATCCGGATTTCGCTCAGCCGGTTGCCAGGACCGCCGCAATCCACGCCGATCATGTCGGGACGCAGCCATGGATTGACCTTCATGAAGTCCGCCACCAGGTCGCCCGGGCTGACGAACTTGGTCTCGAACGGATTGCGGTAGTCGTCAGGAATCTTGACCTTGGAAAACAGCTGCCGCGCGAGCCCGAAAAAGGGCCCCGGCTGCAGCCCTGAGCAGGTGCCGTGCTTGCGGTATTCGTGGATCACCAGCTTATCGCTCGGCATGATGTCGAGCATGCTGTTAATGACCGGCCGCGGCACGAAGGGCCGGCCCCGCATCGGGCAATCCTGCGGCCAGCCTTTGGGTGCATATTGCGGCCATAGGCCATGCAGCACGAACGAATAGCGCTTGCCGTCGCTGCGGTCGCACTGCTGGGAATCGCCGTCGCCCCCAAGCCCCTGGCAGTACGACGGGCTCCACGACATCACGAGCGCATAATAGTCGAATTGTCCCGCCACGTTGCGCCCGTCGCTGGTGCCCCTGTTCGCGCCATACGGGCGTTGCGCCAGCGCGGTATTCGCCAGCGTCGCCACCACGGCCAGCACCAGCAGCCCGTTGCGGAAGAGGTTCTTGGCGTCCATCGTGGCTCGGTCTCCGCAGGGGGGCTTATCGGCATGGCCGGCAAGTGATTCGCGTGCGCTGATTTAAGCGATCGTTAACAATTGAGCAACCAGCGCCACGCATCTGAGCCCCTTAATCGCGGTATACAGAGGGCCGAACGGCCTATGAGCCCTGCCAACTTGTGAGCGCCATGGCCTTCTCTTCTCTAGCCGTCACGCCTTATCCGCTAGCGCCGCGAGGATCCGCACCCAGCTGCGGGCGCCCTTCTTGAAGCTCTTCAGATTATACTTCTCGTTCGGCGAATGGATGCGGTCGTCGTCGAGGCCGAAGCCGATGAGCAGGCTGTCCATGCCGAGCGCCTCCTGGAACGAGCTGACGATGGGGATCGACGCCCCGCAGCCCATCAGCACCGCGGGCTTCCCCCATTCCTCTTCAAGCGCCCGCGCCGCCGCCCTCATCATCGGTTGGCCGGTATCGAACGCAGTCGCCCCGCTGCCTCGCGTACCCAGGAATTCGACGCTGCAGTCGGCCGGAAGCCGCTCACACACGAACGCATGCAGGTGCGACAGCACGAGATCGGGGTCCTGCCCCGCCACCAGCCGGCACGTCACCTTCACCGAGGCTTTTGAGGGAATGACGGTCTTCGACCCCACGCCCTGATAGCCCCCGGTCACACCGTTGAACTCCAGCGTCGGCCGCGACCATAACTGCTCGATGAGCGAATACTTCTTCTCGCCAGCCCGGTGTTTCAACCCGATGGACCCGAGAAACGCATCTTCGCGCAGTCCCAGCGCCTCCCATTGCTTGAGCTGCTTGCCCGACGGCTTTTCCACGCCGTCATAAAACCCCGGAATGGCGACCTTGCCCTTGTCGTCGTGCATATCGGCCATGATGCGGGCGAGCGCCCGGATCGGGTTCATGGCCGGCCCGCCATAGATGCCGGAATGCAAATCGCGCGACGGCCCGGTGACGACGATCTCGGTCCCCGCTAACCCGCGCAGCATGGTGGTGATGGCCGGGGTATCCTTGTCCCACTGCCCCGTGTCGCAAACCAGCACCACGTCGGCCTTGAGCTCTGCACCATGTTTCTTGAGGAAGGCAGGCAACGACGCCGACCCGCACTCTTCCTCGCCCTCGATCAGCACCGACACCGCGACCGGTAATTCCCCGGCCACGGACTTCCAGGCGCGCACGGCCTCGAAGAACGTCATCAGCTGGCCCTTGTTGTCCTCCGCGCCGCGCGCGACGATCACCTTTCCGTTGCCCCGTTCCGTGATGATCCGGGGCTCGAACGGCGGCGACGTCCACAGCTCGACGGGATCGGCCGGCTGCACATCGTAATGACCGTAGAACAGAACATGCGGCATGCCGGGAGGCACCGTCTTACGATCGTGCGCGACCACCATCGGGTGGCCCTCGGTTGCATGAACACGGGCCTCGAATCCGATTTCCGTAAGCGTGGCTGCGCACCACTTGGCGGCGGCCTTGCAGTGCGCGCCAGATGCGGGTTCGGTCGACACGCTCTCGATGCGCAGCAGCTCGAACAGCCGCTCAAGCCCCGCATCAACGCTGGCTTCGAGCGCTTTCAAGACCTTGGGAACCTGCTCGCCGGCGTTTGCCATGTGATATCCTTCATCAATTCTTGAAGCTGTGACCGATAGCCCCGGTTCGCCCAAAGGGTAAGACGCTCGCCCATTTCGATCTGATAGGGTCGCGGCGCTTTACGCATACCCCTGTCCCCGCGGTCCGCAAATTGCTAATCAGCACCCGATACCGCGCGACTGCCCCATCTGCACGATCTGAGGAAAACCGCCATGAAGCCGAGCCCCTCCGCCATTGAGCGCCGCGACCCCCCAAATCGCAAGTTGGTTTATGTTTTTGCCGGCGGCCGTGCTGATGGCGATTCCTCGTTGCGCAATCTGCTCGGCGGCAAGGGCGCGAACCTTGCCGAGATGGCAAGCCTCGGACTTCCCGTTCCCCCCGGGTTCACGATCACGACTGACGTCTGTACCGAATACTACGCCAACGGCAAGACGCTCCCCGGCGATCTGAAGCCACAGGTCGAAGATGCTCTCTCGGCCATCGGCATCGCCGTCGGCTCGACCTTCGGCGACGTGGACAAGCCGCTCCTCGTCTCGGTCCGTTCCGGCGCCCGTGCCTCCATGCCCGGCATGATGGATACGATCCTCAACTTGGGACTGAACAACGCAACCGTCGAAGGTCTCGCCAAGCGCTCGGGCGATGCGCGCTTCGCCTACGACAGCTATCGCCGCTTCATCCAGATGTACTCGAACGTGGTGCTCGATATTGACCACGGCGTGTTCGAGGACATCTTAGAGAACTACAAGAACCTGAACGGCCTCTCGACCGACACCGAGGTCGACGCCGAAGCCTGGCGCGTAATCATCGCTCAATACCTGAAAGCCGTCCAATCCGAGATCGGCCGCCCGTTCCCGCAGGATCTGAACGAACAGCTTTGGGGCGCCATCGCCGCAGTGTTCTCCTCCTGGCATACCCCGCGCGCCATCACCTACCGCCGCTTGAACTCCATCCCCGACAGTTGGGGCACTGCCGTCAACATCCAGGCGATGGTGTTCGGAAACTTGGGCAACACCTCGGCGACCGGCGTCGCCTTCACCCGTAACCCCTCGACGGGCGCGCGCCAGTACTACGGCGAATTCCTGATCAACGCCCAAGGCGAGGACGTCGTCGCGGGCATCCGAACACCCCAGGTCCTGACCGAGCAGGCAAAGCAAGAAATCGGCGCCAAACGCCCGTCTCTCGAAGCCGCAATGCCGCAAGCTTATAAGGAGCTGACCGCCGTCTTCGACAAGCTCGAAGCCCACTACCGCGACATGCAGGACATCGAGTTCACAATCCAGGACAACACGCTCTGGATCCTGCAGACCCGTTCGGGCAAACGCACGACCGAAGCGGCGTTGCGCATCGCGATCGACATGGCGAGCGAAGGCCTGATCACGCCCGACGAGGCCGTGATGCGCGTCGACCCCGAAGCGCTGAACCAGTTGCTCCACCCGACCATCGACCCCGACGCACCGCGCCATGTGATCTTGACCGGCCTGCCGGCATCGCCGGGCGCCGCCTGCGGTGAAATCGTGTTTTCCCCCGATGACGCCGAAGAGGCCGCCTCCAAGGGTCGCACGGTCATTCTGGTCCGAACCGAAACGAGCCCGGAAGATATCCACGGCATGCATGCCGCCGCCGGCATCCTGACCGCGCGTGGCGGCATGACGAGCCACGCGGCGGTCGTCGCCCGCGGGATGGGCAGGCCTTGCATCGTCGGTGCGGGCGCACTCCGCATCGACGCCGCTAACGGCACCATGACGGCCGGCACCGAAACGCTCCGCGCCGGTGACATCATCACCATCGACGGCGGCACCGGCCAGGTCCTCAAGGGCGCGGCCAAGATGCGCCAGCCTGAAATGTCGGGCGCATTCGGCCAGATCATGGCGATGACCGACAACCTGCGCACCCTCGGCATCCGCGCTAACGCCGACACCCCGCGCGACGCCAAGATCGCCCGCGACTTCGGTGCCGAAGGCATCGGCCTGTGCCGCACCGAGCACATGTTCTTCGACAGCGCCAAGATCCTCGCCATGCGCGAAATGATCTGCGCCGACAGCGAACCGGGCCGCCGCGCCGCGCTCGCCAGAATCCTGCCCATGCAGCGTGACGACTTCGTCCAGCTGTTCGAGATCATGGGCGGCTTGCCCGTGACCATCCGCCTGCTCGATCCCCCGCTGCATGAGTTCCTGCCGCAGGCCGAAGCCGAAATCGGCGCCGTCTCCGCCGCACTTGGCATCACGGCGACCAAGCTGCGCGCCCGCATTGCCGACCTCCACGAGGTCAACCCGATGCTCGGCTTCCGCGGCTGCCGGCTGGCGATCCACTATCCCGAGATCGCCGAGATGCAGGCCCGCGCAATCCTCGAAGCCGCCGTCATCGCCGCCAAACAGTCCGGCACGCCGGTGAGGCCTGAAATCATGATCCCGCTCGTCGCCTATCGCGCCGAGTTCGACATTCTGCGTGCGGTCATCGTGAACACCGCCAAGGCCGTCGAAGCCGAAACCGGCGCCAAGCTCGACTACCAGATCGGCACCATGATCGAGCTGCCGCGCGCCTGCCTCAGGGCTGCCGATATCTCGCAAGGCGATGAGGGCGCGGAGTTCCTATCCTTCGGCACCAACGACCTGACGCAAACCTGTCTGGGTCTCAGCCGCGACGACGCCGGCCCGATTCTCACCCGCTACCAGGAAATCGGCATCCTCGAACGCGATCCCTTTAGCTCGATCGATGAGAGCGGCGTCGGAGAACTGGTCTCGATCGGCGTTAGCCGCGCGCGCGCCGTGAAGCCAGGGATCAAGATCGGTATCTGCGGCGAGCACGGCGGCGACCCGAAATCGGTCGACTTCTGCGCCCGCATGGACCTCGATTACGTCTCCTGCTCCCCGTTCCGCGTGCCGGTCGCCCGCCTTGCCGCCGCCCAGGCCGCGATCAGGGCCGGCAGCGCCAAGAAATCAAACGCTGCCAAAGCCTGACGCGCCGAGCGCTCGTTACCCTATTGGCCGGGGTCGCCCCCGGCCAATCATTCCTCCGCGGCAAGGGTCAGAACTCAGTGATGATGCCGATCGATTTCATCGAGCGTCGGCTGGCGCGGACGCGGCCCCGCGCGGCGCGGCGCAAGGAAATAGTAGATCACGACTGGCGGAAACAGAAAGCCCCAGCCCATCCAGACCGAGTAATCGCGGTTTTTGAGATGCGCCAGGAGGCCGGCGATGGCTGCCCCAGCAAGCGCCGTGATGCCCCAGATCGTCGATGCCAGCAGAAACGTCATAAGTCACCCAATTGGTCTTGCACTTCTGGAGGCCTATATCAGAACCTAGGCAATCGCGCGACAGCACGATAGAGCATGGCAAACAACTGGTTCTGTTAAGGTTTTTCGACCCGTCCGCCTTCCAAAAGACAGGCGGCGGCCGCCGCCTCCGCGTTCAAAACCCCACCCTCGCCCGATAGCACGGCGGCATGGGCCACATAGAGCGCACCCGTTTGCCCCAACCAGCGCCGGTGCAGGCTCAGTTCGCAGCCAAATCGCGCCGCCCCAGGGGTCACCTCCCGCGCTTGGCCCCGGCACGCCCCATCCCCCGATTTGCAGATCACCAGCAGCCCGTCACGCGCGAGCCTCTCGGGGCTGGCCCAGGGCGCAAACGCAATGCTGAAATTGGTAAACGCGAGCGGGTGCGATGGAATATCCAGCGCGGCCGCGTTGGCGAGTTTCGGCTCGCTCGCCACAAGTTGAGCTTGCTTGCCCGTCGCCGCCGCAAAAATCCGCCCCGCCGCCGCCACCGTCTCGGCCCGCGGCTCGACCGCATTTCCATCCTTCAGCGCGAACGTCGCGATCAGCACGATAGGGCCCGCCAGCGCGACCACGGCAAGCCCCGCCGCAGCCCACCGCTTGAGCCGCGCCAGCTCTCTGTCATCAGGCGCCGCCAGCATCGAAGCGAGCAGCACCGGCAGCACACTGAAATCCGGCAGCGACCAGCTCGTCGCACCCCGCAGCTTGAACGCCGCGATGAACACCGCCGTCAGCACGAACGGCCCCGCAGCCAGAACCCACAGCTCATTCTTTTCCCAGTCCCATCCTTGGGGAGCGGGGGCGCGCCACCTGCGCAACGCCCAGAACGCCGCAAGCACAGGCAGCAGATACGCAGGTCCCACCAGCAGAAAATGCGCGAGCGGATAATCCTCCCGCTCGGTCTCGTGCAGCGCATAACTGAGCGTCGCGCCCTGATTATCGAACATCCATAAAGCATGCGGCGCCACCAGCGCGGCGAATACGGCAACCGCCACATATCCCCCCGTCATCGTATAAAACCGGTTGCGACGAGCGCTCACGAGCGACGCCGCAAAACAGCTGGCAAGCAGCACACCCGTATAATACTTGGCAAGCATCCCCGCCGCCGCCAGCACCCCGAACGCCACCCCATACGCAATGCTGCGCGCGGCGGTCTCGGCCCGCAAGCATGCGAGGAACGCCAGGATCGTTAGCGGCCACAACGAGACGAGGATCGCGTTGTGATTGAGCTTCAGCGCAAAGAACGTACCCGCCGGGGCAAGCCCGTACAGCAGGACGGCAAGTGTCGCCCGCCGCTCGTCCAGGATGAGCAGCGCAACCCGCCACACGGCCCACGCCCCCAGCACGATGTTGCCGCCCGTCAGCACGGCGAGGCTCACCCAGTTGAGCGCAACTACATACGAATAGGTCCGGAACAGCCACGGCAGGAACGGAGGATGCTTCGGCAGCCCCAGCGGCCAACCGAGCCCGCTCCACATCGCGATTTCGGCCGTGTCGTGATGCACATAGCCCGGATACCGGCATGTCAGCGCGAACGCGACTGTTGCGAGAAACGCGCACCAAAAGGCACGCCAGGGCTCGAAGATGGGCTGCGGTTTCATCATGGCAGCTCACCTACCACGCCCATGAACCAAGATCGAATGCGGCCGATCAGACCGCCTCGAAATCGAGCCCCAGGTCGAGCACCGGTGCCGAGTGGGTAAGTGCGCCGACCGAGATGAGATCGACCCCGCTTCCAGCAATAGCGCGTACCGTGTCGAGGTTCACACCTCCGGAGGCTTCCGTCAGCATCCGCCCGCCGACGCGCGTGACAGCCTCGTGCAGCAGAGCTGGCGTCATGTTGTCGAGCAGCACCACGTCGACCCGTCGCTCGCTGGCCCGCACCCCCGAAAGCCGCAGCACCTCGTCGAGCTGCGCCAGCGTGTCGACTTCCACCTCGATCTTGACGAGATGCCCAGCCCGCGCCCGCGCAGCTTCAATGGCCGCCGCAAGGCCGCCCGCCGCCACGATGTGGTTGTCCTTGATGAGAATGGCATCGAACAGCCCGACGCGATGGTTCATGCCCCCCCCGCAACGCACCGCGTACTTCTCGAACGCCCGCAATCCCGGCGTCGTCTTGCGCGTATCGACGATCATCGCCCGCGTCCCGGCCACCGCCTCGACATAGCGCGCCGTAAGCGTCGCAATGCCGCTCATGCGGCCCATGAAATTGAGCGCCACCCGTTCGCCCGTCAGGATCGCCCGTGCCGAACCCTGTATGGTCGCAACACGTGCGCCCACGTCGACCCGCTCCCCATCCTCAACCTCGGCCACGAATGAAACGCTCGCATCCAACGCCCGGAAGGCCTCGGCCGCAACCGCAAGCCCCGAAATCACGCCCGGCTTGCGCGCGGCAAACACCGCCCGCGCCCGCGCGGCCATCGGCACCGTCGCATCCGTCGTAATGTCGCCGGCAAGCCCCAGGTCTTCGACCAGCGCCTCGCTCACGGCGCGCTGCATGAGCCCCGGCGCAAGGGTTGGAAGCGCCACGCCCTTCTTGGTCATGCCGATGATCTCACGAGGGTGGGCTTGGGGTTGCGGCGCGACGCCGAACTGGCGGCGAGCGGCTCGATCAGGCCTTGAGCATTCACCTTCTGGAAACTGCGATGGGCGAGTGCTGGATTAGCGGCCGGATAGTCGCTGCGCCAATGGCCGCCGCGGCTTTCGGTGCGCGCGAGCGCGGCGCTCGCGATCAGCCGCGCGCTCAGCGTCATATTCGCGAGCACCGGATCGGACCCGGCCGCATTGGCAATCTCATTGATAACGGTAAGCGCAGTCGCCAGACCTGCCCCGTCGCGGATGACGCCCACGTGGTCTGCCATGGTCTTGCGCAAGCGGCTGAGCAAGGCGGCCCGCGCATCCAAATCGATCGCGAGTGGCGCATCCACAGCCAACGGCTCTGGATAACCGGCCGGAACGGACTTGCGCGCTCTGATGTCGGCGGCCACCCGGTCGCCAATCACCACCGCCTCCAGCAGCGAGTTGGAGGCGAGCCGGTTCGCTCCATGCAGCCCGGTGGAGGCAACTTCGCCCGCAGCCCACAGCCCGACAACGCTCGTGCGCCCGTTCACGTCGGTGGCAACCCCGCCCATGTGATAGTGCGCCGCCGGCGCAACCGGCAGCAGGTCGTGGAGCGGATCGAGACCCGCTTCCCGGCAGAACGCGTAGACGGTCGGAAAATTCGCTTCGAGCTTCGCACCCGGCTCATGCCGGCAATCGAGAAACGCGCCGCGCCCGGCCTTCAGTTCGCAAAACACTCCGCGAGCAACGATATCGCGAGGCGACAACTCGGCCCTCGGATCGATCGCGAGCATGAAGCGATCGCCTGTCCGGTTGACGAGCACCGCCCCCTCGCCTCGCAGCGCCTCCGTGGCAAGCGGTGCCGGATCAATTCCGACATCAAGCGCGGTCGGGTGGAATTGCACGAATTCGGCGTCCGCAATGATCGCGCCGGCCCGTGCTGCAAATGCAATCGCTTCCCCGCGTGCAGCCGTCGGATTGGTCGTAACCGCATAGAGCGACCCGACGCCGCCCGTTGCCAGCACCACGGCGCCCGCCGACAGCGTCGCAACGGCCGCATCCGCCCCGGCCCCGGTCTTGATCAGCCGCACCCCTGACACACGCCCGTCCGCCATCACGAGGCCGATCGCGCCAAAACCCTCCAGCAACCGGATCGACGGCGTTTCTTTGACCCGCGAGATCAGCGCCTTCATGATGGCAAACCCGGCCCGGTCGCCCGACACCCGCACCACACGGTTGGCATTGTGGGCCGCTTCCCGCGACAGCACAAAAGCCCCCGCCGTCCCGCGATCAAACGGCACGCCGTAGTCGCTCAAGTCGAGAATGCGCGCCCGGCCCTCGGACGCAATCGTGTGCGCAATCTCAGCGTCGACGATCCCAGCCCCGGCCGCGATGGTGTCGGCCGCGTGGGCATCCGCCGTGTCGCCCTCGCCGACGGCCGCCGCGACCCCGCCCTGCGCCCAGATCGAGGATGCCCCCTGCCCGAGTGGGGCCGCCGCGATGACGGTGACCGGTAGCGGCGCGAGCTTCAGCGCAGTGAACAGCCCGGCAAGCCCTGCGCCGACGATGACGATAGGCCCCGGTCCCGGCGCGGCACTGGCACTCTTGAATGGCGAAGGCATCGGCGATGACTTTCAGGTAAGGGGTCCAGCGACGTGTCCCTGGCAGTGGCCCAAGGGGCGCGCAGCCTTATGAAGTTATACCAGCGGTCAAAAGTTTTGACCGCTGGTATTCGCGCGCGGGGTTGGTGGGGCGGCCGCGCGCAAAGCAGAGACTCTAATACCGGCGGTCAGAATTTCTGACCGCCGGTATTAGACGGGCAGATCGATCATGCGCTCCACCGCCCGCCGCGCCTTTTCGGCAACCACTGGATCAACCGTCACCTCGAACTGCAGATTGGCGAGGCTGTCGTAGATGTTCTCGAGGCTGATCCGCTTCATGTGCGGGCACAGGTTGCAGGGTCGCACGAACTCGACGCCGGGAGCTTCGACGGCGACATTGGATGCCATCGAGCACTCGGTGACGAGCACGACCTTGCGCGGCTGGTTGGTCTTCACCCAGTCGATCATGGCCTTGGTCGATCCCGTGAAGTCCGCCGCCGCTATCACGTCCGGCGGACATTCGGGATGCGCGATGATCTTCGTGCCCGGGTCCTGATCGCGAAACACCTGCAGCTCGGCGGCCGTGAACCGTTCGTGCACCTCGCAAGCGCCCTTCCAGGCGATGATCTCGACATCGGTCTTGCTCTGCACATACTTCGAAAGATATTGATCAGGGATCAGCAGCACCCGCTTGGCGCCAAGGCTCTCGACCACCTTTACCGCATTAGACGAGGTGCAAGTGATATCGCACTCCGCCTTCACGGCAGCGCTCGTGTTGACATACGTGACGACCGGCACGCCCGGATAAGCCGCGCGCAACATACGCACGTCCTCTGCGGTGACGGACGCCGCCAGAGAGCACCCGGCCCGCACGTCGGGGATCAGCACCATTTTGTCTGGCGACAGCAGCTTCGAGGTTTCCGCCATGAAGTGCACGCCCGCCTGCACGATGACGTCGGCTTTCGTCGCCGCCGCTTCCTTGGCAAGTTGCAAGCTGTCGCCGCGGAAATCCGACACGCCGTGAAAGATTTCCGGTGTCATGTAATTGTGCGCGAGGATGACCGCGTTGCGCTGCTTTTTCAGCAGATTGATCTCGCGGATCAGCGGCGCGTAGGCAGTCCACTCCATCGGGGTGATGACACTTTTGACCTTCGCGTAGAGCGGCTCCATCTCGCGCGCGAGGGCCGGTGTGAACGGAAACTGCGGACGTGCTTTGGCGGTCGCCGCGGTCTTGGCCTTCTGAACCGGATTGGCCTGCTGGGTGAGGTCGATCATCGGCGATCTCCAACTTGTTATGCTCATAGTGAGCATTCACAATGTTATAATAGGTAAGGTCGACTCATGTGACTAGGGGGAAGCGCGAGATGAAGCGATGAAACTATTGTGACAGGGAACCAAACGAAAACAGCCGGAACAAAGTCCGGCCGCACGCAAACATGTCGGTTGAAGCGCCGGCCCGGCAGGGCCCGCTCAATAGGTGGCCTTGAGGCGAATATCGCCCGAGTGCGTCTGCCCGCCGGCATCGTGCACGGAAATCCCATACTGGAAGTCGAGGAAGGTCGACTTGGCGACCTGGCTCGAGACCCCGACCTTACCGATGATCCCCGGCCCGTTGGGATCGCCAGGGTTGACCGTCGTCGGCAGCGCTGTGTTGCCGATGAAGCTCGACGTCACGCCGTCGCCGCCGGTGCTGACATAGGTCTCGTAGCCGATTTCGGCGAACGCAGTGGAAGCCAGTCCGAGCCCGCCAACTGGGGTTACGGCGCGCACCTTGCCGCCCAGCATGAAGGCGTCCGTCTCCCGGTCCGCAAAGCTCATCGCGAGCAGGTCGGCGGCTTCGTCATAGCCGTCGAGCTTGGCGTGATAGTAGGTCGCCCGGCCTGAAGGAATGATGGTGAAAGCGCCCGCGTTTAGCACGAACCCGGCTTCAGCCGAGGCCGTAACCACGTAGCCTGCCGTCTTGCCCTTGGCGGAGACCGTTGGGATGCCCGTTGCCCGCGAAATGCCGCTGTACGACGACCCTGCGATACCCGCATCCGCACTGATGAATGCGTTTCCGAACAAAGCCGTACCGTAAGCGTCAAAACGATAGGTGATGAGATCGCTCTTGAGCCCGCCGGCCGTTAGCGAGCCGTCGAGAACGCTGATCGATCCGCCCGCTAACGTCGCGCCCGACTTCTTGTCGAGACCCGCGCGGAACCCGCCAAGCTGGAGCGTCAGCTCGGGCCGGCCGCCGGACGCATCATAGGTGCCATAAGTGCCGAGCAATTCCACATACGGCCCGTTCCGGTCGGCATAAGTGCCCGAAATGAAGTTCGTGAGCCGGTCGTACACGGCGTTGGTGATTTGCTCGTTGGCGTAAAGCTGACTTTCAGACAGCCGCGCCTGCTGCAGCAGCGCCGGCG
>JANXVY010000053.1 GCA_025351425.1 Hyphomicrobium sp.
TCGTCAGGAAGGCAAGAGCACGAAGCATCGACGCGATGGCCGACGCCATCCGTGAGAGCCTGCCGCGTTTCCTGCCCGATGAGTGCCGGAACTACTTCACCAACTCAGGCTACGCTTCCATTTGAGGTGAACGCGCTCTAACACGCTCTAGTGGGGCTCGCCCCACACCCCATCGGCGGGACGCCCTCCGAGCCGCCCCTCCTCATGGGACTTCACACTCGAGCGTGCTTGTTTTTTTGCATCGCAAGCTCGCTTGGTCTCAACCGCTCTAGAGCCAGCCCTGCAATTCGCGGCGGGCGATGGTCTCTATGACGCGCAGGCCCTCAGGGCTGTCATTTAACGCCGGGAGATAGGCGAACTTTTCGCCGCCGTTGTGCATGAAGATCTCGCGGTTTTCGACGTCGAGTTCTTCGAGCGTTTCCAGGCAGTCGGCTGAGAATCCGGGCGCCACAAGCGCCAGCCGCTTGGTGCCCTGCTTGGCCAGCGCCTCGACCGTCTTGTCGGTGTAGGGTTGCAGCCAGGGATCGTTACCGAAGCGCGACTGGAAGGTGGTGCGCCAGCGCTCATTTGCGATGCCGAGGCGCTCGCGCAGCAGGCGCGACGTCTTCTGGCACTGGCAGTGGTAAGGATCGCCCTTGTCCAAATACTTCTGCGGCATGCCGTGGAACGTGGCGAGGATGATCTCGGGCTCGAATTCCAGCTTGGCGAGGCTTGCTTCCATCGAGGTGGCGAGCGCATCGATATAGGCCGGGTCGTCGTGATAGGCGGGCGCCACGCGAACGGCGGGCTGCCAGCGCAATTTCATCAACGCGCGAAAGGCCTCATCGCAAGCGGTCGCTGTCGTCGCTGCAGCGTAATGGGGATAGAGGGGCACCAGCAAGAGGCGCTCGCAGCCTTGCTCCTGGAGCGCGCGGATGCGGCTTTCGGTCGACGGGTTCGCGTAGCGCATCGCCCAGTCTACGATGATGCGCGGATCGGAGCCCAGGCGCGCGGCGAGCCCCTCGGCCTGATTGCGCGTGATGGTCTTGAGTGGGCCTTCGTTGCGCTCGTTGTTCCAGATGGTGGCGTAATCCCGCCCCTTGGGACCGGGGCGCTTGGTCAAAATGATCAGGTTGAGGATCGGCCACCAGATCAGCTGCGGGACCTCGATCACGCGCCGATCGGACAGGAACTGCTTCAGGTAGCGGCGCATGGACCAATAATCCGTGCCGTCGGGGGTGCCGAGATTGAGCAGCAGCACGCCGATTCGGCCGGATGCGACCTTGGGGTGGGTTAGCGGCCAATGAGACGTATCGGCCGCGAAGGCCGTGCGGGGCACCATTTCGTTCATTGCGATCTCCTAGTGCTCTTTTGGACCGCAACAATGACGGCGGCAAGACCTGCCGGTTCAACGGTTCGAAGGGGGTGATGGATCAGAGCCAGCCTGTTGGGCGGGCCGCGCAGGCGGACGCGCTGCGTCTCATGCGGGGGCCGGCGTGGCGTGGGCGTGCGCTTCGTCGTGGGCCTCGAGCGCCGAAATCCAATACAGCTTCATGCGCTCGGCGAAAGCGTCGGCGCTTTCAGCAAACAACCGGCGGCCGAGGGTGTGCGCGGTGCGGCGCAGATTCTCCTGGCGTCCGGTTGCGAAGGCCAGTGCCAGCTTGCGCTGCGCCGGAGTGAGGGTCAACTTGCGATCGCCGGGGGCGTGAGATGCCAACTTCTTCTCCGCGCCTTTTCGGGCGGCGGTCTGGGTCGCGGTTTCGCCTTGGCCGGACAGGGTTTCCATCATGACGGCGATGTCGTGGTCCTCGCCGAGCAGGTTCGACAAGTGCCGCGCAGTCGACACGCGGGCGCCGATCAGTTCGGGCCAGGCCGGTGACAGCAGCGCCATGTGGCGCCAATGGGCTTGCACGCGCTTGCGGTATTCGTGGATCGAGTCGCTGTCGAGTTTCTCAAAGGCGTGGTCGAAGGCGCGGCTGGCTTGGCGGTAGGCGCGGGCAAGGCCTTCCCAGGCCGTGTCGAAGCTCGAACCGTCCAGTGGGAGGCTCACCATGGCCGCGCGGGCCTCATCAAGGGCCACGAGGGATTTCTGGATGACCGCCGAGTGCTGGTCGCCAGCCGCTGCGGACCCGCCATGGGCCAGGCGCGTACGGGCGGCGGTGAAGGCCGTCTTGGTGCGGCCGGTGGCTGCGCCCTCCAGTTTATGGACGGTGTCCATCAGCACCTTGCGGTCGCGCGCTTCGGCGAGTAGGCGGCCGATATCGCGATAACGGGCGTTTTCGGTCCGGTAGACCTCATCGCCAAGGCCGGGGCGGGCGAGGCGCAACAGCGCGCGGATGCGTTTCAACCCCTTGCGCGTCGTGTGGATCGAGGTGGCGGCATCCTCAGCCGAATTCAGCTGTTCGATTACGCGGTCGATTTGCTGGAGGCCTATGCGTCGCACGCCATCGTCGAAGGCTTCGGACAGCTTGAAACGATAGGCCATGGGGAAATTGTCAGATCTCGAGGCACGGGTTGCGGGCTCAATTTAGTATCGCCGCGCGCGAAAGCAACTACCGTGTGAGGAATAGTCGGATCGTGGTTGCGACGGTGGTGCCTGCCTTAGACGGGTGCCTACTTCGCGGCGGGAGTGTGGAACGGGGTGCCAACCACGGGGGTCGAGGGCTCGGCTAGGTCGCGGGGCGCCATCAGCCCGGCCAGATAGGCCGTGCGGCCCGCCGCGATCGCCTGGGCGAAGGCCGCCGCCATGCGGGGCGGATCGGCGGCCTTGGCGACCGCCGTGTTCAACAGGCAGGCATCAAAGCCCAATTCCATCGCGGCGGCTGCGTGGGAGGGCGCACCCAGGCCCGCATCGACCACCAAAGGCACGTTGGGCACGTGGGCGCGGAGCAGGCGTAGCCCGTAAGCGTTATTCAGGCCGCGGCCACTTCCGATCGGAGAGCCCCACGGCATCAGCACTTCGCAGCCCGCGCGCAGCAGGCGCTCGGCCACGGAGAGATCTTCCGTCGTATAGGGAAAGACCTTGAAGCCGTCGCGCGCAAGGCTGGCGGCGGCCTCGACGAGGCCGAAGACTTCGGGCTGGAGGGTGTCGTCGTTGGCGATCACTTCGAGCTTGATCCAGTTGGTTTCAAACAGCTCGCGCGCCATGTGGGCGGTGGTGATGGCTTCCTTGGCCGAGTGGCATCCAGCCGTGTTGGGCAGCACTCGCACCCCCATGTCCTTGACCAGGTCCATGAAGCGCTCGCCAGTGCGGCCGCGCGCCTGCTCGCGGCGCAACGACACGGTGACGAGGCCGGCTTGCGCTGCACGCACGCTTTCAGCCAGCACGGCGGGCGAGGGGTAAAGTGCCGTGCCCAGCATCAGGCGGGAGGGCAGAGTTTCGCCGTAGACCGTGAAGGGTGCGGGTTGCGCGGTTGGGCGCGGGCTAGACGGGGGCAGGGCATTCATAGGGGGCGAAACCTTTTCGAGCGGCAAGCGAGCATCGGGCGACGAGGATGGGTTGGGTGGGGTTGGAGACCATGGCTCCGACCCCCGGTGCTCCCCATGACGTTTAAGCCTAGCAGGGGTGCGCCCTGATGCGTAGCCCTGCTGCGCAGGGACAGGGAGGGCAAGCAATCAGCCGCCTTGGCGGGCGGTGACGATTTCGATGCGGTCGCCGGATTTCAACGCGGTCTCTTTGCGGCGGGCGGCCGGAACGAAGTCGCCGTTAAGGGCGGTGGCCAGTCTGGCTTCGCCAAAGCCCAGATCGTGCACCACGTCTGCCAGGTTAGCTGCCGTCACCTGTTGGGGTTCGCCGTTGATCGTCACGTCGCGTGGTGCTGGCATAGGTGAGGGCATTGGGGGCCTTGCTCATGGGGGCGGCGCGGCGGGCTGGTTTGCTATCGTTATCTAATGCCCCTCACAGCTTCGCACCAGAGGCAACCGCGCGCACCGGCCCAGCCGCCAGATTGATCCGCAAGGCCCCACCGCGCCGAAATCGGCGCGTTCGAGGACTGGTGGGTCCGGCTCAAGGCGCACCATCGTTAGGCCCCAGCATCGCCGCGATGCTGGGCCGGCCAAACTCAGAAAGGGCCTGAAACAGGAGGGCCTGGACCTGCTGGAGCAGGCCAGAGAGAAGCTCACGGAGCTCAAAAAAAGCCGCAGCCTGCGAAGAAGGCGGGACGCAGTGGCTGATCATTGTCGAGGCTGAACTTGAGCGGGTTGCGTCCACAGTCCCTTGAACTTTGTTCATGGATGCGCTATGTCTGATGTGAACTTAGTTCACGCCGACTTGGGGCGGCTAGCCCGAAACGTGAACTTTGTTGATAGAATCGGTGATGGGGGACGCTGGGGCGGGCAAACCGTCCAATCGGGAAGACCCGTCAATCGAGAAACCTGGAGACGAGTTGCATGAGCTTTTCCGAAGTTTTCTTTATATTTCCGTGCGAGCTTTCCGCCGCGAAAGCAAAACGCCTTGTGAAGCGGTGGGAATGAACCGATCCTTTTTCGCCGATCCGCAGATTCAATCCGATTCGGTGTTCCGGTCCTGCTGTGCGCGACCGATCCGCGCGTCTTCTAGCCGCTCGTGGAAAGATGCCGGCCGTATCCCGTTCTCACCCTGCTTCCCAAGTGGAGCCTAACGATGTTTGCCAAACTGCTTTCGACGCGCCGGTTCTCACCGATCTTCTGGTGCCAGTTCTTCGCCGCGCTCAACGACAACTTCGTCAAAACCGCGCTGACCTTCCTCATTCTGTACAAGGTCGGGCAGGACGAAGGACAGGTGCTGGTGACGCTGGCTGGAGTGGCGCTAATCGCGCCATTCTTCATTCTATCGGCGCTTGGGGGCGAGATCGCAGACCGGTTCGACAAGGCGACGATCGCGCAGCGGTTGAAGCTCGCCGAAATTCCGGTGGCGGCTATTGCGGCTGCGGGGTTCTACCTCTCGTCCGTGCCGCTGCTGTTCGTAGCGCTCGCAGGGCTCGGCATCCTGGCTGCCCTGTTCGGGCCGATCAAATACGGCATCTTGCCGGTGCATCTGGCAACCGACGAGCTGTCGCACGGCAACGCACTGATCGAGGGTGCCACGTTTCTCGCGATCCTGCTCGGCACGATTTCGGGCAATTTCATCCTGACCGGCGATGCCACCCCCAAGGTCAACACCGGTTTCGTGCCCGTCATCGGGGTGGCCATTCTCGCGCTGGCGACACTCTCGTGGATCGCGGCCACATTCATCAAACCGACCGGTCAGGCGGATCCCGGCTTGAAGATCAATCCCAACCCGGTGTCATCGACGGTCGGGCTCATCCGTGAACTCCGGGCCGACCCCAAGATCTGGCGCGGCGCGGTCATTGCGGGCTGGTTCTGGGTCGTTGGGGCGCTGACCCTGGCGCTGCTGCCCTCCCTGGTGCGGCACACGCTTGGAGGCGCGCCGTCGGTGTTCACGGCGACGCTGCTGACGTTCACCGTATCGATTGCGATCGGCTCGATGCTCGCTGCGATGGCCAGCAAGGCGCGGCCCAATCTCGCGGTCGTACCGGCCGGCGCAATCTTGATGGGGGGAGCGCTGCTCGCGCTCGCCTGGACCAGCGCCCACTATATGCGCGGGACCGTTCCGCTCGACGCGCTCGACTTCATCGCGCGGCCGATCGGACATCACGTGCTGCTCGAACTCGCGGTGCTGGCGATCGGCGGCGGGCTGTTCATCGTGCCATCGTTTGCGGCCGTGCAGTCGTGGGCTCCCGAAGCCGAGCGCGCGCGCATTGTCGCCGGCTGCAACGTGCTGTCGGCGGCATTCATGACAGTTGCAAGCCTCGGGCTCGCCTTGCTGCAGACGATGGGCGTCGGACTTCCGGTGTTTCTGAGCCTGCTTGGGCTTGCGTGCCTCGGCGTTGCCTACGCCGTGTGGCAGGTGTGGGCGCGCGACATTCTCAAGGATTTCGGTGCGCTGCTGTTCCGCGCCCTGCTGCGGCTTGAAGTTAAAGGCGAAGAGAACCTTCCCCCGCCCGGCACGCGCGCCATCATCGCGCCCAATCACGTGTCGTTCCTGGATGCGGCCCTGCTGCATGCGACAATGCCGGGGCACACCACCTACGCCATCGACACGAACATGTCGGAGCGCTCATGGATCAAGCCGTTCCTGGGTTATGTCAATTGGCACAGCATCGATCCGACGCGGCCGATGGGCATGCGCGACCTCATCAACGGGGTCAAAGGCGGCGAGCAACTCGTTATCTTCCCCGAGGGGCGGCTGACGACGACCGGCAGCCTGATGAAGGTCTACGACGGCACGGCGCTGATTGCCGACAAGGCAGACGCCGTCGTCGTGCCGGTGCGCATCGAGGGACCGGAGCGGGCCAAGCACTGGAGCTATCTGCGGCCTTCGCAGATCCGCAAGGCGTGGTTTCCCAAGACGACGATGACCATCCTGCCCGCCGTCAAGCTGAACGTCGATCCGGCGTTGCGGGGCAAGGCGCGGCGGCAGGCGGCCGGGGCCGCAATGCAGGACATCATGACCAATGCGGCGGCGGCGACCGCGCCGATCGAGCGCACGCTGTTCGAGGCGCTCGGGCAAAGCTGCCGCCGGTATGATACCGGCACTCCGATCGTGGAAGATCCGCTCGGCACCAGGCTCACCTACAAGCGGCTGATCACCGGGGCGCAGGTTCTGGGCGCCAAGATCGCGCCGCTGTCACAACCGGGCGAGGCGGTCGGCGTGCTGCTGCCCAATTCGGCCGGCATCGCGGTTGTGTTCTTCGCGCTGCAGTCGACGGGCCGGGTGCCGGCGATGCTCAACTTCTCGGGCGGACCCGCGAACGTGGTCTCAGCTTGCAAGACGGCGCAGGTCAAGATCGTTCTCACCTCGCGGGTGTTCATCGAGAAGGCGCGGCTTAGCGCGCTGATCGAAGCACTCGAGCCGGTCGTGCGCATCGTCTACCTCGACGACGTGCGGCCGACGATTACGCTTCGTGACAAGATCGCGGGCGTGCTCGCCGGGTCCAAGCCGCAGGTTCAGCGCAAGCCCGACGACCCGGCGGCGATCCTGTTCACGTCGGGCTCAGAAGGCACACCCAAAGGTGTCGTGCTCTCGCATAAGAATTTCCTGGCCAACGTCTACCAGGTGCTGACGCGGATGGACGTCAACGGCGAGGACAAGGTGTTCAACGCGCTGCCGGCGTTCCACTCGTTCGGGCTCACGGGCGGTTGCATCATGCCGATCATCGGCGGCATTCCGGTGCATCTCTACCCTTCGCCGCTGCACTACAGAATCGTGCCCGAACTCACCTACCAGACCAACGCGACCATCCTGTTTGGTACAGATACCTTCCTGTTCGGCTACGGGCGGGCGGCGCACCCCTATGACATGTCGAAGGTGCGGATGGTCGTTTCGGGCGCGGAGGCGGTCAAGGATCGCACCCGGGCGATCTACATGGAAAAATTCGGCGTGCGCATCCTCGAAGGCTACGGCGTCACCGAAGCCGCACCCGTCGTGTCCGTCAACACGCCGATGGCGAACAAGTCGGGCACCGTCGGCCGGCTCTCGCCGCTGCTGGAGGCGCGGCTCGACCCCGTCGCGGGCGTGCACGACGGCGGACGCCTGATGCTGCGCGGGCCCAACATCATGCTCGGCTATTACCGCGCAGAAAAGCCCGGCGTGCTGGAGGCCCCGGAAGAAGGCTGGTATGATACCGGCGATATCGTCGCCATCGACGGCCAAGGCTATCTCACCATCAAGGGGCGGCTGAAGCGGTTTGCCAAGATCGGCGGCGAGATGATTTCGCTCGCCGCGGTCGAGGCCATCGCATCCGACCTGTGGCCGGGCGTGATCACGGTCGTGGTTGCACAGCCCGACGCGCGCAAGGGCGAGAAGCTGCTGCTGCTCACGACGGATGCCAAGTGCACCCGCGCCGACTTCCAGCAGTTCGCCAAGGCGCGCGGGGCAACCGACCTGATGATGCCAGCCGAGGTGCTCGTTCTCGACAAGATCCCGCTGCTGGGATCGGGCAAGCCCGATTTCGTCACCGCCACGAAATTGACGGCCGAGATATTGGCGCGGCGGGCCGCGCTCAGCGTGCCGGCTGCTTGAATGCGAGAGGCTATCTGCCGCTCGCGCTCCCCGACCGAGGGGCTCGCCCCTTGGGACCCTTTACTTGGGTGCTCGCTCAAGCAGCGGGTGGTCGGGGGCGCTCGCGAGGTAGGCCAACGTCGCCTGCGCGAGGATGGGGGCGAGCAGGAAGCCGTGGCGGTAGGCGCCGTTGGCCCGCAGCGTACGGCCGCCCTGCTCCACGATCACGCGCGGGATGTTGTCGGGCAGCGCGGGGCGCACGCCTGCTCCCAGATCGAGAATTTCGGCTTCGGCAAAGCCCGCATGCAGCAGGCTTGCCGCGCCCAGCAGTTCGAGCGCGGAGCGGACCGTCATGGGGCCGCCGTCGGCGCTCTCGATCACCGTTGCACCGATCATGTAGATGCGATCTGGCCAGGGGACCACATAAAGCGGCACGCGGGGATGCAGAAGGCGGATGGGGCGCGTGAAGCCGACCTCGCGGGCGCGCACGAGAACACGCTCGCCGCGGACGCCGCGCAGTGCAGGCAGGTCGCTGCATGCCGCCAAGCCGCGGCAATCGATGAGCAGGCCGGGGGCAGGCGGGGAGACATCAGGGGCGCCGAAGCTGACGCGCGCGCCGGCCTCGACGACCGCGTTCAGCAGGAAGTCCATCGCATCCGTTGCGGCCATATGGGCTTCGCCAGCGAAATAAAGCGCGGTGTCGAAACGGGTGGCGAGTTCGGGTTCGAGGGTTGCCAGAGCGTTGGCATCGAGCCGGGTATGATGGAGGGTTGCGCGGGCATAACGGGCGAGTTCACCGGGCTCTCGGGGCGGAGCGACCACCAGCGTGCCGCGAGCTGCGATGCCTGGATAAACCGCGCGCCATAGCGGGAGTGCGGCATGGCCCAGTTCGCGCACCAGCGCGGGGGCTGCCTCGGCCTCGCAGTCAGGCGCCAGCATCGCGCCAGCGTAGCGGCTTGCGCTGCCGGCGAACGGCGCTGGTTGCGGGGAGCGTTCGATCAGGTGAACGGGAAACCCTGCGCGCACCAGCGTGAGCGCTTGCCACAGGCCGATGATGCCGGCGCCGAGAATGGTGATGGTTTGCGTCACGTCTTACCCAGTTCGAAGAAGTACGAGGTCTCTGCCCTTGCGCTCCCGCCAAAGGGCTCGCCCTGTGGGAACCCTCACTTGAGATAAGCGGGTCTGGGACCGGAGGTCAGGGCCGGGGAGCGTTTGTCTAGAGCAAATTCCGGTCCTACGGAATCGGAATTTTGCTCTAGGTTCTTGATTTTGTAGCATTTTCATCTTCATGGAGCGAGGCTTCGCCGTCTTCATGGAGCGAGGCTTCGCCGTCTTCATGGAGCGAGGCTTCGCCGTCGACGACGAACCGGGATCCACTTCGTCGGAAAATGCTCTAGCAGGATTTTCAAGCATAACCGCACGTACGCTTTTGCGAAAATCCTGCTTAGTGGAAGTCGCGCGACTTTGGGATAATGCGGGCGTCGCGCGGGTGATGGGGGCGGGAGCGATCGGCAAAACGTGGGTGTGCCGTGTTTGCTCCTGACGCATCGCTGCCGGGACCGGGTCCGGGGTGCAGCACCTCGTCAGCGCGGGCGATGGGGATTTTCATCAGCTCCGCACCGTCCGCCAGAAGCGCGAGCCAGTCGCTGCGGTCTTCCAGGCGCTCGCTCACGACATGGATGATTTGCTCGTGGCGCTGGATGCGGCCATGGATCAGGATCAAGCGTGCGCCCATCACTGCGCGGCGGTAGCGCTCGAGGGTCTTGGGCCAGACGACGGCGTTGGCGACGCCGGTCTCGTCTTCGATGGTCATGAACACAACACCCTTGGCCGACCCCGGCCGCTGACGCACCAGCACGAGGCCCGCGACGCTGACGCGGGCGCCATCCCTCAAACTCGCGAGCCCCGATGCGGGGACCACGCAGGCGCCCGGATGGGTCTCCAAACGAGAGCGCAGGAAGCGGAGCGGGTGGGCTTTGAGGGACAGCCGAAGGGTCTGGTAATCGTTCACGACGTGCTCGCACAGCGGCATCGGGGGGAGTGCGACTGCGGGCTCGGAGCCGGCCGCCTGCGTCTCGCTCCAGGCAAACAGGGGAAGCTCGGCCTGCTCACTCAGCGCGCTCGCCTCCCACAGCGCCTCGCGGCGGTCGAGGTTCAGGGAGCGAACCGCATCGGCCGCGGTGAGCTTGTCAAGGCTTGCGCGTTTCAGGCCACTCACCGCCATCAAGTCCAAGAGCGAGGCAAATGGAGGCGCGTTGGAGGAACCAGATCGAGGTCGCCGCAACGTACGCGCCGCGACGAGCTTTTCGGCCTCAGCCTGCTCCAGCCCCTCGACCTGGCGCAAGCCAAGGCGGAGCGGAAAGCCGGATGATGGACGGAGACGGGCGGGTGGACTGTGAGTTGGGCGGGGTGGCTCCAGCGTGCAGTCCCAATCCGAGTACACGACATCTACGGGCACGACACTAACGCCGTGCTCGGAGGCATCGCGCACGATCTGGGCGGGGGCGTAAAACCCCATCGGCTGGGAATTGAGCAGAGCGCACGCGAACACCTCCGGGTAATGACATTTGATCCACGCGGAGACATAGACAAGGAGGGCGAAGCTCGCGGCGTGGCTTTCGGGAAAGCCGTATTCGCCGAAACCCTTGATCTGATTGAAGCAACGGACGGCAAATGCCCGATCGTAGCCACGCGCGACCATCTGGCAGACCATCTTGTCCTCCAGCAGGCCGATGGTGCCGCGCTTGCGAAACGTCGCCATGGATTTGCGCAGTTCGTTCACGTCGGCATCGGAAAACTTTGCCGCAACCATGGCGATACGCATCGCCTGCTCCTGAAAGAGGGGTACGCCTTTGGTCTTGCCCAGGATCTGGCGCAGTTCGTCGGGTGGCCCATGCTCGGGGGCGGGTGCTGGATAGTATTCGGGCTCGGCCCCTGAGCGGCGGCGCAGATAGGGGTGCACCATGTCGCCCTGGATAGGGCCGGGGCGCACGATCGCGACCTCGATCACGAGATCGTAGAAGGTGACCGGCTTCAAGCGCGGCAGCATGTTCATCTGCGCCCGGCTCTCGACCTGGAAGACCCCAATGCTGTCGGCGCGGCACAGCATGGCGTAAACGGCCGGGTCTTCGCGCGGGATCGTTGCGAGCGTGAGCGTGCGGCCATAGTGGGCCGCGATCAGATCGAAGGCCCGGTGAATGCAGGTCAACATGCCGAGCGCCAGGACATCGACCTTCAACAGCCCGAGCGCCGCCAGATCGCTCTTGTCCCACTCGATGAAGGTGCGGCCGGCCATCGCGGCGTTGCCGACCGGCACGACCTCGATCAAGGGGCTGCGGGTCAGCACGAAGCCGCCGACGTGCTGGGAGAGGTGACGGGGGAAGCCGATCAGATCCTGCGCGAGTTCCAGCACTGCGGCGAGCAACGGATCGCCTGGATCGAGGCCCGCTTCGCGGACATGCCTTTCCGGCAGCGCGCCACCTGAGCGCGTGCCCCAGACCATGCCGGCAAGGGCTGCGATGGTGTCCTCCGACAGCCCCATTGCACGGCCGACATCGCGCACGGCGGAGCGGGCTCGATAGGAAATGACGGTGGCGGCGAGGCCTGCCCGGTCGCGGCCGTAGCGCTGATAGATATACTGGATCACCTCCTCGCGGCGCTCGTGTTCGAAGTCGACGTCGATATCAGGGGGCTCACGGCGCTCGGGGCTGATGAAACGCTCGAACAGGAGGTCGACTTCGGCCGGGTTGACCGAGGTGATGCCCAGACAATAGCAGACGGCGGAGTTGGCGGCAGAGCCGCGGCCCTGACACAGGATGGCGCGGGAGCGCGCGAAGCGGACGATGTCGTGAACGGTGAGAAAATAGGGGGCGTATTTCAGCTCCGCGATGAGGGCGAGTTCCCGGGCTATGGTTTGCCTAACTTTGGAGGGAAGTCCGTCGGGGAAGTCCTGGGCGGGAAAGCGTTCGGCCGCGCCTGCCCAGGTCAGCGCTGCGAGGTGGGTGTCGCCATCTCTTCCTGCGGGAACTGGTTCCTCGGGATATTCATAGACCAGTTCGTCGAGAGAAAAGCAGCAGCGTTGCGCTATTTCGCCCGTGCGGGAGAGAGCTGCTGGGTGGTCCTTGAACAAACGTTCAAGAGCTGCAGGGGATTTCAAGTGACGCTCGGCGTTGGCCTCCAGGAGATGGCCCGCCTGATCGATCGTCGTGCCGGCGCGGACGCAGGCCAGCACATCTGCCAGCCGGCGGCGGACAGGCGCATGAAAGCGCACCGCGTTGGTGGCGACGAAGGGGACCTGGTGGTGCGCCGCGATTTCTGCCAGGGCAGCGAGGCGGGCGCGGTCTTGCCCGTCATAAGCGCAGGTGGCGGCAAGGTAGACTTGATCTGCGCCTCGTCCTGTAGCGAGGGCCTGCTTGATGCGGCCAACATCTGCTGCGAAGGGGGCGGGCGCGCGCCAGTTCCACGTGCGCGGGGGCAGGATGATGAAAATCTGGCCGTGAGCGTGCTCTGCAACGTCGGCGAGTTGCAGGTGGCAGTGGGCCTTGGGCGCGCGGCTCTGACCAAGAGAGAGCAGCCGGCAAAGCTGACCGTAGGCTGCCCGGTCGGTGGGCAGGCACACGAGGCTTGGCGTGCCTTTTCCGGGCGCATCGCTGCGATGGCGAGAGCTGTCCGGGCCAGGCTCGGATCTGTCCGGGTCGTTTGGCAATGGAGCGTCCTGCAGGTCGAGGCGGGCGCCGACGATGAGGCGGAGGCCGACGGCTTTGGCCGCTACATGGGCTCGCACCACGCCAGCAAGCGTGTTGCGATCGGTGATGGCAAGCGCCGACAGGCCCAGCGCTTTGGCGGTCGAGACCAGTTCCTCGGGGTGGGAGGCACCTTCGAGGAAGGAGAAGTTCGACACCGCGTGCAGTTCGGCGGTCATGCGAAAACCCCATGGATGAACCAAGCGGGGGGCTCGGCTTCTTCGATATCGCCGGCATTCTCACCGCCGTTGTAGCACCCGGCGCGAAAGACCCAGAAGCGGGCGCCGGCTGCATCCTCAAGCATGTAATACGAGCGCGGACGCGAGGGGCTTTTCGCTCCAAGCTCGCGCCACCATTCGGGCTCGATCCGCTCGGGGCCTTGGGCGCGAACGACCGTGTGACGCATGCGCCGCCACGTGAAGCAAAGAGGTGCACCCTCGGGGACTTCGGCCAGGGTGGAGATAGGCTCGGGCGGGGCCAACAGCAGGATGGGGCGGGATGCGAGCGGGGTGGCCCGGTGCGCGGCATCAGGGGGAGCGGCCGCGGGCGGGTCGAGGGCTGGGTGCACGGCCTGGGCGCGTTCGGGGCAATGGCTTGCCCTCAGCGCCACCCGCAGCACGCGTTCGAGCCCCAGCTTGTTGGCGAGACGATCGATGAGAAGGCTTGCGGCCTGCGCGCCATCTGCTTCAGAGGTGCGGGTTAGGGCCTGCTGGGAGGCGCTCAGGGGCTCAACGCGGAGAGCTTCCAGCGCCAGCAGGTCGACGCCGAACCCGCAGTCGAGGGCGGCCCATTTTTCACGCAACAGGCCGGCGATATGGGCGGGCGTGCGCACGGCGTTGCTCAAGGAGAGAGAGGCTGCGGCCCGCGTGCCGTCGCTGCGGTAGAGGAGGAGACGGCACGCCCGCACGCCCAAATGCGCAGCGTCCAGCCTGTCGCAGAACTTGGCCACCAACGCCAGTGTCTCACTCTCGAGGGCCGTGGACGAGATCAAGGGTTCAGCGAACGGCGTCATCACGACCAGAGGGGGGAGTGCTTCCAACGGATGGCGGGGCTCGGGCCGGAGGCCCAAGGCCTGATCGAGCCGCAGCAGCACGCGCTCACTTTCCGCGCGGGAACGGAAGCGGCGCTCCAGCGTCTGGCGGGGGAGTTGCGCCAGGGGGCCGATCTGCTTGAAACCGAGGCGGTTCAGCAGCTGAACCTGCGCTGCCTCGATGCGCAGCGCCGCCACGGGCAGATGAGCGATGGCGGCTAGCGTTGCGCCGGGAACTGCGATGGCCGGACCTGAGCTGGCGCCATGCCAGGCGAGGGCGTGGGCGGCACCAAACGTATCCGCCAACCCTACGTGCGCGGTAAGGCTAAAGCTGCGCAGCCGGCGCTGCATGTCGCGCAGGAGGGCCGCTTCGCCGCCATAGAGGTGGGCGACGCCGGTGATGTCGACCCAGAGGCCATAGCAGCGCAGCAGGCGGCCGGCAGGGCCATCGAGCGCCAGGCCATAGGCGTTGCGGGTGACACCATAGCGGCCGAGCCAGCGGGCGAGCTTGCGCAGATCACGCCGGTCGGCCGCGGGGGTTGCCTCCCTTACGATCAGCGTGGGCAGGAGGGCGCGCGCATCGGCAAGCGCAAGACCCGGATGGAGGCCTAATTCGGAGGCTCCCCGGTTGAGCGCGGACAGCCAGACGCCGCGGGCCCCGTCTTCGACCAGCGCCAGGGGCTTGTCAGCGGGAGGCGCGTCGGGGGATGGGCTGGGACCTTTGCAGACCTGCGCCAGCGTCTGGTTCAGCCGCTCGATGGGCCAATGGGGAAGGCACACGGAAACAATACGTTTCATCACACCATTCCAACGCACAAGGGGAAGACTGGGAGAGCACCGGATCGGGACGGTAGCGTTCGAGGGCAAGGGTCGCCACAAAGCCGCCGGGCGCGCGGGAATCCATCGGATGGGGCGGACTTGACGTCACGCCCACCCGCCAGCGCGAGGCGGCGGCGGTGGCTCCTTCGCTGGCGGCCGCCGTCAGCAGCAGGCAAGGGGTTGCGCCCGCATGGGTTGCCAGGCTCAACCGCCGCGCGGCCGTCGTATCAATCGCATCCAGGCTGCCGATGACGAGGGCGCAAGCTGCCGACTTCAACGCCTCCTCGATCGCCCACAGCGTTTCCTGCGCGCGGGCGGGCTCGACGATGAGGAGCACCGCCGGGTCAAGGCCGAGAGCTGCTAACCCGTGAGCATAGAGATGCCCGCTCTCGGACGCTCGGGCGGATGGTCCGCACCAGACGACCTGACCGGACCGGCCCGAACGAAGACGCCGCACGGCAAGGCGCAATGCAAAACCCAGCGCGACCGCACGACCGGCCACGGCGCTGATGCCCGCTGCGGCCAGAGGCTTGATTTCGTGAAGGCCGCAAGGGTCGAGAGCAACCGCTGCGATAAAGGAGGATGAAGACGGGGGGAGACCTAACGTCCAGCGCTCATTGTCAAGAAGGGTGGGCGCCGCCAGCGTCTCCGGGCGTTCCAGGCGCCGGACCTTGGCGCGCAAAGCTTCGATGATGGAAGATGGACCTGGAACAGCGTCTCTTCCTGGCGCATCGCTGCCGCCCAAGTGCGCCGGATCGCAATACGCGTCTCTTCCTGGCGCATCGCTGCGGCCCAAGTGCGCCGGATCGCAATGCGCGTCTTTTCCTGGCGCATCGCTGCGGCCCAAATATGTTGCTCCTGCCCGAACGGACGCAATACCGGTACGCGGGCAGGAGTTTTTTGCTGACGCTTGCAGCGACGACGACGGGAGGTGAGCAGCCCTGAATGTGGAGTTAAAAGCCAGCTCAGTCACGTCATCCTCGCTATAAGTTCGCATTATGTTCTTATTATGGGCGAAGCATCGCGTCAAGAACATTAAGTGAATATTTTGGGATTTTTACTTCACGCAACATCCGGTTCACCTCCACCCTCACCAAAAGAGAGGTCGCACCCTTGGTGCGCGCTGTCAGGCGGACGGGGGAATGGGGGGCAGGGTTGCGAGGAGGCGAGCCAGGGTTTTCGCTGTCGAGCCGTCGAGGCGGGCGTCGACGCGGGCGGGGCGGAAATGGAGCTGGAAGGCGCGCAGCACGACGACCGTTGCCTCGTCGAGGGTGCCGGTTTCCTCGATGCCGTAACCATAACGCTTGAGACCGGCCTGAACCTCACGCACGGCCGGACCCGCAAAGCTGGGCCCAACGCCTGCATCGCCGGGGTCGAGCGGAACGGGGGCTACCCAATGGCCGACGCCGCGGGCGTGAAGGAACGCCCAGTCGAACTTCTCGCCGGGGTCGATCTTACGGGCGGGGGCGACATCGGAATGGGCCAGAACGCCGGACGGGGAAATGCCGCGGCGGGCCATGATATCGCGGCTCAAGGCCGCAACGGCCGCCATCTGGCTCACGGGAAAATCGGGATAGCCGTGCTCATGGCCGGGGTTCTGGATTTCGATGCCGATGGAGGCGGAGTTGATATCCGTAACTCCTTCCCAGTACGCCACCCCCGCATGCCAGGCGCGCAGGCCCTCGGGCACCAGCTGCGTGATGGCGCCGTGCTCGTCGATGACATAATGGCAAGAGACGCGGCTTTGCGTGCAGGCGAGCCAGCGCACGGCCTTCTCCGCACTCGGCATGCCGGTGTAATGCAAAATGAGCAGATGCGGGGCACCTGCCCCCTGGCGGGGCTCGACGTTGACGGCCGGGACCACCGCGCAGGCCAGCCCGGTGTCAGGCGCGAACAAGGGCCGCGTTTCTTCGCCCGGCTTGGCGATCATTCGGTCGAACTTTCAAGGGCGGCCGTCCGCTTTAAGCCACGCGAACGCGCGATCGCATCGAAGGCTGAATTGATGACGGCGAGCTTGCGCCCGCTCGCTTCGTGGAACTGGGGGGGGACGCCGCGGGCAGAAAGGCTGTCGGGGTGGTGCTCGCGCACCAACTGGCGATGGCGGGCCTTCAATTCGGCGTTCGAAACCGCCGGAGAGACACCGAGGATTTCATAGGGGCTGTCGGCAGCTGCCGGGAACGCCTGTTGGACGAACGCTGCCCGGATCGAGCGGAACTCCACCGCGCCGATGCCGAAAATCCCGGCGACCGTGCGCAGGAAGGCGTCTTCGGCGGGGTGAATGACGCCGTCGGCGGCGGCGATGTGGAACAGGGCATCGAATACATCGCGCAGGAGGCGCGGCTCGTTTGCCAGCGCCTTGGCGATCTGGCGCGCATAACTTTCATAGCCGGCGGTATCCTGGGCCGCGAGGTCGAACACGCGGCGGACGTTGACGGTCTCGCTGGACTGGACCTCGATCAAGCGGCGGAAGGTTTCGGCCTCGATGGGGGCCACGCAACCGTCGGCCTTCGCCATCTTGGCAGACAGCGCCACGAAGGCGATCGTGAAGGCTGCGCGCTGATGACCGGGTGTGGGCTCACCGAGAGATAGCAAGCCGAGCAGCGCCTCGAACGCGCCGCGCACGGTACCGCCCTCGTGCAACCCCAGTGTCTTCGTGATGACGTCCCATGGCATCAGCTAGGTCTAGCGAAAGTTCGCGGCCGGTAGAAGCCTGAAGTTCCACAACCTGCGCGCAAGCCACTGTCATGATTGTATGTGAACTATTTGTCATGACGGGGAAGAGTGGGCTGGGAAAACAGGCTGAAGCGGGGGGCATGACGATGGGAAGGGTTCTGACATCAAGTGCGGGGCTGGCGCTGGCGTGCCTGCTGGCTGCAGGTACGATCTCGGCTGGCGCTGCGGTGGAGATCGGTGACAAGGCGGACAAGGCTTTCGGGATGTGGCGGCACCCCGAAAACGGCAGCCACATCGAATTGTATAAGTGCGGCGAAGGGCTGTGCGCGAAGCTCGCCAAACTCGAGGACGGGCAGAAAACCGACGACAAGAACCCCAACCCCGCCTTGCGGACGCGGCCGCTCGCCGGGCTTGTGATCATGAACGGGGCCAAGAAGACCGCCTCCAACATGTGGTCGGGCGCGATCTATAGCCGGGCCGATGGCTACACGTACGCCGGCACCATCACAGTGCGCACCGGAGATTTGCTCGACCTCAAGGGCTGCACAATGGCCGTGTTCTGCAAGACCGTGACGTGGACGCGGGTGCAGGAAGCGGCAGGTGTTGTTCCCGCGATGAAACAATAGTTTCGATGACACGGTGTCGAAAACCCAATACGGTCATGATGTCAGCGCATTACGAACGCTGAAATCTGGGCTGGACGCGAACTGTCAGTGGAGGGTGTTTCATGCGGTCACTTGTGCGCGCCGTCGTAGGCGCAACGTTGCTTACCGGGATCATGGCAGGCGGGGCGCTGGCCGCCGATCCGACGGGGACCTGGATGCGGCCGTCGACCGGCACGCTGGTCAAGTTCTATGCCTGTGGCGACAAGCTGTGCGCCAAAATCGTCGGCGTCAAGGACAAGGCCAAGCAGGGCACGGTCGGTACGGTGATCATGTCGGGAGCGGCCAAGACCAGCGACAACACGTGGAAGGGCGACTTGCTCAATACCGAAGACGGCCAGACCTATAACGGCGTCGTTACGTTGGCAGGCGGCGGGTTGAAGCTCGACGGCTGCGTGCTGGGCGGCATCATCTGCAAGGGCGAGACCTGGACCAAGTCGAATTAATCGCTGGTGCGCCTCACGCTTACGAGATTATCAAGGCCCGGTTGAATAACCGGGCTTTTTTCATGACCGAGAACGAGCGACAGGGTTCCTCCTTGGCTTTCGCAATAACGGCCGGCGCCGCTGGATCGCAGGGCGCATGGCAGTTCTGGATCGATCGCGGGGGCACCTTCACCGACATCGTCGCGAAGCCGCCCCAGGGGGCGCTGATCGCCCGCAAAGTGCTGTCGGAGCATCCCGATTACGAGGATGCGGCGATCGAGGGAATCCGGCGCATTCTGGGCTTGGCCCGCGACGAGCGGTTGCCGGTCGAGCGCATCGGCGCGGTCAAGATGGGAACGACGGTCGCAACCAACGCGCTGCTGGAGCGGGCAGGGGAGCCGCTGGCGCTGGTGATCACCGCGGGGTTCGGCGATGGCCTAGAGATCGGGACCCAGGCCCGGCCCGATATTTTTGCCAAGCAGGTCGTCAAGCCCGGGCCGCTGTATGCGCGCGTGATCGAGGCCCGTGAGCGGATGAGAGCGGACGGCACGGTCGAGCAGGCGCTGGACGAGGCGCTGCTCGCGGCGGACTTGCGGGCTGCCCATGAGGCGGGCTTGCGGGCTGTGGGAATCGTGTTTGTGCATGGGTATGCGTATCCGGCGCATGAGGCTCGCGCGGGGCGTATCGCGCGCGAGATCGGATTTGCGCAGGTCTCCGTCAGCCATGACGTTTCGGGGCTGGTGCGGCTGGTCCCGCGCGGGGATACGACGGTGGTGGATGCCTATCTGTCGCCAGTGCTGCGGCGGTATGTGGACAAGGTGAGCGAGGCGTTGTCACCGTGTCTTCAATCCGGCAACCATATCCGCCTGGATCCAGTTCCTCACCCCGACCCTCTCCTCGTGAACAACGGGGAGCGGGGATTGAGGGTGCTGTTCATGACGTCGGCGGGCGGGCTTAAGGGCGCCGCGCAGTTTCAAGGGCGGGACGCGATCCTGTCGGGGCCTGCCGGCGGCATTACGGGCATGATCGCCACTGCGAGGATCGCCGGGTTTACGCGCATCATCGGGTTCGACATGGGCGGCACATCGACGGACGTGTCGCATTCCCTTGGATCACCCGAGCACAGCTATGAAATGACGGTGGCCGGCGTGCGGCTCAGCGTGCCGATGCTGAAAATCCACACAGTCGCGGCGGGCGGGGGATCGATCCTGCGCTACGACGGCATGCGGTTTCAGGTCGGACCGGAAAGTGCGGGCGCCTTGCCCGGGCCGAAGGCTTACCGGCGCGGCGGGCCACTGACCGTGACCGACGCCAATGTGATGCTGGGCAAGCTGCGGCCTGAATTTTTCCCCGCGATCTTCGGGACGAATGGGACCGAGCCGCTCGATACCAGCGCTGTGAGCGCGGCGTTTGCGGAACTCGCGGCCGCCATCGGCGATGGCCGGACCGGCGAGCACGCGGCGGAAGGGTTCCTGCAGATTGCGGTCGAGAACATGGCGAACGCCATCCGCACCATCTCGGTTGCGCGCGGGATCGACGTCACGCGATATACACTCGCGTGCTTCGGCTCGGCGGGCGGGCAGCATGCGTGCGCGCTGGCGGAACGGCTGGGCATGGAGAGCGTGCTGATCCATCCGCTTTCGGGGTTGCTGTCGGCTTATGGAATGGGGCTTGCCGATCTTGTCGCGCACCGGGAGGCGAGCATCGAGCGGACGCTGGATGCGGCGACGCTCAGCGACATTGCGGGCCGGATCGCGGAGATGGCGAGGTTGGCGTGCGCGGAGCTGATGAGCGAGGGCGTTGCGGGCGACGACATTGCGCTTCAGCGGCAGGCGCTGCTTCGTTATGCGGGCAGTGATACGGCGCTGGCTGTCGCGCTGGCTGATGCAGGAACGATGCGGGCTGCCTTCGAGGCGGAGCACCGGCAGCGGTTCGGATTTGCGTCGCCGGAGAAGGATGTCGTGATCGCGGCCGTGACGGTGCAGGCCTCTGGGGGCGGAGACAGGGTCACGGAACCTGCGCTGCCGCTCGAAGCGGCCGGCAGCGCGCGGGCAGACGGCGAGGCGCGGTTTTTCAGCAGCGGCGCGTGGCAAGCGGCGCGCGTGTACGGCCGGGAGGGGTTGCGCCCGGGCCATTGCGTCGCCGGGCCGGCGCTGGTGATCGAACCGCATCAGACGGTTGTGGTCGAGCCCGGCTGGATGCTCACTGTCACCGCGCACAATCAACTGGTGTTGAGGCGGGATGGGTCAACGGCTGCGGTTGCAATCCCCACCGCACTTTCTCCCCCCACCGCACCTTCTAACCCCTCCCCACATGGAAAAAGGGAATGCGGCGCTGATCCGGTGCTGCTGGAAGTGTTCAATAACCTGTTCATGAGCATCGCCGAGCAGATGGGGGAGGCGCTGCGTAACACCGCGCAATCGGTCAACATCAAGGAGCGGCTGGATTTCTCTTGCGCGATTTTCGATTGCGACGGCCAGCTGATCGCCAATGCGCCGCACCTGCCCGTGCATCTTGCCAGCATGGACCGCTCGGTCGAGACCGTAGTGCGCGAGCGCGCCAAGACCCTGCGGCCCGGCGACGTCGTCATGCTGAACGCGCCCTATAACGGGGGCACGCATCTGCCCGATATCACCGTCATCACGCCGGTATTCGACGCTAAGGGTGCAGACATTCTGTTCTATGTGGCCAGCCGCGGGCACCATGAGGACATCGGCGGGCTGACGCCTGGGTCGATGACGCCGAGGGCGACCCACATCGACGAGGAAGGCGTCTATATCGACAACGTCCTGTTGGTTTCCCAAGGGCGGTTCTTGGAGAACGAGACGCGCGCGTTGCTGCTTGGCGCTAAATACCCGGCGCGCTCGCCTGCTAAAAACATCGCCGACCTGAAGGCCCAGGTGGCCGCCAACGCGCGCGGAGCGCGCGAACTCAACGCGATGGTCGAGAGCTATGGGCTTGGCGTCGTGCGGGCGTATATGGGGCATGTGCTGGACGCGGCGGAAGAGGCCGTGCGGCGGCTGATCTCAAAGCTGGAAGACGGTCACATTCGCGTCGCGACAGACCAGGGCGTGGTCGTCGAGGTGCGCATCACAGTCGACCACGCGGCGCAATCGGCCAAGGTCGATTTCACCGGCACCTCCCCCCAGCAGGGCAACAACTTCAATGCGCCCGAACCGGTCACGCGGGCTGCCGTGTTGTATGTTTTCCGGGTGCTGGTGAATGAACCCATTCCGATGAATGCAGGCTGCTTGCGGCCGCTCGAGATCGTGGTGCCGGAGGGGTCGATGCTGCGGCCGACATACCCAGCCGCCGTCGTCGCTGGCAATACGGAGACGAGCCAGATCGTCACGAACGCGCTGTTCGGTGCGCTGTCCGCCTTGGGTTCGGCGCAAGGGACCATGAACAACCTGACGTTCGGGGACGACGCTCTGCAGTACTACGAGACCATTTGCTCGGGCGCGCCGGCGGGGCCGGGCTTCGATGGCGCGGCCGGCGTGCACGTGCACATGACCAACACGCGGATGACGGACCCCGAGATTCTGGAACTGCGTTACCCGGTGATGGTGGAGCGGTTTGCGATCCGGCGCGGATCGGGCGGGCGGGGCAAGTGGACGAGCGGGGATGGGACCGAGCGGGTGTTGCGGTTCTTGGCGCCCATGACCGGGGCGATATTGTCGGGTGGGCGCGTAGTCGCGCCGTTCGGGGTGGCGGGCGGCGAGATGGGGGAGATGGGTGCGAATACGATTCTGCGGGCGGATGGGCGCGTGGAGGATCTTAGCAGCTCGGCGGAGTTCGCGGTGAGCCAGGGAGACAGGATCGTCATCAGGACGCCGACGGGAGGCGGTTATGGGAAGGCGTCAGAACGGGAGGCCGGCACGTGAAGGCGTGGGGGCCAACCCTTCGACCCAGCACACAAAGGACCCAGCACACGCAATATTCAGTTGGGGTTTTTATAACTGGAATATGACAATTAGAATAACCGCGAATAAAACTTTTATTTACTGCGCTTGGAAAAATAAGCAAGCGGTCGGCTTGGCAACATCGACGTGGCGCATTACTTCTGCGGTGTGAGAACAAGGATTACTTCCATGCCGCGGGTTTCAAATCCCGCCCTCGCCAACAGGGAACGAACCTGGCGGGTGTCCTTGTATCCGCGAACCTCAACAAAATTCGATTGCTTGGCCGGCGGCGCACTTCCAGCGCTTTGCCGGCCAAATCATTTTTGGTCACTTAACGCTTGATAGAAAAAGGAGGAGACACATGGACTTTTCAACGGGGGGCTTCAACTTCGAGGGGCTTGCCCGCGCCCTGCTTGGAGATATCACTGGATTCATTGGCTTTCTCGTGCTCGCAGGCGGGGCCTTTTGGCTCGCATCAAAAGCCGTCACAGCCTCACAGAACGCCGGGACCCTCGATGCTGCGGGGGCTGTGAAGGCCCGCAAAACCGCACGCCTGATCCTGACCGTTGCGAGCCTGATCGCGGTGGCCGCGCTTACGTGGCGGGTGGTCAACGTCGCCAGCGTCAACCGCATCCCGCGCACGGATGCCGATAAGCAAGATGTCTATAAGCAGATGAATACGATTTCGACCCCCACGCCGAAACAATAATAACAACCAATGAATGGAGATACGGCATGCGTACTTACAAAATGCTTTTGATCGCGGCGCCCGCCTTGGCGCTGGCGGGATGCTTTCCTCAGGAATTCATCAATGTGCCGCCAAATTACATCGGGTTGCTGCTCACGCCATCGGGATATGACGGGTCGATCTATACGCCGGGGCAAGTGGACATCGGCGCCGAGGATACGAGCCGCCGCGGGAACCGGTTGGTGCTGATCCAGCGTTCGGGGTTTGCCGTCAAGGAGCAGTTCATGCGCGGCGACCCCGACAACCCGCGCGACACCGAGGATCACAGGTGCGTGGTGGGGCCGCGGCTGGAGCCGATGACCGTCGACACGCGGCTGCTGCTGGCGCTGCCTGATTACGGGACGGCGGAGGGCAAAAAGGACCTGATGCGGCTGGCCCTGCTCGGCAACCCTAAGCCCTACGAGGGGCGCGGGCGCACGCTCGAATTGACCGCCCAATCGATCTATGCGGAACAGGCAAAGCTCCAGGTACGCGGCAAGATTCGCGAGATTTGTGCGCAATATGAAAGCGTGGAGGCCGTGTTCAAGGCTGCGGCCGACACATCGGAAAAAGGGTTCTCGCAACGGATCAAGCGGGCGGTCGCAAGCGCCCTCGTCGAGAGCAAGGTTCCCCTGCGCCTCGTCGATGCGGTCGTCTCCAACGTCAAGCCCGACCCGAGCGTGATGGATGCCATTGCAGCCAAGCAGGCGGCGGAAAAGCGCGTCGAGGCGATCGAGGTCATCACGAAGTTCCTCGCCAATGACCCCGACGGCTCGCGCAAGCTCGTCTACCGCATGCAGGTACTGCAAGAAATCGTCGCCAAGGCCGACGAGAAGGGCCGCAGTACCATCTTCATGACAGACGTTTCCGGTGGGCCGCCGGTGATGCCGGTGCAGGTGAAGTGACGGGCGCCTTCACGGCCGCAGCGCACGATTTTCTCAATGGAATGCGCAGCGCGCTAGCGCATGTTCGCTTTTCGTTGAATCGCTCTCATGCTCTAGAGCAAATTCCGATCCTACGGAATCGGATTTTGCTCTAGGTTCTTGATTTTGTCGCATTTTCATCTTCATGGAGCGAGGCTTCGCCGTCGACGACGAACCGGTATCCACTTCGTCGGAAAATGCTCTAGCTTTTTGTTGTGTCGCGCGTTTTTATGCGAAAACCGCTTCACACTTTTCCTAACGCGCTCTAGTGGCAAATGTGCTGCTGGCCGTCGCGGCCGTGGCGGGCGAGGTCGAGGTGGAAGTGGTCGCCGTGGTAGGCGTCGGCGCCGGGACCCAGAACGGTCGTGAAATCGCGGCAGGAGCCGGCGCGCACGTCGCGAAGGAAGGCCTGTTCGCCCGGGTCGCCGTTCCAGCCGCCTTTGACCGTGATGACGTGGCCATCGGCGAGCTTGAAGGCTGAGATGTCGATCGCATTGGCGTGTCCGTGTTCGGAGAGCTTCGCGCCCGACACGCCATTCATCGCGCGGCAGGAATAGGAGGCGGCGACGCGCAGTTCGAGCAGGGCCGCACCCAAGTGCCGGCGGGCGGCAGGTTCGACGACGCTCGCAACCCAGTCGTTGATCTTGGGGATCATCGGGCACGCGACGAAGGCGGAGGGCTGCAGGCCGACCAGGCCGTCGCTGGTCGCCGCCATCTCGAAGGGGCGCTCGGCTCCGCAGAATTCGCTGGGGCCGCCCAAGGCCGTGCGGGAGCGGATGTATTGGGTTTCCCTGACCGCACCCGACGCGATGCAGGCGATCTCTTCCTGTTTACGCCATGGCTCGTCTTTTGCGACGAAGTCGGGACCGGCGCTGCAGCCCCATAACAAGAGCGCGCCGCCAAGCGGAATGAGGCCAGACCTGAAGACGCGATACACTGGATACGACATGGTTAGCAGTCTAGCCCGGGCTGCCTAACGCTTGGTGAATACAGCGCTGGTTTGGCGCAGTTGACGCTCGCAGGTCGGCGGATTTCGGGCGGTAGCGCGGCTTAATTCCGGCCGTTCGAGTGGGGATCCTCTCGTGGCGGATGAGTTATCCACAGCCGTGCACGGAATGAATTGCGAATCAGGGCGATTTTTGCCGTTGTCAATGTTAAATTGACTAAGGGCCGAAACAGGTGTGCCGGCTTCAGCGTTGAGAGTCGCGTGAGCCAGTAGCGTATGCCGTGTTGCGTAAAGCGTGGTGTATGGCGTGTTGAAGCCTCGGCAATGCCTCTGTACCGCCACCCGACAGGCCCCCCTGCGGAACACCGGCACAGGGAGTTGCCGAGGCTCATTGTTAACGGCACGCGATTCGAAGCCGGACTGTGCTCGGGCCGGCGAACAGCAGGCCGACACGGCCTAAGCCTTAAAAAATTCGAGCACTGCGTCCTTGAAGGTGCGGTCCCCAACGGCTTTCATGTGCTCACGGCCCGCAATGTCGAAGTGCCGGGCGCCAGGAATGAGCGCTGCAAGGCCACTTGCCGATCCCGCGACCACATCGTCGGTGCCGACCGCGACCAGGACGGGGCGCGTGACGCCCGCCAAGCCAGCCGCCGTTATTGGTGCACGCGCCGAACGCATGCAGGCGGCGAGCGCCTTCAGGTCGCTCTTGGTCTGCTCGGCAAACGCGCGGAATACGCGGCCGCCGGGATCGGTGACGTCGTCCAGGCTCGGCGCTTCAAGGGCTTGCGCGATCGTGTCGCCGCGTCCTTGCATGCCGGTCACCATGTTGATGCCGAGACCGCCGAATACGATGCGGTCCACGCGTTCGGGGTGATTGAGCAGCAGGAAGGCGCCGATGCGGGCACCCATCGAATAGCCCAAGACATGCGTGGTCCTCAGCGCCAAGTGATCGAGCAGACGGCGGGCGTCTTCCGCCATGAGCGGTGCGCCATAATCTTTCAAATCGTGGAGTTTCTGGCTGTGGCCGTGGCCGCGGTTGTCAAAGGCTACGACGCGAAAGCCCGCTTCGGACAGAATTCGCACCCAGCCGGTTTGGACCCAGTTTGTCGCCACGTTCGATGCAAAGCCGTGAATCAACAGTACGGTCTTGCGGTGAGCGTGGCTTTCGTCATCGGCGCGGGTGTCCAGATAGGCGATTTCGACGCCATCGGAAGAGAAGGTCTGCATCGGTCAGTTCCCAAAGCTGTGTTGGCGCGTGCTATCATTTTGCGGTATGTGCCGCTATGTTTGCGGTCTCATCAATTGGTTTTTCCAGCAAGGACTAGGCATGGCTCACGCCGTTCCCCATCTCGCCAACGACGCGGGTGTCGAAAAAATTTTCATTGGCGTCAAAGAGCTGCAGTGCCTGGGCGCGCGGGCGCCATTCGATCATCCCCACGTTACGCTCGATATGGGCGGGGATGCGCAGATCCTGTGCCCGTATTGCTCGACGCTTTATGTCCATGACCCGCGCCTTGCCGCCAATGAGACCGACCCCAAGAATAGCCTCGTGCACGACGACGGGCACTGAGTGACCGTCACGGCGAGAAGCGCGCGACCGTTCTTGATCGCCGGTGGCGGCATCGGCGGACTGGCTGCGGCACTGGCGCTGGCGAAGGCAGGTTTCAAGGCCCGCGTTCTTGAGCGTAACGCCGCGTTCAGCGAAGCTGGAGCCGGGATCCAGATCGGACCCAACGGGGTGGCGGCGCTGCGCGCCCTGGGCGTCGCCGAAGCGCTGGAACCCAAAACAGGTCAGCCCAACGACATCCGGGTGATGGACGCCAAGAGCGGCCGGCTGTTGACCGCGTTGCCGCTGGGCAACTCCATCGCCGCGCGGCTGGGCGGGCCTTACTGGACGGCGCACCGGGCCGACCTGCATGCGGCGCTGTTGGATAAGGCCAGGCGCGAACCTCTCATCGCCATTACGACAGGTTTCGAAGTGGACCGGCTCGAAGCGACCGCCGAAGGCGTGCGGGTCATTTCAGCTGGCGGGAGCGCCGCTGCGGGGGCGGCGCTGATCGGCGCAGACGGCTTATGGTCGAAAGTCCGCGGGTATGTCGCCGACGGAGTGACACTCAAGCCCATTGGGCGGCAGGCCTACCGGGCGGTGGTGCCGGCCGAGGCCATGCCTGCGGCGTTGCAGGATCATTCGACCGGGCTCTGGCTCGCGCGCGGGGTCCATTGCGTTCACTATCCGGTGCGAGCTGGACGCGAGATCGCGGTCGTGGTCATCGTGCCGGCCAGCGTTACGGACGCCGGCTGGTCGCAGGCGGCGGATGTCACGCAGATCGAGCCGGCTGTCGCTCAATTCTCGGCCGATCTGGTCGCGCTGCTACGCGCCGCACCCGGCTGGAAATCGTGGGCGCTGCACGATGCGCCGCCGCTGGCGCGTTGGTCGAACGGGGCCATTGCCCTGCTGGGCGATGCGGCCCATCCGGTGCTGCCGTTTCTCGCGCAAGGGGGCGTGCTCGCGCTCGAAGATGCCGTGGTGCTGGCTGCGGAAGTACGGCGGACGCCCGAGAACCTCCCCTTGGCGCTTGAGGCTTACGCGAAATCCCGCATCCGGCGGGCGAAACGGGTTGCGACCGCATCGCGGCGGAACGGCGAGATCTATCATCTCGGAGGGGCCGCCGCATTCGTGCGTAACGCGGTGCTGCGCGCCAGTCCGGCCGCCCAGCTGATCGGCCGATACGATTGGCTCTACGGGTGGACGCCGCCTTCGCAGACGTAACTTTCGCAAAGGCGTCTCGTAATGCTGCTAACGTCATAATATCTGCCAGTTCGACCGAGGTGCCCTCATGCGCGCGCTGATGCTACCCTTCACGGCCCGCTTCATCCTGGTGCCGCTCAGCGTGCTGGTGACGGCCGCGAGCGCCGGCGCGATTGTCTATGCGCCAAGCTGGTGGGCGGTGGCGACCCCGCCGCTGGTCATTGGCGGCGGCCTGACGCTGCTGGGGCTGCGCGACTTGTTCCAGACGCGCCACGCCATTCTGCGCAACTATCCAATTGCTGCGCACCTGCGGTTTCTATTCGAAGGCATCCGGCCCGAGATCCGGCAATATTTCTTCGAGGGTGATACCGATGGCTCGCCATTTTCGCGCAACCAACGGGCCATCGTCTATCAGCGCTCCAAGGGCGTGCTCGACAAGCGGCCATTCGGAACCCAGTACGATGTGTATCAGCCGCCGTTCGAGTGGCTGACACATTCGATGGCGCCGAGGCCCGTCGCGCACGAGGGCTTCCGCATCACGATCGGCGGAACGGCCTGCACGCAGCCCTATAGCGCGTCGGTGTTCAACATCTCTGCGATGAGCTATGGCGCGTTGTCGGCCAACGCCATCCGCGCGCTCAACAAGGGTGCGAAGGCCGGCGGGTTTGCCCATGACACCGGCGAGGGCGGTTTTTCGCCCTACCACCAGGAGAATGGCGGCGACGTCATCTGGGAAATCGGCTCGGGGTATTTCGGCGCGCGCAACCAGGACGGCTCGTTTAGCGCGGAACGGTTTGCGGAGACCGCCGCCAACCCGCAAATCAAGATGATCGAATTGAAACTGTCGCAAGGGGCGAAACCGGGCCATGGCGGCGTGTTGCCGGGTCGGAAGGTGACGGCGGAAATTGCCCGTATCCGGGGCGTGACGGCGGGTGAAGACTGCGTGTCTCCGGCGCGGCACTCGGCGTTTTCGACGCCCATCGAGATGATGCAGTTCATCGGGGAGCTACGGCGGCTTTCCGGCGGCAAGCCGGTGGGCTTCAAGCTGTGCATCGGTCACCGCTGGGAGTTTCTGGCCGTGATCAAGGCCATGATAGAAACCGGCATCCGCCCCGATTTCATCGTGGTCGACGGGAAAGAAGGCGGAACCGGCGCGGCGCCGCTCGAATTCCTGGACCATCTCGGCATGCCCATGCGCGATGGCCTTTCGTTCGTCCATTCGGCCCTGGTCGGGGCAAACCTGCGCCACGAAATCCGCATCGGGGCTGCCGGCAAGATCGTCAGTGGGTTCGACATTGCTCGTGCAATGGCGCTCGGGGCCGATTGGTGTAACGCGGCGCGCGGGTTCATGTTCGCGGTCGGCTGCATTCAGGCGCAAAGCTGCCACACGGGCGAATGCCCGACCGGGGTCGCAACGCAGGACCCGATGCGCCAGCGCGCCATCGTTGTCGCCGACAAATCGGTGCGGGTCATGAATTTCCATCGCGAAACCGTGGCCGCGCTGGCCGAGATCGTGGCTGCGGCCGGGCTAGACCATCCCCAGCAGTTGACAGGCGATCTGATCTTGCGCCGTGCGGCTGCCGACCGGGTTGTATCGTTGGCGGAGCTCTATCCGGTGCTGATGCCGGGCGAGTTGCTGGCGGAGACATCCGATCTGCGTTTCAAGGAAGCCTGGCTGCGGGCGCGGGCGGAAAGTTTCACTCCGGGTCCGAGCTTGTTTGCTGTTGCCGCCGAATAAGGCTGCGCACGCGCCGCTCCGTAAAGGACGCCCGAGGTGGCCAGTAGCGCAATTTTCCAATTGCGCTATTTTCCGGCTTTCGCTCCAGGTCGTTGTCTGGTGGTTATGAAAGAGCACACCCTGAAACCCATCGTTCCCATTCCTGTCGACAGGCGCGCCAAGGCGATCGGCCAGATCCGTACGGCGATGATCGAGAAAAAGCTGACCCAGGCCCAACTCGCCGACGCTGCCGACTGCCATGAAAAGACGGTGCAGAACCTGCTCGGCGGGCGATCGGTGCGCGACCAGACGCTTTTTGACGTCTGCACCTATCTCGGCCTCGACTACGAGGATGTGCGCGACAACTGGCATGGCAGCGTGGCACAGGCGGGGACGCCGTCGGAACTCGCACAATCCCACGACCGGCGGGCGACCGGTGGGATGGTCGCGCCCGTCTACATGGGCGCCTATACGCGCGCGGCCGTCGACCAGTATCTGGGAAGCTATCTGACGCTGAGGCACGATTTCACGGCGGCCGATACGTTCGTTGCCTATCGTACGGACGTGCACTGGGATGACGAATGGCCGAGCCTGCTGTTCCAAGAGGTCGACCGGCCCGATGCGCCTTATTCCCATCGTGGACGCATTTATGTTCCCGCATCCTCGATGTTTATCCATCTGGTGTCGCTGACCAAGGGGGCGATGCGAATGATCGTCGTTTCGCAGCTCGGCCAGGATGGCATGATGCGCGGCCTGATCACGACGCTCAATAAGCAACGGGCGAACTACGTGCCGGTGGCGACGCCGATCGTCTATGCCAAGCGGGAAGCTTTTCCGGCTGCAAACCTCGGGCTTATCGCGCCGGGTCACGACGCGCACGCCGAGTATAAGGCCCTGCTTACGGCTACGCTCAGCGAGGGGTATGCTCGTCTCGTGGTCCCGTAATCTGCGGGACGGCTGCCTCTGAAGCTGGCGCGGGATTTACGACGGCCATGCGGGGCCGCGGCAGAGCAAAGCGCGGCAACTCGGACAAGAAGCGGGCCTTCAAGTCCACCGTCGACTGCCGGCCGATGCGGCTGCGCGAGCCGTCGAGCCATTTGTAGGCTTCGGTCCTGCCTGCGCCATGAAGATAGGTGAACAGGCCCCAATCGGGCTTCATCTTGCTGCCGGCGGGCAGTCCGGCGGTGTGGCGGCCGGCTTCGATCAAATGAAACCGGTGCTGCGCCAAGGAGCTGAGGCGGGTTGGCCGTTTGAAGCGGCGCTGCAGCCAGCCCCCTTCGGCCTCGCGCACGGCTTCGATGATTTCGATATCGCGCATCAGCGGCGCGTTGAACGTCAACCGGCTGGTCTGGGCAGCAATATCTTCGAGACGGGTCGGGGTGCCGCTGACGTTGGTGGGGTTCAACAGAACGATGAGGGTGTCCCCGATCGGACTTTCGAGCGCCAGGCGCACGATGTCGGGGTTGGCCGAGAAGCCGCCGTCCCAATAAGCGCGGCCCTCAATTTCAACCGCGTGGTGCAACGTCGGAAGGCAGGCGGACGCCAGTACGGCCTCGACGGTCAGTTCGTGGCAGCGAAAGAAACGGGGCCGCCCGGTGCCGACGTCGGTTGCAGCGATCAGCAGTTCGACAGGTGAGGCTGCGCGCAGGCGGTCGAAATCGATCGTCTCGGTGAGGAGGCGGCGCAGCGGGTCGAAGCCCAGCGGATTGAACTCGTAGGGCGAGAACATTTTTGCCATGCCTGAGACCGCAGGCAGCGTACCAAGGCTCGACAATACGGGATTGAGCCGGATGAAGTCGGGCACTCCGGCCTTGTAGACCGCCTCCCACAACTGGCGCAGTTTTGCCCGCGCGCCCTCACGTCCGCCTTCGGCGAGCCCTGAGGCCACCGCGACCGCGTTCACCGCGCCCGCACTCGCTGCGCTGATCCAGCCGATTTCGACGGTGTCCTGCTCGAGCAAATGGTCGAGCACGCCCCAGGTGAAGGCACCATGCGCCCCGCCCCCTTGCAGCGCGAGATTGATCCGTTTTGTCCTGGCCAATGTCTGCGCCTTTTCATTGTGGAGGCAACTTGGTAAATTAGAGATATTCAGCAGAAGACAATTCGATTGAGGCCGGGCAGGGTACGATGTGAGCGGCATTCCGTCTCTGAGGCTGACGGTCCCTGGGGTGCGAGCTGCGGCTGCGATATCACATTGCCGCAGCGCGGGGGCGCGTTACAAAAATCGATGCTTTGGGTTGCATAAGGGGTAGTGAGTTTCAACCATGACCACTCCGTCCGTATCCGCCTCGCCAACGCACCATTACGATTATATCGATGCGTTAAGAGGCTGGGCCTTGCTCGGCACCATCGTTGCCCACATGAATTCCGTGTTCACGACGGACTATCCGTTTCACCCTTGGGCAAACCAGGGCGCACGCGGCGTGCAGCTATTCTACGTGGCGAGCGCATTGACGCTCATGATGTCGTGGCATCACAAGAACGACGGGGCGATCCCGTTCTATATCCGGCGGCTATTCCGGATCGCGCCCATGTTCTGGCTCGCGATCGTCTTCTTTCTGGTGCGGCATGGTCTACAGCCCCGGTGGGCGGCGCCCGACGGGATCGGCGCGCTGCACATCCTCACGAGTGCGACATTTCTGCATGGCTGGCATCCGGAAACGATGAACGGCGTCGTGCCTGGCGCGTGGACCATTGCGGTAGAAATGACGTTCTATGCGTTGTTCCCGCTGCTGGTGATGGTGTGCACCAGTTTCTGGCGCTCCGTCGCGGTGTTTATGGCGACGTTTACGCTGAGTTTTGCGGCGGACGGCTGGCTGCAACCGTTTCTCGCGCGCGCGTTTCCGCATTCGCCCGAAGACCTGTTGAAAGCCTTCCGGTTCTTCTTCTTCTTCAATCACCTGCCGATCTTCATTCTGGGACTTGCAGTCTATCATGCGATCAACGAATACCGGCCGCGCATCTCGGTCTCGACGGCGACCATCGGCGCGCACGCCTGCCTGATCCCGATCCTGCTATTGCCGTTCCTGCCCGACTTTCCACCCAAGCATATCAGCTATGGCGTCGTATTTGCCGTGCTCGCGTTCTTCCTTGGCTGCGGGGCGCAATCGCGGTTCGTGAATGCACGGATCTGCCATATCGGAAAGGTCAGCTACAGCGGATATCTCGTGCATCTCGCACTGCTGTCGCTGATTATTCTGAACCCGGTGATCGACACCCTTTCGAGCCACATCGGACTTGCGTTCTTCGATCCCGCCCTGCCGCGCTGGCTGACGGTGTCGATTTTCACGCTCAGCTTGTGGTTCGCCGTGACGTGGGTCAGCATCAAGATTTCGACGCTCACCTACACGTATGTCGAGCGGCCGATGATCAAGCTCGGCGCGCAGCTGGCCGCGCGCTGGCGCACACCAGCGCCGGCCGTTGAAACGGCGCCGCCGCTCAAAGTTATTTAAGCCAAACGCTTGATCTTGAAGGGCAGGCCGCCCTTGGGCGTCAGCGTCACGGTGGCATGGATGCCGGCCGGCATCGGGCCGACGTATTCGGGCTGGAACTTGCGCAGCAGGATCGAGAGCGCGAGCGTGTTCTCGACCTGGCTCATGGCGCCGCCGATGCACGAACGCTTGCCGGCGCCGAAGGGAATATAGCTATACTTGACCTGTTTCTTGGTTTTGTCGGTCCAGCGCTCGGGCACGAACGCTTCCGGATCGTCCCAGAACTTGGGATTGTGATGGGCACCGTAGGCGAACAACACGATGCGGTCGCCGGCCTTGATTTCCTTGCCGCCGATGGTGTCGTCGATGGCGGCGACGCGGATCAGGCCCCAGATCGGGGGGTAGATGCGCATGGTCTCCTGGATCACGGCGCGGGTATAGACGAGGCTGGAATAATCGGCTGCCGTCGGTTCGCGATCGCCGAACACGGCCTGGCTTTCGGCGCGGATCCTGTCGGCGATTTCCGGGTTGCGCGAGATTTCGTACAGCGCCCAGGCCAGCGTCAGAGCCGTCGTTTCGGTGCCGGCCCACAGGTACTGCTTGATCTCGTCGATCGCCTGCGCCTGGTCGAACTCTGGGATGTTGGGATCGGCGACCGCGGCTTCGATCATGGTCAGCAGCGTGCGCTCGCGGTGTTCGCGCGGATCGGCGGCAATCACGGCCGGCGGCACGGCTTGCCAGGCTTCGATAGCCTTGGTTGCGTCTTCTTCCGTACCTTCGAACAGTTCGCCGGCCTGACGCTTCTGGCGGATTTCCTTGTGGTTCATCACGTCGGTATAAGTCTTCACGTATTTGAAGACGACGTGAGGATTGAACGGCATGTCGCGGTCGAACAGCGCCTTGCAGATCATGTCGGCGGCCAGCGTCCAGGTCTGCTCGACCATTTCCACGGTTTCGCCCGACTGAGCCAGATCGTCCCAAAGCTTCATCTTGGCGTCGATCGCCTGGAGGAAATAGGGAATGTATTCGGCGAATACGTCGGGATGGAACGCGGGCTGCTGGGGCATGCGGATCTTCTGCCACAGCGCGCCGTCGTTGGTGATCATCGACTTGCCGAAGATCGGCTTCAGGCCGTCGAAATACTTGATGTAGTTGTCCGCTTTCGTGACGAGGACGTATTTGAACAGCTCAGGGTCGGTCACGAGGACAACCCGCTGGTTGGCCATGTTGAGCGGGATCACCGGGCCGTAGCGGTCCTGCATCTGCAGCAGCACGCGCATCGGATTGGCGTGGTCTCCGCGCAGCAGTGCCGTGAGTTTGAACCAGATGCTGTTTTCTTCGCCGAGACCCTGAGTATTGGCGGGCGGAGCGGCGGTGCTGAGCGAAATCGGGGCTGACATGGTCATAAAGTGTTGGTCTCCTGGCGCCGGACCTCAAAGACGAGCGGCGCAGTACACGGGCATTAGAATCGACTGCGTGTGTGGTCTGTGGTTATGGCGTGCGCGAACGCAGTTCGCTGAAAAACATCAGCCGGTTGGTTACTCCCGGCAGATTGCGGTGTCCATGCGGCGAGTCAGTCAGAGAGCGCAGGGGAGCCTGCACAATGTTGCCGAGTTGCAACGCTCGCGCCTCTGAAGGCGGGCCAGCCATGCGAGCCGTGCAGTGCGCAACCTGCCAGGCATGCGACGGAATGGTCTGGCACGCCGGGGTTAAAACCGCCATCTGAGCATGCCGGTTCTTGGGTACGATCCGTTCGCGGACTCAACCTTCGAGGCTGGCGTTTTAACAGGAGGCCCACCATGGGCGCGTCACTGACACTCATTCTCATTTTCCTCGCATTCTGCTTATGGCTGCTGACTTTGGGGCTGGGCATCGCCGCCCAATACCAGCGCGCCGTCATCTTCCGCCTCGGGCGCTACAATCGCACCGCCGGACCGGGGTTGTATTGGAAATGGCCGCTGCTCGAATGGCAGGTCATGACCGACCTGCGCGTTCGCACGACTTCGGTCGAGGCGCAGGAAACCATCACACGCGATAACGTGCCTATCAAGATCAATGCCGTGATCTGGCAGCGGGTGTGCGACCCCGAACGCTCGATCGTGGAGGTTGCCAATGTCGACAACTCCGTCGTGCAGGTGGCGCTGACGACGCTGCGAAGCGTCATCGGGCAGCATACGCTCGACGATGTCCTCAAAGAGCAGGACAAGATCGCCCACATTATAGAGCAGAGCCTCGACAAGGTCACGGCGCCCTGGGGCGTGAAGGTCGACCGGGTGCAGATGAAGAACGTCGAAATACCCGCCAGCATGCAGCGGGCCATGGCGCAGGAAGCGGAAGCCTACCGCGAAAAGCGCGCCCGCTTGATCAAGGCCGAAGCCGAGCTGGAGGCGGCGGCCAAGCTCAAGGAAGCCGCGCAAACGATCATGGAATGTCCGGCGGGTCTCGAATTGCGCCGGATGCAGATGATCACCGAAGTCGGTGCGGAACAAAACACCATGACCATCGTCATGATGCCGTCGGAGTTCGTGTCGATGGCCCGCGGCCTGGGTGAGGCGTTTAAGAAGACGTGAGCGCAGCGCGGACTGCCGTCCGCACCGGCTTCAGGGAACGCGTTCGCCCCAAGCCCCCTCCCATTTGGGAGCCTGCCGTCAGGCGAGCGGGGGCCAGATCAACGGTGCCGGCGGCGATACCCCGTCGCCGACGCGCACGGATTCTCCCTCCACGCGCGCGCGGCCCGAGGCAAACAGGGCCAGCGCGTGGGGGTAGAGCTGGTGCTCGGCGGCCAGCACGCGCGCACCAAGTGTTTCCGCCGTGTCCCCTTCGAGCACGGGAACTGCCGCCTGGGCGATGATTGGTCCGACATCCATCTCGAGGCGGACAACGTGCACGGTGCAACCGACGATGCGGACGCCATCGGCTAACGCCCGTTCGTGCGTGTGGAGGCCCTTGTAGGCCGGCAGCAGCGAGGGGTGGATGTTGATCATCCGGTCGCGCCAGACGTCGACGAAATCGGGTGTCATCAGCCGCATGAACCCGCAGCACGCGACCATTTCGGCCCCATGAGCGACGAGTGACTCGTGCATCTCCGCTTCGAACGCCGTGCGCGTTGGGTAGGCCTTGTGATCGATTGCAACCGCAGGAATGCCGTTCGCTTTCGCCCAATCTAGCCCTGCCGCGTCGGGCCGGTTCGAGATCACGACGGCGATTTCGGCCGGGAAGGCATCGCCGCGCGCGGCCTCGGCCAGCGCCATCATGTTGGAGCCTCGGCCTGAAATCAGAATACCAACGCGTTTTTTTCCGCTCACTGCAACATGCCCGGTTCGATGTCGAAAACGACGACGGGCTCGTCGTCGCCAGGGGCCTCGATGGTCAGCCGGCCGACCTGCAGGAACTGTGTGATCGAGGTCAGAAACGCCGCGAGGCTCGGGGCCAGCACCCGGCGCGTATCCTCATCGGACCCAATGACGATGATCTGGCCGCGGGAGCCGCCCGGCGGGGGGTCGAGGTCGAACGCGAGGGAATTGCCGCCGCCGTCGGTTGCAAACGGGATCCACAGGTCGTGGGTGTACAGCTTTTTGACGCCGTGGCCGGGCTGGACGTCCACGTGGCTATGAAAATCTTCGAGTTCTTCCTCGGTCGATTGTTTCCGGATCTCGTTCCAGCTCGACCATTCCATCGACATGCGCTCAAGCGAATTGAACTCGAAGCCTCCAAAGATCGGGGCGAGCCATTTGCCATGGGGGATATCGGTCCCCTTGAAGACGTCGATCTGCCCATCCGCCAGCAGGTACAGGTCATGCACATCCTGCGGGAGGCGCGCGCCGATCACCGCTTCGACCGCCTCGATCTGGCCTGGGGTTGCGCCCGGTCGCAGGGCTGCACGCGCGGCCACGCCCTTGGCTTCCAACGCCGCGATCCAACCTGCCCAAGCGGGTCCGATCAGTCGAGTTCCCGCGCTTTGCGTCATGCCAACCTCAATGCCCCTGAATAAACGACAGCTTCCGCTTCGCCTTTGCCTTTGGCCGCGCTCTTGTTGCCGGTGCCAGCGGCAATGTGGCCGATAAGCAGCGGCGTTTCGCCAACTGCTGCAAGGGCTGCCACGACCTCGCCGGCGCGAGCCTCCTCGGCCACGATCACCATGCCGATGCCGCAGTTGAACGTGCGCAGCATTTCGGACTGGCCGATCGAGCCGGCCTTCGCGAGCCAGCCAAACACCGATGGCGGCTGCCAGCTTGCGAGGTCGACATGAGCGGCCAAGTGCCCCGGAAGCACGCGCGGAAGGTTTTCGGACAGGCCCCCGCCGGTGATATGGGCGAGCGCGCGGATCGCGCCGCGGCCGCCGCCGGTTGCCTTCAACGCAGCCAAGATCGCCGCGACGTAGATGCGCGTCGGCTCCAGCAGCGATTGCGCCACGGTCTTGCCGGTATCAAAAGGCGCCACCCCCTCCCAAGAGAGCTGTTGTTCCCCAACCAGGCGGCGAACCAGAGAATAGCCGTTCGAATGGACACCTGAGGAGGGCAGCCCGATCAGCACGTCGCCGACGGCCACGTCGGCGCGGGGCAGGATTTCGCCGCGCTCAACGGCGCCGACGGAAAAGCCGGCGAGGTCGTAATCGGTGCCGTGGTACATGCCCGGCATTTCCGCCGTTTCGCCGCCGATCAAGGCGCAGTTGGCCATGCGGCAGCCGGCGGCAATGCCGGAAATCACCGTTTCGGCGACCTTCGGATCGAGCTTGCCGGTTGCGAAATAGTCGAGAAAAAACAGCGGCTGAGCGCCGGCGACCACGAGGTCGTTCACGCACATGGCGACAAGGTCGATGCCAATCGTTCCATGCTGACCAGTATCGATCGCAATCTTGAGCTTAGTGCCGACGCCGTCGTTGGTCGACACCAGGATCGGGTCGACGAACCCGGCCTGCTTCAAATCGAACAGGCCGCCGAAGCCGCCCAAATCCGGGTTGGCGCCGGCCCGGTGGGTCGACTTCGCCAGCGGCTTGATCGCTTCAACCAGGGCGTTGCCCGCATCGATATCCACACCGGCATCGGCGTAGGTGATGGACGGCGTTGGCGACTTCATCGTGCTCATGCGGCCTCTTGGTACGTGAATTGGGAATCGTCGATTTTGGAATGATCGGAAAGGCTGGTCTTGCAGGCGCACAGCAGGGGTGCAATGGCGCTCCCGGCTTCGCGCGCCGTCAACATTGCGCGGTGTTGCAGACCTTACAAGTGCGACGGGATCGCAATTGCGCTGCAATCCAAAATCCGCCCTATTGCTGCCTGCAGTACCTGTGCGGCTCTAGCAGAGCGCCGGGGTGCGGGCAATGCGAGCTTACGAGCGCGATAAACGAAGGGAATGGGCATGAACGCACGGTCGAGGATTTTCGGCAATGGCGTTCGATTTGGGCTGCTTGCTGCTGCGTCCCTGGCAGGCGCATCCGTCAGCAGCCGCGCGGGGGATGGGTCCTCGAGTGTGTTCACGGTCGCCAACTACCCGGTCGAAGCCCGCGCCAAGGACTCTGTCACGGCCAAGAACACGGCGCTGGCCGATGGTCAGCAGGCTGCACTGCGGTCACTGTTCCGGCGCATCGTACCCGTCACCGCGTACCGGCGCTTGAAAACTATGCCGGCCGTCAAGGCCACCGACATCATCGACGGAGTTTCTGTGCGCGAAGAGCGCAACTCCACGACCGACTACATCGCGACGCTCGATTTTTCATTCCAGCCCGAGGCCGTGCGGGACGTACTGCGACGCAATTCCATTCCGTTCGTCGATGCACAGGCGCCGCAAACGCTGCTGGTCCCGCTCTATCGCGCCAAGCCGGACGGCGCTTATGAGAGCGGGCACGGGGTGTGGTTTGATTCGTGGAAGGGGCTCGATCTCGCTCATACCCTGAGCCCGCTCAAGCTGGAAAAGCTCGTCCCTGAAATTACTCCGGAGGCGATTGCCGCAATCCTAAAGGGCACCAATCGCGCGGACCGGGCGCTGGCTTCAAGCTACAAAAGCGAGCGCGTCATGCTCGCCATCGCCGAGCTGGATGCCGGCAGCAAGCGGTTGACCGTGACGCTTGCGGGCACGGACGCCGTAGGCGCGTTCAAGCTGCAGAGGACATACCGGGTCGGCGGGAACGATGTTGCCTATACCAGCGAACTCGCAGCCGTCGTATCCCTCGGCGTGTTCGAGGGCCGATGGAAAGCCGGCAAGGCCGGCGCCGTCGGCGGGGTTGATGTGGCGGCTGGCGAAAATGTCCAGCTGGTCGTCGAATTCGCATCGTTGAGCGAATGGAACGATATCCGAACGCGGATTCTCGAAACGGCGGGCGCGCTGGACGTGGCGATCGGTTCGGTTTCGGCGCATTCGGCCGAAGTTGTGCTGCGGCACGCAGGCGGCGCGCCCGGGCTCACAGAAGCCTTCGCTGTCCAGGGGCTCACCATGAGCAACAGCGGGGCAACATGGCTGGTGCGGTCAACCTTCTGACAAACCTGCAAATATGGGCTAGGGTCCTCCCGCATCATCCTTCGGCGGTCCATTTCTTTTGAGCATTCCAAACCTTATCACGCTGCTGCGCCTCATCCTGGTTCCCGTCATCATCTGGCTGATGCTGGCGGGGCACTTGAGGTTTGCGTTCGCGGCGTTTGTCGTGGCTGGCATCTCGGATGCCGCCGACGGCTTTCTTGCCAAGCGGTTCAACATGGAAACCGAACTCGGCGCCTATCTCGATCCACTCGCCGACAAGATGCTGATCGTGTGCATCTTCGTCACGCTCGGCATCAACGGCGCGTTGCCGGCGTGGCTCGTCATTACCGTCGTTTCGCGCGATGTGCTGATCGTCATGGCCGTGCTGCTCTCCTGGGTGATGGGGCATCCTGTCAAGATCCGCCCGTTTGCCGTCAGCAAGGCGAATACCGCCGCGCAGATCGTGCTGGCCGGGACGGTGCTTGCAGACGACGCCTTCGGGCTGGGCGTGGCCACGGCGAGAGGTGCACTGATCTGGCTCACGGCGGCCCTCACGATCGCATCGCTGATCGGTTATCTCGACAGTTGGCTGCGTCATATGTCCGAACCGGTTAAGCCGCTATAGAACGCCAACGGCATGAGCGATCGACGCTCTGGACGATTAGGGAAGCTAGCAATGCGCATGGAACGGCAAGTGTTGTTCTGGCTGCTGGCGCTGTTGCTCACAGTGCTGGTGATCGGGGCGCTGCGTGACATCCTGCTGCCTTTCATCATTGGCATCATCGTCGCCTATGCCCTGAACCCCATCGTCGATCAACTGATGAAATCGGGGCTATCGCGAACGGCTGCGTCCGCCATCATACTGGCGGTGCTGATTTCGCTACTGGCCGTGCTGCTGGTGAAGGTCGCGCCGCTGCTGTTTTATCAGGCCCAGGCCCTCGCGGTCGCACTTCCTGACCAACTCAATCACCTGCGCACCGTCATCGAGGCGATCGCGCGCGAACAGCTGGGGCCGCGGTTTCCAGAGTTCTCGGCCGCCCTCGACCAGGCCGTTAAGTCGGTTTCGGAAAACTGGACGAACATCGCAAGCGTCGCCGCCAAATCGCTCTGGGACCAACTCCGATCGCTGTTCAATCTGGTTTCGCTGCTGCTGGTCACGCCGCTGGTCGCCTTTTACATGCTGGTCGACTGGTATCCGATGCTTGAAAAAATCGACGGCTGGCTGCCGCGCGAGCATGCCCAGACCATCCGCCGCCTTGCCGGCGAGATCAACAGCGCGGTCTCGGCGTTCATTCGCGGGCAGGGCGTCGTCTGCCTCATCCTTGCGTGTTTCTATGCGGTCGCACTCAGCGTCACCGGGCTCGAATATGGACTACTGGTGGGGCTTGCCACCGGCATCTTGAGCTTCGTGCCATTTGTCGGATGGGCGCTCGGCCTCTTGACAGCGCTTGGGCTCGCCGTCGTCCAATTCTGGCCCAACGCCACCCAGATCGGGCTCGTCGCCCTCGTGTTCGCGATCGGGCAAGCGTTGGACGCCGCGGTCCTGTCGCCCAAGATCGTGGGCTCAAAAATCGGCCTGCACCCAGTCTGGCTGCTGTTCGCGCTGCTGGTGTTCAGCTACCTGTTCGGCTTCGTCGGCATCCTCGTCGCCGTGCCCGTCGCGGCGGCGGCCGGCGTGCTGGTCCGCTTCGCGCTCAAGGTCTATCTGGAGAGCGACGTCTACAAGGGCGGAGCCGCGCAACGATGAGCGGAACCAGCGAAAAGGGCCCGCTTCAACTCGTGTTCGACCTGCCGCTGCGGCCGGCATCGGGATTGGGCGATTTTCTGGTCAGCCAATCGAATGCGGCCGCCGTCGAGCTGATCGACCGGTGGCCCGACTGGCCGCAACCCGGCGCTCTGCTGGCGGGGGAAGCCGCCTGCGGCAAGAGCCATCTTGCCATGGTCTGGCAGGCGCAAAGCCAGGCGGTTCTTTATTCCGCGCAGCAGCTTAACGATGCCGCGGTCGAGGTTTTCCAGCGCGACGACATGCGTGCCATCGTCGTTGAAGACATCGACCGCGGCATCGGCGATCAGCGCGTGCTGTTCCACCTGCTCAATCTGGCGCGCGAAACCAAACGGTTCATTCTTCTGACTTCGCGGGTGGCGCCGGGCGATCTGGAAATCGAATTGCCCGACCTCAGGTCGCGGCTTCGTGCGCTGCCGGTCATCTCGATCCTGGCGCCCGACGACGGGCTGCTCAGCGCGGTACTGGTCAAAATGTTCGCGGACCGCCAGATTGGGGTCGAGCCGTCCATCATAAACTACCTCATCCGCCATATGGACCGCTCGATGGAGTGCGCCCGGTCGGTGGTCGCCAGCGTCGATACGCTGGCGCTCGCGCGGCAACGCAAGGTCACCCGCGCCATCGCCGCGGAGGCGCTCGCGGCACTCAATCCCGATCGCGCCAAATAATTGACCAAAGCACTGCGAACGATGTCATCAAGAGGTTGCATTCTGCCTGCCTGATCGGGAAACTGCCCCGTTCGCAACTCCTTTCGCCTACAGCCCGCATCCGGATTTCCTGCCATGACCTCTGCCACCAAGCCATCCCCGCGATCCAGAGCTTCGGCGAAGGTGCATCCCGTGCACCACGACGTTCCGACGGGGCCGGCACGGTTTTATAATCGCGAACTGTCGTGGCTTCAGTTCAACCGGCGCGTTCTGGAGGAATCGACCAACCCGAACCATCCGGTCCTCGAACGGCTGCGTTTCTTGTCGATCTCGGCCTCGAACCTCGACGAATTCTACATGGTGCGCGCGGCCGGAATCTATGGCCAGGTCGCGGCCGGGGTTACCACGGAAAGCCAGGATGGGCTGACGCCCGCTCAGCAGCTGACCGAGATCAATCACTTCGTCGCGGGACTGGTTAAGGAAAAGCAGGCAAGTTGGAGCAGGCTCAAGACGGAGCTTGCGGCCGCCCAGATCCACATCCTCGACGGCGACACATTGCGCCCCAAGGAGCGCACGTGGCTTGAGAACCTATTCCTCACGCATGTGTTCCCGATTCTCACCCCAATTGCCGTCGATCCGGCGCATCCGTTTCCCTTCATTCTTAACAAGGGATTGACGCTCGCGGTCGAAATGAAGCGCCAGCGCGATGGCCGCGCCATGAACGGACTGATCCCCATTCCTGGCCAGCTCGAACGCTTCATCCGCCTGCGCGCGCCTGACAGCCCGCCGGACGATTGCCGTTTCATCCAGCTCGAGACCATGATCGGGTTGTTCATACCGGCGTTGTTCCCGGGTTGCGAGGTCAAGAGTCAGGGCGCGTTCCGCGTGCTGCGCGACAGCGATATCGAGATGCAGGAAGAGGCCGAAGATCTGGTCCGGTCTTACGAGACGGCGTTGAAGCGGCGGCGGCGCGGACTCGTCATCCGGCTGGAAATTGAAAATAAGATGCCGGACCGGCTCAAAAAGTTCGTGGTCGAAGAGCTTGAGGTCGGAGAAGCCAGCGTCTTCATAAAGGATGGGCTGCTGGCACTCGCCGACACCTCGCAGCTGATCGTCTCCGATCGCCCGGACCTTCAGTTCAAGCCGTTCAACATCCGCTTTCCCGAACGCGTCCGGGAATTCAACGGCGACTGCTTTGCGGCGATCCGCAACAAGGACATGGTCGTCCACCACCCCTACGAGAGCTTCGACGTCGTCGTCCAGTACCTGCGTCAGGCGGTCGCCGATCCCAACGTCATGGCCATCAAGTGGACGCTCTATCGCACATCGCGCGACAGTCCAATCGTGCAGGCGCTCAAAGAGGCGGTCGAGGCGGGCAAGTCGGTCACGGCCGTCGTCGAGTTGAAGGCACGGTTCGACGAGGCAGCCAACATCCGCTGGGCGCGCGATCTCGAAAACGCGGGCGTGCATGTCGTCTACGGGTTCATCGAGCTGAAGACGCACGCCAAGCTCGGCCTTGTGGTGCGGCGCGAAGGCTCGGAATTGGCGACCTACGTGCACATCGGCACCGGCAACTATCATCCGCAGACGGCCAAGATCTATACCGATCTCTCGTTGTTTACCGACGACCCTGAAATCGCGCGCGACGTAACACGGATCATGAACTTCGTGACCGGCTATGGCGAACTGGCCAAGCTGGAAGTCATGGCCGCGAGCCCATTTGGCATTCGCGACCGCATCCTGACGCACATCCGCGATGAAATCGGGCACGCCAAGGCCGGCCGGCCGGCGCAGATCTGGATGAAAATGAATGCGCTGGTCGACGCCGTCGTGATCGATGCGCTCTACGAGGCCAGCGCGGCGGGGGTCGAGATCGATCTGGTCGTGCGCGGGGTTTGCTGCCTGCGGCCCGGCATTCCGGGACTGTCCAGCAACATCCGGGTCAAGAGCATCATCGGCCGGTTCCTGGAGCACGCCCGGATCTATTGCTTCGGCATGGGCGAGGGGCTGCCTTCAGCCAATGCCGCCGTCTATATTTCGTCGGCGGACATGATGCCCCGCAACCTCGACCGGCGCGTCGAGGCGATGACGCCGATCCGCACGCCCCGCGTCCATGAGCAGGTGCTCAACCAGATTATGGTCGCCAATCTGCGGGATAATCAGCAGAGCTGGCGCATCAAATCGGATGGGTCGTCGGAACGCATCGTGCCGGGTGCAGACGAAGAGCCGTTCAATGCGCACAAATACTTCATGACCAATCCGTCGTTGTCGGGACGGGGGCAGTCGCTGAAGGACAGCTCGCCCCCCGCTGTCGCTTTGCCGCAGAAGGAGTGAGGCTGGCGCCCTTGGCGTTTCGTTATAAAAACGCAAAGTCAAGACAACGTCTGATGGGCTGCAAGACGACCCCAAGCAAATTTCTCGTGGGGCGCTTGGGCCGCTGGGCGGAGATTGCGGTTTTTCACGCCGAACCGCTTCACACTTGCGCTAAACCGCTCTCGTTCGTTTGGAGCGGTTTTTCACGCCGAACCGCTTCACACTTGCGCTAAACCGCTCTCGTTCGTTTGGAGCGGTTTTTCACGCCGAACCGCTTCACACTTCGGCTAAACCGCTCTAACGAGGCGTAGTGCGACACCAAGATCAGATCTAGCGGGGACGCTTGGCAGGCTTCATGCGGCTGTTTAGAGAACGGGAGGCTGACACGCAGGTCGGGGCCGAGGCCGATATGGCGCGCGGCCTTGAGCCCATCGGCGTGATCGACATCGGTTCAAATTCCGTCAGGCTCGTCGTCTACGACGGGGCCATCCGTTCCCCGACACCGATTTTCAACGAAAAGGTCCTGTGCGGGCTTGGCCGGTCCGTCGCTACGACGGGTCACCTGGGCGCAGAAAGCGTCGCACGCGCGCTTGCGGCCCTTACGCGCTTCCGGGCGATTGCCGCGATCTTGCGGGTCAAGAACCTGCGGGCAATTGCGACCGCCGCAGTGCGGGACGCCGTCGACGGCGCCGACTTCATCGCACGGGGCGAAGCGGCCTGCGGCACCCACATCGAAATTCTGACCGGCGAACAGGAAGCTCGCTACGCTGCCGAAGGCATCGTGATGGGGTTCATTGCTGCGAACGGCGTCGCGGGCGACCTTGGCGGCGGCAGTCTCGAACTTATCGACATCGCGGCGGACGAACTCAAATCCGCGACGACGCTGCCGCTCGGTGGCTTGCGTCTCATCGACACCACGGGCGACAAGATCGAGCGTGCGCTGCCTCTCGTCGATGAGGCGATCGCGCGCGTCTCCTGGCTTCAGGCCGGCAAGGGCCGGCCCTTCTACGCCGTCGGGGGAACCTGGCGGGCGCTCGCAAAGGTCCATATGGAGCAATCAAATTATCCATTGCGCGTCATGCACGGCTACACCATCCCCACTAAGGCCGCACTCGACTTCTGCGACCAGCTGCGGCGGGCAAAGAAGCTAACCCAAGTTCCAGGCGTGGCCGACGTCACGCGGGCGCGGCGCGAGGTGCTGCCTTACGGCGCGCTGGTGCTTGAGCGGCTGTTGCGCCAGCTGGAGCCGTCAGAGGTCGTGTTCTCGGTGTTCGGTATCCGCGAGGGGTTGCTCTACTCGCAACTTGCGCCGCATGAACGAGCCAGGGATCCACTGTTGTGTTTTGCCGAAGATTACGCCCGCATGCGCTCTCGCTCGTTCGAACATGCGCAGGAGCTGTGCAAGTGGACCGACACTTTGTTTGCCGATGCGACGCTTACGGAAACCGACGACGAACGCCGGCTGCGGCATGCGGCCTGCCTCATGTCCGATATCGGCTGGCGCGCGCATCCCGACTATCGGGGCGAGCAGAGCCTCAATATCCTGGCCCATGCCTCGCTGGGCGGTATCGACCACCAGGGCCGGATTTTCCTCGCATTAGCAGTCTACTATCGCCATACGGGTCACAACGAGGGGGGCGATCAGCTTTCCGACCGCTTGAAGGCTGTCGTCAACAAGCGGGCGCAAAGACGCGCAAGGATCGTGGGGGCTGCGATTCGCGCCGCCCACATGCTGTCCATCGGCGTGGCGGGCGTGATCGATGAAACGCCGCTCAGCCTGGAGCCCGGCCGGCTGGTGCTGACGCTGCCTGCAACGTATGCCGGGCTCGACGGAGAACGGCTGCGCAGGCGCCTTGATTCGCTTGCCGCGCTGATCGACCGCACTGCCGAGGTCAGACTGAAAACGTGAACATAAGCACCTGGAACCACACAGTGCCATGGCGGACGATCTCTACAGCATGCTCGGCGTCAGCCGGACGGCGAGCGAAGACGACATTCGAAGGGCCTATCGCAGGCTCGCCAAGGAATTGCATCCGGATGTAAACTCGGGCAAGCAGGCCGAAGAGCAGTTCAAAAAGGTTTCGGCGGCGAACGATATCCTCTCCGACCCGGAGCGGCGGCGCCAATACGATCGCGGCGAGATCAACGCCAACGGCGAACCCGCTTATGCCGCGCGCACGTCACGCGGGGCGCGCGCTGGAACGCGCACACCCGACGACTTCGGCGGCTTTGCCGATGTGTTCACCGACATCTTCGGTACGGGACGGGCGCACGGACGCGGCCAGGATGTCCGCTACAGCCTCGATGTCGACTTTCTCGAAGCCGTGAACGGCGCTAAAAAGCGCGTCACGCTGCCGGAAGGGGGCGTGCTCGATCTCACCGTTCCCGAGGGGGTCCAGGACGGCCAGGTGCTGCGCCTGAAGGGCAAGGGCGGCGTCGGCGTCGAGCGCGGCGACGCGCTGGTCGAGATCAAGGTGCGTCCCGATCCCACCTTCAAGCGCACCGGCGATGACATTGCTTTCGAAGTCCCCGTTACGATCGACGAAGCGGTGCTCGGCGGCAAGATCGAGGTGCTCACCGTCCAGGGGCGTGTCCAGCTCACGCTGCCCAAGGTCACATCGTCGGGCCAGGTGTTCCGCCTGAAGGGCAAGGGCGTACGCAACGCCTCCTCGAGTGTGACCGGTGACAGCCTCGTCACCATCCGCATCGTCATGCCGCCTGCCATCGACGAGAGCCTGTCGTATTTCTTCTCCGAATGGCGGCAGAAACATAGATACGATCCCGGCCGCAGCTGATCGGCGTCAGCGTTCGATCTCGACCAGGATATCGTGCCGCTTAAAGACTGGGATCGAAAACGGCGGATCGTAACTCGCAAGCATGGGCGCTCCCACCACTTTAACGCCGTCGCGTTGCAATGCGGATAAAAGGCGCGATGACTGCGCGGCGACGCGATCGGGGCTTGCGTACCAAGAGAACCTGAGCGCGGCCATCGTGCGGGCGGGAACCTCGCGTAGCGCCACCCGCCCGTCCTTTGGTTTGGGGAGGTCGGCGAGCGTCTTGTATTTCGACGGCATCACGAACGCCATCGTGCCCTCGCCCATCACAACGGGCGCGGTCATCGCGATTTTTTCCGATGCCGGCGGTGCGTTCATCACCACCGGAGCCGTCATTGCGATCGGCTGGGCCGTCTCGTTGCCACCGAAAATGTAGCCTGCGATGGCGCGGAACGCCGTGCCCGTATCGGTTCGGCTCAGGGTCGGCATGGCGGTTTTCGCGATCAAAGCGGGCTCGTATCGGCGCACCTCGTAGCCGTCGGCGCGGGCGATCACCGCATATTTCGCTTCCTCAATACCAGCCACGATAAAAAAACTCCCCGCTGCCCAAACCGCGATGGCTGCCAGAAGCGCGACCCCCATCCATTTTGCGATTCTCACAGGCGCCTCTCTCGTTGCTTCATCGATATAACGCACACTGCGGGCGTACGGTTCAATCGGAGCAATGCGGACCGCGCCGGCCCACATCACGTCTGCAACGTTTGCATGGATTGTCGGGCCTTGCGGGAGGCCGCAAAGCTCCGGTCTAGAGTTCTTCCGCTTCAAATAGATTCGCGGAAGGACTTGAGGGCCTGTCGTCAGTTATGGGCAACGATAGGAACCAGCTTTACGCCACCCGGCGCTCGCTTTCGGCGCTTGCCGCCGCGGTCGATGCCCAGCCCGACGAGGTCCGCGCGCGCATCGCGGCCCTGGCGCGCGCCAACGCATCCATTAGGTAAGGCCAAGTCCGCACCGGTCATGGCTGATACGTGAGCCGTCTCAATCTCACATCGACCGTTACGGTGAGGGATTGGCGGGCGGCGAGCGCTGCGCGTCCCGGCTCACCGAGGCGATGGGCGTGGGGCGTCATCGCGAGAAGGTCGGCGATGGCTGCGGGGTTTGGAAGCTCGACTTCAAACCGCAGGCCGTCTTGATGGTCCAGTTGGAAGCCGGCGGCAACAGCTGTTTCCAGCGACGCCGGTTCGGAGCGCTTCACCTCGGGATAGATGATCTCGCGCAGTTCGATCAGGTGATCGGGACCGGGGTCTACGAGCAGGACGCATCCGCCCGGCTTGAGCACGCTGCAAAACCCTTCCCAGATGGGAAAGCCGAACAGGCACAGGATCATGTTCACGCTGTCTGCGACAAATGGCGGGTGACGGCTGTTGGCGACCAGCCAAGTCACGTCGCTCGTGCACCGGGCGGCTGCGCGAACGGCCCATTTGGAGACATCGAACCCCGTCAGCGTCACGGTGCACGCCGGGGAATTTGCGGTTGCGAGCTTGGCTAGGCGATCGAGGTAGTAGCCTTCGCCGCAACCGGCATCGACGACGTTGAACGGCGCCGCCGTCTCCGCATCGACTGCCGTTGCGCACGCGCCGACGATGTCGAACGTGCGAGCGGCGATCGGTGCAAAAGCTCCGCAATCGAGAAACCGCCGGCGGGCCTGTACCATCGCCTTGCTGTCACCGGGATCGAGCGAGGCTTTGTGCTGCACCACCAGCAAGTTGGCATAGCCCTCGCGCGCCCGGTCGTAGCTGTGGCCGTTTGCGCACGCGTAGCCAACGGCGCGCGCCTGCAAGGGCAGCTGGTCGAGGGGGCAGGCGAGGTTGGTCGCAGGCACGATCTGCATCAGGGGCGAAACCCGATCGTGCGCTGGAACAGGGCGTCGGCCTCGGCCTCGGTCGCCTGCCCGCCGCTCTCGGGCAATGCGAGCCCGGTTGGATCGAGCCGCTCGAGTTCACCCAGCGCCCATGCGTCAAGCGCCTGGATGCGGGGCTCGAGGCCTATTTCCAAGGTGTCGCGCTTCTTGATGCGCAGGGCCTCGATGGTCGCGCGCATCGGGGCGCTCAGGGCCGACGCATCCAGCAAGTCCTGCAAGGCC
>JANXVY010000062.1 GCA_025351425.1 Hyphomicrobium sp.
GCCGCCGAAAACCCGCCCGCCTCGACCACCGCCACAAAGGTAGACATCGATTAGAAGCGGTCCATGTTCGTTCCAATTTTTGGAATGCTATGTCTCGATAATGCTGGATACTGCCAAAATTCGAAAGGGCCTACCTCTGGCAGCACCGGCACGTCAGGCCGGCCATGCCAGCAAACAGAAGAAACCCAATGAACCAGATCAACACCTTCGCCTCGGTCGACGCCGCACCGGCAGCCGCCCAGCCGCTGCTAGAGCAAAGTTCCGACGAAGTGGATGCCGGTTCGTCGAAGAAAATGCGACAAAAGCAACAACCTAGAGCAAAATTCCGATTCCGTAGGATCGGAATTTTGCTCTAGAAGCGGTCCAAAAGCAGTTCGGCACCGTGCCCAACCTATTCCGCACCGTCGCAAACAGCCCCGCCACGCTCGAAGGCTACCTCGGCCTCAACGGCGCACTGGCCAAGGGTGCGCTCGACGGCAAGACCCGCGAGCGCGTTGCGCTGGCCGTATCGGAAATCAACGGCTGCAACTATTGCCTCTCGGCCCACACCTACATCGGCAAGAACCTGGCCAAGCTCGATGACGCCGAAATAACCGCGAACCGCAACGGCGCATTGAACGACCCCAAGGCCGACGCCGCCGTGCGCTTCGCAGCCAGCATCGCCCATGAACGCGGCCACGTCAGCGACACCCAGTTCGCCGCCGTCAAAAACGCAGGCTTTAGCGACGCCGAGATCATCGAGATCGTGGCCCACGTCGCTCTCACGACGCTGACCAACCACGTCAACGAAGTGGCCAAGACGGTCATCGACTTCCCCGTCGTGCAATCACGCAAGGCTGCGTGAGCGCCGGTCCGCGGGCAGCGCACAAGCTGCCCGCGGTCGAACCGCGCCGCAGCGGGCAGCTCAGCTGCCCTGCTTGTACTTGATCAACACCTCGCGCGCCCGCGCCAAGGCGGCATCCGCGATCGCCGCATGACCTTCGGCTGTCGGGTGGAATGCGCCCGAATACGTCGCCGCCAGCAGCACCTGTACGAACGAGACCGATTCGAGCTTGAGCACTTTCTGCATCAACCCCGCCGAGACGTGGAAATTGCCGGTCATGAACGCGTCGTTGGGCGTGCGGAACCAGCGCTGCCGGGGCACGTAGGCCCTGAAATCCGCCGGGTTGTAGGGCACCCAGACATTGTCGACCCGGCGCGGCAGCCGCAAGTCTTCGGCGCTCGACGGCGCATTGTCGGTGAACCCCGCGCACAATCCCCGCCCCACGAACTCGGCCCGGTGCGCATCGACGAACGACCAGCCGTACGTCCCGCTCGACTTGCGCATGACGGCGTTGAGCTTCTCGGCGACCTTCTCGCCCTCGAGCGCCTTGCTCGCCGACAGCACGAAATCGTTCATGACGTCCATGCCGGCCCTACCATCGGGACAGACCTTCTTGCCGTCGTCCAGCAGCGCGAGTGCCGGATACGCGGTCAGGATCACCCGGTCCGATTGCTCCCACGGAATGTGCAGGATGTTGTGCACCGCGCGATTGAGCGACTTGTAGCGCGCCTCCAGGTTGGAGAGCCGGGCGATGGCTTCCGAGGGCTGATAAACTTGCCCAAACCAACCGCCGAGTTGCTTCAGCATCGACTGGTCGGCAAGCACGGCATTCGCGACGAGACGCGCAAACCCGATATCGTTACCCCCGATCGAAACCAGCAGCAGGTCGATCTTGCGCGCGTGCGGCGGCTCGCATTTGCGCAACACCAGCCCGCCTTGCAGGTCCGGGATCTTGCCGTTCATATGGTAGGCTTCAGGCAGGTCCTGCATCGGCGCTTCTTCATTGCCGCACTGGGCTTCCGCGAGCGCGGAAATCTGCGACAGTTCAGGCGGATGCGGCACCCATTCGTTGCCCTTGTAGCGCAGGAACAGGCCTGGCACGACCTCGCCACCCGAGCACGCAACCCCGACGAACGTCACGGCGCGATGGGGCTCTTCAACGGCGAGCTGCAGCGCCGTCCGCAGCTGATAGGAATAGAGCGAACGGTGGCAGGCCTGGTCGAGCCAGCGCGCGTTTTCCTCGATGAAGCCGTTGTCGCCGACCTGTTTCCAGGAGCCGACGCGCGCCGGAAACCCGGTCAGATCTTCGTCGGTCGTCTTGCCATAGTCGACGGAACGTTCGCGCGAAAAACGCACCGGAATATCGGGGTTACCCTCGCCGGAGCCGAAGCTGTCGCCCATGCCGGCAACCAGCAGATCGGTGACGCGCACGCCCGTCTCCGCAATGGTGCGATCGCCGACCTCGACCCGCAGCTCCCCGCCCGCGGGGTAGGGAACGTCGACCTTGACGGGTTCGGCGCACGATTGGGTGGCGATGGCCTTCGCCGTTTTCGCGCCGGTCTTGCGGAACGACCAGCGGCATTCGACGGTCGATTGCCCCTCGGCCTCCTGCAAACCGCGCAGCTCGGCGATGATGGCGTGCTCGGCGGGATCGACATAGGGCTGCTTGGAATCGCCGCACGCGAACGTGCTGTTGGTCCAGTTCCAGCAGGTCTTGCGATACATCGAGGCAGCCCACCCCTCTTCGAGCCGTGAGCCCAGCGCCTGCTCGGCCGCTAGGATCGGCTGCTTCTTCTGTTCGGGCGTCAGCGCCGCATAGGTCGCGCGATGCACCTCCGTGTCAGCCGGATCGTTGAAAAACCGGAACGGGTTCTCGACCCGCCACGAAATTTCCGGTGCGCCGACCGTTTCCGATGCAGCCCGCAGCGGCTGAACCCACGCCGTGACGAGCCAGATCGCGACCACTGCGCGCGTTAGACTGCCCATCATCGTTCCCCCAGCCATTCGATAAATCACATTCGCCATCAGAAGCGGCCCAGCGCGTGCGCCTGCCACAACCGCCAGATCCGCGTGAGCGGCTGGATATCTGTAACCATAGAGGCCGGGTCGAAGCCCGACCGTTCGCTCGCCCTTAGATAAGGCTCAACCACGGCGATGGGAAGGCATGCAAGACGCATGTCCCGCGGTGAATTCCGCCACACGGCTCGCGCCGAAGAGACCCGCTCGCGTGCCTGGGTCCGCCAATCCGCCAGCTGAACCTTCATTTGGCCGGCGTTTGTCACCGCGAACCCGGGAAAAGGCGCCCGTCCTCGCACCAGGAACAGGGGCAGAGTGCGGATCAGGCGCGTGATGCCATACCCATGGAACGAGTTATTTAACACGTTGCCGCCGCGATCGCCCCCCAGGCATCGCGCCGCCAACCGGAACGCCGCACCGTCGGCCTTGGAGAGATAGGCGCTGAAGGCCGCCGCGTCAGGTATGGGGTCCGCATAGAGATCGAGCGCGCGGGCATCGAGCAACCCGTCGAACTCGGCAAACGGGAGCCCCTTGGCGCGTATAGCTTCCCCCAGCGCATCCGCGATCGGGTGGCCCGAGGTCTCACTGCGCATCGCAGCCAGAATCGTATCGCGCCACCACTGCAAACGGATTTCCCCGATTGCAGGTTCGCTCACGGTCGCAACGATCCGCTCGACATCGCCGAGGAATGCCGCCAGCGCTACGAGATGCAGCTGATGCTCCCGCGGCGCAAGCAGCGCCGACAGATAAAAGTCCGGCGCATGGCTCTTGGCCATGGCGCGGACCTCGTCGTTGATGTGCGCAGCCTCTGGCATGGGTCCTGTGGAAACAAGAGAAGGCCAGGGGATTACTCCCTTGACGCAGGTTAGCCGGTCCAGGGCGCGCAGCGTCCTGGCCTTCACTTAGGTCACGGCGATCAGCGCCGCCCCGACGGGCCGTCCCTCGGCGAGCAGCACGTTGTAGGTTCGGCAGGCGGCGCCCGTCGTCATGATATCGAGGCCGAGTCCAGCTTCGGCAAACGCGCACCTAAGTTCGATCGGTGGAAACACCTGCTTTATGCCCGTGCCCAGCAGCAGGAACTGAAATTCGCCCCCGCGCGGCTCGCCAAACGCACGCGTCAGGCTGGCGACCGTGAGCACCGCTGGATCGCCCGCGTCCCACGCCCAAACGCCTGACGGCAGTGCGATCAAAGAGCCCTTGTGGCTCATGCTGGCAAACCGGAACCCGCCATTGCCGTACGCGTCGATGGGCGCACGGCCCGGATAATGCCCCTGGAGACCAGGTTGTGCGGGGTCCGTCACGGCTGTTGACCTCGGTTACGCCTTGCCCTTGTTGGCAGCCGCCGCGGCGGTATTGGCGCCAGCGTTACCCGACCAATCGCGCGTGACCCCGAACCATAACAGCAGGGGCGACGCGACGAAGATCGACGAATAGGTGCCGATGGCGATGCCAAACAGCATCGCGAACGCAAAACCGTGGATGACACTGGTGCCGAAGATGTAGAGCGCGAGCACGGACAGCGATGTGACGAGCGACGTCAGCACGGTGCGCGACAGCGTCTCGTTGATCGACAGGTTAAGCAGGTCGTTGAGCGGCAACTTCTTATATTTGCGCAGGTTCTCGCGAATCCGGTCGAACACGACGACGGTATCGTTGATCGAATAGCCCGCGAGCGTGAGCAGCGCGGCGACCACCGAAAGATCGAACTCGTACCAGAGCACGGAGAACATCCCGACGGTAATGAACACGTCATGGACAAGCGCGACGATAGCGGCAACCGCGAACTGCCATTCGAACCGGAACCAGACGTATAGCATGATGCCGAGGATGGCCGCGATGACGGCATAGACACCGGTCTGCTTCAATTCCGACGACACGGCAGGGCCCACGACCTCGGTCCGGCGGACCTCGTATTTATCGGCGAGCGCGTCCTTGATCTTGAGGTTGACCGCTTCCTGGGCTTTCGCCTCGGCGGCTTCATCGGCGGCGCGCTGCTGGGCAACCCGGATCAGCGCGCCGTTGACGCCCGACTCTTGAACCTGCACTTCGCCAAAGCCAAGCTTGTTCAGCGTCTCACGCAACGACGACACGTCGATCGAGGGCGCCTTCGCCTGCACCTCGATGAGCGACCCGCCCTTGAAGTCGACACCGTAGTTGAGCCCGCGCGTCATCAAAAGCACGGCCGAAAGCAGTGCGAGCCCCCAAGAAATACCGACGAAAATATTCCGCTTCTCGATGATCTTCCACTTCGTCCCGTGCGGGAAGAAATCGACGCCTTTAAAAATGCTCATGAGCGGGCCATTGTGTAATTGAGGGGAGCGTCGATCTTGCGGGTCTTTTGGGCCTTGAGCCACCAGGAGACGAGGAGACGCGTGACGGTGAACGCCGTGAAGATGGTCGTCAGAATGCCGAGCGTCAGCGTGACGGCGAAGCCGCGGATCGGTCCCGAGCCAAGCAGGAACATGACGAGGCCGGCGATGAAGGTCGTCAGCTGGCTGTCCACGATGGTGCCGTAGGCGCGCTCGAAGCCGGCTTCGATGGCCGCAATCGGCGATTTCCCATTGCGCAGCTCCTCACGGATACGCTCATAGATCAGCACGTTGGCGTCGACCGCCATGCCGATAGTGAGCACGATGCCCGCGATGCCCGGTAGCGTCATGGTCGAGCCGAGCAGCGTCATGATGGCGAACACCAGTACGACGTGCAGCGCCGCGCCGATGGCGGCGAATATGCCGAGCAGGCCGTAGGCGTAGACCATGAAGCCGACGACGAGCAGCATGCCGACGACGGCAGCCCGTTTGCCAGCGTCGATGCTATCCTGCCCAAGGTTCGCGCCGACGGTGCGCTCTTCAACCACGGTGAGTTTGGCCGGCAGCGCGCCCGAGCGCAGCTGGATGGCGAGATTGTTGGCCGTTTCCGTCGTATACGACCCGGAAATCTGCCCCGAACCGCCCAGAATGGCCTCGCGGATGACAGGTGCCGACAGCACCTTGTCGTCGAGCACGATGGCGAACGGCCGCCCGACGTTGGCCTGGGTGAACGCGCCGAACTTGCGCGCGCCCGACTGGTTGAAGCGGAACGAGATGATAGGATCGTTGCGCTGCTGGTCGAACCCTGCGTTGGCGCTGGAAAGATCGCTGCCGTCCACGACCGGAGTTTCACGGATCAGATACTCGCGCTCGACGCTGTCCTCGGGGTCGTTGGCGTTCACCTTGGACTTCAGGATCTTGTAGCCCGAAGGCACCCGCCCTTCTTTGGCGCTCGCAACGCTCACCTCGGCATTGACCTCGTGGAACGACAACTTGGCCGTATCGCCGAGCAGCTTCTTGATCTCGGTCGTATCGCTGACGCCAGGCACCTGGATCAGGATCCGGTCCCGGCCCTGGCGCACGATGTTGGCTTCGATGATGCCGTTGGGGTCAATACGGCGGCGGATGGTTTCAATCGAGGAATCCGCAGCCGCCGCGACCCGGTCCAGAACCCCCGGCTCGGTCGGCTCTACGGTGATCAATCCGGGCTCTGCGCCCTTGCTGATGGCGATGTCGGCAGCCCCGGCAAAGCGCGTGCCGCCGATGGTCTGCACCAGCTTCTTCAGGCTGACGATGGCGGCATCGGAGTCTTCGGGCTTCACCAGCCGGATCTGCACTGCATTGCCCGTGAGGCCAACGCCGCTGAAGCCGATTTTTGCGTCCCGCAGATTTTTGCGCGCATCATCCCGCAGCTTGCCGAGCCAGTCCTTCTTCAGATGATCGCTGTCCATCGCCATAAGCAGATGCGCGCCGCCACGCAGGTCGAGGCCAAGGCCGATGCGATGCTGCGCCCAGGAGGGCAACGACTTATATGTGGCATCGGACAAGAAATTCGGCACACACGCGAGCAGGCCGAACAGACAGACCGCGAGGATCGAGAGAGTTTTACCGCGAGTAAAATGCATCATGGGACGGTGAACGCCCTTTCAGATCGTGTGCTGCAGATGGGTGGTCATTAGAGCGGTTTAGCCGACGTGTGAAGCGGTTCGGCGTGAAAAACCGCTTAGAAGCAATGACCTGGAAGCGCAACGAGCGCTCCCGCCATCACGTCGCCTCTTTGACCGGCTCGTTCTTCGAGCGCACGCTCGTCAGCGACGACTTCAACACGCGGACCTTGAGCGTGTCCGACAGTTCGACTTCGATCTCGTCGGACCCCTCGGTCACCTTGCTGACCCGAGCGACAAACCCGCCCGCCGTCACGACCGTATCGCCGCGCCGGACCTTGTCTATCATGGCGGCGAATTCCTTGGCCTTCTGCTGCTGGGGCCTGATGACCATAAAAAACACGATTCCTAAGACGAGCAGCATCACGATGGGGAAGGTATCCATCGGTGAACCACCGGCCGCTTGGGCGAATGCAGGCGTCGTGAACATGCGAAAGAATTCCTTCGGTGCGCGCGAGCGGCAGAGGATTATCTGCAGCGCCGCCGGATGGGCATGACGTATGGCCAAAAAGCGGCCCAAGCGCCACCCTTAACGAGTTTGACGCTGCCACTTCAATCGGTTTCGCGAGGGACTATACTGTCCGCGCCCTCCATTGCAACCGTGTTGCGATGGAGGGCGATTTTACAAACCGCGCGCCGTAATTAGTTCGGCATTCTGGAACTAGGGTGTAAGTTCCGGAGTTAACGGCCCGATACCCAGGCATCATTTTATGGAGCGCTGCCATGAGCATCTCAGTCAACATCAACGGCGAGAAGCGCAAGCTCGACGCCGCCCCCGACACCCCATTACTCTGGGTGCTCCGCGACGAGTTGGGGTTGACCGGCACCAAGTACGGCTGCGGGGCCGCGCTGTGCGGCGCGTGCTCCGTGCATTTGGACGGCGAGGTCGTGCGCTCCTGCCAGATCCAGGCACAGGACGTCGAAGGCCGCACGGTCACGACGATCGAAGGCGCAGACGACAAGGTTGCCCAGGCCGTCAAGGCCGCCTGGAACAAGCTCGACGTTGCCCAATGTGGCTATTGCCAGTCGGGCCAGATCATGTCGGCGATCGGCCTGTTGTCGCAAAATGCCAAGCCGACGAACGACGACATCGACAAGGCCATGGACGGCAACGTATGCCGGTGCGCCACCTACCATCGCATTCGCGCTGCGATCCACGAGGCGGCCAAATCGGTCTGAACCGCACGAGCCGGCACTGAGCTTTGAATACGCTTTCAATCGAGGAGATCGGGTATGGCGCAGGGCAGAATGCGATTGACGGCAGGCCTCTCTGCTGCCTTTGCCGTAGTGACCGTAGCGGGCATGCTGGAAAGCGCTGGCCCGGCACGCATCTCGGGCTCACCGTTTGGCTACGTGACGCCAGCCTTGGCCGCCGATAACGGCGATCTGTTCGCGCCCATTGCCGAGGTACTTCGTCACCCGCGCTGCATGAATTGCCACCCCCGCGACGATCGCCCCCGGCAGGGCGAAGACCGCCATCCCCACCAGCAGAACGTCGTGCGCGGTGACGACGGGCTGGGCTTCACGAACATGCGCTGCACGAGTTGCCACCGGGAAGAGAACAATGCCTACAGCGCCGTGCCGGGCGCGCCCACCTGGCACCTCGCGCCTTTATCGATGGGCTGGCAAGGCCTGAACAACGCCGATCTCTGCGCGGCGCTCAAGGATGAAAAGCGCAACGGGGGCCGCAATGTGGCCGCCCTCGTCGAGCATATGGACAAGGACAAGCTCGTGCTGTGGGGCTGGGAGCCCGGCGGCAAGCGCGCGCCCGTCTCGACACCCCATGATCAGTTCGTGAAACAGTTGAAGGACTGGGCGGCGGCCGATGCCCCCTGTCCGAAATCGTAACAGTTGAAACACGCCGGCACCCCACGGGGAACCGGACTTGGAGGTTGTCATGACCGCATCGTCGTCGCTCACCGATATTTTCAGCATGGCGCCGCAAGCCGGGGCCGCCGCAATGCCGCAGCCAAGCCGCCGGTCATTTCTGAAGCTTTCGGGAAGCGGACTTATCCTTGGCCTCGCCGCACCCATCCCTGATCTGGGCGGCGCAGCGCAGGCGGCCGCCTGGCCTGCTGGCCTTGCCACCGATCCGTTCGTGCGCATCGGCCCCGATAACATCGTGACCGTGATCATCAAGCACCTCGACAAGGGCCAGGGCGCAGCAACCGGACTTGCAACCTTGGTGGCCGAGGAATTGGACGCCGGCTGGACGCAGATCCGTACCGAATTCGCGCCCTCCGATCCGATCATTTACAAGAACTTCGCGTTCGGCGTCCAAGGCGTCGGCGGCTCCACAGGCCTCGCCAATTCCTATGAGCAATATCGCAGGGCGGGTGCGACCGCTCGCGCAATGATCCTCGCGGCAGCCGCCAAGGAATGGGGCGTCAAACCGTCCGAAATCGCCATCACCAACGGCGTCGTCAGCATCAAGTCGGGCAAGACGGCAACGCTTGGCGCCCTTGCGGACGCGGCGGCCAAAGGCCCGGTGCCCAGCGATGTAACGCTCAAGACGCCGGACCAGTTCGTCTACATCGGCAAGAAGTTCCCTCGCGTAGATTCCGCCGCCAAGACGAACGGCACGGCAAAATTCACGATCGACCAGCAGATGGAGGGTATGCTCGTCTGCGTGATCGCGCGGCCACCGAAATTCGGCGCAACGGTCGCGTCCTTCTATGCAACCGCGGCAGAGAAGTCGCCTGGCGTGGTAGCCATCTTGCAGGTACCCCAGGGGGTCGCTGTGCTGGCCAAGGATACCTGGAGCGCCATCCGCGGCCGCCAGGCGCTGAAAGTCAGCTGGGACGAGAGCAAGGCCGAAAAACGCAGTACAGCGGACCTCGTCAGCGAGTACCGGGCACTGCTCGATAAGCCCGGCGCGGTCGCCCGCAAGGACGGCGACGCGGAAGCAGCCCTCGCCAAGGCCGCCAAGATCGTCACCGCCGATTTCGAATTCCCCTACCTCGCCCACGCGCCGATGGAGCCGCTCGACTGCGTCGTGCGTTATGATGGTTCATCAGCCGAAATCTGGACCGGCTCCCAACTGCAGACGGTCGACCACGGCACGGCCTGCTCCGTTCTTGGGCTGAAGCCGGAAGCGGTTCAACTGCATACGGTTTGGGCTGGCGGATCGTTCGGCCGCCGCGCCATCGCGGACGCCCATTTCGTGGCTGAGGCTTGCGCGGTTGCAAAGGCCTACGGCAAACCGGTTCCCATCAAGGTGATCTGGACCCGCGAGGATGATATCAAGGGCGGCTACTACCGGCCGATTTACGTGCACCGCGTACGGGCGGGCCTCGACAAGGACGGCAACGTAATTGCCTGGCATCACCGCATCGTGGGCCAGTCGATCATGGCCGGCACGCCATTCGAGGCCATGTCCGTCAAGAACGGCATCGACGCCACGTCGGTGGAAGGCGCCAATACGCTGCCCTACGCCATCCCCAATCTGACCGTCGAACTGCACACGATGAAGGTCGGCATTCCGGTGTTGTGGTGGCGCTCGGTCGGCGCAACCCATAACGCGCACGCAACCGAGCACATGATCGACCTGCTCGCCAAGGAAGCGGGACAAGATCCCGTGGCGTTCCGGTTGAGCCTGCTGAAAGACAAGCCGCGCCACGCCGGAGTCCTGAAGCTCGCCGCCGACAAAGCCGGCTGGAACACTGCACCCCCGCCCGGCACGACGCGCGGCGTGGCCCTGCACGAGAGCTTCCGGTCCTACGTCGCCCAGATTGCCGAAGTCACGCTGAAGCCGGGTGGCGAATTCAAGGTGACGCGCGTTGTCAGCGCGATCGACTGCGGCGTTGCCGTGAACCCCGACGTGGTGCACGCCCAGATGGAAGGCGGCATTGGCTATGGGCTAGGCGCCGCGCTCCGCGGAGCCATTACGTTGAAGGGTGGCGAGGTCGAGCAGGCGAACTTCGATACCTATGAACCGCTGCGCATGTCGGATATGCCGGCAATCGAAAGCTATATTGTGCCATCTGCTGAAGCCCCGACCGGCGTTGGCGAACCGGGCACGCCCGTGGTGCTGCCCGCTGTTGCCAATGCGCTATTCCGGGCAACCGGCCAGCGCACACTGCAGCTGCCTATGAACAAGCAGAAATATCAGTCCGGCCCGCTGAAAGCCTGATGTGAAGCAGCCCGATCTCAAACGAAAAGGGCGCTGCCTCATCAGCAGCGCCCTTCGAATTCAATCAGATCGCGCGTTTTAGTCTTTATGCATCAATTGCGCAATCTTGCGTTGTTCCCACTTCATAACCAAATGCGACAACGGCCCAAAAACGCTCATGGCGTGGATGGCGAGCCCGATGCCCCAGCCGACAAGCGCCAGCAAGGACCACCAGACGTCGTCCTGATTGATATAATTGATCGCAATTAAAACCGTGTTGACGATGGCAAAAATACCCGCGTGAACGTAGAATGCCTTGATCTCCTCGATCCGCATTTTCGCGATGATCATATTCGCTTCTTCGCTCATGGCCCCTCCTACGGTGCCGCCCGTCGTGAATGACCAGGCCGCGCAGTATACTCTTCCCGACGATTGCCACAACGGCAGCGGGCCGCTTTTTCCGTCGCAGCCCAAGGTCGCGGCTGGGTCGCAGCCGTAAGGCTAAGCCCTAAACGCACCGTCCGCCGTCGACTTCGAGGCATACGCCGGTGACGAAGGCGCTGGCCGGATCGGCGAAAAACACTGCAGCATTGGCGATGTCGGCGGGTTTCGACATGCGCCCGAGCGGAATGCCGCCGACGAACTTAGCCCGGTTTTCGGGAGTATCGGGCAGCCCCATGAAGTGTTCCAGCATCCCCGTTTCACCCATGACGGGGTTGATCGCGTTGACCCGGATATTCTTGGGCGCGAGTTCTGCCGCCATCGATTTGGTGAGCGTGATGACAGCCCCCTTGGAGCCGTTGTACCACGTCAGCCCCGGGCGCGGCCGCACCCCCGCCGTCGACGCGGTATTGATGATGACGCCGCCACCGCGCTTTTCGAACTCCGGCACGATGGCCAGCGTCATGAGGTAGAGGCTCTTCACGTTGACTGCATAGATGAGGTCGAATTCGTCTTCTGTGACGGTCAGAAGCGACTGGTTCGTGTGGGTCACGCCCGCATTGTTGACGACGATATCGACGCCGCCGAACGCTGCCACGACACCGCCGACCAGACGCATAACGTCCTCGCGCAGCGCAACGTTGCACGCGAACGCCCGCGCCGCCGGGCCGATGCCGCGCGCCACGTTTTGCGCGCCCGTCAGATTGACATCGGCGACAGCAACCTTGGCGCCTTCCCGCGCGAACGCCTCCGCGATGCCGCGCCCGAAGCCCGATGCCGCCCCCGTGACGATCGCAACCTTGTCCTGCAAGCGCATGGCACCTCCTACCTGATCCGCATTCCGCTCGATCCGGCGAGGTCGGCGGCTTTAAGCCGGTAGGGGCTCGCCGGATATGTGCCGAGAACCTTCAGTTCCGACGAGAAGAACGACAGCTCCTCGAGCGCCAGTTGCACCGGACGGTCGGACGGATGCCCCTCGATGTCGGCAAAGAACATCGACGCATTGAACGTGCCTTCGAGCTGGTAGCTCTCCAGTTTCGTCATGTTGACGCCGTTTGTCGCGAAACCGCCGAGCGCCTTGTAGAGCGCGGCAGGCACGTTGCGGACCCGGAACAGGAACGTGGTGACGACCGGCCCATTGCCGGGTTCTGCATCGTCAGGCTCGGCGGCAAGCACGACGAACCGCGTCGTATTGTGCTGCTCGTCCTCGATATCGCTCTTGAGGATTTGCAACCCATAAATCTCGGCGGCGAGCGAAGAGGCAATCGCCGCATTCGACAGATCATGGCCCTCCGAGACGAGCCGCGCCGATCCGGCGGTATCGGCCTCGGGGATGGGCTTCAAGCCGAGTGTCCGCAGCGTCTTGCGGCATTGGCCCAGCGCCTGCGTGTGACTGAAGACCTGCTTGATGGTCGAAAGCGTAGCCCCCGGCAACGCCATGAGCTGGTGGCGCACCCGCAGGAAGTGCTCGCCCACGATGAACAGCTCGGCGCGCGGCAGCAGATAGTGGATATCCGCCACGCGGCCCGCGACCGAATTCTCGATCGGGATCATGGCGTAGCGGCAGTCTCCGGATTTGACGGCAACCAGCGCGTCCTCGAACGTGGCGCACGCCACCGGCTGCAGCGCGTGATAGGCTTCGGTGCAGGCGAGATGGGAATTGGCCCCCGGTTCGCCCTGGTAGGCAATACGGCCGTGGGATGGGTTGGCGTCAGGCGCGGACATGGGGCCTCGAATTCGGACGAAAGCGGAATACCGCTTATGCCCGGACTGCCGGAGAGCGCAAGGGGGCCGTAGGCGGGAATGAGGCGGCTATCACGGCACAATCTCTGCAAAGCCCCCTGCAACGAACCCCGCAACAAGGCGCGATCCTTGGTCCAAATCCGGACCCAGAACGACCGCGGGATCAACCAACGGCCGTGCCTGACCCGTTTTGGCACGCACGAGAGTGGGAAACGGCAACGATGGCGTTCACGGACGCGACCATGAGCACGCGGGCAGGGACCGGTTACCCCGAAACGGTACGCGCGCGAACGGCGATCCTTCCCCGTTACCGCGTCGAACTCTCAAACGACATCGATCGCCTCGCTCGGGTCTGGCCGGATGCCGAAGCATCGAACGACAGTACCGTTTTTCAGACCTGGAGCGTTTTTCGCGCCTGGGCCCGCCACATTGCGCCTGAGAACGGCGCGGACTGGTTTGTCGCCCTCGTCACCGACCAGGACTCGCGCGCCCCCAGGATGCTACTCCCCTTGCTCCGGCGGCGCGCGGGCAACATCACGGTTATCGAAGCTGCCGACCTGGGCGTCGCCGACTTCAACGGCCCCGTGCTGGACACGGACTTCACGCCGAACCAGACCGAAATGGCCGCCATCTGGCGCAACCTCCAAAGCCAGCTGCCGCCGGCCGATCTGATCCGGCTCTCGAAGCTGCCCGCAACCATCGGCACCCACCCCAATCCACTGCTTCTGCTGCCCGGCGTCAACCCGATGACGCTGTCGAACTACAAAGCCAGGCTTTCAGTCGGGGGCAACAGGTGGACGCCTGACTGCCTCCCCCCAGCGGTTCACGCGGACTTGGAGACCCGCCGGCGCAAGCTGACGAAACGCGGCGAGCTGCGCTTGCGCACAGCGGCGACGCATGACGAAGCCAGCAGCTTTTTCGCAACCATGGTCGAACAGCGCGCCGCCCGTTGCCTTGCAACCGCCCGTGACAACATCCTCGATTGCCCACACACCCGCGCCTTCTACCTCGAGCTGATCGATCCCGCCGATCCAGCCGCCATCGGCTGCATTCAAGCACTGACGCTGGACGGCGAGATCATCGCCACCGGCTACGGCCTGATCCTCAACGGCGCGTTTCACATGATCTTCCCGACCTTCAAGGCGGAGCGGTGGCGCAATTATTCCCCAGGTCTCCAGCTGTTTGCAGCGAGCATGGCCTGGGCCGCCGAACGTGGGCTTTCCGAGTACGATTTCACGATCGGGGACGAGCAATTCAAGACCGACCTCGGCGCCGAGCAATACCCGCTTTACGAGTATCTGACGGCCCTCACCGCTCGAGGCAAACCCCACGTCTACGACGACAAGATCCGCCGTTTCGTGCGCACCCATCCGCGCCTCCACGCGGTCGTGAAGCGGCTGCGCAAGCCACCTTCGCACCCGATCGCCCTGCGGGGTTCCCGGTGACAGCTCGCCCTCCGCAACAACGCTTCGAAGTTCTCGATGCCTGGCGGGGCATCTGCGCTTGCCTCGTCGCCCTCGTCCACGTGCCGGTGGCCCACGGCCTGCACGCCGTGACCGCCTTCAACAACATGCAGCTGTTCGTCGATTTCTTCTTTGTCTTGAGCGGCTTCGTCATCTGCCACGCCTATGGCCAAAAACTGACCGAGCCGGCAGGCGCGGCAAACTTCATGATCCGCCGCTTCGGCCGCGTCTGGCCACTCCATGCCGTCATTCTCTCAGGGTTCCTCGTCGTCGAGCTGGCGAAGCTGGCGGCGAGCTTCGTCGTTCAAGTCCCCCTCGACGGCGTCCCGTTCGCGACCAACCATTCCTGGACGACGCTGGTATCGAACCTGGCGCTGACACAGGCCTTCAACCTGCACGGAATGACGTCGTGGAACAGCCCGGCCTGGAGCATCGGCGTCGAATTCTACACCTATGCCGTATTCGCCTTCATTGTGCTGTCGGATGGCCCGCGCCGCTCGAACTTCGCAGGATTGGCGGCGTTCGGCCTGCTGGGCGTCGTAACCTTCAGCCCTGACTGGCTGTTCACGACCCACGATTTCGGCATGTTCCGCTGCCTTTACGGCTTCTTCCTTGGCTGTTTCGTCTACGAAGTCCGCCGCAGACACCCCGTCGTCATGGGTACGCGCGTCGAGACACTGGCGCTGGTGACGCTCGTCATCTTCCTGCTCTCGACGGGACGCGACGCAACGAGCCTCGCGGCGCCCGTGATTTTCGCGCTGTTGGTCTATGTATTCGCGGCAGAACAGGGCGCCATCTCGCGCGCGCTCCACGCGAAACCTGCCCAGTCGCTCGGCCTATGGTCGTACTCGATCTACATCGTCCACATGCTGGTTTATGCGCTACTGAAGATCGTTTTTACGGGCCTCGCCAAATTCTCTTGGGCAGGACTGAGCTCCATCCCGGCCGAGCCCGTTAAGCTGTGGTCGTTCGGCAACCCTGCGCTGGATTGGGCGCTCGTCGTCCTCCACTTGGCGCTCACGCTGTGGATGGCCAAACTGACCTATGAACGCATCGAAGCGCCAGCCCGCACGTGGTTTGCCCACGCAGCCGACGCCATGACCGCCGCCCCCCGCCGCGCCGCCTTTCGCAAAGCAGCTCTAGGTCACAGACTCATTATACCTCAGCCAGATGCGTAGCGCAGCAAGCTGCACCGACGCCATATAGTTGGCGTCGTGGCGGCAGAAGCGCGTGGCGATGGCTCGGAAGTGCTTGAGCTTGTTGAAGAAGCGCTCGACCAGATTGCGCTGCTTGTAGGCCTTTGGACTGAATCTTGGCTTGACGACCCGGTGCTCGAGCGGGCGGATGTTGGCACGCGCGCCTTGCTCTTCGAGTTTCTCGCGAATGGCATCGCTATCGTAGCCGCGGTCGGCGAGCAGCACAGTTCCTTTACCGACATCATCGAGCATGTCCTCGGCCGACTTACCGTCATGGGCTTGACCGGCCGTGAGCTTCAGTTCGATCGGCAAGCCGTTCCGGTCTACGAGCGCATGGATCTTGGTCGTATTCCCGCCGCGGGAACGGCCCATGCAATCACTGAGCCCCCCTTTTTGTCGCCGTTGGCGGCGTGCTGATGGACCCTGACGGTCGTCGAGTCGATCATCTGGACGCGACCATCGTAAGCATCCGAGATCGCGCTCAAGAGTTGCCCCCAAATGCCGGCCTTCTGCCAGCGTACGAAACGGTTGTAGCAGGTTGTCGAGGGCCCATATCGCTCCGGTATTTCGGCCCACGGCGAGCCTGATCGCAACCGCCAGAAGATGCCGTTCAGGACCCGGCGATCATCAACCCGCTTCACGCCTCGTGACTTCTGCGGCAATAATGGTTCGATAATCTTCCATTCGGCGTCGGTCAGGTCGTATCGATGTCGCGCCATCTCATGCTCCCGTGTTTGGAAGCTTGAATCACTGTTCGCCCAAAATGGGAATCCCATTTATGAGTTTGTGGGCTAGAGCGCGTTAGGAAAAGTGTGAAGCGGTTTTCGCATAAAAACGCGCGATAAAACAATAACCTAGAGCATGTGAGCGATTCAAAGAAAAGCGAGCATGCTCTAGAACTGCACGATGAAGTTCAGCGTGCCGTAGGCAGACGGCCGATGCAAGAGGTCGATGTTGTTCGTTTCAGTGCGACTCCGTGTCAGCTCTCCCGTCAACCCGCCCGAAGCTGAAATCTCCCCGCCAAACCACTCGTAGCGCACGAAGGCGCCCGCCCTCGTATTGCCTAACAGTTCCGGCGCGGCGGTGTTGACCTGCACCTGTCCGGCCAGACTGGCATGATTGACGGTGCCCTCGACACCCACAGAGACCGTCGGCAACACGCGCACACCAAGCCGGGAGCGGACACTCCAAGTGTCGCGGGTATCAGCATAGTTGAGATCGAGCGACGTCCACGCCTGCGGCCCGATGTTTAGCCACAACTCGACCGCGCCTTTGACGCCGTCATGGAGCCTCGTTGTGCGTACGTGGGCCGATGGCACATCGATATCGCTCAGCAAGGCCCAGCCAACAAAGCCTTTGGCGGTAAGCTCGCCGAGGCGTTGTTGGTAGCCAATCAAGGCATCGGCATAGATCTTGTCGACCTTGACGGAAGTATTGGCGTCCCACTTGTAGTCGTACTGGCCATACCCCGTAGTTGCTCGCATCCGGAACCCGTCGCCGTGGATGTCGCCAAACGGGGCAATGGTCCCCCCAGTATAGATGAGCCAATTATGTGCCGCGGCATCCGCGCCCACCCAGACTTCCCGCGGACCGACCCCCGTGGGTTGCAGCTCGCTTGCGGCCGTGCGCAAGGGGGCGATGAATATGCCAGCCAGCAGAAGCGCAAGTAACGGCGCCTGGCCTGCACAACGCAGTGGACACAACCCACGCATGACCCCACTCGCCCACCCAACCAGCTTAAGATAAAACCGGTTAATGCTGCCGATTGGTGGGCAACGACGATACAAGTGTCAATAAAAACAGAGTAAACGGATCAATATTCAACCTTAGATAGAATAATATTTAAGTATACAACAACTATTGATTAGTAAAAGACGGTTTCGGAGTGCCGCTAGCTTGATTTGGCCTGAGCTGTGGATAACTGGCTGTTGAATGCGCGCCGCGACTTTTAAGCTGTACGTTTCTTATGCGGCAGTATACTGCTCGCGTTGAGCGCAGAGATGGTTAACGCGTCCACAGTGAGAGTGCCGATGAATTTTGAAACCCAGCTTTTTTCGCCTTTATCGATCGTTGAACATTATTGGAAATTCGCCGCGAGGTTGCAGGTCGATACGCTGTCGCTGGCGACGCGCCGCGCCCAGGCGATGATGGAACTCTCAACGACCCTGTCGTCGTGCACATCGCCCGACCAGCTGCTGACCGAGCAGGTGCGCTACTGGCAGCTCGCGCAGCGCCAGTACGCCGAGGTCTGCACGCAGGCTTTCGTGAAGGCGACGGCGCTGACCGTTATCACCGACGCCGAAGCAGGCGACGAAAGCGTGGCGATCGAACCCCTGGCGCAGGATCTGCCGCAGCGCCAGCGTGACGTCCTTACGTTTGTCGAGGCGCCCGCTTCATCTGTCGATGCAGCCCAGCCGCCAGCAGCTGATGCAATTAAGCAGCAAGCTGCCGATCATCTTCCCCCCGTGCGTGTTCGCCTCCGCCGTTCGGCCTAAAGCGCACCGAGCGCTTCGGAAAAACCCTTGAGCGAGATCGGGATACCGATGCCGGCTTCCTCAGTCTGGAAGATGATGAAGATCGCCGTTTTGCCAGTCTTCAGTTTTTCGACGAGCGCATCCTCGACGGTGACCTGCGCGTAACACGCGAAATTCTGGCACCGCAGGAACGGCGCATGGCCGACGTCCTTGTCGTCGATTTTGAGCCCTAGGCCTGGCGGCAGTAAGACGCCGACCGGAGCGAACACGCGCAACACCCGGCTGCCGTTGGAAAATTTCTGGAAATAGACCGTCAAGCCAACGTTGTTTCGATCTTCCGCCGTCACGCTCTGCACGAGCGCGCAGACCTCACCCTTGGCCCCGGGCGGGGGATCCTTGCACACAACCTGCCAATCGCCGTGCTGGGCTTTCACAGTTCCCTCCTCCGCAGCGCGCGCGCTGGAGGCATCCACAGCCGCAAGGATCAGGAGCGCCGGCAGGACCCACCCCGCCGCCCCGCGCATGGCGATCGTGCGGGGCCAAGCGAGCGGCGCGGTGAACCGCGAAAGAAATGATTCTGGCACGTGGGGTTCCTGGAGCCGTATCAATGCTGCGGGGGAAAATTGTCTGAAGCGTCGTCTCATCAACAACTGAGGCCGAATTGCGACCCCGAAAAATAGCAGTGTTCTGATGCTCCAGAAGCGTTATATGGACGGCGGTCTGAACGCGTAGAAATGCCGCACGGCGACCTCTTGTTAGGTCGAGGCGTGATGTGTTTTGTGCGATGAGAATTAGAATTTGATCTGCGCGGTCCGCAGGCGCGAATGTGATGCTGATCTGGGCATCAAACAACAGGCGCGAAACATTCGCGAAAACTTTTGCTGACCTGCAGTTACGGCAACAGCAAGGCAATCGGGACGCAGCGCGAGCAGCACGGCAAAACGGTGCTTACGTAACGCATCGGGCACGATAAGGTTGCGAGTGGTTTTCGGCGCCGGGCGACTGTTACGGTCAAACCTGCGTTGCCGGCGGACTTATCGCTGATGGGGAAGAAATGAGGAGCACGTTGATGTGGAAATGGAATAAGGCCGTCGCCGCGCTGGCGGCGATCGCAGTTTCGGTTGCGGCGTTGGCCATCGGGGCAGTCGAGCCTGCCTTTGCAATCGGCCAGCCCTATCCCGGCCAGATGGGCCTATCGGAATCTGGCACCGAAGTGATGAGCCGGATCAATCAGTTCTACGACCTCGTGAACGTGATCATCATCGCCATTACGCTGTTCGTGCTTGCGCTGATGGTTTACGTGATGGCGCGCTTCAACGAGACCGCCAATCCGACGCCCTCGAAGACGACCCACCACGTCGGCCTCGAAGTGGCATGGACGGTAATTCCGATCGCAATCCTGGTTGTCATCGCCATCCCCTCCTTCAAGCTGTTGAATTTGGAGTATTCCTATCCCAAGCCGGACCTAACGATCAAAGCGACCGGAAACGCTTGGTATTGGGAGCACGAATATCTGGATCAGAAGGGCGTCACTGTGACGACCAACATGATCACGGATGAAGACGTGCTGAAAGCGGAGCTGGGCGATAAAGAATACAACGCTCGGTTCAAGTCGCTGGAAGACGGCACCGTGACCAAGACCAAGGCGCTCTATGAAGCGGCGGCCCCGATCTGGGCCAAGCGCGCAGCAGGCGGGCAGGAATCGCGTCAGCTGTCGGTGGATAACGAGATCGCGGTTCCCGTCGGCAAGGTCGTCCACATGCTGGTCACCTCGAACGACGTCATCCACTCCTGGACGATTCCAGCCTTCGGCTCGAAGATGCAAGCCGTTCCCGGCCGCATCCATGCGACGTGGTTCCAGCCCACCAAAGTGGGGATGTATTACGGCCAGTGCTCCGTGCTGTGCGGCAAGAACCATTCGAGTATGCCGATTGCGGTCCGCGTCGTCACCGAACAGGCCTACAACGACTGGATCGCTGCTTTGAAGGCCAAGGACCCCAAGAAGGCGAAGTCGATCCTGCGCGCTGAAGCGGCGATGGGCGAACCAACATCGGTCGCTAGTGCCGCCACGAAATAACGGCGAAACGCGATGACGGGTTCTGCCTGTCTCCGCGGACTGCATATCCCGCCATTTCAATTTCGAATACAGATGCAACCTCGATCCGAAGGCAACTGCAATGGGTAGTTATACGACCAACGCCGCGCATGATGATCACGATCATGCCCCGCCGTTCTTCACACGCTGGTTCATGTCGACGAACCACAAGGACATCGGCACGATGTACCTCATCTTCGCGATGTTCGCAGGGGTGATCGGCAGCTTCCTATCGGTCATGATGAGGCTCGAGCTTCAAGAGCCAGGGCTCCAGTACTTCGCAAACCCCGGCATGTATAATGTGTTCGTCACCGGCCACGGTCTTATCATGGTGTTCTTCATGGTGATGCCCGCGATGATCGGCGGGTTCGGCAACTGGTTCGTGCCGTTGATGATCGGTGCGCCCGACATGGCGTTCCCGCGCATGAACAACATCTCGTTCTGGCTGTTGCCGGCGTCCTTCGCCCTGCTGCTGATCTCGATGTTCGTGCCCGGCGCAGCCGGCGCTAACGGCGTAGGCACAGGCTGGATCGTGCTCGCGCCCCTTTCGAGCAAAATCGGCCACCCTGGCCCCTCGGTCGACTTCGGCATCCTATCGCTCCACTTGGCCGGTGCGTCCTCGATCCTGGGTGCGATCAACTTCATCACCACGATCTTCAACATGCGCGCCCCCGGCATGACCATCCACAAGATGCCCCTGTTCGTGTGGTCGGTGCTGGTGACCGCGTTCCTGCTGCTGCTGTCGCTGCCCGTTCTGGCCGGCGCCATCACGATGCTGCTGACGGACCGTAACTTCGGCACCACCTTCTTTGATCCCAACGGCGGTGGCGATCCGTTGCTCTATCAGCATCTGTTCTGGTTCTTCGGCCACCCCGAAGTCTACATCCTCATCCTGCCGGGCTTCGGCATGATCAGCCACATCGTCTCGACGTTCTCCAAGAAGCCGGTGTTTGGCTATCTCGGCATGGCCTACGCCATGGTCGCAATCGGCGTGGTCGGGTTTGTCGTCTGGGCCCACCACATGTACACGGCCGGCATCAGCGTCGATACCCAGGCCTACTTCGTCTTCGCCACTATGGTGATTGCGGTGCCGACCGGCGTGAAGATCTTCTCCTGGATCGCTACGATGTGGGGCGGCTCGATCTCGTTCAAGACCCCGATGATCTGGGCGCTTGGGTTTATCTTCCTGTTCACGGTCGGTGGCGTCACCGGCGTGATGCTGGCCAACGCTGGCATTGATCGCTCGATGCATAACACCTACTACGTCGTCGCCCACTTCCACTACGTACTGTCGCTGGGCGCTGTGTTCGCGATCTTCGCTGGCTGGTACTACTGGTTCCCCAAGATGACGGGCTACATGTATTCGGAGTTCTTCGGCCGCCTGCACTTCTGGCTTACGTTCATAGGTGCGAACATTCTGTTCTTCCCGCAGCACTTCCTCGGCCTCGCCGGCATGCCGCGCCACTACGCAGACTATCCAGAAGCCTTCGCGTACTGGAACCGCATCTCGTCTTACGGCGCCTACATCACCACGCTCGGCACGGTCGTCTTCTTCATCGGCATGATCTACGCGTTCATGCGCAAGGAAAAGGCCGCCGCCAATCCGTGGGGCATCGGCGCAACGACGCTCGAATGGACATTGCCGTCGCCGCCGAACTTCCACTCGTTCGAAACGCTGCCACGCATCTCGGGCGGCAACGAGCACTAGGTGCAACTCCGACATGGGGTCCAGGGGATAAGTCCCCTGGCCTTCACTTTTCTGGCTTTCTCTGCATCGTCATCTTTCCGGCGCACTTTTCTAAAGGACGACCACGCGTATGGCCGAACTCGGGGTACAGGCAGACATTAGCGGGACAACGGCCGGTGAGTGCGACCCGAGCGTGGCCGACTTCATCGCGCTGATGAAGCCGCGCGTGATGTCGCTCGTAATCCTGACGGCTGTGACCGGCATGGTCGCAGCCCCCGGCTCGATTCACCCCGTCCTGGCGTTTATCGCGATCCTTGCCATCTCGGTTGGTGCCGGCGCCTCGGGCGCGCTCAACATGTGGTACGATGCCGATATCGATGCCAAGATGCAACGCACTGCGGCCCGTCCCATCCCCCGCGGCCGCATGTCTGCCGATGACGCCTTGGCCTTCGGCACTTTTCTTTCCGCTGCGTCCGTGCTGACGCTGGGTCTGCTGGTCAACTGGACCGCAGGCAGCCTGCTGGCGCTGACCATCGGCTTTTATATCTTCGTCTACACCATGTGGCTCAAGCGCCGGACACCGCAAAACATCGTCATCGGCGGGGCGGCGGGCGCGTTTCCTCCCATGATTGGCTGGGCGGCCATCAGCGGCAACGTCACGATTGAAAGCGTGCTGCTGTTTCTCATCATTTTTATGTGGACGCCGCCCCACTTCTGGGCGCTTTCGCTGTACCGCTGCCGCGACTACGAAAAGGTCGGCGTGCCGATGCTCCCGGTCGTGGCCGGCCTCGCGGAGACGCGCCGCCAGATCGTGATCTATTCGCTGCTGTTCGTGCCGATCGCGATTGCGCCCTACTTTGTCGGCTTGGGCGGCGTGAGCTATCTCGCGGTCTCTTCAATTCTGGGCGCGATGTTTCTGAAATACGCCTTTGACGTCAAGCGCATCACGCAAGGCCGCGAGGGCGACGCCGCCGCCAAGAAGTTGTTCCTGTTCTCGATCCTGTATCTCTTTGCGCTGTTTGGCACGTTGCTGATCGAGCACATCGTCTGGCGGGTGATGGCATGACGGGATTGATCGACTGGTACAAGTCGAACGCGTGGGTGCCGGTCCTGGCATCGATGCTGCTGTGGGTTGCCGCCTCGTTCATGAATTTGGGCGGGAATGCCGCCGCGGTCTTGAGCTTGGCCGCCGCGGTTGCGGTCGCGGTCGCGCTGGGTCTGTGGGCCGCGGTCAGACTTGCAGATTACGTTGTCGGCGGAAAAACCGAAGCCGAAGGCCGCCAACGGGGGCGCAACGTCGCCGTCGCGCTGACGCTGGGCCTCATGTCGATCCTATTTTACGCAGCGACCGTTGTCCGGATGGGCAACACCATCGCGAACACCGCCCCCGCCACTGCCCCCTCAGCTGCCACGGCCCCCTCAGCTGCAGCCGCCGGGAGCACGCCGCGGTGAGCATCAACAACACAGATCGCAACAATATCAAGGTCGCGGCGTTGGCGGGTGCATTGCCGGTGCTCATGCTTGGCCTCGCCTACGCGTCCGTGCCGCTCTACCAGATGTTCTGCCAAGCCACCGGCTACGGCGGCACGACGCAGCGCGCCGCGAAAGCATCCGATGTTATCCTCGACCGCACGGTTACTGTGCTGTTCGACGCCAACGTCAACGGCCAGCTTCCGTGGAAATTCGAGCCCGTACAGCGCACGCTGGACGTAAAGCTGGGCGAGACGGCGATGGCGTTCTATCGCGCGACCAACACGTCCGACAAACCCGTAACTGGCCGTGCTGTCTATAACGTGACGCCCGAAGCCGCCGGCATCCACTTCAACAAGATCGCCTGTTTCTGCTTTACGGAACAGACGCTTGCCGCAGGAGAAAGCGTAGAGATGCCGGTCACGTTCTTTGTCGATCCGGCCCTTGCCAGCGATCCCGACGCCAAGAACATCGGCACCATCGTGCTGTCCTATACGTTTTCGCCCTTTACCGACAACAAGCCTGCCACCGCAGCAAAAAAAGCACCCGAGGGACAACCCAAGGGGACATGAAACGCCTGCAAAGGACCACGGCCCTGCGCAGACAAATTTGATCGACGGGAGACGAGAGACACTCATGGCACAGACAGAAACGAAGCATCATGACTACCACTTGGTTGATCCAAGCCCCTGGCCGCTGGTCGCATCCGTCGGCGCCTTCGTCATGGCCATCGGCGCGATCTGCTGGATGCGTTCGGCAGCGGGCGAGCCTCTGTTTGGCGTAAAGGGCCCGATGTTGTTCGTGCCCGGAACCATGATTGTCATCGCCTCGGCCTTCTTCTGGTGGCGCGACGTGATCCGCGAATCCTTGCACGGCGACCACACCCCCGTGGTGCAACTCCACCTGCGCTACGGCATGATCCTGTTCATCGCTTCCGAAGTGATGTTCTTCGTCGCCTGGTTCTGGGCCTACTTCGACGCCTCGCTGTTCCCTTCGGGCATCGGCCATCTGCCCAACAGCACTGAAGTCGTCGGCATGGTCCAGCGCAACGAATTAACCGGCGGCCACTGGCCCCCCCAGACGGCCGAAGGCTTCAATCACGTGTTTAGCCCCTGGGGCTTGCCCCTCGTGAACACATTGATCCTTCTGCTGTCGGGCGTCACCGTCACCTGGGCCCACCATGCGCTCTTGAAAGATGACCGCCGCGGCCTCATCGCCGGCCTTGTCTGCACGGTGCTGCTGGGCATGCTGTTCACGTACTTCCAGGCCGTCGAATATGGCCACGCCGGCTTCAAGTATGCCGGTCACATTTATGGTGCCACGTTCTTCATGGCGACCGGCTTCCACGGAGCCCACGTCATCATCGGTACGGTCTTCTTGGCGGTTTGCCTGCTCCGCGCGATCAACGGCGGTTTCACCAAGGAAAAGCACTTCGGCTTTGAAGCGGCCGCCTGGTACTGGCACTTCGTGGACGTGGTCTGGCTGTTCCTGTTCGCCTGCATCTACGTCTGGGGCTCGAACTTCGGCAAGGCAGCCGCCGTTGCCGCCGGCGCCGCCGCGGGCCACTGAGTTCTTGGCAGGATTTCGCAACAGTGCCCTTGCGGTTCTGCGCGAAAATCCTGCTTGAACAGAGACAAGTTCAACCGGCGGGGTGGCTGCGAGGCCACCCCGTTTTCATTTGAGGCGCGCCTGAGGCTATGACCACGCCCAACCCGATTGTCAGCGGCCTCAGCGCCCGGTGTCCGCGTTGCGGCCAAGGTGCGCTGTTCAAGAACGGCCTCACCGTGCGCGAGCGGTGCGGTAACTGCGGGCTCAGCTACGGCTTCGCCGACAGCGGCGACGGCCCGGCCGTGTTCGTGATCATGATCCTGGGCGCGCTGACGCTGGGCGGCGCACTGTTCCTCGAATTCCGCTACGAACCGCCGGTGTGGGTCCACGTCGTTGTGTGGGGCGTCTTTATCCCGATTGTGGCATTTGCACTGCTGCGCCTTCTCAAAGGTGTCTTGATCAACCTGCAATATGCGCACAAAGCGGAAGAGGGCCGTCTAGAGACTAAGAAATCCGACGGCCAGAAATAGGATCCATTGAGCTCTATGATTTCACGCCTCGCCACGGCCAAACTGCTTACGCCAACGCTGCTGTCCCTGGTTGGGCTCGCCATTCTGATCGGGCTCGGCACCTGGCAGCTGAACCGCAAGACTTGGAAGGAGCATCTGCTCGCGACGCTCAAATCGCGCTCCGCCACCGCCCCCATGTCGGCAAACGCCAGCTGGCCGGGCCTGCCATGCCACGACGCGCGCGATACCGGGCTGCCGAACCCGTGCGAATATCAGCCGGTGACGCTGCGCGGCGCCTTCGACCACACCCGCGAGCGCCACATCTTCACAGCAGCGCCCCTGGCCCCTGGCCTGAACTCGGACCGCGGCTTCTGGATCTTCACGCCGATGCGGCTCGACGGCTCGGGCAAGACCGTGTTCGTCAACCGCGGCTTCGTGCCCGAGGACAAGAAGGAGCCGTCGAGGCGCGTCGTCGGCCAGACGACCCAAAGCGTTGAGATTTCAGGCCTCTACCGAAGCGCGCAGGAACGCGCCACATTCGACGGCCAGAATGATGCGGCCAAGAACATTTGGTACGTGCGCGCGCCCAGCGAACTCTGGCCCGCCGATCCGAACGCGAGCCAGATCGACGAACTGTGGGCCTACATCGACCAGACCGGCCCGGTACCCGCCGGCGGCTATCCGCTGCCGCTCGCAGGCAAGGTCGAGCTGACTAACCGGCACCTCGAATACGCAATCACCTGGTATGGTTTGGCGCTGACCTTGCTCGGTGTCTACGCCACCTTTGCTTGGGGACGATTGAAGACCGCTTGAACGGGAGAGACACGGGATATCGAGCGACCTTTGCTTGTTTGGGGGGCGTCGCCGGACTACGTTCACGGTTTAAGCTGCCATGGAACGAAACACCCTTGCAATATATCTCGACCCGGGGCCAGGCGCCCGCATTGAACTTTGACGACGTAATCCTCGCAGGGCTCGCCCGCGACGGCGGCCTCTATCTGCCACAGACTTGGCCGCAGTTCACGCCCGATCATATCGCGAGCCTGGCCGGGAAGCCGTTTGATGAAGTGGCCGTGGAAGTGATTGCGCCGTTCGCGAGCGGCAGCCTGACCCGCGCCGAGCTGAGCGCCATGGCCAAGGACGCATATGCGAGCTTCGGCCACCCAGCGGTTACGCCCCTGGTCCAGCTCGACCCGTCACACTGGGTGCTCGAGCTGTTCCACGGCCCCACGCTCGCGTTCAAGGATGTGGCGATGCAACTGCTCGCCCGCATGATGGACCATGTGCTGGAGAAACGCGGACAACGCGCAACGATTGTCGGCGCGACCTCCGGCGATACCGGCGGCGCGGCAATCGAGGCATTCCGCGGCCGCAAGCGCGTGGATGTGGTGATCCTGTTCCCCAACGGCCGCGTGTCGGACGTGCAGCGCCGGATGATGACGACGCCCGCAGAAGATAACGTCCACGCGGTGGCGATCGAGGGGAATTTCGACGATTGCCAGGCGCTCGTGAAGGGCATGTTCAACGATCACGCGTTCCGGGATCGCGTTTCATTGTCGGGCATCAACTCGATCAACTGGGGCCGTATCGTCGCGCAGGTGACGTATTATTTCGTGGCGGCCGTGGCCCTCGGCGCGCCCCACCGTAAGCTCTCGTTCGTCGTCCCGACCGGCAACTTTGGTGACATCTTCGCAGGCTACGTCGCCAGCCGCATGGGGCTGCCCATCGAGCGCCTCGTGATCGCCTCCAACACGAATGACATTCTTCCGCGCACCCTCGCCACGGGTGTGTACGAAATGCGGCCCGTCGTGGCGACCTCGTCACCGTCCATGGATATCGGCGTATCGTCGAATTTCGAGCGCTTCCTGTTCGAGGCGGCCGGCCGCGATGCGGGCCTCGTTCGGGCGCAGATGGCCTCGCTCGCAAAGTCGCAGCGGTTAGAATTGAGTTCGAAGCAAAAGGCGGCTCTAGCGCTGGATTTCGCAGCGATCTCGGCGACCGAACCGATCATTGCCGATGCCATCCGGGCGGGTAAGGCACTGTCGGGATATCTGATGGACCCGCATACGGCATGTGCGTTCGGCGTCGGCGACCGCCGTACGGAAGAGACCGAGATCATCCTCGCAACCGCCAGCCCGGCGAAATTCCCCGATGCAATGGAGGAGATCACCGGTGATCGGCCCGGGCTTCCGCCGCGATTGGCGCAATTGATGACCGATCCCGAACGGTTCGACGTTCTCCCCAATGAATTGGCCGCCGTGCAGACCTATGTCGCTCAGCACGCGCGCTCCCAGAAAGTAGGCGCGCCATGACCACGACCGTCTCCACGCTGACCAATGGCGTTCGCGTCGTGACGCACGCGATGCCCCACGTCGAGACCAGTTCGCTCGGCGTCTGGATCGGCGTCGGCGCCCGCCATGAAACTGAAACCCAGCAGGGCATTTCGCATCTGCTGGAGCATATGGCGTTTAAGGGCACGAAAACTCGTTCGGCGCTGCAGATTGCCGAAGAGATCGAGCAGGTGGGCGGCGAAATCAACGCTGCCACCTCACTGGAGTCGACGGCGTATTACGCCCGCGTGCTGAAGGGCGACGAAGGCCTCGCACTGGAAATCTTGGCCGACATCCTCCAGGACTCGACGTTCGACCAGGGCGAACTCGAAAAAGAACGCGACGTGATTCTCCAGGAAATCGCCGCGACCCAGGATAGCCCGGACGAAATCGCCTACGACCTCATCCAGGAGGCGGCCTTTCCGGGTCAGGCCGTGGGCCGTCCGATCCTGGGCACGCCAGCGAGCGTGACAGCCACGTCCCCCGAAGATCTACGCCGTTTTCTGGGCACGCACTATGCGCCGGCGCGCTTGGTGGTATCGGCTGCGGGAGCGGTGACGCACGACAGCGTGCTGCGCCACGCTGAGGCCCTATTCGGCGGGCTTTCTACATCACAGGAAACTTCGCACGGCGACGAACCGGCGCGCTATGTCGGCGGCGCACGTTCCTCGGTCAAGTCATTTGAGCAAAGCCACGTGCTGATGGGGTTTGAAGGCCCATCCTATCGCGCGCCCGACGCCTTCACGGCGCAAGTTTTTTCGGGGTTGTTCGGCGGCGGAATGTCGTCGCGGTTGTTTCAGGAGGTGCGCGAGAAACGGGGACTCTGCTATGCGATTTATTCGTCCGCCTGGGGCTTGAAGGATAGCGGCATGTTCCAGATTCATGCAGCAACCAGCCACGCCATGGTACCGGAACTGATCGACGTGATCGGCCAGGAGCTGACGGTGATGGCCGACCGTGGCCCGACCGAGCGCGAAGTGACGCGCGCCAAGGCGCAGCTCAAGGCGGGCCTGCTCATGAGCCTGGAAAGCTCGGGTGCGCGCGCCGAACAGATGGCCCGCCACCTGCTGGTACACGGCCGTCTGATCGCGCCCGACGAATTGGTCGCCCGCGTGGACGAAGTGACGGTCGAGCGCGTCCGGACCTTTGCGCAGCGGTTGGCGGGGAGCCCGGCGTGCGTTGCAATCGTGGGTGCGGGGAAAAAGAGCTCGGTGCACGCCAAACACGCCCAGCGAGCGCTGGAAAAGAAAGACGAGGGCGTCGTCGCGCCGGCTTGAAAACGGGTTCGACCGCGGGCGAAAGGGGGCCCGGAAATGGCATTTTTGAGAGCGACTACCGGAACTGAAAGCTATGTGGCACGCGGCGCCAAGGTTGGTCTGCGTCCGCTGCAGATGGGCGATTTTTCGCCATGGGCGCAGCTGCGCGCGCTGAGCCGCGATCACTTGACGCCCTGGGAGCCGGTCTGGCCGCGCGATGAATTGCTGAAAAGCGCCTATCGTCGCCGCTTGCGCTATTATCAGCGCGAGCAACGCGAGGACTTGGGCTACGCCTTCGGCGTGTTCACCCTCGAAGATGACACTCTGGTGGGCGGCGTGTCGCTGTCTAACGTGCGCCGCGGCGTGACGCAGGCAGGTCAGCTCGGCTATTGGCTAGGGCTGCCTCACATCCGCATGGGTTACATGGCCGACGCGGTAGCCATCATGATGCCTTATGCATTCCACGGTTTGCGGCTGCATCGGATCGAGGCAGCGACCCTCGCCCACAATGAGGCCTCCATCCGCGTCCTGGAACGCAACGGATTCGAGCGCGAGGGGTTCGCGCGCAGCTATCTGAAGATCAACGGCGAATGGCGCGATCATATTCTGTTCGCGCTGATCGCGGAGGAGCATCAGGCCACGTCCGCCGAGCGCGAACGCCGTCCGCTCGATGTGCCCCGACTGAGTACAGCTGCAACATGAGACGCTTGCTGGCTCAGCTTCGCACCCTCGCAGCCGGGCTCGTGCTCGTGCTGTTGAGCGTCGTCGCGACGATCGGGCCAGCCCATGCCTTGAAACCGATTTCCGTGACGCCAGACCAGGATCGCATCGAGATCACGTCACTGGGCGAATTCTACGAAAGCCGCGGCGACAGCCTGCAGCTCGAAATGGCGTCCGCCAGCGACGCGGTGACGGGCCGCATGACGGTGCGCGCAACGACGCCGGGCACCAATCCCAACTGGATCGCCTTCGCGCTGCAGAACGCGACCGACAAGCCCATCGAGCGCTGGCTGACGGCCGAGCGCTATACAATGTTCGGCTCGGGCGCGATCTGGCCTGACCTCGACGCCCGCCGCGTGGATGCTGTGACGCCCTCACTGGGTTATGTTCCCGAGCGCATCAAGAACGACCGCGCCGACATTTTCCGCATCACCCTGGAGCCTGGCCAGACCATCACTTACGTCGCCGAACTCTCGACCGAACGGTTCGCTCGCGTCTACCTGTGGAAACCGATCGACTACGAATTGAAGGTGCGTGACCGCCAGCTGTTCAACGGCGTGCTGCTGGGCCTGACCGGCCTGCTCGCGATCTTCCTGACGGCGGTGTTTGCGGCCAACCACAAGGCGATCTTTCCAACCGCTGCCCTGGTCGCGTGGTGCGTGCTGGCCCATTTGACGGTCGATTTCGGCTTCTTCCACAAGCTGTTCCAGCTCCGGCCCGAGGATAATGCGGTCTACCGCGCGGCGACCGAGGCCGCGATGGCGGCCTCACTGGTCATTTTCCTCTACACGTTCTTGCGGCTGGGCCGGTCGCCAGGTCTGATCCGGATGCTGCTGGGCCTCTGGATCGCGGGTCAACTCGCCCTCGTCGCAATTGCCGTGGTCGACCCGCGCCTTGCCTCGACCTTCGCCCGTCTCTCCTTTGCCGCGATCGGCGGGATCGGCACTTTGACGACGATCGGCCTCGCCTTGCGCGGGCAGGATCGCGCCCTGTCGCTGGTGCCGACGTGGCTACTGTTCCTGGTCTGGGTGTTCGGCGCAGCTGTCATCTTGACCGGAAGGCTCGCGACCGACATCGCGGTTTCCGGTCTGATCGCGGGGCTCGTGCTCATCGTAGTTTCGATCGGCTTCACCGTGACCCAGTTCGCGTTCCGCTCGCTGGAGCCGGTCTATGGCGGTACCGCGCCGAGCGAACAGCAGCTCTCGGCACTGGCCGTCGATGGCGCGGGCGCGGCGATCTTTGAATGGTTTTCCAACCGCAACGAAGTCAAGGTCAGCCCCATCATCGACGGCATCCTGGGGCTGCCGGCCGGCGAGCTTTCGAGCAAGTTCGCCGACTTCGCCAAGCACGTCCACGAGGCCGACCGCGAGCGCCTGCGGACGGTGCTGACGTCGGTGCAGGACCGCGCGGGCGCGGCGATCCGCACCGAATTCCGCTTGCGCCACGCCGACAACAGCGCGCGCTGGTTCGAACTGGAAGCGTCCACCATGCCGGGCGCCGACCCTCGCTCGCTGCGCTTCGTCGGGCTGTTGCGCGAGATCACCGACAGCAAGCGGTCTCGCGAACGGTTGGTGCATGACGCCGTCTATTGCTCGTTGACGGGCCTGCCCAACCGCGCGCTGTTTCTAGACCGGCTGGGCGTTGTCATGGCGCGCGCGCGCCGTGACGAAACGCTGCGGCCCTCCATTATTCTGATCGACGTCGACAAGTTCAAATCGGTCAACGCGACCTTTGGTTTACCCGTAGGCGACAGCCTGCTGCTGACGATCGCCCGCCGGCTGTCGCGCCACGTGTCGGGACGCCACACGTTGGCCCGGGTCGGCGGCGATCAGTTCGCGATTTTGTTCGAGGCCGAGCAGGACCCTGCCGAATTTGCCCGCGAAGCCGAACGCGTGCGTCGAGCAGTGCGCGCGCCGATCAAAATCGGCGGCCAGGATATCGTGATCACCGCGGCGCTTGGCATCGCGATCTACGACGGCGACGGCGACGGTGATGGGAACGGTGATGTGAAGGCGAGCCTGCTTGAGGACGCGGAGATCGCGACCTACCGGGCCAAGCGCTCGGGTGCCGACAAGATCGAGCTGTTCACGCCTCAAATGCGGGCGGACCGCAAGGAGCGCATCGAGATCGAAAGCGATCTGCGCAAGGCGATCGACGGCAATCAACTGCGCGTGCTCTACCAGCCGGTGATCTATCTGCCGACCGAGGAGCTAGCGGGTTTCGAGGCGTCGCTCAAGTGGGACCATCCCAAGCTGGGGCTGATCAATCCCGTAAACTACGTGCCAGCCGGCGGCGATAGCGCGCTGATCCAGAAAGTCGGCTCCTACATGCTGGCGCGCGCGAGCCAGGATGCGGCGCGCTGGCAAAAGGAGCTGCCGCGTACCGAACGGCCGTTGTTCGTCGCGGTCAACATTGGCTCCAGCGAGCTTCTGAGGCCCGAGCTTGCCCGCGAAGTGCGCCAGCTGCTCGACCGCGGCGTGATCCCAAAGGGGACGTTGCGTCTCGAGGTTGCCGAGAGTCTCGTCATGGAAAATCCGGAGCAGGCGGGCGAAATCTTGGAGCAACTGCGGGGCGTCGGCGCTGAGCTCTCGCTCGATGATTTCGGCGCCGGTTTTTCCTCACTCGCCTATTTGCAGCGTTTCCCCTTTGACACGATTAAAATCGACCGCTGGTTCGTCCAGGCGGCGGCGGGCGGCGATGCGCCAGGCGCGGCCGTGGTGCGTTCGATGGTGGCGCTTTCGCACGAATTGAACAAGAAGGTCGTCGCCGACGGCGTGGAACTCCCCGAGGATGCGGTATTCCTTCGCTCGATCGGGTGCGCCTATGCGCAGGGATTCTACTACGGCGATCCCATGCCAGACCGCGAAGTGCTGCAGCTGTTGAAGCTGGTGCGCAAGTCGGAATCGAAGCTCCAGCCGCGCGGCTTCTTCCGCATGACCATGAAGCGCCCGAAGATCAAGCAGGCCCCCGCAGAAGCCGCAATTGCAACCGCCATCCCGAGCGGCGCGCCCGATGGAAACGCCAAGCGGGGCCGGGTCAAGCTCGCGACCGCTAAGCCCAATGCCAAGGCCAGCGCGTCCAGCGCGAAGCCGAATGGCGCTGTTAATGGCCGCCCGCCCGCCTTACCAGCAGAAGCAATGAGCGCGATACCGCCGCAAATGCCGGTCGACACCCCCGCCTTCGCACCGCCCCCGACTAGCCAGCCGCCGCAGATGAGTGCACCGGGCGAACCCCATCCGCTGTCGAGCTTGCAGGCGGGCCTCGATGCCTTGAACGCCCGGGCGGAAGCGCCCCGTCATGAGCCGCGTGTCGCCGAACTGGCGTCGGTGTTCAGTACCCATCTGCCAAACGCGCAACCCACGGCCGCAGATCCCATGGCAGCGCTTGCGGCGGCAATGGCGTCTGCCGACGCCCCAAGATTTACGGCTGAGAGTCCGATGGCTGAACCGGTCATGCGCGTGCGCCCGATCCGCCCGGCGCCCGATTTGTCGAAACTCCCCCCGGGCCTCGCCGCGAGCCTCGCCAAGCTGGCAGGCAAGTCTGATCAGCCACGGACGCCTCCGCAGCCTCCGCCACCGCGCCGCCCCCGCGGATCTAACGATTAGCACTGGATTTTGTGATGCTTAAGCGTGTCCGGCGTCGCTGACGAGGTGCGACAGGTCGATGCCGATGGTCGCGAGCGCGCGGGTGTACTTTTCGTCGAGGTCGGCTGAAAACACGAGGTCGGGGTCGGCCGGACAATTGATCCAGCCGTTGGCGGCGAGTTCGCTTTCCAGCTGCCCCGGCGACCAGCTCGCATAGCCGAGCGCGAGGATTGACCGGTGCGGGCCGCCTCCGGTGGCGATCGCTTTCAGAATGTCGATGGTCGCGGTCAGGCAGACGCTGGCGTCGATCTGAAGGGTCGAGTCCGAACTCAAGTAGTCCGAACTATGCAGCACGAACCCGCGGCCGGTTTCGACCGGACCGCCGACATGCACCGGATGTTCTTCGAGATCGCCAAGCCGGTTCCGCGTGCGCGCGGGAGTGATCTCAAGCCGTTCCAGGAGCGAGGGAAAATCGATATGCGGCGCGCGCTGATTGATGATGAGGCCCATCGCACCGTCCTTTGAATGGGCACACATATACACGACCGAGCGCGCGAAACGCTTATCGGTCATGATCGGCATTGCAATCAGCAACTGCCCATCGAGGTATCCAGTCGAGATGGTTTGGCGGCTTTTGATGTGTGGCATCCTTTTGCGTCGTTTCCACGTTAAAGATTACCGGACCCAGCCTTGGGTGAGAAGCAGCGTTTGAATGGAGACGCTAAGAATTGATCCAGGTTGCGGCGATCAAAAGGCTTGCCCCGCCCCGCGAGGTGGCCGATATCACCCTCAACTGGTTTGCAAATGGGATTTCGCGATGGTGATGCAAGAACCCCAGAAAACGCTGCACCTGACGCTGGCGTTGGCGGCCCTTGTGTCTGTCGCCGCAACGGCGATCCGGCCGGGTCAGGCTTTGGCGGACAGCGAGTTGGCCTCGCCCTGGAGTGAAGGCAAGCCTACGACCAAGGCCCGCCTGGTGGCAGGGCAGGCCGGCGGAAAATGGATCGCAGCCGTCGAAATCACCATGGCTGAAGGCTGGAAGACCTACTGGAGGTTTCCAGGCGATGCGGGCGGCGTGCCCCCGATGTTCGACTTCGCCAAATCGGGCAACCTGGCCGGCGTCAAAGTGCTGTTTCCCGCCCCCAAGCGCTTCACCGACAAGGCTGGCGATACGCTGGGCTACAAGGACGCGGTGGTGTTCCCACTCCTGATCGAAGCCAAAGACCCAGCCTTGCCCATCGATCTGAAGGTCGGGCTCGAATACGGCATCTGCCGCGAGGTATGCGTACCGGTCGAAAGCGAGCTGAGCCTGGACATTCCGGCAGGCTCCCGCGCGCCCGTTCCCGCTCAAGTGCAGGCAGCCCTCGACCATGTTCCCCACGGCGCCGGTGCGCTGAAGCCCAATGACCCGCGGCTCGTCGCGAGCCAGGTCAAGCTCGATGGCCCCAATCCCTCGATTGCGCTCGTCGTCGAATGTCCAGGCGGCGCGGCCAACGCGGATGCCTATGTCGAAAGTCCGGCTGGATATTACATTCCCCTGCCCAAGGCAGGCAGCGTCAAGCCCGCAGGCAAGGACCAGGTCCGCTTCGAAATCGATCTGAAGGACGCCGTCGACCCAGCCGATCTCAAAGGCAAGACCGCCAACGTGACGCTGGTCTGTCCGCAAGGCCTGAGCGAAACAGCCTTCAAACTCGAATAGGCACACCTTTGTTATAGAACTCCCTCAGGCCCATAGGATCCGGATATGACGATTAAAATCGGCGATACGCTGCCCAACGCCACCTTCACGATCATGACGGCCGAGGGCCCTAAGCCCATCACCACGGCTGAAATCTTCAAGGGCAAGAAAGTCGCCATGTTTGCGGTGCCGGGGGCCTATACGCCCACGTGCCACAAGTCCCACATGCCGGGCTTCGTCGACCGTGCGGCCGAAATCAAGGCCAAGGGCGTCGACGCGGTGGTCTGCACGGCGGTGAACGACATTTTCGTGCTGACGCAGTGGGCTAAGGACACCGGCGCGGAAGGCAAGATCGTGATGCTGGCCGACGGCAGCGCCGCCTTCGCCAAGCAGACGGGCCTGGAAATCGACCTGATGAGCTTTGGCTTGGGCATCCGCTCGAAGCGCTACGCGATGCTGGTCGACGACGGCGTTGTCAAGGCGCTGAACGTGGAAGATGCCCCCCCCTCCCACGGCGTCTCGAGCGCGGAAACCGTGTGCTCGTTGATCGACCGGTCGTTTTGAGGCGGAACAATCGGTCCGCCGCGGCATTAATACCACGGGGGTTTCTATCCGGGGGCTATCGCTTGTGCCGGACTCAATTTCGCGCCAATCTCGTCGGAACTGGTAAACGGCGGTGCCGTCCGTCCCGCTGTTCCGCCTAATGCTGATCGCCTGATGAAGGGATACGACGTGATGGGGTGTTTTTGGCCGTTGCGCTCTGTTGCGCTTGCAATTGTGGCCATCGCGTCACTCGCGTTGGGGCCACTCGCTGGCGGTGCGTGGGCTGCCGAAGACATTCCGACCCCCGAGGAATACACCGCACATGTTGGCGGCGACGCGAACATCGTCGCGCCAGGCGCCTTGAAGCTGGATAACCAGCCCATGGTGTGCGGCCAGCGTCCGACGGTGATGGACAGCCAACTCGACGATTACGGCGCGGCCTATCCCGGCTTCCTCATTCTCAACCCACGGCTGCTGGCGAAGACCTCGACTCCCGTCAAAATGTGGATCTACGCTCACGAATGTGGACACCAGTTCCGTGGCCCCGATGAAGAAACCGCCGATTGCTTCGCCGTCCAGCGCGGACGCCGCCAGGGCTGGCTGACGCCAGACGGCCTGGAGGAAATCTGCCGCTTCATTTCACCTGCCAAGGGCGACAGCATGCATTTCGCGGGCTCGAACCGCTGCGAATACATGCGACGCTGCTACGAAGACCCCAGCATCCGGTAGTATTTTAGCCTTTTGCTGCCGGATAGTTATATCCGCGCCCTGAATCGCCACGAATGTCGTTGGTGTCCTGTTGCAACAGGGGATGTCATCGAATAGGCGGTTATGATTGTTGCCAGGGGGATGCAGGCCGGGGGGGGCCTCATGCAGAGGACTATCCGGACGCTCGATGCACCCGCCGGAAAGCGAATTTCCCAGTTCCGATGTGCGGTTAAGCGCTCCAGTCACGCGAACAGTCGCGCCGGTAGCGGCGCCGCGATGTTGACGCTGGCTGTTTGCACTCCAGCTAGAGCATTTTCCGACGAAGTGGATGCCGGTTTGTCGCAGAAAATGCGATAAAATCAAGAACTTAGAGCAAAATTCCGATTCCGTAGGATCGGAATTTGCTCTAGCTGATCCTTGCTCACTTTTGGCCTAACCTTTGCCCAGAGATGCGGGTGCGCGGAGCAGCCCCGGGTTGCAGCGTGGGACACGATACTACCGTTCCTTAACCAAGATTAAACGGTTTCTGCGTAGATTGCTCGTAACAGGCTCGCGTGCCGTGACTGCGCCCATTCATTGCAAAAGCGCTTGCGACCTCGACTAGCGTCACGTCCCCCAAGGAACAATCAAAAGTTGTAAGCGGAGAATTAACCCATGCGTTACTTAGCTCGGTTTGCTGCGTTTGCAGCATTTTCAATCATCGGCGCGGTCGCGGCCAACGCCCAGACGGCAACCCAGGACATCACCATCTCGGCGACCGTCACCAAGGCCTGTACGGTCAACAACGTTGCGACCGGCTCGCCGGTTGGAACCGCGACGATCCCGATCACAGCGGCCGGCGCCGTCACCACGACGGCGATCACGCCGACCGGTTCGCCGTTCGCCAACGTGGCCTGCAACGCGCCGTCCAACCTTCAGCTGACCTCGCTGAACGGCGGCGTTCTGAACGCGGGCGCAGCAAGCGCGGGCTTCACGAACATTATCAACTACACGGCTTCCGCGACCTGGAATGGCTCCACCGCGTCGATCAACACGGCAACCATCGCCACGGCGAGCGTGGGTGCGAACGAAACAGGTGCTGTTGTCGGCATTGCAACCGCCAACTCAGGCAACCTGACAGTCACCATCAATCCGACCGCGAACGCGCTGCCGCTCATCACCGGGGCATACGCCGACACCCTGCGCGTCACGCTCATCCCGCAATGAAAATTGCGAGCGCTTGAAGGTTCATAACGTCCCTTACGGCGGAGCGTGGCGGGGTAACCCCCGGCACGCTCGCATACGTTCTAGCCCCCTGGAGACTGGCATGCTCTTGACGCCCAAAAACCTCGCTCAGTTGACTGTCCTCGTTGCGTTGTTTTGTTCAAGTGCTGCCCGCGCTGTCACCGTTTCGCCGATGCAGGTCGAGATGACCTCGGCCGGTTCGCGCAACCATGCGACGGTCGCCGTGGTCAACAATTCGACGTTGCCGCTGCCGATCGAAGCCGTGATCCAGCGCATGAGCCTCGACGAGAACGGTAAGGCCCAGACCGCCAAGGCTAGCGACGATTTTCTGGTCATGCCGCCGCAGGTGTTGATCGCGCCCGGCGCCACGCAGAATTTCCGCATCCAGTGGCTGGGCGAGCCGATGATCGACACCAGCCAGAGTTTCTACATCTTCTTCAATCAGGTGCCCTTGAAGCCATCGCCCGGCCAGTCCGCCGTGCAGGTTGTCATGAGCATGGGCGTGATGGTCAATGTGGCGCCGCCGCAAGGCTCACCGCAGCTGCAAGTCGTCGAAACGGGCATTACGACTGATGCCAAGGGCAAGCGCCACCCGACGGTCACCGTCCAAAACCCGACCCGAATCCACGCCCTGCTGCCGCAGTCGACCATTCGCCTGACCAGCGGCAACTGGTCGCAAACGTTGCAATCGGGCCTGCTGAGTGAACAAATCGGCACTGGCTTGGTGCAGCCAGGTCAGCGTCGCAGGTTCGTCTTGCCGGTCGATCTTCCCCAGGGTGTGACGAGCGTCCAGGCCAGCATCGATATGAGCACCCGGAAGTAGTCTGCATACGCGTTAGTTGCATCTCTTTGTGTCCAGTTGCGTCGCGCATTTTGCAATGGGCCGGAGCATGAAAGCTTGTCGCGTGACCTACGGCAAAACAATGGGCATTGGGCGCGTTTGCCGCCCTCGCCGCTAGGAGCACTGTCTCTTTGGGCGATTGCCGCCGCTGTTTTGATGGTTCTAGCCCTGTCGGCTGGGTCGCTGCGGGCGGCTGAGTACGAGTTCGCCAAGCCCATGTCGAGCAAGCTGAACCCGACTGGCCGCGCCATCACGATGACCGTTCCCTTGAAGGATGGCGACGTCGCTCTCGGCGAGGTGACCGTGCGCATCAGTCCCGAAGATACAGTGCTCGTCAACAAGGCCGACCTCGCGGAACGGCTGCGTGGTGAACTCGACGCGGCCGTGATCGCGCGCCTCGACGAACAGGAAGGAGCCGGCGGCTTCCTGTCGGTTGCAGCGCTAAGCAAGGCGGGCGTGGCGCTGAAGTTCGACGGCGGACTGCAGGAGCTCCAGCTCATGCTCGCGACCGACCAGCGTCCCACCAATGACATCAGCATGGTCAGCCGCCGGTCTCAGCCGAGCAGCGCTGTCCAGGCCCCGGCGGCGAAGGTGTCGGGCTACGTCAATGTCATCGCAGGCCTCGACCATGCCTGGAGCGGCCAAGGCTCGGGCGCGGACGCCCGCACCAGCGGCCGTCTTGAACTGGAATCAGCCGTTCGCCTGCGCGACACCGTGTTCGAGAATCGGGCGCTCTACGAAGGCGAGGTCGATGCCAACGTGTGCCCGACCGGCGCCCAGTGCGTGTACCAGCACGCGCCGGGCTTCAAGCGCCAGAGTTCGCGCCTCGTCTACGATATGCCGGACGAACGGCTGCGCTTGCAGGTGGGCGATACCGATGCCCTCGCCGGCACGCTGCAGCGCTCGATCGAGATGATCGGCGTGTCGCTCGAGAAATCAGCGAGTAAGCTTGCACCTGGCGAAAGCCTTGCCGCGTCCGGCCGCACTGCGGTGCGCATCGACCGCCCCTCCGAGATCGACGTGATGATCAACGGCGCCGTCGTCCAGCATCTGCATTTGCGGCCCGGCACCTACAACCTGCGCGATCTGCCGTTGTCGACGGGCGCCAACGAGGTGAAGCTCGTCATCACCGACGACACGGGCGCTCGCCGCACCGAAAAGTTCACGACCTTCTCGGCCTACAATCAGCTCGCCGCCGGCAAGAGCGAGTGGGCGGTTTCGGCCGGTATCCCCTCTTTCCTGCGCGACAACGGCCGGGTCTACGAGGGTGGCAATCAATACGCTGGTACGTCGTTTTTCCGCTACGGCTTGACCGACACCCTGTCTGGCGAGGCAAACCTCCAGGCCGACAACCGCGTGGTGATGGGATCGGCCGGCGCGACTTCGGCGACGCCCTGGGGCGTCTTTGCGTTCCAGGGAGCCGCGTCTGCGGGCGCGCGCGGCACCGGCTTTGCCGCCGACGCGAGCTGGGATCTGACCAACTTCGGCGGGCTGACGGCCGAGCGTGGCGAAAGCCTTCACGTTGCGGCCGAAGTTCGCAGCAGCTCGTTCCATCGTCCCGGCGACCTGTTTGCAACCGCGACCGGCATCCTCTACCCCGAGTTCAACTATTGGCTGCGCGTGAGCGCGAGCTACTCGACCCTGCTCGGTGACGGCATCGGCGTGTCGCTGGGCGCCCGCTATCAGTTTGCCGACACCCAGCAGGCCGTGCTTTCGCCGTTCACCATCAAGGGCGACCGCTACGGCGCCGACGTCACCGTGTCGCGCGCGCTGAGCCCTACCGCCACGGCGAGCTTTCTGGTCGGCTACTCGAACGAATCCTATCTGCGCAGCGAGCCGAGCCTTTCGACCGACGCCAAGCCGGATTTGCGCTTTGCTGTGCGCCTGAATGTGCGACCCGACGAAAAATCGACGGTCTCGGCCAGCTACGATAGCCTCAATCGCCAGAGCACCGTTTCGGCCTATCGAAACGAGGGCACGGGCGTGGGCCGCTGGGACACCTCGCTTGACCTCCAGCAGCTGGGCTACACCGAGACCGCCAACGCCAACGCGGCGCTCGGCTATTATGGCAACCGCGGCGACGTGCACGTCTCGTATAATTCCGACATGAGCGGCGTTGGATTTGACAAGTTCGCCCCTTCGACGGTCACCCAGCGGGCGTCAATCCGCGCGGGCTCGTCGTTCGCCTTCGCCGACGGCGCTGTCGCGGTCGGCCCCCCCATTCGCGGCGGAGCGTTTGCGATCGTGTCGCCGCACGAAAGCATTGCCGGCAAGGAAATCACGGTCGGCGACGCCGACAATGTGCGCGCGTTGGCCGATAGCTGGGGTCCAGCCCTCGTCTCCGATCTGCCGGCCTATTCGCAGTCGAGCATCCCGGTCGATGTCGCCGGCTTGCCGGTTGGCTACAGCCTCGGCGCGGGCGCTTTCGACGTGAATGCCAGGTACAAGGCCGGCTATGCCCTTGAGGTCGGCTCCGATTATTCCGTTTCGGTCTACGGAACCCTGCTTGACGGAAACGGCGAACCAGTTGCTTTGATGACGGGCTTCGCCAGCGCCGTTGATCGTCAAGGCAAGCGCGTTTCGATCTTCACCAATGCCTCCGGCAAGTTTGGCGCCGAAGGCTTGGCACCTGGACGTTGGATCATCGAAATGGCCACCGAAGGCACCCCGCTGAAGTTCTCCCTCGACGTACCCAAGGGCGTCGATGGACTTTACAAGGCCGGGACCCTGCGGCCCTCGGGAGCCAACGCGCCATGACGTCATGGCAAAAATCGCTCGCACTGGCAGCCGCATTCGTGGGGCTGTTGGCTGGTGCGGCGCGGGCTACCTGCAATATCAATTCCGCCGGGATTAGCGTCAGTCCTCTTTCGGCCAACACCGGAACCTATACGGCTCCAACCACGCCACCGACGGTCACGGTGACATTCACGATCAGCGGCACTTACACGTCCAACGCAACGCCCGGGACTTGCGATGCGGCCATCTTTTGGCAGCGTGCAACGATGCCGCCAACAATGGCCAATACCGGCGGCGGAGGCTCGACGCTGCCCTACACGATCCAGTCGGCGGCTGGCACTCTCATCTTTCTGTCGTCGGCAACGACCGTTAACGTGGCAGAATACCGTTTCACTGGCGCGGCGAGCGTCACCAATCGCGCCTTCTCCGGCACCGTGACCGCAGATTTCATCATGCAGCCCGCGGTAACTCAGGCCGGAGGTTCATATAGTGACTCGATCACGCTTGCGATCCTCAACGTCAACATTGCCGCGAACTCGGGCACAGTGATCGCATCGCGAGGCTTTACCGTCACCGGCACCGTCGCCAAATCCTGCACCATCGGCGGCGTGTCTAACCCCACGGCGGACACCGCGACCATTCCCGTGAGCGCGGCCGGGGCGGTCAACACGGCGGTGATCAACAAGTCCTATGCCAACGTCTCCTGCAACACGCCCTCGAACGTGCAGCTGACCTCGCAGAACGGCGCCGTCAAGAGTTCGGGAGCCGCTGGAAACGGCTTCACCAACATGATCGACTATGCAGCGAGCGCGACGTTCTCAGGCGCGACCGCGACCCTCAACACCGCCACCAATCCCGCGGCGACCGGTTCCGAGACGGGTGCCGCCGTTTCCACGACCGGCACTCAGCCGGCCGGAACCATGTCGGTGGCCATCACCCCGCAAGCCAACGCCTCGAAGCTGCTGGGCGGTACCTACAGCGACACCCTCACCATCACAATCACGCCGCAGTAGCGGCGCCTGGTGGCAGCGTCTCGTTGAGGGCCGCCAGATCGCGGTCTCTGGTCGTTACGGCAGCTGCGGCAACGTTTTCCTCCGGGTATTTGACCCGTTTGTACCCGGACGCGGCATCGTCCATCGTTCCAGCCAACCATAGGCAGACCGCGTCGTGCGCTCCTGAACGTGTCCGTGGACTGCGTGTTCCAGGGCAAGTTCAATCTCGCGCTGATGGCCTGGCGGACGTTTGAAAACCCGCCCCATAGCGCGGCCTTCAGTTCACTCTCTGGTCTTCGCACTTGGCACCGACCAGATGCGGATCATGCCATCGGCGCCAGTGGAAGCCAGTTTCGTGCCGTCGGGCGCAAAGCTGACCGCCTTGGCTCCTCCGCCATGCCCACCCAGCGTCCGCATAGTGCGTCCGCGTTTCGCGTCCCACAACCGCACGATACCCTCGTCTGCGGCCGATGCCAGAATAACGCCGTCGGGCGAAAACGCGAGCGCGCCAATCCGGCTCTTGTGGCCCGAAAGCTGGGCCTTCACCCGTGGCGACGAAGTAGAATAGATGCGAATAGCGCCATCGAGACTGGCGACCGCGAGCGATTTCCCATCGGGAGAAAACGCCAGCGCCGTGATGAAATCCTTGGAGCCCTTGTAGACGCGGATGAGGTCGTGGGTGTCCACATCGTAGAGCCGGACGGTCTTGTCCGCACTCCCGGTCGCAAGCCATGGTCCATGCACCGAATAGGCAACCGCCTGCACGGCGCTCTCGTGGCCCTCCAGGAGAAATTCCGGTTGTGCAGTCGAAGCCGCCGACCAGATGGCTGTCGCATAATCGTGCCCGGCGGCTGCAAACTTATCTGCGGTCCCGACAAACGCGACCGACCAGATCTCCGCATCATTGCGCTTGAACGTTCCGATCCGGCTGCCAGCATCTATGTCGTACAGCACAAGGCTGCCGTCGCCATGTCCTGTCAACGCCCGCCGCCCGGAAACGGCCAGCGCCGACACCTGCCGGTTGTCCAGCGCGACCGTCCGCTGCAACGCCCCGTTGGATGCTGCCCACATCTTGAGCGTCGCATCTTTCGAGGCCGACACGAGCGAGCGCCCATCCTCGGTGAACGCAAGGCCCGTCACATCACCATCGTGCGCCTTGATCTCGCGCAGCATCACCGGCACGTCGGGCTGCGTCGCGATGGCCGCCGCTGTCGTAACCGGGTTGGTCGTCTTCGAAACCCTGCTCTGCATCACGAGCACGCCGCCAGCAAGGCAGGCTGCCAGCCCCAGCTTCAGCCACAGCGAAGCTCGTTTCGATTTGGTCCCGGGGCGGGCGGGCCTCGGCCGCGCCACGCGCTCGGTCTTTGTCTTGACGGGCGTAGGTGTCGGCGTAGCCTTTTCCCCCGCCGGTGCGATCGCAACCGTTGCTGCGGCCTTCGGCTTCGGTTTTGCTCGCGGCTTTTGTTCGGGCTTCTGCTTTGGTTCCAGCTTCGCCTGCACCTTTGATTTGGCAGGCAACGGCGGGGGAGCAACCGGCGGCCGTTCCACCAGCGGCGCCTCCGCCTGCGCATCCTTGGGACGTTTGAAACTCTCGAAGAAATCGAGCAACGCCCCCTGCGGCCCCGGAGCATCCGGCTGTGGCGGCGTATGCAGCGCAGCTGGCATCGCGACAGGCGCACCCGCGCCCGCAAGCTCCAGCGCCTCGCGGCCAGGCTTGGCCGCCTTCCCGCGCGACATCCAAGAGGGTTTTGCCGGGTCCGGCGCCAGCAGATCGCCGCGCCACGCCGCGACCGACTGCGGTCGCGCTTCTACATTGATTAAAAGCGCCTTGTCGATGGCTCGCAGGAAACCGGCCCGGTAGGCACCGACGGCGGCATCGCGCGCAGGCACATATTCGTCCTTCATCATCCGCGACGGAGCATCGGGCGGCCGCTTACCCGTGATCGCATGGTAGAGCGTGGCAGCGAGCGCATAAATATCGCTCCACGCGCCCTGCTGGCGGCTGGTCTCGGCGTACTGTTCGTAGGGGCTGTAGCCCGGCTTCACCAGTGCGCTGACGGTCTTGGAATGCGCCGCGATCTCGCCGCGCGCCGAGCCGAAATCGATCAGAACCGGCGCAGTATCCTTGCGGATGATGATGTTGTCTGGCGCAATGTCGCGATGGAGAAAGTCGGCCTTGTGAATATATTCGAGTGCATCCAGCAGCGGGCGCACGATCCCATCCAGTTCCTTCTGCCGCGGCGCGCGGTTGAGGCCCTTGAGCCAAGCCTTGAAGCTCTGCCCTTCCTCGAACTGCAGCACCATGTAGCCGGTCGAGTTCGCGCGGAAATAACGGTAGACGCGGACGATGTTGGGGTGGTCGAACTTGGCGAGCGTCTGCGCCTCTTCGATGAAGCGGTCGAGGCCCCACTTGAAATCGCCGGCGCAGTCGGATGACCGCGGCGCGGCCTGCAGTCCATCGGCGCGCGCGGCGAAGTCGGACGGAAAATACTCCTTGATCGTGACCACCCGCGACAGCGCGATCTCATCGGCAAGATACGTCACGCCGAAGCCTCCGGCCCCGAGCACGCGCTGGATCCGGTAGTCGCCGACGAGTTCCGTTCCAGCAGGCAGTGCGATGAGGTTCGTCATGATCTCCTTCAGACACAGGATTTAGCAACGGTGTTCTTGCGGTTTTGCTTAGCAATCCTGCACCAGCAATGCCCCGAATCCTTTGCTCACTCGTGTATCGTCCATGGCCGAGGAATGTGGCAAGGGCGCGGGAGATGAACGGCGGCTGAACAATATTTCTGAACCACTCGCGCGTTAGCCATTTTGCTGCCGCATCCTCGCTCACACTGCGCCGTAACATAGGGTGTGAATGCGGGAGATGAAGGGCATGGCCGATAGTCCAGGTGCCGGCAAGGCAAAACCGGGCGGGTTCCTCGGATCGTTGAAGGAGGCGCTCGCCGCCGCCAGTCGCGATGACACGGCGCTGGCCGTGCCCAAACCAGCTGCAACGCCTGCCGCACCCACCCCATCAGGATCGGCACCGCCCCCCCGGCCCGCCTCGCCGCCCCCCCTGCCCGCCTCCCAAAGTGTGGCCGCCGATGCCAATCTGGAAGACCTGATCCCTCAAGAGTCTGATCTGCCACCTGCAGCGCCCCATCCTTCCGGCCCCAAACCCTTGAGTGCGGCGCAAGCCGCCCGTGAAGCGCGCGGCGTCACCTCGCTCAAACCTCAGGAAAAGCACATGGAATTCGACGGCACCAATACCACGCGTATCGTGCGCGGCGGCCCTCAAGCATCAGGCCCCGCCGAACCCGCAGCCGATGAATCAGCCCGCACCCAGTTGGTGCGTGGCCGCCAGCCCCTGAAGCGCGGCCAGTTCGTGGTTGATCCCGTCGTCGGCTGGCTCGTCGTCACCGGCGGCCCGGGCCTGGGCGCCTACCGTCCCGTGTTCGAGGGCAACAACGCCATCGGCCGCTCACCCGATAGCCGCATCCCGATCGATTTCGGCGACGAAGCGATTTCCTCGGAAGAACAGGCCTATATCCGTTACGACAGCAACGATCGCGGCTTCCTGTTCGTGCCGAACATGAGCAAGACCAACGTCGTCTCGGTCAACAACAAGCGCCCCACGTCCGCAGTCGAACTAGCCGCCATGGACGTGATTGTGATGGGCCGCACCCAACTCGTCTTCATGCCCTTCTGCGGACAGGAATTCGATTGGTCCGAAATCTCCGAAACCAAGGATTGATGACCACTTGACCACCACGTCACCGATGGAGTTGTCTGCGGTCTTTCCCCAAGAGCCGCAGTCATCATCCATGCTCAACTTTGATCGCGCCGTCCGTGCCACCAAAGGGGCGCGAGACTACCAGGAAGATGCAGCTCTGCTGTGGCCGGGCACGGGGCTGCTTGAGCCGTTGGCTGTGCTCCCGCCCGGCGACGGCCGCTTGTTCGCGATCCTTGCCGACGGCATGGGTGGACATGCCGGCGGCGCGTTGGCGAGCCGCCTGTGTTGCGATAACTTCCTCGCCGCCTACGCCGATCATCACGGCACGATCGTCGAGAATCTGCTCCACGGCCTGGTTGCTGCCAACGACGCCATTGCGGCAAAGGTCGAGGACAATCCTCTGCTTTCAGGCATGGGCTCGACGCTGGTCGCAACCACCTTCGGTCCCGAAGGCCTGGATTGGGTCAGCGTCGGCGACAGCCCGCTGCTGCTCTGGCGGCACGGTGAGATCGCGATGCTGAACGAAGACCACTCGCTCGCGCCCGATCTCGACAAGCTCGCCGCCGCCGGCAAGATGAGCGCGAGCGAAGCCAAGCGCGACCCCCGCCGTCACATGTTGCGCTCCGCCGTGACGGGTGAGGAGATCGATCTGGTCGACATCTCCCGCAAGCCGTTGCTTCTCGAACCCGACGATGTCGTGATCCTCGCCAGCGATGGCCTCCAGACCCTCGACAACCAGGAGATCGCGCGCGTCATCGCCGCCTACGTCACTGATGGCGCCACGGGGATCGCAAGCGCCCTCATCCGCGCGATTGATGCCCTCCGCGAACCCCACCAGGACAACGCAACGGTGGTCGTGGTGCAAGTGTTGGGCGCCAAAGCAACCTGAGGCTGAAGCGAGGACCGTCGGCGCGTGTCTGCTCAGCTGCGTCGCCGTCCGCGATCACAGCTCAATGGATCGGCGCGGGATCGACCAATCCATCGGGGCATCCTGCTGGAAGCGCCGACGCGGCCCGCATCAGGTCGCCGAGCCCCGAACTCCCCTTGACGTCGCCGGCAAGATTGATCGTCAGTTCCGTGATCTTGCGGCTGTCGCGCCGTCCGTTGCAGGAGATGGTGACGCGCGCGCCGGCCCCGGCGCCAAAGGCGTCGTCGAACGCAGTTCGGATGGCTAGGGCCGAAAGGTTCCGGCCGGCATTTTCAGCGAATAGCTGCGAGACTTTGGAAGCATTTATCGCCTCGGCCAATCCGGCCGCACGGGCAAAATATCCGTCGGCGCCGCCACCAAAACAAGTGCCGTGCACGATCCATTCGTGCCGCTGAAGTTTCGATTGCACACCGGGCATCACGGCCGACAGCCGCTTCAACGTGTCAACGTTCAGGTCTGGTTCGGGCAGACTGTTCCAGTCATGATCCCGGTCGATTTGCTGAATGGCGGGCGCGACGTTGCAGTACTGCGTCCCGCGCGGCTGAGGCCAGAGCCCATGTAAGCTCAGATGCATCCCGGCGAAACTCGAAGGCGTCAGCTCACGGCATTCGGCTTTGTCGGTGTGCTTTTCGCAAAATGCGGGCTCCCAGCCCATGGCGAGCACGTGGGTCGCGGCGACGCCCACATCGCCGCTTGCGCCGTTGGCAGCAGAGGCAGCCGCTCGGCGCACTGGCCGCTCGTCGGCGTCGAAGTGCCCGCACTCGGAACTGACCCAACGCTCTTCCGGCTGGGCCCCCTCGACGAGAATGCGATAATGCGAAGCATCTGGCTTGTTCTTTGCCACCACGTCATAGGGCTTGTTTTGCTCGACGGTTACGTCGCCGGGGTTGGTGCCCTTGCGAATAGACTGAAAGGCCGGGCACACCTGCGTCGCCGTGAAGACACCGGTCGTGTTGACGTCCGCTTGGGCTGGCGCCCAGGCCATCGCCAGCGTGATCGCACCGGAGATACCTGCCGTAAACAAACGCATTGCTTGCTCCATGAAACTCATACCTCAGGCCAACCGAACGAAATGGGCTTGGCATCCATTGGTGTTCGGTACCTCGTCCCGTCTATAAGCGTCCGTCGTTACCCTGTCATCGCCGCAGGAAGTTGACTATGCATCAACCTTTCCTCTCGCCTGGCCCTCCGATAGCCGCTAGGCAAGCAGCGAATTCCGCCCCCCACCTGTGAGCGCCATGCCCGATCTCGCCTCTCTCCTGCAAAGCGGCTCCACGAACCTGTGGCTGTTCATCCCGACTGCGATCCTGCTCGGCGCACTGCACGGCCTTGAGCCCGGCCACTCGAAGACGATGATGGCGGCCTTCATCATCGCCGTGCGCGGAACCCTGATGCAGGCCGTGCTGTTAGGGCTGGCCGCTACACTGTCGCATACGGCCGTGGTTTGGGCGATCGCGCTGGCCGGATTGTATTTCGGCTCCCATTGGACCACCGAGACGACCGAGCCGTATCTCCAGCTGATCTCCGCCGTGCTGATTATCGCAACCGCACTCTGGATGCTCTGGCAGACCTGGCGCGAGCAGCACCCCGGCCACCACCACGCCCATGCCGACGCCAACCAGATCGTCGACACCGGCCACGGCAAGCTCGCTGTCGCCATATTTGAGGACAATGTTCCACCCCGCTGGCGTATCCTGAACCTGGGCGTGGCCAACGTCGGCCCGCGCGATCTGACACTCGAAACCGTTCGCCCCGACGGCGCCCGCCAGTCATTTTCGTTCATCCAGCGCGCCGCGTACCTGGAATCTGAACAGGAAATCCCCGAGCCGCACGCCTTCAAGGCGACCGTTCGGCTCTCGCACGGCACCCACGCCCATACCTACGCGCTCGAGTTCCACGAGCACGACCACAGTCGAGAGGGTGGTGCCCTGGACCTCGGGCTGGATGAAAGCTCGGATGCCCACGAGCGGGCCCATGCGGCGGAAATCCAGCAGCGATTTTCTGGCCGGCACGTCACGACCGGCCAGATCGTCCTGTTCGGGCTTACGGGCGGCCTGATCCCATGCCCGGCATCGATCACAATCCTGCTGCTGTGTCTCCAGCTCAAGCAGATCGCGCTGGGAGCGCTGCTGGTGCTTTGTTTCAGCATCGGGCTGGCGATCACGATGGTTGCAGCCGGCGCGGCAGCAGCTCTGAGTGTCCAGCACGTATCGAGCCGTTGGTCCGGCTTCAACGCCATCGCGAGGCGCGCGCCCTACCTCTCGGGCGCACTCATCATCTGCTTAGGCCTATACACCGGCTATCTCGGCTGGATCGGCCTTACCGGCCATCACGGCTCCTGATGGCGCGGCCAAGTTGTTGCGCGCCGAAACCGCGAGCAGGAACGGCAGCGGCAGTGCATGGTTCTTCGGTATCAGCGAGCCGAGCGCGGCCACCCCGCCCCGGTTCTCGTCACACAAGCTTTCGCTCCACCGCGATGGCGATCAGCTCGGTCTGGGTGCGCGCATTCAGCTTGAGCCGCAGCGCCGCGCAAGACATGGCCACCGTCTTGTAGGAAACGCGCACCATATCTGCGATCTCGGAGAGGCTTTTGCCCTTTGCGAGCAGCCGCAAAATTTCGCTCTCGCGCCCCGAGAGCGCGCCTTGTCCAACGCCCGTGCCCCGTTCGCTGAGATGCGCGATGCGCTCGGAAATCCCCGGCGGCCATGCGTTTCCGCCGGCGGCGACCTCCCGGATCGCCTTGAGCATTTGTGCGGGATTGTCGTTCTTGCTGACAAAGCCCTTGGCGCCGATCTCCATCGCCTGGGCCACGAACACCGGATCGTCGTTCATTGAAAACATCACGACCCGCGCGCTCGCATCCCGCTCGATCAGCCGCCGCGCGAGTTCAAACCCCGACAGCCCCGGCAAGTTGATATCGACGACGGCCACATCGGGCGTCATCACTGCGAGGACGTGCTCGGCGGCCTGGGCGGAGGCGGCTTCATGCACTGTCATACCGCCATCGGCCTCAAGCAACGCCTTGAAGCCGGACACGACGATCGGATGGTCATCGACGATTAAGATCTGCACTCTGGGCGGTTCCGCTCTCGTTTCGCGCAACATCATGCCACGGATGCGCTCCGCCCTGCTAGACTGGCGTGAAAACTCAAAAAAAGTCCAAGCCCCCCGGTATGCCGCAATTATCGATCCGCACCCGACTGAACCTGTTGATCGGCGCCCTGCTGCTGCTGGGGCTCGCGATCAATCTTGCGTTGATCGTCTTTGGCGCAGGTCCCCGAATCCGTGCCGAGGACGACAGCATCGTCCGACTGTCCCGCCAGACCGTCGACCGCGCCCTCGCCGAACTCCAGTCCTCCGCCGATCCCAACCGCGACCTTGCAGCGCTGCTCGAAAAGCTCAGCGACATTCGCCACGTCCGGCTGTATTTCGAGCCCCCTGCGGGCCGCCCGGCCCCGCTTCCCGGCCAGGTGCTGACGCCTTCGCCGGTGCCGGATTGGTTCGCGCGCCTCGTCTATTCGGAGCGCCCCCCTCTGCGCTTACCGGCAATCGTCGGCAACAGGCTGCTCGGCCGGATCGTGATCGCCTCCAAGCCAGGCGACGAGATCGCCGAGATCTGGGCCGCCTTGACCAGCACCTTGACCGGTGGGCTGGCGCTCATTGCGGCTGTCTACGCGCTGACGACGCTGGCGGTACGCCAGGCCCTGATGCCGATCCAAGACCTGAGTTCGGCCCTGCGCCGCATGCGTGATGGCAACTATGAAGTCGATCTCCAACGCTCAGGCCCCCCCGAACTGGCCCAGATCAGCATGAAGCTCAACGATCTGGCCGCAACCCTCAGTCGCACCCGCAGCGAAAACAGCCGCTTGGCCGAACAGATCATCTCGGTGGAAGACCATGAGCGGCGCGAACTCGCTCGTGAACTCCATGACGAGTTCGGTCCCTATCTGTTTGCGATCCGCGCCAACGTCACGGCGCTTCTGGCCGACGCCGAACGCTCGTCCAGTCCAGCCCGCGCCCAGAAATGCCAGAGCACGCTGGACCAGATCGAAGCCCTCCAGCAGATGAACCGCCGTGTTTTGCAGAAGTTGCGTCCGCCGGCCTTGAGCGAGCTAGGTCTCGACGGCGCACTGCGCAGCCTGATCGCCCTCTGGCGTGAAAACAACCCCGGTGTCGCGATCGCGCTCGATACGGTCGAGCCCCTGACCAAGGAACTCGACGAAACCACCGCGCTCACGGTATTTCGGGTGGTGCAGGAAGGCTTGACCAACGCGTTTCGGCACGCGAACGCGTCCCAAATCGGCATCACGGTTGTGCCCGGAGCAGCAGGTCGCCTCAACGTGACGGTGCGCGACAACGGCACGGGGATCGCTGGCGACAGCAAGCCGGGCTTCGGCCTCTCCGGCATGAGCGAGCGCGTGTGGGCGTTGGGCGGCAAAATGGCCATGTCCAACGGCCAGGAGGGCGGCGTCACGCTCAGCGTAGAGCTGCCGGTCTCGCCCCCTGCGACGCGAGGCTTCGTTGCGCAAACGCCCGCAAGCGCGCATGTCTCAGCCCAAACGACAACTCCGGTCGCCCCTGACTGATCCAGGCGGGGCAGCGTCCGGGCGAACGCATGCTCAGGCATGCCCGCCAAACCCAACGAAAGGCCATTTCCATGCGTCGCAGTAAGGCCAAACCGGTCGAATTCGTGCTGTTCAACGTCCTCTACGAAGATGGCTCGCAGTCCTCCAATCGCAAGGTGCCAGCCCTCGAAGTGAGCGGCCTCGAGGGGGACGAGCCCGCGCTCGCCATCATCGAAGCCCAGGATCGCGAAATCAGCGAAAAATCCGGCCGTCCGCGCGGCCCCATCAAGTCCATCGAACGCGCCGAACGTTGACGGTGTTCCCTTAATGCGCGGGTCGAGGGCGCGCGCATCCTGGCCTTCACTTGTCCGGCGAGCCGTTCAGGCCTCAAGATAGAATCCCAAGATTGCCCCCGTCATCGCCTGGACCGTAAAGCGTGCGGCGACGGCGATTTTTAGCCGCTGGGCCCTGGCGCGCGCGGCGGCGAGTTTGTCCACGCACTGCGTCATCGCGGCGGCAAGAGCGGCCACGTCGTCGGCCGCGATGAGCACCGTGTCGCTGCCGGCCACGATCTCGGGTATCCCGCCGACGTTGGTCGCGATCAACGGCATGCCCGCTGCCGCCGCCTCGAGTACGATGTAGGGAAAGCTCTCCTTGCGCGACGGCACCACAAGCGTGCGGCCCATCGGAAAGGCCTCGGCGGCGGGCAGAGCGCCGGGAAACGTCACCACTGGGACAAGCCCGAGTTCGCGTGCCAGCGCCTTGAAGGTTTCCGCATCCGGCCCCGCGCCCACGATCACCGCCCTTAACCCAACGGCGCGCCCCGCATTAAGCTGCGCGAGCGCCCGCAGCATCACGTCGACGCCCTTCAAGGCGCGCAATTCCCCGATGAACAGAAAATCCGCTGCGTTCTCCGCTGGAACCTGTGCCACAAAATCCCGCGGCTGCAGCCCATTGGGCACCACCCGGCGCGGTGCCTTGCCAACGCCAATGCGCTCTCCGTACACCCGCGCCGCAAACGCGCTCTCGAAAATCAGCCCGTCCGTGAAGCGGTCGAGCACCCGCTCCAATCCCATGAAGAACCGGCCCTCGACCGAGCTGGGCGCATAATTGAGCGTACCGCCATGCGGGGTGTAGAACGTCTTGAGCTGTGCTCCCTGGGCCTTCAGCGCGCGTCCCGCAAGTCTGGCAAATGCGCCGCCTTTTGCACCATGTCCATGCAGAATGTCGATCCCCAGGCCGCGCACGTGATCCGTCACCGCGCGATGGGCCGCAAAATCCGACAGCGCGGGGAGCCGGTGCATGCCGATACGCTTGATGCCGAGTGTGAGTGAGGGCGCGATTTCATCGAGCCGCTGCTCGGTCAGCGCGTTGACGGCCTCGCTGTCAGCAACGATCCCGACGTGATGACCAAGCGCCGCCTGGGCCCCTGCAAGGTCCAGCACATGACGAAACAGCCCACCGACGGGGGCCCGGAGGCAATGCACGATACGCATGACACGCCATTACCCCAAAATCATTGAGGCTTTATTGCCGGCAAGCCCCGTGCGGCTAGAGCATTTTCCGACGAAGTGGATACCGGTTCGTCGTCGACGGCGAAGCCTCGCTCCATGAAGACGGCGAAGCCTCGCTCCATGAAGACGAAAATGCGACAAAATCAGGAACCTAGAGCAAAATTCCGATTCCGTAGGATCGGAATTTGCTCTAGTCCGCCGCTTTTGCCCAAGGCAGTCCCGCTCAGTGACGCCGCTTCGGCCGCCCCCGTGGGCGCATAGCCGCTGCGCGCTTAGCCAGTTTGGGCCCGCCTAAAGTCATTGCCGGGATTGTCTTGTGACGCCCTATTGCGTGGTAGTTTTTTTTTCGGCATGCCCCTTGGCTAAGCTTGCCGGGGTAACGATCGGCGCCCCGGCCGCCGCAGGATTGGCTGCAGCTGCTGCAGCTGCCGCAAGCGCGGCCGGCTTGGCTCCGGCCGCAGCCGTATGCGCTATTTTCTCGGCAACCTTGGCTGCCGCAGCCACGTCGGCTGCCATGAGCGGATTGCCCGTCGCCAGCACCATCCGGCACTCGGCCGGCAGCTGATCGAGCGTCATCGGCGGTTTTTCCTTGGCGACAACGGCAGGGGGCTGCGGTATCGGGATTGGTGCCGGTTCCGGCGCGGTCTTGGCGATCAGGCGCAACCAATCGTCTAGTTCCTTGCCGCAGCCGTCGTCGCCCGGCACCGGCTTCTGCGGCGAGCAGTCGGTTGATCCCGGCGGACAGCCGATGCGCACATGGAAATGATAATGATGCCCCCAGTACGGGCGCACCTTCGACAGCCAGCCCCGGTCGGTCCCGGCGGCAAAACACAGCACCTGTTTGATGGCCGGATGCACGAAGATCCGCTCGACCTCCGGATACGAGGCCGCCCGCTTCAGGATCTTCAAGTGCCCGTCGGTCCACACGTCGCGGTTGACCGTCTGCTCGTCCTCGCCGAGCATGGATGTCGCCTCGATCTTTTCGCGCTCTTGGGGGGTCAAGATGCGATCCGGCATCGGCGTCAGCCAGATGTCCGCATCGAGCCCCAACTGGTGGCTCGCATGACCCGTCAGCATCGGCCCGCCGCGCGGCTGCGCGATATCGCCGACCAGCAGCCCCGGCCAGCCGTCTTTCGCCTTGCCATCAATGGCGAGTTTCTCGATCAAGGAAATGAGTTTGGGATGCCCCCAATTGCGGTTGCGTGACAGCCGCATGGCCTGCCAGGCGGGGCCGTCGACGGGCAACGCCGTGGCACCGGCTAGGCAGCCCTTGGAATAGGTGCCGATGGCGCGGGCCGCTAATGGGACCGGGGAGCTGACGGCGCCAAACAGAACCTTTGCCGGCTTGAGACCGGGCGTACCTCCGCCCGCAGGCGCCTCATGATCAGCCGCGACCGGACCAGCCGATGGTGCCGGCAAAACCACTGCGGGAGCCGCCGCAACAGGGGCAGGAACTGCTGCGGCGGTTGAATCATTGGGAGCAGTTGCGGGCGATACGAGGGGAGCAGAAAGCTGCGGCGCGGCCCACCGCCCTAAATCGCCGCCCAAATCGTGCCTTGAGGGCCCGGCGCTCGAAGGTTCGCTTGATGGCGGGGTGTCGTGTTCGATCGCGGCTGGAGGGTTGATCGATGCCGCCTGGCCGGCTTCTCCAGATTGTACGGCGTTCGGCATTCCGGCGAACGCGGTCAGCGTCAGGCCGACGGCGACGAAGCCCAGCACTAGTTCGGAAAATAATCCGGCAACCCGCATTGCTTCCCTCTCGCGAGACCGCCGCGCTTGGAGCGCGTTAATACAATCTGCCTCAGTTCGAGGCAAAATGCGATTCTCTTTGCAAATGGCGCTGATGTCCGCAAATACAACCACAGGCCCGCCTAGCTCGCCGGTCCATCTCCTGCTGGCCCACGGTGCGGGCGCCGGCATGACGAGCCCGTTCCTGGAAACGCTCGCAGACCGGCTCGCCAGCTGCGGCGTCCGCACCACCCGCTTCGAGTTCGACTACATGGCCCGCCGCCGCATTGATGGCATCCGCCGTCCGCCGCCGAAGATGCCGCGCCTGGCCGAGGAAATGCGGACGATTCTAGCGAACCTGCCCGTCGCAAAAGGACAACGATTGATCATCGGCGGCAAATCGATGGGCGGGCGTGTCGCAAGCCTGATCGCCCAAGACCTGTACCGCGCGAACGCCATCAGCGGACTGGTGTGCCTCGGGTACCCGTTCCATCCGCCCAAGAAGCCAGGCGCACTTCGCACGGCTCACTTGGCCGCGCTTTCGTGCCCCGCTCTCATCGTGCAAGGCGAACGCGACCCTTTCGGCACGCCCCCCGAAGTTGCGGGCTACGACCTATCCGGTGCGATCGCGCTGCATTGGCTCCCCGATGGCGACCACGACCTCAAGCCGCGCCGGTTGAGCAGCCACACCCACTCAGACCACATCGTCGCCGCTGCAACCGCGATCGCCCGGTTCGTAGATCGGCTCTAGCAACGCCCTGCAATGGTCGGAATTCAACGCCACACCAGCCCCACACACCAAGGGTGCCGTTATGGAGCCACCGATGTTGCACGCCATCTCCCGCAACGCCCTAGAGCATTTTCCGACGAAGTGGATACCGGTTCGTCGCAGAAAATTCTACAAAATCAAGAACCTAGAGAAAAATTCCGCTTCCGTAGGATCGGAATTTGCTCTAGCAGCGCTTGCCGCCACCGTTTGGGCCGCTCCCGCGCTCGCAGCGGGCGCGAACATGGACCAGCACTTGGCCAAGCCCGAATGCTTCGACGCACTGCGCCAGTCGGGCGGCACACGCCTCTCCTGCGAACACCACGCCTGGATGACGGATGACGAGCGCGCCGATGTAGTCAAGCTCACCCGCGGCTATTTACAGGATGCCCGCTGCACCGTCACCGTCGACATCGAGCGCCGCCTCGTCGATGAAGCGCTCGCCGCCAGCGACCGCGTGTTCGAGGCCCCGCCGCAGCCCGTCCTCTGCGAATTGCAGACAAGCGGCGGCCCGATGAAAATCGGCGGAACATTCTCCCCGCGCGTCGTGTTCAAGGACGGCTTTGCGATCGATGCGACGCCCGGCCTTGCCAACATCACCGGCGTGAACAGCTATTTGGCGTGGCCTGTGGTCGCCTACATCAACGGCGCAAAAAACATCAAGTCCGAGATGGCGGCGATGATCAATGCCATCCGCACGCGCCTGACCAACCGCCAGCAGGCAGCGAAATAGCCATCAGACCATGGTCCGGCCGCCAATACGGGCCAGTCCCTTGCGCCTAGAGCGCGTTAGGAAAAGTGTGAAGCGGTTTTCCGTCAAAACGCGCGACAAAACAAGAAGCGCGTTAGGAAAAGTGTGAAGCGGTTTTCCGTCAAAACGCGCGACAAGGCAAGAAGCGCGTTAGGAAAAGTGTGAAGCGGTTTTCCGTCAAAACGCGCGACAAAACAAGAAGCTAGCGCATGAGAGCGATTCAAAGAAAATCGAACGTGCTCTAGCGGCATTATAATACCAGCGGTCAAAAGATTTGACCGCTGGTATCACCAACCGTAAGCCCCACCTTTTCGAAGGCTGTCCGCTGTCGTGCGGCAACCGTAACCCGGTCGAAGTCTTCGATGGTTTCGTTGAACAGCCGGTACCAGTTGCGGCGCGCGTCGAGGTGCAGAAACACGCCGCCGAGCCCAATCGCCGCTCGGTCCATGAACACGAATTCGCGCGGGATTGTCACGGGCCCCTTTGCCTTCAAGATCTGGTGCACCTCGAACGCTTGCCGCCTGCCGTATTCGCCAGGTTGCGTGCCGTCCGCGATCGTACGCTCCCGGTCGTCCAGCAAGGGCCCGTAAATGAAGCGCGCCCAGATCGTCAGCGCATCGATCAATTCATCCGACAGCCCCTTGAAGCCCCAGGTCTCGTAGGCGTGTACGAGCAGCGCTCGGTCGCCACGCTCCAGCCCGCGATAAAGATCGACGACGCCTTGCACGAAGGCCACCGGGAATTTCCGCACGCAGCCGAAGTCGAGCAGGTTGATGCCAATGGGCCGCCCGATCCCGCCGCTGGGCGCAGACCCCGGCTCCTCGAACACCGTGTAATTGCCCAGATGTGGATCGCCGTGGATGACGCCGTAGTGCGTGACGGGATACCACCACGCTCTGTACATCGCGTCGGCCAAGCGGTTGCGGTCTTCGAGTGGAGCACCCTTGTAATCGAGCAGCGGCCGGCCCGAGAGCCACGTCATCGAAAGCAACCGTTTGGTCGAAAGCGCCGCCTCCGGTGCGGGCACCCGCACATGAGCGTCGCCGGCGAAAATGAGCCCGTACAGCGCCATGTGCTTTGCTTCCATTTCGTAGTCGAGTTCCTCGCGCAAACGGTCGCCGATCTCCTCCAGCATCTGGCGCGTGTCGACGCCAGCCGAGCCCATCCGCGCATGCAGCCCGAAGATGACGCGCAATTGGTTGAGATCGGCCTCCACCGCCGACTGCATGTCCGGGTATTGCAACTTCACGGCGAGCGGCAAGCCCTGGCGCGTCGTTGCCCGGTGGACCTGGCCGAGCGACGCGGATGCTGTTGACGCTTCTTCGAAGGAGCCGAAGCGGGCCGCCCAATCGGGGCCGAGTTCGGCCGTCATTCGCCGCCGGACGAACCCCGGCCCCATGGGAGGAGCATTCGACTGCAGCTGCGCAAGTTCTCGGGCATACTCGGGCGGCAGTGCTTCGGGAATGGTCGATAAGAGCTGTGCGACTTTCATCAACGGGCCCTTGAGCCCGCCAAGTGCCGCCGCCAGCGCAGCCGCGTCCGATGTGTTGTCGAGTTCGCGCCCTAACAGCTTGCCTGTCGCAACGCGTGCGGCAACCATTCCCACATTACCGCCGACCCGGGCGTAGCGCGCAGCTCGCGCGGAAAAGCGATTGTCTTCATTGGACATGATGAGGCCTTGTTCGACGCTGCCAGCGTCGATGCGCCAGCCTTAAGCGGTACGGAGCGCCGTAAACACTAGACCGCTACCTGCGTGCCAACCTCGACCACGCGGTCGACCGGGATCTGGAAGTACGTTGTGGCATCCTCGGCCTGATGAGACAGCCAGATGAAGAGCCGTTCCTGGAACAGCGGCATCTCGGACTTCTTGCCTGCCCGCAGCGAGCGGCGCGACAGGAAGAAGCTGGTGCCCCCCATGTCGATGTTCAAATCCTTCTTGCGGCACAAAGTGATCACGCGGGGGATGGAGGGTGTCTCCATGAACCCGAATTTAGCGGTGACCCGGATGAAATCGTCGGCGATGTCCTCGACTTTGACGCGTTCGCTGTTCAAAACGCGCGGCGTATCGGCGGTCCTGATGGTCAAAATGATGTTGCGCTCGTGTAGCACCCGGTTGTGTTTCAGATTGTGCATCAAGGCGGTTGGCGCCGCATTAGGATCGGCGGTGAGAAACACGGCCGTACCGGGCACCCGGTGCGGCGGCTTGGCTTCCAGTTTGCGCACCAGCCAGTCGATATCGGCCTGCGCGTGACGAGTTTCCTTGGCGAGGATCTTTGAGCCCCGGACCCAGGTCGTAATCAGGAGAGCGATGGTTCCTGCCATCATCAGTGGCAGCCAACCGCCCTCGGCGACCTTGGTCATGTTGGCGGCAAAGAAGATCTGTTCGATCAGCACCAGGGGCACCATCAAACCTGCAGCCGCCCAGATCGACCAGTGCCACAACTTCCAAATCACGAAGAAGGTGATGGCCGAAGCGAGGATCATGTTGGCTGTTACGGCGACGCCGTAGGCAGCAGCAAGATTGTCGGAGGTTTTGAAAAAGCCCACGACGAAAATCACCCCGATGAATAGCAACCAGTTGACCCGCGGCAGATAGATCTGGCCTGCCATCACGTCGGACGTATGCCTCACCTCAAGCCGCGGCACGAGGCCGAGCTGGATCGCCTGCCGCGTCAGCGAATAGGCGCCCGTGATACAAGCTTGGCTTGCAATCACGGTCGCAGCTGTCGCCAGCAGCACCATGAGAACAAGACCGTCGTTGGGGTAGATCAGTGTGTTGGGATAAAGCAGGTAGAACGGATTGGCGATGGCGTCCGGGTTGGCAAGCACAAGCGCGCCCTGGCCAAAATAGTTGAGCAGCAGGCACGGCAGCACGATCCAAAGCCACGCATATTGAATGGGCCTGCGTCCGAAGTGACCAAGGTCGGCATACAGCGCTTCTGCGCCGGTGACGGCCAGGAAGACCGCGCCCAGCACCTTGACCGCATAAAGGTTGTTGTCGACCACGAACCGGATGCCGAACCTTGGATCGAGGCCCCAGAGTATGGTCGGGTTCAGCGCAATTTGGTGGAGCCCTCCCACCGCCAGCACACCGAACCACAACACGCAGATCGGCCCAAAATAGCGCGCAACCTTGGCGGTACCGTGCGACTGGGCCATAAACAGCCCGACGATCACCAGGATGGTGAGCGGCAGCACGAAGCTGTCCAGGCCAGGCGAGATCAGCTTCATGCCTTCGATGGCTGATAGGACTGAGATGGCGGGCGTGATCACGGCATCGCCATAGAAGAACGCCGCGCCCATCACGCCCAGGATCAAGATCAGGTTGGAACTGCCCTTGGCGACCGAACGGGCCAGCGCCATCAGCGCGAAGGTTCCGCCCTCGCCTTTGTTGTCGGCGCGCAGCAACACGAGCACGTATTTAACTGTCACGATGAGGAGCAGCGCCCAAGTAATGAGCGACAGCACGCCGAGCACGACGGGGCGTCCCGTCAGCCCGGTCTTCTGCGCAGCCACCACCGCTTCCTTGAAGGCATAAAGCGGACTGGTGCCGATGTCGCCATAAACGACCCCGATGGAACCCAACGCGAGTGCCCAGAAATTTCGTGAATGCGCGTGATCGGACGGTGCGCCCACATCGGCGACTGAGGCTTGTGCCATATGGCAGCTCACAATAAGTCGTGGCAAAGGATCGGAGACGTTGGCCGCGCAACCGGTCCGGTTCGGGTTCCCACAACCCATCCCCGATTCAGGACCGCTAATTCAGCGCCGCCCTTCTACTCCGAGCTGTGGAGTCGCGGAAGACCTTATTTCGCCATCATTTGAGGACGGGAGGCTGTAAGCAGTCGGCTGCTCGCTGCTCATCCGTCAAATAGGACGCGATTGCCGTTTCGCAAGTGTGGCTGCAATGCCAAGCCCGGCGCGCCTCTCCGGGCCGCCCACGGAAGGTCACCCCGCTCTGCCCGAAGTGGCGTCTGGTCGAATGCTGGTTGCGGCAACACGCCCGGAACGTTGACCGCCCGTTGCACGATAGCCGCACTTTTCGCTCAGGCCTTGCCATGCTCCATCGCCTCGAGCTCGTCGATGAACCCGGAGATGACCGACAGGCCTTTGCCCCAGAACGCAGGGTCGCGCGCGTCTAATCCGAATGGCGCCAGCAGTTCCGAATGGTGTTTCGAGCCGCCGGCCTTGAGCAGATCGAAATACTTGCCGACGAACCCCGGATGGGCCTCGTGATAGAGCCCATATAGCGAGTTCACGAGGCAATCGCCGAACGCATAGGCGTAAACGTAGAACGGCGAATGGATGAAGTGGGGGATGTAAGTCCAGAACACCTCGTAGCCGGGCTTCAGCGCAATGGCCGGCCCCAAGCTCTCGGCCCCGACCTCCGTCCATATGGCGTTGATCTGATCCGACGTCAGTTCGCCCTTGCGCCGCTCCTCATGGATGCGCCGCTCGAACGTATAGAACGCGATTTGGCGCACCACAGTGTTGAGCATGTCCTCGACCTTGCCGGCCAGCAGCGCCTTTTTCTCTCTGGGCGACGCGGTCTCCGCCAGCAGCTTCTTGAACGTCAGCATCTCGCCGAACACGCTTGCAGTCTCGGCAAGCGTCAGTGGCGTCTGTGCGAGCAGCGGTCCCTGCTTGGCCGCCAGCACTTGATGCACGCCATGTCCCAACTCGTGGGCTAGCGTCATCACATCGCGCGTCTTGCCCTGATAGTTCATCAGCACATAAGGGTGCACCGATGGTACTGTGGAGGCTGAAAAAGCGCCTGGCGCCTTGCCAGGGCGTACCGGTGCATCGATCCAGCGCCTGTCGAAAAACTGCTTGGCGATCGCCGCCATCTCGGGCGCAAAGGCCCCGTACGCTGACAGCACCATGTGCTCGGCTTCCGGCCACGGGATCGTGCGTTCGGGCTTGTCAGGCAGCGGCGCGTTACGATCCCAATGGGACAGCTTGTCCATGCCAAGCCACTTGGCCTTCAGACCATAATAGCGGTGAGACAGCCGCGGGTAGGCTGTCCGCACGGCGCTGACCAGCGCGTCCACCACTGGCGCTTCCACCCGGTTGGCAAGGTGTCGGCTGTCGGCGACATCCTCAAAATGCCGCCACCGGTCATTGATTTCCTTGTCCTTGGCGAGCGTGTTGGTGATCAGCGTGAAGATGCGCAGATTGTCGGTAAGCGTTTTCGACAGCGCCTCCGCGCCCGCGCGCCGTTTCGCCTCGCTCGCATTCGACAGCAGGTTGAGCGTCGGCTCCAGCGTCAGCGGCTCGCTCTCGCCCGCAACCTCGAACCTCAAGTCCGTCATCGTCTCGTTGAACAGCCGGTTCCACGCGCCGCGCCCCGTCTGGGACTTTTCCGTGAACAGCGTCTCGAGTTTCTCGTCGAGCTGATGTGGTTTTTCCTTGCGCAGATCGTCGAACCACGGCTTGAAGCGCGCCAACGCGGGATGTTCGAGCGCGTGCGCCAGATCGGCTTCGGGAATCTGGTTGAGCTCGAGTTCGAAGAAAATGAGATCGGTCGAAATCTTCGTTAGCTGTTCGCCGACGTCCTGGCTGAACTTGGCGCGTTTCGGGTCCGACTGATCGCCCACATAGTAAAGGCCCGAGTACGACCCGAGCTTGCCCAGTAGATCGGAAAGATCTTCGTAGGCCTTGACGGCCTCCGCCAGCTTTCTGCCGTCGCGCCCTATGTCGCTGAGCTTGCCTTGATAGCGCGCCTTCATCTCGGTGGCGAGCATCGCGCCCTTTTCCAGGTCGCGTTTGAGCTCCGGCGCGTCAGGACCGGTATAAAGATCGTCGAGGTTCCATTCCGGCAGCGCGCCGAGGTCGGAAGCCGCAGACGGCGCACGGTTCGCGCTAGCGGCGGGCATAGCGTTGCCAAAGTCAGTCATCGCGGCCTCATGAATGGAAGGTGGAGAGTTTGAGCAGGTGTCGCTTGGGGATCGAACGTTCCCGTAGGCCTAACCGATCGCTGCGGCGCCCGACAAATGAAAAAGCCGCCCCGAAGGAGCGGCTTTCCTGGACGGCAATTCGACTTTTTTTGATAGGCTTGCGCACGCACCCGTTCACAGAACTGGGAATATCGCCCGCAATCCTACAGTCGACGATCTGCCGGCCCGATCCAGGTGAATCTTTGGAACTTCAACGATACGTGATCGCTTTTGCTCCCGGCCACACGACTTGGTAGCCAAATTCGATCACCTGCTCCTGATCCGGGTCAAGCTTGAACTCCCAAGCAACGACGCCGCGCTTGTCGTCCACATCCGCCTTCGTCGGTTGCGGCTTGGCGCTGAGCGTGACCTTGATGTCCTGCTGCTGGGACACGGGAATGTGATCGAACACGGAGACCGCCATCGTCCGCTCGTGCAGGCTTTTGACCGTGATCTTGAAATTGCGGGTATCGGTCTTGGACGCTGAGATCAGGCCCTTTTCGCCCCGCTTGTCTTCGACGATCGCGTGCTTGACGCGGATGGCGTCATCTGCGCCAAAACCCAATTCGTGTTCCTCGCCGGCCGCCAGCAGTGGCAGCCGGCCGGTGCCCACGAACGTGCCGTCGCGAAAGAGAGAAACGGCGCCCGGCAGCACGGCCGACGACTTGGGCAGCACGAGCTTGGCGTAAAGATAGGCCTTGGCATCGAGCATGGGCACCGTGCGCACCGACAGCGCAGGCTCGATGGCGTCTTCCATCAGCTGCACGCGCTTGGTTTCCCCTGTTGGCGGCACGACCACCCGTCCTGGCACGCCGTAGATCGCCTGGAACGGTGCCTGCACGACGTCAGCATTCTTCGCGCGCGCTTCCTGCATGACAGGCTCGACGGCAACATCAGTCGCCCCCCCAGCTAGCATCTCGTCGGTAACGCCACCTTCCCGTTTTGCCGCCTTCATCATGGCCCTTGGCATCGGCGGCGGCGCGGCTGCAACCGGCGTAGCCGGCGGCGCATCCGGCACGTAGTCGACGTTCATCGTGCGCAGCTCGGGCGCCGACGCTCCAACCGAGGGCCGGGTTGTCGAAAGCGAAAGCGCGACGTTGTTCCACGGCTCGCCCGTGGTTTGAGAAATCGCGGCGCGCCGTGTCAGTTCGAGCTTGGGCGCAACCGACTTTGTGCCGGTCGAAAGCCGCGCGTCGTAGAACGCGGACCACGCCGCCGACGGCACCTGATAGCGGATCGTCAAATCGGCTTCGAGCGGCGCATCCGCCGTCACGAACACGGCGACTTCCGTCCGCTCGTCCCGGATGGGCGCGATCGCCCGAAGTTTGCCTTCGAGTTCTTTGATCCGGCGGTCCGTTTCGCGCATCTTGGCCTGGCCTTCGAGTTCCAGGCGCTTGGCCTCGCCGTAGCCCGCCCCGATCGTGCCCAGAACGGCTTTCCAGTCGGTCGCGGGCGGCGCGCCAGCCTGCGCGACGGGAGGCACCTTTGGCAGTTCGGCAAGGTTCGTCAGCAGAGTGCGCTGGGTTTCCGCGGCCTGAACCTGGCCTTCGAACAACGCCCGCGTATCGTGCAAGGTCTCGATCTGATCTTCGAGCCGCTTACGCTCCTGATCTAAGTTCGCCGCATCGGAGCGCGGCACGAACAGCCTTTTGGTGTCAACCGACCCGATTTCGAGTTTGCCAGCCGACTTGCCTTCGACGCGGATGGAACCAGGGATCGCCTGCGCCGGCAGATCAGGGAACACGATGCGCTGATCGCCTGCCGCAAGCTTGATCTTGGCCAGCCGCGTAATCTCGGCCCCCGAAGGAAACACCGTGACCGTATCGATCGCTGAAACGGCCGTAACGTCGGCCGCGTTGGCCGCTCCCCCGCCTAACCCGATTGCTGAAAAAACCACGGCGGCCGCAAGTCGCATCGCATTAACCCCTTGTTGGAAACCCAGATTTAACAATCTGGGTGACCAAAGCCGTTGGATCGCGCTGGAATTATGGCGGGCAGCTCTGGACCGGGATCCAAAACCGGCAAAAAGCCGCAACGAGCGGAAGTTTGCAAAGCTAAACGCGCGGGCGCACGCCGACGAGTTTCCAGTCCCCGCCGGTGAACGCCCAATCGGCCGTCACCTCGGGCTCCGTTGCAGCCGCGTTACGCGCAACCCCGAGTGAAAAGCCGAGCGGCCCGTTGATCGCAAAGCTTTTGATGTTGGCCAGGCCGTAAGCGGCCTTGGCGCTGCCGGCTGCGGGCGCCGCAGGTTCCGCCGCGACCGGGGCGGCATCCGCGTCCCGAACGGCGTTCTCCGATCTGAGCAACCCACCCAACACTTTCCCCGGATCGACGCCGGCGCCCTCGGCCATCTTCCCAAGTTGCCCGAGCAAGGCACCTTGCTTGCCACCGGGTCCGCCCAACGCTCCGGCGAGAGCGCCGAGGCTGCCCGCTCCGCCGAGCTTTTCGTTGACGATATCGCGCAGGGTCTTGCGCAAGTCGCCGCCTTCGCGATGGATCCGCAGCAGCGTTTCCGGCGTCACAATGGTCGTCAGCGCCGTATCGATGATGCGGGGCATGATTTGCCCCTTGAATTGTTCGATCAGCGCGGCGTTATCGGCCCCGCCGTGCGCAAGAGCGGCTGTCATTGCCTTCTCGGCTTCGATTGTGACGGCTGGCTTCAGCGATTGCCGTACGGCGTCGAAATCGACCTTTGACTCGAGCGCTGCCGCATCGTTCGTATCGAGCGCCGTTTTGATCCGGTAGGCCGAATATCCGGGCCACGCGGCGTAAAAGATTACAGCGGCAATCAAGATCAGCCCAAGAAGTCGTCCCATCGTCTCCTCCGCACGTGTCAGCCGCAACGAAACATTTACCAACCCGCAACGGCAAAGCGTTTACGGTTAAGGCACACCCTATGATGAACAGCGCAGGTGCGGCAGGGCCAGCTGATTCGTTTGGTCCGCCCACGCACGACCAAGCGCATGTGGCTTAAAAGGCTCACAGAGATTTTTGCGATGGCATCAATCGAACTATGAGCGAACACGGGCAACGAATTGCATTGGTTTAAGGAACCAGACGTGTGAGACTTCGATTGGTATGGTACAGCGTTGCACTTTTTGCCCATGCCCAGAGGCCTTGACCTCTAGTGATTGTGGTGTTGCACTGTACTGACAGCAGGGAGTTGCGGAACAGCTTCAGCTCCGGACAAAAGGGTGACTCGATTGAATTATCTTGGATATGAACTCGCCCACGCCTTCATCGGTCCCTTGCGCCTCTGGACGTCGGTGGTGCGCTTGGGCCTCGAACATCCCATGAGCCCGTTCTCTATCAACCCTTTTGCCAAGAGCGCCTCTGCCGCCCTAGAGGTTTTCGAATCGCTGACCAAACGTTACGGCAAGCCGGAGTTCGGGATCACCGAAACCACGATCAACGGCGTCCAGGTCGGCATCACGGAGCGTATTGAGCTGTCGAAGCCATTCGCAAACTTGTTGCATTTCGCCCGCGACGAATCGGCCGGCAAGCGCAACGACCCCAAGGTGCTGTTGATCGCTCCAATGTCGGGCCACTACGCGACGCTGTTGCGCGGCACCGTAAAGTCGATGATCGCCGAACACGATGTTTACATCACCGACTGGACCGACGCACGTCAGGTTCCGGTCGTCGAGGGCCGTTTCGACCTCGATGACTTCGTCGACTACATCATCGATTTCGTACAGCACCTCGGCCCCAACACGCACGTGATGGCGGTGTGTCAGCCGGCCGTCCCTGCGATGATTGCAACCGCGATCATGGCGAGACGCAACATGGAAATTCAGCCGGCGTCGCTGACGTTGATGGGCGGGCCCGTCGACACGCGCCGGAATCCGACCGCCGTCAACAAGCTGGCCATGGGCAAGCCGCTGTCGTGGTTTGAACGCAATGTCATTTCCGTCGTGCCGTTCCCCCAGGTCGGCTTCATGCGCCGCGTTTATCCGGGTTTTGTCCAGTTGACCGGCTTCATGACCATGAACCTTGAGCGCCACCAGAACGCTTACAAGGAACTGTTCCAAAACCTCGTCAAAGGCGACTGCGACAGCGTCAATCAGCACCGCGAGTTCTACGACGAATACATGGCGGTGATGGACCTGCCCGCCGAGTTCTACCTGCAGACGATCAAGACCGTGTTCCAAGACCACGATCTGCCCAACAAGCGGTTCGTGCATCGTGGCGAAATTGCCGATTGCTCCGCCATCCGGCGCACCGCAATCATGACGGTCGAGGGCGAGCGCGACGACATCTGCGGCGTCGGCCAAACCGAAGCGGCCCACGACCTGTGCCCCAACGTGCCCAAGGACGAGCACTACCATTACCTCCAGCCAGGCGTTGGCCATTACGGCGTGTTCAACGGCACGCGCTACCGCACGGAAATACAGCCGCGCATTCGTGAAATGATACGCACCATCGATGCGCGCCGCAAGGCCGAGGCGGCCAGCCGTGAAGCCGCAAAGCCAATGATCGATCTCGCGGTTCACAATGGTAACGGCGCAAAGCCGGCGTCGGCTCCCATGGCCCGCGCACTCACCCCGGTGCGCTGGGACGACATCCAGCCGATCGGCAAGCCGAACTGACCGGCGGCACGTCCCGATTAAGGCCCGCGCTGATGAGTCCAGCGATCAAAAGTTTTGACCGCTGGAATCCGCGCGCGGGGTTGGTGGGGCGGCCGCGCGCAAAGCAAAGCCGCGCGCGGCTTTTTCTTATTGACGCTCTCAGACCCCCATGCGCGCCTTCACCTCGGCCCGCCAGGCCTCGAACCGGCCCTCGGCGATAGCCGCGCGCATACCGGCCATCAGATCCTGATAGAACGCGGTGTTGACCCACGACAGCAACATCGCGCCCAGATATTCGCCCGACCGCACGAGATGATGGAGGTAGGCCCGCGAGTAGTCCCGCGCCGCCGGGCACGAACTGGTCTCGTCTAGCGGCCGCAGGTCCTCCGCCCACTGCGCGTTGCGCAGGTTGACCTTGCCGTTCCAGGTGAATGCCATGCCGTGCCGGCCGTTACGCGTCGGCATCACGCAGTCGAACATGTCGACGCCGCGCGCCACCGCCTCGATCAGATCGAGCGGCGTGCCGACCCCCATCAGGTAGCGCGGCTTGTCCACCGGCAGATGCGGCGTCGTCTCGGCGAGCGTCGCGATCATGGCGTCATGCCCCTCGCCGACCGCCAGCCCGCCGATCGCATAGCCGGGAAAATCCATGCCGACCAGTTCCGCGGCCGACCGCGCCCTGAGGTCCGGCTCGACGCCGCCCTGCACGATGGCGAACACCGCCTGCCCTGGCACGCCGAACCGCTCATGCGCCCGCTTGGACCGTTCCGCCCACCGCAGCGATAGTTCCATCGCGCGCGCGACCTCCCGCTTCTCGGCCGGCAGCTGGATGCACTCGTCGAACTGCATCTGGATGTCGGCCCCCAGCAGGCACTGGATTTCGATCGACCGCTCCGGCGAGATCACGTGCTTCGACCCGTCGATATGGGACCGGAACGTCACGCCGTTCTCGTCGAGCTTGCGGATCTTCGACAGGCTCATCACCTGGAACCCGCCGCTGTCGGTCAGGATCGGCCCCTTCCACCCGATGAACTGATGCAGGCCGCCGAGCCGCGCAACCCGCTCCGCGCCTGGCCGCAGCATGAGGTGATACGTATTGCCAAGTATGATGTCGGCGCCCGCATCGCGCACTTGGTCGAGGTACAGCGCCTTGACGGTCCCGACGGTGCCGACCGGCATGAACGCCGGCGTACGGATGGTCCCCCGCGGAGTGACGATCTCGCCCGCTCGCGCGGCCCCGTCCTGTGCGATCAGGCGATAGTCGAAGGACGCGGCGGCGGTGTCGAGCATGAACAAGCTTTCGGGTATTAGGGACTGTCGTCTGTTATCGTTTGGAGCTGGATGAGGTGAAAAGCAACGGGATGCCAGGAGCGGCGCGCCGCCGATACGGCCAGTATCGGCCAGTATATGGAGGTGCCGCGACGCCGCAGACGGCAGCTTGACGCCTCACCGCTGCGCGGCGTAGCAGTTTTGGCTGATGACGGCGTTGCTTGTCCTCGCTGGGCCGGTAAGGCTTGCCTCGTCAAGCGCCTGGTCCTCATCCAAAACTGCTCATGTCCAGCCCGAACCCATAACTGACGACAGGCCCTAGAATGGCTGCCAAGACATTGACGCATGCGGCTGCCAAGATGCGCTGGTATAAGCATGCTTTTCCTATGAGGCACTGAATGGTCCAAGCCTGGATTTCGTCGCGCATCGTCAAGCATTCGATGGCAGCACTTCTGCTGGTGGCTGCTGCGGTAAGCCAGGCCCGCGCCCAGTTCGTGCACGATGCCAAACAGTCGGCCCCGGAACTGCCATCGGTTATCAGCGCGAAACCCACCGTGATTTCACACCGCCATATGGTGGTGACCGCCAACCCCTACGCCTCGCAGGCGGGCCTCGAAATCTTGCGGGCCGGCGGCAGCGCGGTCGACGCAACCATTGCCGTTCAGATGGTCTTAGGGCTCGTCGAGCCGCAGTCGTCCGGCGTCGGCGGCGGCGCGTTCGTGGTCCATTGGGATGAAAAAGCCCACGCGCTGACCACCATCGACGGCCGCGAAACCGCCCCGCGCAGCGCCCAGCCCGACCGCTTCCTGCTCTCGACGGGGGAGCCCATGCCCTTCGACGATGTTGTGCTCTCGCCCCTCAGCGTCGGCGTGCCGGGCGTCGTTCGCGCGCTGGCGCTTGCCCATCGCAAGCACGGCAAGCTGCCCTGGGCGCGCCTGTTCGAGCGCGCCATCGCGCTTGCGGAAAACGGTTTCACAGTCTCTCCGCGGCTCGAAACCCTGCTGTGCGCGCAGAAGGCGTCCTCCTTCAACGCAGCCGCGCGCAAGCTCTATTTCGACGATGCCGGCAATCCGCGCCCGGCGGGATTTACGCTCGCCAATCCCGCCTACGCCGCAACGCTGCGCCTGCTCGCGGACGACGGCGTTGCGGCTTTCTATTCGGGTACGCTCCCGCAAGCGATCTCGGAGGCGGTTTCGGGAGCGCTGACGCCGGAAGATTTCGCAGCCTACGAGGCGAGGGAGCGCGCGCCCGTTTGCCCGCCGTTCCGCGAATACCTGATCTGCAGCATGGGCCCGCCATCCTCGGGTGGCGTCACCGTTGGCATGGTGCTCGGCATGCTGGAGGCCCGCGTCGCCGCCAGCCACGACCATCCCGTGCCCGCGAATACGAGCGCCTTGCTGCAAGACGAAATCGGCGAGATCCGCGTCTTGATCGAAGCTGAAAAACTCGCCTACGCCGACCGCGACCAGTACATCGCCGACCCTGATTTCCAGCCCCAGTCGACCAACCTGCTGGATAAGGCTTACCTCGCCTCTCGCGCGCAGCTGATTGATCCAGCGCACCCCATGAAGAAAGCGCTGCCCGGGACGCCGCCGCTGAAGTCGGGCCGGCTGTATGGCCGCGACGCGACCAAGGAAGGGCACGGCACCAGCCACGTCTCGATCCTCGACGGCGACGGCAACGCGGTCTCGATGACGACCACGGTCCAGACAGCCTTCGGCAGCGGGATCATGGTGGGCGGCTTCCTGCTGAACAGCCAGTTGACCGATTTCTCCTTCAAGCCCGTGGACGATGCGGGCTTACCCATCGCAAACCGCATCGAGGCTGGCAAACGCCCGCGCAGTTCTATGGCGCCAACCGTCATTCTCGACCCCAAGGGCGATCTGCTCGCGGTGCTGGGCTCGCCCGGCGGCAGCAACATCATTCTCTACAACTTGAAATCCATCGTCTGCCTCATCGAATGGCACTGCACCATTCAGCAGGCAGCGGAATTGCCGACCTTCGGCAGCCGCAACGGCCCCGTGGAGGTCGAGCGCGGAACGACCGCCCAAACCAGTCTTGGCGCTGCAATAACGGCGTCGGGGTCCCCGGTCAATGCCATCGAAATGACCAGCGGCTTGAGCATCATCGAGCGCGCGCAAGGCCAACTGAGGGGCGCAGCCGATCCGCGCCGCGAAGGCGTTGCACTCGGCGACTAGCGTGGTGATCGGCAAGTTCGCCGTCCTTGGCAGCATGCCCTGTCGCGAACTTGCCGATCTGAACCACACTAGCAAAGCATTGATTCTAGTGTCCCTTTTGATTCCGAAGTTCGCTACGTCAGTTGCAGTAAGATCCGGCGAACTTTGGAATCGGGACACTAGCGGCAATTCGGCCCGGTTGCGAGAAAGCGGCGAATTGCTGGACAATCGGCTTGCGGGCACCGGTGGTGGCCGTTATAACGCGCCTTCCTGCGGATCGAACGCGGGTGGTCGGGCGGAGCGTAGCGCAGCCTGGTAGCGCACTTGCTTCGGGAGCAAGGGGTCGGGAGTTCGAATCTCCCCGCTCCGACCATTTCACACTTCGGTCCGTCCCGGCACGGAAATGCTCGTTGTGGAAGTCATGAACCGTTCGCCGCGAAAAACGCCAGCAGCTTCGCCGGCCCAGTCTATGATGACGGCCTCGGCCGCAAGGGCACACGAACTGCAACGTGGAATGCAGGGTGGAATGCAGGGCGGAATGCAAGGTGGAATGAATGTCGCTCCCACACCCGATTGTTCGTCTGACCGCGCCTAATCCAGGGCCGTTCACGGGCGCTGGCACCAATACCTATCTGGTCGGCGAGCGCGCGCTGGCGGTCATCGATCCCGGCCCCGGCGACGAAACCCATCTGGCGGCGATCCTACAGGCAGCGCGCGGCCGGCCCATCACCCATATTCTGCTCACCCATGCCCATCGCGATCACGCCGACGGGCTCGGTCGTCTGAAGCAGGCGACGGGCGCCGTGACAGTAGGCTTCCAGCGCGCCGGCAAGCCCGCCCCGGCCGCCGCTTCAAGCCCGTCCGGCGGCGATTTTGTTGCCTGGGATTTCATCCCCGACGTGAACCTCGTCGATGGATCGCAGATCAACGCCGGCGATCAGCACTTCGAAGCCGTGCATACCCCTGGCCACGCCCCCGACCACCTGTGCTTTGCCATCGCCTCGGCCAGCTCGGTTCTGTTTTCGGGCGACCACGTGATGGGCTGGAGCACCTCCGTCATCGCCCCGCCCGAAGGCCACATGGGCGACTACATTACCTCGTTGCAGCGGCTGCTTCCCCGCCCGCAGACGTTCTACCTGCCGGGTCACGGCGACGCGATTACGGATGGCCCGCGTACGGTTCGCGCCTATCTGCTGCACCGTCAAATGCGCGAACAGGCGGTTCTGGACGCTATCCGCAGCGGCGAGGGCACGATCGACGCGATCACGGACCGCGTTTATGCAGGGCTGGCCCCCCGGCTGCGCAATGCTGCGCGCTTGTCCGTGCAAGCCCATATCGATTTCCTTCGTGAAAAGGCCGTGCTGACGGCAACAAGCGCTGCGGAATTGATCACGCAGGCGTCCTGACTCCCAGGCCGGTACGCGCCCGGCGCTTAGCCCAATGGCCGTATTGCACTTGCCAGCGATTACGGTACCCCGGACCCCAATTCCTTCAACGGCCAAGGTCATCATGACGAGTATTCGCAACCCCCACCTCTCCAAGGACCAGATCAAGATACTGCTGCTCGAAGGCATCTCCGATCAAGCCGTCCAGGCCTTCAAGGACGCGGGCTACACCGCGATCACGCGTCTGACGAAGGCGCTGGATCGGGACGGCCTTGCGGAAGCGCTGAAGGATGTCCGCATTCTAGGGATTCGCTCGCGCACGCAGATTACGGCGGAGGTGCTGGACGCGACCGAGCGGACGGCCGCCATCGGTTGCTTTTCAGTCGGCACCAACCAGGTCGACCTCGACGCCGCCTGCCGCCGCGGCGTGCCGGTGTTCAACGCGCCGTTTTCGAACACGCGTTCCGTTGCCGAGCTGACGATCGCCGAGATCGTGATGCTTTATCGCAGCATCTTCCCTAAATCGGTGTCTGCACACAGGGGCGGCTGGGACAAGTCGGCGGTCGGCAGCCGCGAGATCCGCGGCAAGACGTTGGGCATCGTCGGCCACGGCAACATCGGCAGCCAGCTCGCCGTTCTTGCCGAAGCGATGGGTATGCGGGTCATCTACTACGATCATGTCGACAAGCTCGTGCACGGCAACGTGCAGCCGATGGCATCGCTCGACGAGTTGTTGAGCTCAGCCGACGTCGTGACGCTCCACGTCCCTGAAACGCCGGCAACCCATATGATGATCGGCGCGCGCGAAATCGCCCTGATGAAGCCCGACAGCTATTTGATCAACAACGCCCGCGGCACTGTGGTCGATCTGGACGCCCTCGCGGCAGCCTTGCGCGAAAAGCGGCTGGCGGGCGCAGCCATTGACGTGTTCCCCATCGAGCCGTCCTCCAACCAGGAGCGGTTTGCGTCTCCCCTCCAGGGCCTCGACAACGTGATCCTTACGCCCCACGTCGGCGGCTCGACGGAAGAGGCGCAGGAACGCATCGGCCTCGAAGTCGCAAAGAAGCTGATCGAGTATTCCGACGTCGGCTCGACATTGGGCGCGGTGAACTTTCCTCAGGTCCAGCTGCCGCCGCGCCCCGTCGGCACGCGCTTCCTCCAGATCCACCGCAACGTGCCTGGCGAGATGCGCCGGCTGAACGAGGTGTTTGCTCGCCACAAGGTCAACATCGCGGCTCAGTATCTACAAACCAACGCCGAGATCGGCTACGTGGTGCTTGACGCCGACGGCACAGTTCCCGACGCCCCGCAGATCATCCAGGAACTGCGCGAGATGGACGGCACGATTCGCGCCCGCGTGCTCTGGCAGCGCGGCTGACCGGCCCCGCCGCCGATGCATTATTTTTCAGATTGTTGAGCAGAATCAACCGGAACGGGCTGCGGCCGTGGCAACGGCAGCGGCGGTTCGGCTAGATCGTCGATTTGATCCCAGGTCAACATTACGCTAAGCGTTGCATTCAAAAATGCAGCCGTCAAGCGGCGGTGGTTCGAATATGAACGTTAGTGCATGGCATCATGATGCACAGGGCAAAACCGACCTGCAATTGCGTCCAAACAATTGCAGGTCGCCGTGCGTGCGATGCCGTCCAACAGGTGGTCCCGATAGAGACCGTCGCCGGGTGTTAGGCTGCGTTCTCGCTCTTGCGCTCTTGCTTCTTGCGCTCGTTGGGATCGAGCCAGCGCTTGCGCAGCCGGATCGATTCTGGCGTGATCTCAACCAGCTCTTCGTCGGTGATGTAGCTCATCGCCTGTTCGAGGCTGAGCTTCATCGGCGTAACGAGGGTCAGCGCTTCATCCTTGCCGGAGGCGCGCACGTTGGTCAGCTTCTTGCCTTCGACGACGTTGACGATCAGATCGTTGTCGCGCGTGTGCTCGCCGATGATCATGCCTTCATAGACGCGGGCGCCTGCCCCGATCATGAACGGCCCGCGATCCTGCAGCTTGAAGATCGAGTAGGCGGTGGCATCGCCCGTGCCGTTCGAAATGAGCACGCCGTTGCGGCGGCCCTGAATATCGCCCTTCCACGGCGCGTAGGAGTGGAAGATGCGGTTCATGACCGCCGTGCCGCGCGTATCCGACAGCAGCTCGCCCTGATACCCGAGCAGCCCGCGTGTCGGCACCAGGAACACCATGCGCGTGCGTCCGCCGCCCGAGGGGCGCATTTCGCGAAGCTCGCCCTTGCGCTCCGACAGCTTCTGCACGATCACGCCCGTGTGTGCGTCGTCGACGTCGATGATGGTTTCTTCGATGGGCTCGAGCCGCTCGCCGGTCTCCTCATCCTTTTTGAGCACGACCTTTGGGCGCGAAACCGAGATCTCGAAGCCCTCGCGGCGCATATTTTCGATCAAAATCGCAAGTTGCAGTTCGCCGCGGCCCGAGACGACGAAGCTGTCCTTGTCGTCGGATTCGGTGATGCGGATCGCGATGTTGCGCTCCGTTTCGCGCAGCAGCCGGTCGCGAATGACACGGCTCTGAACCTTGTCGCCTTCCTGGCCGGCAAACGGTCCATCGTTGATGCGGAACGTCATGGACAGGGTCGGCGGATCGATCGGCTGGGCCTGCAGCGGCGTCTCGACGCTGATATCGCAGATGGTGTCGGCAACCGTTGCCGTGCTCATGCCCGCGATGGCGACGATTTCGCCCGCTTCCGCCTGCTCGACGGGCACGCGATCGAGGCCACGGAACGCCAGCACCTTGCTGACGCGGAAGTTCTCGACGAGCTTGCCGTCGTGATGCAGCGCCTTGACGGCCATGTTGGGCTTGATCACGCCCGATGTGATGCGGCCGGTCAAAATGCGGCCGAGGAACGGGTCGGCTTCGAGTGTGGTCGCCAGGATGCGCAGCGGGCCGTCATCGAGCGTCGGCGGCGGCACGTGGGCCAGCACGAGGTCGAACATGGGCGCGAGATCGACCTGCGGGCCTTCTGGTGCCAGCGCCATCCAGCCGTTGCGGCCAGAACCGTAAAGTGTGGGGAAGTCGAGCTGTTCGTCGGTCGCGTCGAGGTTCGCGAACAGGTCGAAGATTTCGTTGAGCACGTCCAGATGCCGCTCGTCGGGACGATCGATCTTGTTGATACAGACGATCGGGCGCAGGCCGCGCTTCAGTGCCTTGGAGACGACAAATTTGGTCTGCGGCAGCGGGCCTTCGGACGCGTCGACCAGCACGATCACGCCGTCGACCATGTTCATGATGCGCTCGACTTCGCCGCCGAAGTCGGCATGGCCTGGCGTGTCGATGATGTTGATGCGCGTGCCCTTCCAGACGACCGAGGTACACTTGGCCAGAATGGTGATGCCGCGCTCGCGCTCGAGATCGTTGCTGTCCATGGCCCGTTCGGCCACCTTCTGGTTCTCGCGGAAAGAACCGGACTGCTTGAGCAGTTCGTCGACGAGGGTCGTTTTGCCATGGTCAACGTGCGCGATGATCGCGATATTGCGAAGGTTCATTTTGGGTCTCTAGGGAGCTGATAAGGGTCGCACGCGCAACTTGAGCCAGTGTGCAGCGCAACACTCGTGTGACGCTCAGGTATCATAAGTTTGCGACATCTGTCCCACCTGGACTTGTCGCACCCGGTTAATGCCGGCAACATACTACGCTTCCACGCCCGTTCTGCGGGGCCTCATGACGCGATGCAGCCACTCGACATCCGCGCCGTTATGGCGTAAGCACGCCCCTCAACCCAAACGTTTGGGCCGCACGAGCCGTGCGAGTGCTTGCCGCAAGGCAGCCCCGCGCTGCTCCTCTGCCATTGTTAAAAAAACGCGGGTTCCCAACGCGGAACCCCACAAGGAACAACAACAATGAACATCATCCAGCAGCTCGAGAAAGAGCAGATCGACGCCGTTCTGACGAAGCGTGGCGTCCCTGAATTCTCGCCCGGCGATACGCTGAAAGTCATGGTCAAGGTCATCGAAGGCGAAGGCAAGGACCGCTCGGTGCGCCTCCAGGCATACGAGGGCGTCTGCATCGCCCGCGCTGGCGGCGGAATCAACGAAAGCTTCACTGTCCGCAAGATTTCCTACGGCGAAGGCGTTGAGCGCGTGTTCCCGGTCTACTCGCCCTATATCGCGGAAATCGAAGTCGTCCGCCGCGGCAAGGTCCGTCGCGCCAAGCTCTATTATCTCCGCGGCCGTCGCGGCAAGTCGGCTCGCATCGTCGAGCGGACGGACGCGCGCGCGCGTAAGCTCAACGCCGCCTGGAAGGGCTTCAAGAAGCCCAAGGGCGATGTGGATGACCTGACGCAGATCAAGGGTATTGGCCCCGATCTCGCCGTGCGCCTGAAACAGATCAACTGCACCAAGTTCGAGCAGATCGCGAACTTCTCCGACGAAGACATCGCCAACGTCGAGGAAACGGTCAACATCACCGGTCAGATCGAAAAGAACGACTGGGTCGGTCAGGCCCGCGCACTTCTGACGGCAGCCCCGGAAGCAGCCGCCGAAGTTGCCCCCAAGGCCTGAGCTCAAAGAGGCAGCTCATTCGTCAACGCCGGGGCCTTGCTCCGGCGTTTTCGTTTGTGCCGCCCGTTGCGCTCATGCTGAAGTACCCTTACCTGCCATCCAGTCGCATGATACGAACAACCCATGTCCAACCTCGACCTCCTGCGCGCAGCCGGCCGCGACGACAAGATCAAGCTCCACGGTCCTGCTGACTTTGCGGGCATGCGCAAGGCTGGCCTTCTCACGGCCGAGGCTCTCGATATGCTGGTGCCCCACGTCAAGCCGGGCGTGACCACGCAAACCATCGATACGCTCGTTCTGGAGTTCGCCCTCGACCACAAGGCGATCCCCGCGACGCTCAACTATCGCGGCTATACCCACGCGACGTGCACCTCCATCAACCACGTCGTCTGCCACGGCATCCCCAGCGACAAGCCGCTGCGCGAAGGCGACATCGTCAACATCGACGTGACGCTGATCGTGGACGGCTGGCATGGCGACACCAGCCGCATGTATGCTGTCGGGCCGATCTCGCGCCGTGCAGCGCGGCTGATCGAGGTGACCTACGAATCGCTCGCCCACGGCATCGCGGCGGTGAAGCCCGGCAACACGACCGGCCACATTGGCCACGCCATCCAGACCTATGCGGAGGGCCAGCGCTGCTCCGTGGTGCGCGATTTCTGCGGCCACGGCCTCGGCCGGCTGTTTCATGATCGTCCAAACATTCTCCACTATGGTGAGGCCGGCGAAGGCGTGACGCTGGAGACGGGGATGTTTTTCACCATCGAGCCGATGATCAATCTGGGCAAGGCGACCGTAAAAGTATTAAGTGACGGCTGGACTGCGGTGACCCGCGACCGCGAACTTTCCGCCCAGTGCGAGCACACCATCGGCGTTACCCGCGACGGCTGCGAGATCTTCACGCTGTCCCCGGCTGGACTGTTCATGCCTCCTTTCGAGACCCGCTGAACTGACGCGAGACCGGCTATGTCAGGCGCCACCAAGATGCCCCGCGCACCTCGCGATAAGCCGCCAGCCCTTGACGGGGATAAGTCCCGGACCGATCAGCCGTCGTTTTTCTCGGAAAGCGGGGCGCCCCAGCCCGAACCGTCCGAACACGCAGGCCACCGCCAGCGGCTGCGCGACCGTTTCGCCAAGACCGGCAACGAGGGCCTTCCGGACTACGAACTTCTGGAACTCGTGCTGTTTCGCGTGTTTCCCCGCCGCGATACCAAGACGATCGCCAAGCGGCTGCTCGCCCAGTTCGGCTCCTTCACCGCCGTCGTCAATGCCCCCGCCGAACTCTTGCGTCAGGTCGAAGACGTCGGCGACGCGGTCGTGACTGAATTCCGCGTGCTGCTGACGGTCGCCCAGCGGCTGGCGAAGGCCGAGATCGCAAGCAAGCCCGCGCTGACCTCAGGCCAGCAGGTCATCGATTATCTGCGCCTCGTGCAAGGGTTCGAGAGCCGCGAGCAGTTCCGCATCCTGTTTCTCGACAAGCGCAACGCGCTGATCGCCGACGAGGTCCAGGGCCGCGGCACGGTCGATCACACGCCCGTCTACGTCCGCGAGGTCGTCAAGCGGGCGTTGGAGCTGTCGGCGTCAGCGCTGATCCTCGTCCATAACCATCCCTCGGGCGATCCAACACCTTCTCGCGCCGACATCGAGATGACGAAAATGATTGTGGATGCGGCCAAGCCCCTCGGCATTGCGATCCACGATCACGTCATCGTCGGCCGCCACGGCCATGCGAGCCTCAAGGCTCTGCGCCTGATGTGAGAGGCTGCCGCCCTCACAGCAGCTTTTTCAGCTCCGATTTGAGGGTCGGCCCGAGATCGGCGCGCGCCAGCGCATACGCGACGTTGGCCGTCAGGAATCCGATTTTCGACCCGCAATCGTAGATCTGGCCGTCGAAGCGCACCGCGTGGAACGCCTGTTTCATCTCGGTCTGCAGCTTGATCATGCTGTCGGTCAGCTGGATTTCGCCGCCCTGCCCGCGCTCCTGCTGGCCGAGCAAGCCGAAGATTTCCGGCTGCAGAATATAGCGCCCGGTGATGTGCAGATTGGACGGCGCCTGCCCCCGCGCCGGCTTTTCGATCATCTGCGTGACCGCGGAAACCTTCGCCTTGCGATCCTCGACACCGACGATGCCGTACATGTGCGTCTGGTCTTCGGGCACCGGCGACACAGCGATGTGGTTGCCCCCCACGCTGTTATAAGCGGCGATCATCTCGGCAAGGCATGGCTTGTCGGCATGATGCAGCATGTCCGGCAGCAGCAGCGCAAACGGCTCGTTGCCGACGATCTCGCGCGCACACCATACGGCGTGGCCAAGCCCCAGCGGGGCCTGCTGGCGCGTGAAGCTGGTCTGCCCGGGACCCGGCAGGTCGCGCATCAGCAACTCGAGTTCGTTTTTCTTGTTGCGTTCCGCGAGCGTGCGCTCGAGCTCGTACTGGCTGTCGAAATGGTCCTCGATGACGCCCTTGTTGCGGCCCGTCACGAAGATGAAGTGCTCGATGCCCGCAGCACGCGCCTCGTCGACCACATGCTGGATGACCGGCCGGTCGACGACCGTCAGCATTTCCTTGGGCATCGCCTTGGTGGCCGGCAGGAACCGGGTGCCAAGCCCCGCCACGGGAAACACCGCTTTGCGGATCGGCTTCTGGGTCTTGGTCATCAAGGGTCTCCGGTGATCGGGCTGGTTGGGTTGTGACAGTTTGGGCGGGTCTGCTTGGTACAGAACTGTGGCAACACGCGGGGATATCCGTTAGAGCGGTTTAGCCGGAGTGTGAAGCGGTTCGGCGTGAAAAACCGCTCCAAAACAAAGAGCTAATCCACGCGGGGCCTGCACCGGGAGGTTGGCCGGCATTAGCGCCGTTTTGAGAATTTTGGGTTAGCTTGACAAGACTTCGCGTACAGCGTTTCCCAGCCAGCTGCTGGAAAGTCCGGCGCGCAGGGCGGTTTCTTCAATCTGGAGCAACACTTATGACGATTCTTGTGACGGGCGGCGCGGGCTACATCGGCAGCCATATGGTGCATGAGCTGCTGGATGCGGGCCACGCCGTCGTGGTCATGGACAACCTCGTCACCGGCTTCCGGTGGGCCGTCGCCCCCGCGGCAAAGCTGGTCACCGGCGACATCGGCGACCAAGACCTGGTCGCAACCGTCATCGGCCAGCACAAGGTCTCAGCGATCATCCACTTCGCAGGCTCCGTCGTGGTGCCCGACAGCGTGTCCGACCCGCTCGGCTACTATCACAATAACACCGTCAATTCCCGCGCCCTCATCGCCACCGCCGTCACATGCGGCGTGAAGCATTTCATCTTCTCGTCCACGGCGGCCGTCTACGGCAACCCGTTGGAAAGCCCGGTCTGCGAAACTGCGACGCCGGCGCCCATGTCGCCGTACGGCTCGTCCAAGCTGATGACCGAGATCATGCTCGCCGACACCGCCCGCGCCCACGATTTCCGCTACACAGCGCTGCGCTACTTCAACGTCGCCGGCGCCGACCCGAAAGGCCGCACCGGCCAGTCGACCCGGGGTGCGACGCACTTGATCAAGGTCGCCTGCGAAACAGCACTCGGCAAGCGCTCCCACATCGACGTGTTCGGCACCGACTATCCGACGCCCGACGGCACCTGCGTGCGCGACTACATCCACGTGACCGACCTCGTGCGCGCTCACATCTGCGCGCTCGATTATCTGCGCAACGGCGGCCACAGCGACATCTTCAACGTCGGCTATTCGAAGGGCTATTCCGTGCTCGAAGTGCTCGACGCCGTGAAGCGCGTCGCGGGCAAGCCGTTCGATGTCCGCCTCTCGGGCCGCCGCCCCGGCGATCCCGCCAGCATCGTCGCCGCCTCAGCCAAGATCCGCGACACGCTGCACTGGTCCCCGCACCACGCCGACTTGGACGCCATCGTCCGCCAGGCCTTGGCCTGGGAAGACCACTTGGCCAAGCGGAACTTGGCCTAGCACTTTGTCTGGCGGGTCCAGGGCGCGCAGCGTCCTGGCCTGCCCTTTTTCTGGCAATACTTTCGCGGGCACAAAAAAGCCCCGGCCTTTCGACCGGGGCTTAGGGGGCCAGGGGCCGGAGGGCGACTTCGCCCGACCTCGATCACGCGCACCAACACCCTCGCCGCCGCCAAGTCTGCCCTCCGCTTCATCACACGTCGCCCTGCTCCACTTGGCGACGGCGGCCGTCGCGGATGTGAACGATCCAGATTTCATCACCCTCGATGCGGTAATACGCCGTGTAAGGTTGGCGCGGAATGCCGAGCGCACGAACGCCAAGCTCTGGTCGGTCCCGGCCCATGCGTGGGAAGCGCACCAGGTGGTCGACGGCTGCTATGATCGCGTGTTCAACGGCTGCCGCAGCCGCAGGGCTGCGTTGGATCAGATACGCGCCAATGTTGTGAAGATCGCCCACTGCTTCCGGCGTGTAACGCACCTTCACGGACGAAATTTCGCGAATGCGGCTTTCACGTCATCATCAGTCGCGAATTCCCCGCGTCGCGCCTGCGCGAGGCCTCGTGCTATCGCAGCACGGGTCGCCTCATCTTCTGGCGGCATGATCCACGCATCCGCGAGTTCCGCCAGTTCTTGAACACGGTCGTCCGGCAACTGTTTCAACGCCGCCGAAATATGGGCAATAGCTTCCGCTCGGGTCATCGTAAAAAATTATACGAGAGCCACTCGCAGGGCAAGCGGCACAAAAAAGCCCCGGGCTCATCACCCGAGGCTTTACTTAGTCATGGGGTCCAGGGGGCCGGAGGGCTGCTGAGCCCGACCAACCTAATTAAGCGTCCCCTAGCCTTCCATTTGATTAGCCCTTCGCCAGAACCGCAAGCATGAGCAACGCGACGATGTTGCAGATCTTGATGGCGGGGTTCACGGCGGGGCCTGCGGTATCCTTGTAGGGATCGCCGACGGTATCGCCGGTAACGGAGGCCTTGTGGGCTTCCGTGCCCTTCATGTGCTTGACGCCGTCCTTGTCGACAAACCCGTCTTCAAAGCTCTTCTTGGCGTTGTCCCACGCGCCGCCGCCCGAGGTCATAGAGATGGCGACGAACAAGCCAGTTACGATCACGCCGAGCAGCATGGCGCCGACGGCCGCAAAGCCCGCTTCCTTGCCGGCGAGCCCGCCGCCCGCGATGTTATAGATCGCGAAGTACAGCACGATGGGCGACAGCACCGGCAACAGCGACGGCACCACCATTTCGGCGATGGCAGCCTTGGTCAGGATGTCGACCGCACGCGCGTAGTCGGGCTTTTCGGTGCCCTTCATGATGCCGGGCTTGGCCTTAAACTGGGCGCGCACTTCTTCGACGATGGCGCCCGCTGCGCGGCCGACAGCCGTCATGGCCATGCCGCCGAACAGGTAGGGGATGAGGCCGCCGAGCAACAGGCCAACGACGACGTAAGGGTTGTCGAGCGAGAAGTTGATCGCCTGCAAGCCCTTGAAGTAGGCAAACTGCGTCGAGCCGGCCTCATTGGCCTTGGCGGTGAAGTATTTCAAGTCTTCCGAGTAGGCGGCAAACAGAACGAGCGCGCCAAGGCCCGCCGAACCGATGGCGTAGCCCTTGGTGACGGCCTTGGTCGTGTTGCCGACCGCATCGAGCGCGTCGGTGGAGCGGCGCACTTCCTTGGGCAGGCCGGCCATTTCGGCGATGCCGCCGGCGTTGTCGGTCACGGGGCCGAACGCGTCGAGCGCAACCACCATGCCAGCCAAGCCGATCATGGTCGTGGTGGCGATCGCCGTACCGTAGAGGCCGGCGAGGTTGAACGTCGCCAGGATGCCGAACACGATGACGAGCGTCGGCAGCGCGGTTGCTTCGAGTGAAACCGCGAGTCCCTGGATGACGTTCGTGCCATGGCCCGTCACCGAAGCCTGGCTGATCGAACGCACCGGGCGGAAGCCGATGCCCGTGTAGTATTCCGTGATCCAAACGATGAGGCCGGTGACGGCGAGGCCGACCAGCGCGCAGTAGAACAGGTTTTGGCCGAGGATCGGTACGCCGTTGGCGCGGCCGACTTCACCAAAGCCGCCCAGCACATACTGGGTGACGAAGTAGACCGCCGGAATCGACGCGACGGCCGCCACGATCAGGCCCTTGTAGAGCGCGCCCATGATCGAGCCGTTCTTGCCAAGGCGCACGAAGAACGTGCCGAGGATCGACGTGACCGTCAGAGCGGCGCAGATCGCGAGCGGATAGAGCATCATCTTGGTGAGGATGGGCTGGCCGGCGAACAGGATCGACGCCAGCACCATGGTTGCAACCACGGTCACGGCGTAGGTCTCGAACAGGTCGGCCGCCATGCCGGCGCAGTCGCCGACGTTGTCGCCCACGTTGTCGGCAATTGTTGCCGGGTTGCGCGGATCGTCTTCGGGAATGCCGGCTTCGACCTTGCCGACGAGATCGCCGCCGACGTCGGCGCCCTTGGTGAAGATGCCGCCGCCGAGACGGGCGAAGATGGAGATGAGCGACGAGCCAAAGCCAAGTGCGACGAGCGCGTCGATGACTTCGCGGTCATTCGGCTTCAAGCCCATCGGGCCGGTGAGCACGAAGTAATAGGAGGCAACGCCCAGCAGCGCGAGACCGGCGACCAGCATGCCGGTGACGGCGCCGGCTTCGAACGCCATTTTCAGGCCACCCGCGAGCGATTTGGAGGCGGCTTGCGCGGTCCGCACGTTTGCGCGCACCGAAACGTTCATGCCGATGTAGCCAGCGAGCGCCGAGAGCACCGCGCCGATGAGAAACCCGATGGCGACCTTTGCGCCCAGCAGCGCGAACGCTGCAACGAAGATCACCGCGCCGACCATGGCGATCGTCGTGTACTGACGGTTGAGATAAGCCGATGCGCCCTCACGGATGGCCGCGGCGATTTCCTGCATCCGGGCATTGCCGGCATCGGCGCTCATCACAGTGTTGCCCGTGACGAGTGCATAGAGAATAGCGAGTGCCCCGCACCCGATAATTCCCCACATGGTTTGGTCCATGGTTCGTGTCCTCCCTGATTTGGCGCTCTCCGCGTCGTACGCTTGGCGATCCGGCACGTCTCAGTGCAGTTCGCCAAGTGCAAGCAAAGCACCACAAAGTTAAGCCGCTGGAACGGTCCAGCGGCTCACGCGTCTTCGCTCTTAAATGAAGAGTCGCAGCTCAGCCATGCCAAAAGCTGCCAAATATTGCAACTTCGGCCAAAAGGCTAAGCCCGACCGCGCAAGCGCGCACCTCGCCCTCGCGGCGGCGTCAGGGAAATTTATCCTCATTTCACCCGGCCTGGATGATACGGAGCGGCGCGGCGCTCATCCAGTAGTCCCGCCAGTAGTCCCGCGCGCCAAGACTCATCGCCAATGGCGATGATGGTGGTGGCCGAACCCGCCGATAGAGAACGAGAACAGCGGCACGCCAGCTCCATAATATCCATACGGAGTGTCGTAGGCGCTGTAGGAGGGCCGGTAATAGCCGTAGCTGCGGTAGTGCGGCCGGTAGTAACCGTAGTGCCGGTAATGGCGGTGCCGGTAGTGGACCTGGTCGACGACGGGGCCGGCCTGAGCCGTACTGGCAAGCGGTTCGAGCCCGCTCATTGGCGCGGCGTTCGCGTCGCTCGGTGCGTACGCGGTGGCGCCGAAGGCGGCGGCCGCGGCAATCGCAAGAAGAATTCTCATGGTTGAACTCCTGGCGCTGGGGTTGTTCGGATACACCCACAGCAGCTAATGTACACCCTATCGTCTTGTTTTGGCAGGGTGAATATTTAGTAACTGCTGTGATCCCGGCTGGTTCCCGGCACCCTTGCTTTTGCGTCTCATACCGCCCGCCGATCGGCGTTCCCGCTTAGCGGGGCTGGCCCGCCAGCGGCCGGCGTAGGTCGCGCCGGCCTCAAAAGATTTGACCGTTTCGCTCAAACCTTTTGTAAGAGCGTATGACACAGCTTCCCGGTATGAGGGGCGCGAGTTGCTCCCTCCCCCCGCTCGCAACGAAAGGCCCGCCGACCGTGGATATCACCGACCTCCTGCGTTCCCCCCAGATTGCCCAGGCCCTGCAGCAGCTCGGCCAAGCGTACGGTTTGACGCCCGCCCAGCTGCAATCGATCCTCGACGCCGTACTCCCGGCCTTCGCGAACCGGATCGAGCGCAACACCCTGTCGCGCGGCGGCGTTGCCGACGTCGTCGCCGAGATGTCCCGCCCCGAGCACGCGCAGGTCCTAGCCGACCCGACCCATCCTGCCGCGACCGAAGTTGGCATCGGCGCGCTGGATACCGTCCTGGGCTCCAAGGCCGCCAGCCGCAACGTTGCGGCGCAAGCGGCCATGTCGACCGGCATCGAGCAGGCCATCATCCAGAAGCTGCTGCCGATCCTCGCCTCGCTGATCATGGCGGCGCTCTCGAAAGGCGCGACCCAAGGCGGCCTCGGCGACATCTTGCGCAAGCTGCCAGATATCCTGGGCGGCAACGGCGCGCCCGAACCCCAATCGCAACCGCGCGGCCGGTCCACCCGTCGTAGCCGCGATGACGAAGACCAGGACGCCCAGCAGGACACGGATCAGGACCAGCCGGATAGCACCTCGCCGCAATCCGCCCCGATGCCGACCCCCCATCGCGGACGCGAAGCCCCGCAATCCTCCGATGGCGGCCTCGGCGATATCCTGAACAAGATCCCAGGCTTCCCCAGCTCGCAGACCACCGCCCCCGCGCCCACGCGCGGTCCAGGTCCCGCGTCCAGCACCGGCAACGACGGCAGTTATGGCGGCGGCTTCGGCGGCAGTCCGTTGCCCATCCCCGGCGACCGCATTCCCGGCATCAACGCCCTCGACCCTTACGGCAAGCTGCCCGACGTCATCCGCCAGGATGGTGCGCCGATCGGAAACAGCCCCGTATCTGCAGAAATTCGCTCGGTTCTGGGCTCACTGCTTGGCTTTGAGAGCAAAGGCTTTCTGAGCTGGGTGTTCCGCCTTCTGGTGCTGCGCTGGGGCTGGGGCCTGCTTCAGCGGATCGTGCTCGGCCGCCGCTGAAGCGCGGTTCGTTGGAACTAAATGGTATGCTGAGGGCTTTACGGGTGTTGGCTCGGGTAGCGCAACCGGCCGCCTGCAACGCCGCCCGCACCGTTGTGACGTAAGCGCGCTATCTCTCGTCCAGTCACGCAGTCATAGTCTAAGCCGTTAGAGGGGAACGCTCATGTCCGATCTCGTCGTCATCGTTTATCCGTCCGAAGCCAAGGCCGAGGAAGTTCGCCAGCGCCTGTTCAAGATGCAAAAGGAATATCTCGTCCAGCTGCACGATGCGGTCATCGCGACCAAGTCCGAGGACGGCCACGTACGGCTGAACCAAATCATCAATACGACGGCGCTGGGCGCGGTCTCGGGCAGCTTCTGGGGCCTTCTGATCGGCGCGCTGTTCCTGATGCCGGCGGTCGGCGCAGCGGTCGGTGCTGCTTCGGGCGCGCTCAGCGGTGCCCTCACCGATTTCGGCATCGACGATAACATGATGAAGGAGATTGCGGCGGCCGTGCAGCCCGGCAACGCGGCGCTCTTTGTGCTGGCCGAGAAGATGACGTCGGACAAGGTTATCGACGGTATCAAGGATGCAGGTGGCGTGGTTCTCAAGACGTCGCTGGACCGCAGCAAGGAACAGGCCCTGCGCGATGCCCTCGCCAATACGTCAGTGCCGTCCAGCCCAGCTCCGATCCCGGCGGCCTGAAACCGGTGAAACGTAAAACAGCCCGCGCAATCCAACTGCGCGGGCTGCGGGATTGTTTGACTGGAAAGCTTATTTGCAGGGCGTCGCGGCGACGTCGCAGTTCCAACCCGCGCTGACCTGATTGCAGGTCATCGTTTTTTTGACGGCCTTCGCAATGTGGGCCCAGTCGGTGCCGTATTCGGCCGCCGTGTACTGGAACCATGAGTCGATCGCCTGCTTTTCGGCGGCGACGCGCGTGGGCCCCGAGCCCGAGCCGTTATGCGAATGATCCGCAAAGCAGATCTTTTTGCCGGCCTTGACCTGCGTGTGGATGCTGTCGAGGCCGGTATTGTCTGCCTTTGCGGCGGAACCAGCGCTGGCAACAGCAGCCGCCAAAATCGTCGCCTTCAGAATCTGTCCAAGCGTCATCTAAAATCCCCGAATGTGTGCGATTCAACGCGCCATCATTTGCAGAATTCGTTGGCCGTCTATACAGTTAGCCGTCAGCGATTGTAAAAATTCTGAACGCCGCGGCAATTCCGGCACACCCCTGCAATTCTGCCTGGAAACGGTGCTACTTCACCGCCACCACGGCGATTTCGACCAGCATTTTCGGGTCGACGAGCTTGGCTTCCACGCACGCCCGCGTCGGCGCGTTGGCCGCCCCGCCGACCCAGGCGATCCAAGCTTCGTTCATGCTCTCGCGATGGCGGATGTCGTTGAGCCAGATGGTCGCCGACAGCACCCTCGCCTTCGTCGTCCCGCACAGCGCCAGCAGCCTGTCGATCTCGGCCAGCACTTCGGCGGTCTGGCCCTTGACGTCGCGCGTCAGATCGCTGGGAATAATCCCCGCGGTCTGCACGAAGCCGTTAGCCTCGACAACCTTGGAGTAGACTTGGTTGCTTTCGTGACGTGTGATCGACATGGCGAGCCTTTCCTTGAACGGTTTTGCCGCTCGTATCAGACGTGTCTCACCGCGTCGAGCCTCATCCCGGCAGCCGCCGCAGCCCGCTGGTCTATGATCCGCCGGAATTCACGATCGGCCCCCGTTTATGACCGCGACACGATCCGCCGCCTCAGGTAAACCCGCTCCATGCGCACGCCCGTCCTGATCCTTGTGCTGCTCGCCGCCGTCCTGGCAGCGGCCGCGGGCCTGTATGCCATCCTGCCGCCGCCAGCCCTCCAACTTGCGCCCCGCTCCGGCCCCGCAATCGCCGCCGCCAAGTCGTGGGGCTACCAGCTCCAGAACATCGAGGCCCGCCTGATCCCCGATGAGATCGATGTGCTGGTCGTCGACCACTCCCGCGACGGCACCAGTGGCCGCGCCTTCACGCCGGCCGACGTCGCAAGCCTCCAGCGCCGCTCCGATGGCAGACCCCGCATCGTGCTGAGCTATCTCTCGATCGGCGAAGCGGAAAGCTATCGCGCTTACTGGCAGCGCGCGTGGTCAAAGCAGCCCCCGGCCTGGCTCGGCGCCGAAAACCCGGCGTGGAAAGGCAACTACGCGGTTCAATACTGGCTGCCCGCCTGGCAGCGCCTGATATTCAATTCCGCCATCCGCTCGGACGCCCTCGCCGACCGGTTCTGGCGGCTCCTCGCAGGCGCAGAAAAGCCCTACCTCGACCGCATCCTGGAAGCCGGCTTCGATGGCGTCTATCTTGACCGGGTCGACGCCTTCGAAAAGCTGGCGCGCGAACGGCCCGAGGCCAAGGCCGATATGGCAGCGTTCGTCGCCGGCATCTCGGCTTACGCCAAGAGCCGCAGGCCAGGCTTCCTGGTGGTGCCCCAGAACGGCGAGGCTCTGCTCGCCGACCCCCGTTATGTCGAGACGATCGACGGCGTCGGCAAGGAGGACCTGCTTTACGGTGAATCGGGCGACGGCAACCCGAACGTGCCTACAGACACCCGCAGCGAGATCGCGCTGCTCAATAACGCCAAGGCGGCCGGACGCCCAGTCTTCGTCATCGAATATCTGGCCGAGGAAGCGCTCCAGCGTAAAGCCGCAGCCGATCTGGGCCAGCTGGGCTTTATTCCCCTGTTCGCCGGACGTCAGCTGACACTGCCACCCGCGCTCCCGCCGCGTTCTGCCACCGCCCCTGCCCCATGACCCTGCCCCATGAACGTGTCGCATGAACGAGGGGCGGCGTTGAAGTTCAGGGGCCGTTCATTCGCCGTGCGTTATCCCCCAGCCCGGACCAGACGTCCATGCAACCAAAACGAGGATCGATCATGCTGAAACGTACATTTCTCGCCGTGTCGGCCGCAGCCCTGCTGAGCGCGCCGCTGGCGCTCCCGGCATCGGCTGAAACCGTCGCCCAGGAAGCGGCCGAACATCCCCGCATCGCCAAGGCCATTCACGAATTGGAAGACGCGATCAAATACATGGAAGCCGCCCCCCACGACTTCGGCGGCCACAAGGCGAAGGCGATCGCCGACAGCCGCGCGGCCGTGACCCAGCTCCGCCTCGCGCTCAAATATCGCATCAAGCAGGAAAAGAAGTAACGAACCTGGCCAGGCAACAGCGCGCGGTGCCACCGGTAACGCGCGCCCCCTGGCTTTGAAGTGGCTCGCGATCCGATCAACAGGTGTCAGGATTGAAGCCCGTATGTTTTGCAATCCGCGCCAGCATCTTGGGCCCGATTTCCTCACCGTCGTGAAAAGCGAACACATAGTCGGGCCATCCGGCTCGTTGCAGCGTCCGATGCGATCCACGTTGTCGCTTGATCGACGATCCGATCCGCATAAGCGCCGCCAACACGCGCCGTGCTTTCATGGCACCCGCCATCGTCGCCTTACACAGAATACTGCTTTTCGGCGGCCAGAAATGCCCGTGCACGATGATCTCGGCAGAGACAAACTCGGGAAAGTTTTACTCCGCCGCTTGCACCCGGATGGTGACGTCGACCGGTTTGCTTTCAGCGTGATCCAGCCGGTCAGCAATGACACGCAGCGCGAGAGCTTCGGCCTTGGCGGAAGCTTCCGTTTCGGTCGCACCATAAGCCAGCACCCCCGGAAGCTCAGGGACCTCGGCGATCCAGCGACCGTCGACTTCGCGCTCAGTTTGAATGGTCAGCTGCATGGCGTCCTCCTGAAACTCCAGCAAGCATAGCACATTTGCAAGTGTTGCAGGGTGTGAAGGCCAAAGGGCTCGCCTTGCGATGACCCTCACTTAAAGCCGGCGGGTCCAGGGCACGCGTGCCCTGGCCTTCCCTTACGATTTCTTGTCGGCCTTGTCGGGGATGGCGATGCGCAGGTTGAGTTCGCGCAGCTGCGGAGGCAGCACGTCGCTGGGCGCGCCCATCAACAGGTCGTTGGCTTGCTGGTTCATGGGGAACAGCGTGACCTCGCGCAGGTTTTTGGCGCCCACGATCAGCATCACGATGCGGTCGACCCCGGCCGCCATCCCGCCATGCGGGGGCGCGCCGTACTGGAACGCCCGGTACATGCCGCCGAATCGCTCTTCGACCACGTCCGGCCCGAGGCCTGCGATGCCGAACGCCTTGATCATGGCTTCAGGGACGGAATTGCGAATGCCGCCCGAAGCAATCTCGAACCCGTTGCACACGATGTCGTACTGATAGGCTTTCAGCGCCAGAATTTTCTCCGGCGTGTCGGCCGCTTCGAGTGCAGCGAGCCCGCCCTGGGGCATCGAGAACGGATTGTGCGAGAAGTCGATTTTCTTCTCGTCCTCGTTCCATTCGTATTGCGGGAAGTCGATGATCCAGCA
>JANXVY010000051.1 GCA_025351425.1 Hyphomicrobium sp.
GAAGCGATGCTCAGATCGCCGAATTCATCGAGAAAGAGCGTGCCGTCGGCGGCCTCCTCGATCATACCGCGCCGTGACTGATCGGCTCCGGTGAACGCCCCGCGCATATGCCCGAAAAGAGTGTCTGCGAAGACCACATCATCGAGTCCTGCCACATTCACCGATACCAGCCGTCCGGGGCAGCCGCTCAGGGTGTGGGCGGCCTTGGCGATCAGCTCCTTGCCGACGCCGCTTTCGCCCTCGATGAGCACGGGGATGTTGGAGGCCGCCGCGCGGCGGCCGAGCTGCACGACGCGGGCCATGGCATCGCCGCGAATGATGAGGTCGTTGAAGGTCAGCGTGCCTTCGACCTTCTTCTTGATGCGGGTGATTTCGCCGGCCAGCGCTTCGATCTTGAGCGCGCTCTTGATCGAGACGTCGAGCCGTTCGGGGCTCGCGGGCTTCACGACGAAATCGACGGCGCCCGCGCGCATGGCGCTGATGGCCGCATCGATGGAGCCATTGGCGGTCTGCACGATGACGGGCGGCATTCCAGCCCTGGCGGCAAGCTTCGCGAGCACGGCCATGCCGTCGACGCCGGGCATGACGAGATCGAGCAGCACAAGGGAGATGGCGGCGGCGTCCGGGCCATCCAGCACGCTGAGCGTCTGTTCGCCCGAGGCGGCGGTCCGGGTCTCGTAGCCGAGACGCTTCAGGGTTTCTTCGAGAATGCGACGTTGGGCGGGATCGTCATCGACGATCAGAATACGCTTGGACATGGAACGCTGCTACTCACCAACTCAGGGACAACACGAGCGGACCGCCACCAGCTTTTGGCGCAAGCTGTCTCAACTCAAGACATTCGCACACCGGCAACTCACTCAACACCTGCAACACTGCCCGACAACCGTAAACAAGCCGTTGCCATTGGCTCCAAGCTGGTGCTTTTTCGCGCAAAGTGGCTTGTGCGCCACCAATCCCGTGCCAGATCAACACGTTGCACGCCCAGCCCCCGCCCACGCCCTCTAAAACACCAAGCTTTGCCTTCCCCGATTCTGCGCTATAAGATGACGGTTGAATGTCTGTTGGCCCTGGCGGCAAGCCGGGGCTTTTTTGCGAGAACATAATCAAATGGCGAACGTGGTCGTGGTCGGCGCCCAATGGGGCGACGAAGGCAAAGGCAAGATCGTGGACTGGCTCTCGGAGCGTGCCGACATCGTCGTGCGCTTCCAGGGCGGCCACAACGCCGGCCACACGCTCGTCATCAACGGCGTTACCTACAAGCTGTCGCTGATGCCCTCGGGCGTCGTCCGCCCCGGTAAGCTCGGCATCATCGGCAACGGCGTCGTCGTCGATCCGTGGGCGCTGGTAGCCGAAATCGAGCGCCTCGTCGCGCAAGGGTTGACGATCAATCGCGACAATCTCCGCGTCGCCGAAAACGCGACCCTGATCCTGCCGCTGCACCGCGAACTGGACCAGATCCGCGAAGAGGCCGCGGGTGCGGGCAAAATCGGCACCACGGGGCGCGGCATTGGCCCGGCCTATGAAGACAAGGTCGGTCGCCGCGCCATCCGCCTGCAGGATTTGACCAACTTCGAAACCCTCGGCCCCAAGCTCGAACGGCTCCTCGTCCACCACAACGCGCTCCGCCGCGGTCTCGACAAGCCGCTGATCGACAAGGCAGCCCTGATGGCCGAATTGGCAGCTATCGCCCCCAAAGTCCTGCCCTACAAGGACGCGACCTGGGACTTGCTCGACCGTGAGCGCAAGGCCGGCAAGCGCATCCTGTTTGAAGGCGCACAAGGCGCGCTGCTCGACATCGACCACGGCACTTATCCCTTCGTCACCTCGTCGAACACCATCGCAGCCCAAGCCGCGACGGGTTCCGGCATCGGTCCTCGCGCCATCGGCAACGTGCTGGGCATCGCCAAGGCCTACACGACGCGCGTCGGCTCTGGCCCCTTCCCGACCGAACTGCTGGACGAAACCGGCGAATTGATCGGCCAGAAGGGCCATGAGTTCGGCACCGTCACGGGGCGCAAGCGCCGCTGCGGCTGGTTCGATGCTGTGCTGGTGCGCCAGATGGTGAAGGTGTCGGGCATCGACGGCATCGCGCTGACCAAGCTCGACGTGCTCGACGGCTTCAAGGAAATCAAGCTCTGCGTCGGCTACGAGCTCGACGGCGAGCGTTTGACGCGCCTGCCTGCCGGCCAGAACTCGCAAGCCCGCGTGAAGCCCATCTACGAAACCTTTGAGGGCTGGTCCGGCTCGACCCGCGGCGCCCGCAAATACGCCGACCTGCCCGCCCAGGCTGTGAAATACGTCCGCCACATCGAAGAGCTGATCGAGTGCCCGGTGACGCTGCTCTCGACCAGCCCCGAACGCGACGACACGATCCTCATGCGCGACCCCTTCGCCGATTGACGCGCGTCACGGCGCAGGTCGCAGCTGTGTTGAACAGCGTCGGCGCGCCTCACCTGACCACCAGCCTGCGATAGAGATGCCACGTCGCATGGCCGAGCACGGGCACGACGACGACGAGCCCCACGAACAGCGGCAGCGAGCCGAGTACCAGCCCGGCAGCGACGATGAGCCCCCAGATCGCCATCGGGACTGGGTTGGCCAGCACCGCGCGCACGGAGGTGACGACGGCTGCGTTTAGCCCGCTGTTCCGGTCGAGCAGCATCGGGAACGAAACGGCGCTGATCGTCAGCACCAGCACGGCAAACAGCAAGCCCAGGCCGATGCCCATGACCGCCATGGAGCGGCCCGCGCTGGTCGTGAACACCTGGGTCAGCATGGCCGTCAGCGAGGCCGGCTGCTCCGGTCCCAGATACGCCATATACAGCGCCTCCGCCGCCGCAAGCCACGCGACGAAGATTGCGACCAGCGCAAGCCCGAGCACGAGGATCGAGCCGAATGCCGGCGACCGCACCACCTCGAACGCATCCGCCCAGCTCACCGTGCGGCCTTGCTCCCGCTGCCGGCTCATTTCGTACAGCCCGACCGCCGCGACCGGTCCGATCAGCGCAAAGCCCGAGATCAACGGAAACAGCAGCGGCAGCACATTGTAGTTCGACGCCGTCCACCACAGTACAAGTCCCGCCATCGGATAGATGGCGGCGAGCGCAAGCACGTCCGACCGGGCGGCCTTGAAATCTTCGAACCCCCGCCGCAGCGAAAGCTCGATATCGTCGAGCCCGATCTGCCGGACCGCTGGAAGAGCCGGCCGGTCTGCCTCGTCGCGCCCTGTCAACGACTGCGCGATCGTTCCTGCATGATGGGCGGCGGCCCGGACCTGGTCGATAGTCCATTCGACCGGGTTTCGTATGATGGTGGCCATGGCGATGCCTCGTTGGGTTGCCTGCGTCCCCCCACGCATCTGATGTTTCAGGAGCGCCCGGCGCCTTGCCGCTACCGCTCCCCCGAAGGCTCCAATCTAGTCCCGCCTTGACAGATTGTCGCATCACGTTTTCGGGCACCCTTACAGCCGTCGTCCCAAATTCGTACGCGGCTTAAAGGTCCTTTAAGCCTTATCGCCCATCATTCCTCCTATGAGCCCGCAAACGCACGTCGCGTCGGGCGTGTGTAGAAGGAATCGACCGACATGATCGCGACCCGCGGAACCCTTATTCTTGGCGTCTTGCTCGCTCTCGGCGCAGCCCGTCCGGCCGACGCTGCCGATCTCGGCGGCGCCCGCGGCGGCAGCCTCAAAGACGACATGCCCGCGCTCATGCAACAGTCTGCCGCCCGCTTCTATGTCCGGGCCGACGGCAGCTGGGCCAACTACGACCATCCCTCGATCACCGAAGACGGCAAGTTCGACCTCGTCAACGCCCGCATCGGCAGCTCGTGGTCGGCAGGTGGCGGCGTCGGCTACTACTTCAACAAGAATATCCGCGCCGACTTGACCTATGAGCACCGCTTCAACGCCTCGGTCACCTCGGACAATATGGACCCCAACGTCGGCGGTCCGCGCAACTTCGGCATCAAGAGCGACCTCTACCTCGCCAACCTCTATTATGATTTTGATAGCCGCGGCCGCTTTACGCCTTACGTTGGCGCCGGCCTCGGCTGGGTCAATCACAAGACCTCCGCGTCGAGCTTCACCGACGCCTGCGGCTGCCAGGGCACGATCGATGCGGGCTCCAGCTCGTCCGTCGCCGGCGCCCTCATGGCCGGCATGGCCGTCAACCTGACCGGCCGCGGCGCGCCGGCCGGCTCTGGCATCATCGAAGGTGGCGACGCCGCCCGCAACCTCTACCTCGATGTCGGCTACCGCTTCCTCTACCTAGGCGACGTGGTCACCGGCGCCGTCAAGGGCACGCCTGCCGTCCTTGGTCCCGCAACCGTCGTTTCCTCCGACCCCACGGTCGCCGGCTTGACGGCCCACGAGTTCCGCGTCGGCCTGCGTTACGACTTCCGCTGATTGAAACCTGCCCGCCGGGGTGCGCGTTGCAAAGCGCACCCCGGCGGCCCGCAGCGGCCCGAGCAGCCGCCCCGGGGTCGAGCCTGAGTTTCGCTCCTTTGTCTCGCGTGTGCGTCCAGTGCCATCACCATGCATATGCGGCCAGGCCCTGCGAGGGCGCCGTCACAAGGGATCGAAGTCTATGAAACACATTGCTCAGAGCTTGGCGCTTGGACTGGCTGTTTTGGCTGCCGGCACGGCGAGCCCGCGCGCGGCCGATTGGGCCGTCAGCAGTGGCGGCGCAAGGGACTTCGGCTCCATCAAGGATTACCGCAACGCAGCCGTACCCGTGCCAGCTCCCACGCCATCGCCCTCTTACGCCAAGGATTGGTACGTCCGCGGCGACATCGGCTACAATCTTGCAACCTCGACGGACATCACGGCGACCGGCGGCATTACGGCCCGCCCCGGTGACGACCTGAACGGTTTCGTGTTTGGCTCGATCGGCTTTGGCCGCTACATCACGCCAAGCCTGCGCGCCGAATTTGCCGTCGACTTCCGCCCCAAGAAGACCGTGACCTCGGGCATCCAGACCTATTCGAAGACCCAAACCATCAACACGACCGTCGTGACTGGCGCACCGACCGTCGAGACGGTCACCTACAACGTGACCCAACAGGACGACTCCCAGACGGTGGACCACACCGCGTTCTTGAACCTCTACTACGACTTCCACACTCCTGGCAGCCGCTTCACCCCCTACATCGGCGCGGGTCTCGGCCTCGACTCCAAGCGCTACAAGCGCGTCACCAATCAATCGGTCACCTGTTCTGAAGTCAGCTTCGATCCGGCGACCAGCGTTTCCACATCCTTGGGCAACGTCTGTCCAGCGTCCCCCTACGGCAATCCCCCGCCCGCCAACAGCGACGACAAGTGGACCCAGCAGCTCGGCTTTGCCGGAGCCATCATGGTCGGCGCGGCCTACGAAGTGATGCCCGGCGTCCAGTGGGACGCGGGTTACCGGATGCTCTGGGCGGGTGCAGCGCTCAGCCTGGACGCAAAGTCCTTTGACGGCATCACGAAGGTGACCGTCTCTGACCGCCTGGACCACGAACTGCGCACCGGCGTGCGGATCGATCTTAACTGATCGTTAACCTTTGAAGCCCCATTTGCAGCGCCTGCCAGCCCGCGGTTGGCAGGCGCTTTTTCGCGTTCGCCGGAGCGCCGCGGTTTACCTTTTGATCTCAAGCAATGCTTGACTCTGGGCCGTCGGATAAGTATCTCTGACGCGCGATTGGCACTCAACCATTTGGATTGCTAACAATCGCTGTTTTCCCAGTCGCTCGTTCTCGGGCGATGTCCACCAATCAAGCTCGCGGACGCAAGGCTTCTTCGCCTGCGCTCCCCTAATCGGAGCCCCAAGGTACCCATGAAATTCCGTCCTCTTCACGACCGCGTCGTCGTCAAACGCGCAGACAGCGAAGCCAAATCCAAAGGCGGCATCATCATTCCCGACACCGCCGGCGAAAAGCCCCAGCAGGGTGAAGTCGTTGCCGTCGGCCCCGGCGCGCGCGACGAAGCTGGCAAGATCGTCTCCCTCGACGTCAAGAAGGGCGACAAGATCCTTTTCGGCAAGTGGTCGGGCACCGAAGTCAAGATCGACGGCGTCGAACTCCTCATCATGAAGGAAAGCGACATCATGGGCATCCTGGATAAATAATCCAGCTAGCCCGCCTCATTGTCATCTAGTCCCCCACATTTCAGGAGCTTTGCCCCATGGCAGCTAAAGACGTTAAATTCGGTCCCGACGCCCGCGAGCGCATGCTGCGCGGCGTGGACATTCTCGCCAACGCCGTGAAGGTCACGCTGGGTCCCAAGGGCCGCAACGTCATCATCGAAAAGTCGTTTGGCGCCCCCCGCACCACCAAGGACGGCGTCACCGTCGCCAAGGAAATCGAACTTGAAGACAAGTTCGAGAACATGGGCGCCCAGATGGTGCGCGAAGTCGCCTCCAAGACCAACGACGTCGCCGGCGACGGCACCACCACCGCGACCGTTCTCGCCCAGGCGATCGTCCGCGAAGGCCTGAAGTCGGTTGCTGCCGGCATGAACCCGATGGATCTGAAGCGCGGCATCGAAAAGGCCGTCCTCCAGGTCGTCGAAGAAATCAAGAAGAAGGCCAAGAAGGTCAAGAACTCCGAAGAAATCGCCCAGGTCGGCACCATCTCGGCGAACGGCGAAGCCGCCATCGGCCAGATGATCGCCGAAGCGATGCAGAAGGTCGGCAATGAAGGCGTCATCACCGTTGAAGAAGCCAAGAGCCTCGACAGCGAACTTGTCGTCGTCGAAGGCATGCAGTTCGACCGCGGCTATCTCTCGCCGTATTTCATCACCAACGCCGAAAAAATGATCGCCGAACTCGACGATCCATATATTCTCATTCACGAAAAGAAGCTTTCGAACCTCCAGCAGATGCTGCCCGTGCTCGAAGCCGTCGTCCAGACCGGCAAGCCGCTGCTCATCATCGCTGAAGAAGTCGAAGGCGAAGCTTTGGCGACCCTCGTCGTCAACAAGCTGCGCGGCGGCCTCAAGGTTGCTGCCGTCAAGGCTCCCGGCTTCGGCGACCGCCGCAAGGCGATGCTTGAAGACATCGCGATCCTGACCAACGGTCAGACGATCTCGGAAGACTTAGGCATCAAGCTCGAAAACGTCACCCTGGACATGCTGGGCCGCGCCAAGCGCGTGACCATCACCAAGGAAGACACGACGATCATCGACGGCTCGGGCAAGAAGAAGGACATCGAAGCCCGCGTCAACCAGATCAAGGCCCAGGTCGAAGAAACGACTTCGGACTACGACAAGGAAAAGCTGCAGGAACGTCTGGCTAAGCTTGCCGGTGGTGTCGCCGTGATCAAGGTCGGCGGCGCGACCGAAATCGAAGTCAAGGAACGCAAGGATCGCGTCGATGACGCGCTCAACGCAACCCGGGCCGCCGTCGAAGAAGGCGTCGTTGCAGGCGGCGGCGTCATGCTGCTGAAGGCGACCAACGCCATCACGGTCAAGGGCCTCAACGCCGATGAAGATGCTGGCATCGCCATCGTCAAGAAGGCGCTGCAGTCCCCGATCCGCCAGATCGCCGACAACGCCGGCGTCGAAGGTTCGATCGTGGTCGGCAAGGTCCTTGAAAGCCGTTCGGCCAACTTCGGCTACGACGCCCAGGCTGACGAGTACGGCGACATGATCGAAAAGGGCATCATCGACCCGGCCAAGGTGGTTCGCACCGCCCTCCAGGACGCGGCCTCGATCGCAGCCCTCATGATCACCACCGAAGCAGCTGTTGCGGATGCCGCCAAGAAGGATGCTGGCGGCCACGGCGGCCACGGCGGCGGCATGGGCGGCATGGGCATGGACGGCATGATGTAATAATCGTGCCGTCAGCGCCACGCGCCTGACGTCTGAAACTGAGAACGCCCGCCGGCTCATCCCGGCGGGCGTTTTTGCGTCTCCCCCGCCCTTAAGCCGCAGCGAGCCGCACGGCTTCGACGATATCGCCAACCACGATCGAGACCAGCGCCTCGTCGTCGCCTTCTGCCATCACGCGGATGACGGGCTCGGTGCCCGACGGCCGGATGACGAGCCGCCCGTTGTTGCCAAGCTTCTTCTTGCCGGCGTCGATCGCCTTGACCACCCGGCTATCCTCAAGCGGCTTGCCCTTGGCATAGCGCACATTCTGCAGCAGCTGCGGCAGCGGCGTGAACCGGCTGGTCACCTGGCTGACCGGCTTGCCCGTCGTCACCACGACCGCCAGCACCTGCAGCGCCGCGACCAATCCATCGCCCGTGGTGATATAATCCGACAACACGATGTGCCCGGACTGCTCGCCGCCCACATTGAACCCGTGCTTGCGCATATGCTCGACCACGTACCGGTCGCCGACGCCCGTGCGCGCCATGGTGAGGCCCAACCCCTCGAGATAGCGCTCCAGGCCGAGGTTGCTCATCACGGTCGCGACGATGCCTCCAGCACGCAGTGTTCCGCGCGAATTCCAGCTCTCGGCGATGACGGCCATCAGCTGGTCGCCGTCGACGATCTGGCCCTTCTCGTCCACGATGACGACCCGGTCTGCGTCGCCGTCGAGCGCAATGCCGATATCGGCGCGCAGCTCGCGAACCTTGTCGCATAGGATGCCCGGCGCGGTGGAGCCGCACTTGTCGTTGATGTTGCGCCCGTTAGGTTCGACGCCGATCTTGATGACTTCCGCGCCCAGTTCCCACAGCGCCTCCGGCGCCACCTTGTAACCAGCGCCATTGGCGCAATCGATGACGATGCGCAGCCCGTCGAGCCTCAGGTCTTTGGGAAGCGTGCGCTTGGCGAATTCGATGTAGCGTTCCTGCGCGCTTTCCACCCGCGTCGCCCGCCCGATACGGTCCGGTGCGACCAGCATCTTGGAACTCGGCCCGTCGATCAGCGCTTCGATTTCAAGTTCGGTTTCATCCGACAGCTTGTATCCGTCGGGGTCGAACAGCTTGATGCCGTTGTCGTCGAACCGGTTGTGCGACGCCGAGATCATCACGCCGAGATCGGCGCGCAAGCTCCGCGTGAGCATGGCGACGGCTGGCGTCGGCATCGGCCCGAGCAGGAACACGTCCATGCCGACCGACGTGAAGCCCGACATCAACGCCGCCTCCAGCATATAGCCCGAAAGCCGCGTGTCCTTGCCGATCACCACCCGGTGCCGGTGCGCGCCCTTTTGAAACACGGTGCCGGCGGCCATCCCGACCTTGAGCGCGATCTCGGAGGTCATCGGATGCCGGTTGGCCAGCCCGCGAATACCATCAGTTCCAAAATAGCGGCGCGACATGGGAAGTCCTCGTTGGGAAGTGGGGGGCGGAAGCTACGTCTAGCAGATTGCCATCGTGGCGGTCGATCTGCATATCAAGAGTGGTGAACGTCTGTTGCGCCGTTTCCCCCAGCCGAACACGGTTCAACCAGAGACGGACGACATTGCCGCAGTTGGCCGTCCTCAAGGACCACCCCCGCCAACTCCAAGCGTCGCAGCCGCATCAGAGCGCGAGAGGCCTATCGGGCCACCTTCAAGCGGCGCAGCCGCTTCGGGGCGCAAGCGCCCCCGGCGCCGGTGCGCCGCCCCGGCCGGAGCGCCACAGCGCGTGAGGCCAAAAAGCTAGATCGTGACACGAGAATCTGCGCATGAGGTCTGCTGATGAACGGACCCGAGGACAATAACCCTGATGGCAGAATTTCTCGCAGTGGCCAACCGCAAGGGCGGGGTCGGCAAGTCGACGATTTCGGTGATGTTGGCCCACGCGTTCGCGGTCTGGGGCGGCAAGCGCGTGCTGCTGCTTGATCTCGACAGCCAGTGCAACGCGTCGCTCATCCTTCAAGGCGGCGAAGGGTGGCTGGCCGCGCGCAAGGCCAACAAGACGATCGCCGACTATTTCCTCGATACCTTCGACGAGGCCGCCGGCGCGCCCCGGGATTATCTCGTCCATCAGGTCGGCGATGTCGCGGCCGCCAACGGCAAGCGCCCGATCATTTCGCTGCTGCCGGGATCGCTTTTGCTCGAGGATGCGCAGGGCGAACTGTACGTCAAGGAAGCGCGCGCCGCCAAAGACCCAGAGATCGTCAGCTCGCGCATGCGTGGCCGTCTGGAGCGGATGTTGCGCCGGTTCGAAGGCAACTACGATGTGGTGATCCTCGATTGCGCGCCGGGGCTGTCGTTTGCAGCGCTTGCGGCCTTGAAGACGGCGAACCTCGTGCTGGTGCCGTTCCGCCCCGATTACGTATCCCAGCTCGCCGTCGACCGGGTGGCGCTGTTGATCGAGAGCAAGCGCAACGGCACAGACCTCGCGGAAATCCCCCTCGATGCCCGCCGCTATGCATGCGTTGCCAACGCGATGCGCGACAGTAGCCGCGAGCGCAACATCTTCGATGAAATCGCGCTCGACCATCCGGTGTTGAGCGCGCGTCTGCCCCAAAGCAGCGCGATCGCCGACGCCTTCGATTTCCGTGATGATTTGCGCGGAATCGATGATAAGTATGGAGATGCAACACCTAACGTGCGTGCGCTCTACGAAGAAGTGGCATCCCGCCTCACCCTCAGATTGGCGGCATAAGCTCCATGGCTAAGAACACGAGACCGCTTTCGGGCCAGAGTCAGCGCAAGTATTTCCGCGACCTGTTTCGCGCAGAGGCCGGCGTCACGCCAGACGCGGCCGAGCGGCTGACCGAAGCCTGCACCAGGGAAATCGCCCAGATCAGGGTGCGCTTGCCGATGGCCGTGCGCCGCCCGCTGAAGGTTTCTTTGGCGGATGCGCCAAAGCCCGTGGAAGCGCCGCCCGCAGCTCAGCCGGCGTCTAAGCCTGCGGTCCCCGCGGATGCGGCAACTTTCGACCCTCACGCCTTCAGCCTGATCGTCGTGATGCGCAAGGGCGGCAAGGACGCGTTGCTGGCCAGGCTGACCGATGTGACGGACGTCGCCCAGCTGAGAGCCATCGCAAAAGCCCAGCATGTGGCGTTGGACGGCGACCCCCAGACGCGCGACGCCATCCTGGAAGCGCTTGTTGCCGGCACGGAACGTCGCATCGCCCACCGCGAAGCGGCAGCCAGCTAGCGAAGCGGCAGCCAGCGAGTTGGTTTCAGAAAACTTAGGGTTTCCAAAGGGCGAGCCCTTTGGCCTACACTTGCTCGGCGGCAATTGACATTTTCCCTGCACAATAAGACACTCGACGCCAAGTCGGCACCATTTCGGTTGCAGGGGTTTTTATGACGTCTCGAATTCTTCGTTTGAGCCTTGTGTCAGCACTCCTCGCGCTGTGCGTGGCCGCACCGGCCCGCGCTGGCGTGTTCGAGGACGTCCTGCGCTCGGAAATTTTCGGCCAGCGCCCACTTCTCGACGGCCGCGGCATCGTCTCGATCAAAGTCCCCTACCGCCCCGACGACATTCGCGCCGTGCCCTTCGAGGTGGACGCCAAGCTTACGGACGGCCGCACGGTGAAAGCCGTGACCTTCGTGATCGACAACAATCCCTCGCCGGTGGCAGCCGCCTTCAAGTTCGGTCCCGGGCGCGACCATGTGGGGCTCGGCATCAAATTCCGGCTGAACCAGCAGTCGGACGTGCGCGCAGTCGTGGAAGCGAGCGACGGCTCGCTCTACATGGTGTCGCAGCTGATAAAGTTCCCCGGCGGTCAGGCCGCCTGTTCGGCCCCGCCCTCGACACCGCCTGAAATCGCCGCCGCCAACATGGGTAAGATGAAGCTCGCCGATGTGCCGGCCAGCGTCGCCGCGAGTTCCGTCAATCAGCGCGTCCGCTTCGAGCTGTCCCACCCCAACCACACGGGCATGGTGCTGGACCAGATTACGCTGCTGTATACGCCGCTGAAGATGGTCAAGGAGCTGACCGTGCGCCAGGGCGACGAACCGGTGTTAAGCATAGAAGGCTCGATCGCGCTCAACGAAAACCCCGTGATCGAGTTCGACTTCCGCCGCAACGGTGCGCCGCAGATGACCATCTCTGCGACCGACACCGACAACCAGATCTTTACCCACGCCTTCCCGGTTGGCCCAAACAGCTGACATCCTGTTGTAAATGACAGCGATCTCCCTTAACTCGCACCGTTCAGGCTTTGAACGCGTGGGAGACCATCTTGGAAACACTTCTGATTATTGGTGCGGGCGCCGCAGGCTCCGTGACGGCGAAGAAGGCCGCGATGAACCGCGACGTGTTCAAGACGATCCATCTCGCGTCGCGCCGGATATCCTCGTGCGAAGCGGTGGCCAAACAATGCGCCACGCCCGTCCACACCCACCAGGTCGACGCCGACTACACCGAAGCCGTGATCGACCTGATCAACAATACGAAGCCCGATCTCGTGATCAACATGGCGCTGCCCTACCAGGATCTGACGATCATGGATGCGTGCGTCGCGACCGGCGTCCATTACATGGACACGGCCAACTACGAGCCACGCGAGGAAGCCAAGTTCAGCTACAAATGGCAGTGGCCCTACGATCCCAAGTTCGCAGATAAGGGCATTCTCGGCATCCTGGGCTGCGGCTTCGACCCCGGCGTGTCGAACATCTTCTGCGCCTACGCCCAGGAGCACCTGTTCGACGTCATCCATACGATCGACATCGTGGACTGCAACGACGGCAGCCACGGCAAGTCGTTCGCGACCAACTTCAATCCCGAGATCAACCTGCGCGAAGTCACGCAAGCGGGCAAGTACTGGAAGAACGGCCAGTGGATCGAAATCGACGCGCTGTCGATCAACTGCATGGTCGACTACCCGGAAGTCGGTGAGCGCAAGAGCTACCTGATCTACCACGAGGAAGAGGAAAGCCTCGTCAAGAACATCAAGGGCCTGAAGCAGATCCGCTTCTGGATGACGTTCTCGGACAACTACATCAAGCACCTCGACGTACTGCAAAGCGTGGGCATGACCCGCATCGACCCCGTGATGTACAAGGGCCATCCGGTGATCCCGATCGAGTTCCTGAAGGAGCTGTTGCCCCCGCCGTCTTCGCTCGGCGCGGGCTATACGGGCCGCACGTCCATCGGCTGCATCTTCGACGGCCTGAAGGACGGCAAGCCCAAGCGCGTATTCATCTACAACGTCTGCGACCACGCCCAGTGCTACCAGGAAGTCCAGGCGCAGGCCGTGTCCTACACGACGGGCGTGCCCCCGGTTGTGGGCGCGATGATGCTGTTCAAGGGCGAATGGGGCGGCAACGGCGTCAAGAACGTCGAGCAGTTCCCTTCGAAGCCGTTCCTGGAAGAACTCGCCAGACAGGGCCTGCCCTGGCACGTCAAAGAACTCGCCGCCAACGAGCAGGACGATCTGTTTGCGGTGAAGACCTGAAGCTGAAGGTGTGGCGCTCTACTCGGTGACGCGATTGAGCGCCAACACGCAGCCAGCAACGACCGACAGCACGATTGCGCCGAGCAGCGTGAACAAACCAGTCAGGTGATGCGGGTTTGCGGCAAGGGCCTGCTTGAGCGGGGCGAGCAGGATCATGGGCGCGGCGAGCGGGGTTCTCATCTCGAGCTGACCTTCAGCTGGCAGATATTTTTTCTGCCCGATAACACCCCGCGATCAAGCTAGCTCCAATCTGGGCCGAAAATATGGCCACGGCTCGGCCTCGCGGCGTCCATCTAGCCCCGCAGCCCAACTCAACGCGCAGGCGCGCCTCTACTCCTGGCGGAGTTCTTAGTGTCCGCAGGAGAAGCAGGCGCAGGCGGTGGCGCGCCGGCGATCTTGGCGTCGATATCGGTGCGCGCACAGCCTTTCTGGCCCTGCAGCTCGTTATATCCATCGGCTGTCTTACGTTCGGTCGAGATCTCGCGGGCAACAGCGCTGCCGGCACCCGGCGGACCTGTTAGCCGGGTGAACATGGCTTCGACCGTTGGCGGCGGCGCGGCGAGTTCAGCCTTCGCCTTCAATTTCAGTGCCGCGATCTTGGTGACTTGGGCGGCAATCGCGTTTTCGAGCGCGGCGCACGTCCACCGCGTCTCCGCGCCCGGCGGCGGCCGCTTCGAGGGCGAGGCCCCCAGAGATCCGACGCTCCCAGGCGTCAGCGTCGATGGCGCGGCGCACCCCGCCATCATGAGGCCCGCAACGCAAATCGTTCCAGCGGCCAGCTGGGTCGCATAGCGCGCAAATCCAGGGAATGGCAGGGCGTCAGAAATAGGGCTGAGTTCCGGTTCGAGAGAGGAAGGTGCGGCCTGGACCATCGACGGGGGGCGCAATCCAGGCCGCGGGCGACACGGCTGCCAACGGGCGCCGCGGTCGCTTAGCGAGGTCGTTGACCGATCAATAGAGATACGGGCACACGCGCGTGTCACCATTGCGGTCGATGTAGGTGCCGCTGCGCGGATCGAACGAGCGGTAGTTGGCGGCGCACCGGCGCATTGCGCTGTCGCTCGCGCGGTTCTCGGAGATTGCAGCAGCAACGATCGCGCCGCCGATCAGAAGCCCGCCGAGAATGGCGAGACCGCCGCCGCCGCTGTGTCCGCCGCGCCGGTAGTCGATCTGGGTCAGGCCAGTGTCGGCATGCAGAACCGGCGAACCCGCGAAAGGCAGGGCGGACGCTGGCGTAGACAGGGCGCACGTTACGAGCGATGCCGAAAGGACGACGCCGAGAAGCGCTTTAGAAAGGGCCATTTGTGATCTCCATCGAACGGCAACTGAAAGACCAAACGCGAACTACGGCATACATCCGTCGGTGACGGCGATATGATGGCCCAAAAATATCAAGTCCGACCAATGTGCTAGCCTGTCCACGACGGAAGCCGGGCGATACCGCCGTTCGTCCGGTGGCAGGACTGCGCCGGTCGTTTTTCCGCTCGCGTCGCAGTCGCAAACAGACAGCAGGATTTCGATGCGCCAAGCTCGCAGCAAAGGAATTTCAAGGCTTATCGCCGCCGCGCTAGGTGCGGGGCTACTCGGTGCTCACCCGGCAGCATCCGCCGAAAAGGCCTTCACCGGCGAGGATGCAGCCTATATCGATTGGGCGTTCAAGACTTGCGAGATGGTGAGCACGCCGAAAGAGCACGCTCTCGCCGATGCCGCCGCTCAAAAGGCCGAGGCCTACACGCGGGGCTATTCGCAGCAGATGCAGAAGCTGATCGATGCGCCCCCGCCCGCCTCGGAACTGCTGGCCAAGGAAAAGTGCGACGAGGTCAAGAGCTGGTACGGCCCGGTCGGCACCCGCATCGCTGGCCTGATCAATGACAAGAACAAGCCAGCGGCGGCCGGTACGAGTGTCGGCTCCAAAGCAACGGGAGCGTCGAGCGGCGGTTCGGGAAAACGCAGCGGCGGCCGGCGCGGCGGCTCCTGATCGCCGGGTGTGGGATGGCCGCCGCAACAGGCAGCGGCGATCACCCAAATTTTGTCAGATCTCAAAACGAGACGAGACGATACCCCCGTCGAGATAACGTGACAGATCGAGCACCCCGGTCGTGCCCGGGATGGATTTGTCACGCACCAAAGCCCGACCGGTCGCCGGGACGCCGGCCGTAGCCCCGACTACGTCGGCGCAGCCCCCGCACACGCCAGCAACCTTATCGGCGACCGCGTTATAGAGTGTTTTCGCAGGATGCACGGGCTTGGTTACTTCGGCCGGCCAGCGCGCGCCGGCGCCCTGGAAGATGAGCAAAACGTCCTGGCCCTTGTCCTTCGGTTCGTAGGTCAGGAATAGGGCGTTGAAGAGCCGCCCGAGCGCCGCGTCGCTGCCTGGCTTGGGGTCAGAAAACACGACAATGGCGGTCTTGGTCATGGCTGGCTCCTGGTTGCACAAGTGAATTGCAAATATAATACCGAACGATCGGTATAATAAAAATGCACGAAGCTGTTGATCGCGTCAAGATAATTTGTTACAGATCGTTCGGTAATAAATTGATGGTCCGGCCTGGCCGGGCGGAAGGAACGAGATGGCCCGCCCCCAATCGGTTGACGACGAAGACCTGATCGCGCGGTTGAGCTGCGTGTTTCGCGATACCGGCTACGAGGGCGCATCCCTTGCGCTGCTCGCCGAGGCGAGCGGCTTGAGCAAGGCGAGCCTCTACCACCGGTTTCCCGCCGGCAAGCAGCAGATGGCAGACGAGGTGCTGGCCGCAGCCCTCGCGTGGTACGGGGCAAACGTGATCGACCCGTTGAAGGGCGACGCCCCGCCCGCCGAAAAACTCGCAGCGGTCGCGAAGCGGTTGAACGGTTTTTACTCGGGCGGCCGGCAGGCGTGCCTTTTGAACGTTCTGGCGGCCCCGCGCGCGGAGCCTGGCCCCTTTAGCACCGCGATCAAGGGCGCGTTCCAGGCGCTCATTCAGGCGTTCGCACAGGTGGCGCAGCAGGCAGGCTTCGATACCGAGGCGGCCCGCGCCCGGGCCGAGCGGGCGGTGATGCTGCTTCACGGCAGCCTCGTGATGTCGCGTGGGCTGGGCTCGTCCCGGCCCTTTGCGAATTTTCTGGCGAACCTCTCTGGCGATCTGCTCGATGGAGCAGCCCAATGACCTCGCGTTACCTTGCTCAAGTCTTCACGCCCGCGGTCAAAGCCGCGCAGGAGCGGCATGGCAGCCGCAACGCCTACGCCCGCCACGACGGCAGCGTGGCCGAACCCGACCGGCTGGGCGAGAACGAGGCGGCGCTCATCGCCACCCGCGATAGCTTCTACATGGCGACGGCGGGCGCGGGCGGCTGGCCCTATATCCAGCATCGCGGCGGCAAGCCGGGCTTCGTGAAGGTGCTGGACGATCGCACGCTGGGCCTCGCCGACTTCCGCGGCAACCGCCAGTACGTCTCCATCGGCAATCTGGCCGGCGACAACCGCGCGGCGTTCTTCTTCATGGATTACAGCCGCCGCGCCCGCTTGAAAATGCTGGGCCGCGTGCGCACGGTTGACCTGAGCACAGACACTAAGCTCGCCGCCGCCCTCGTCGATGCGGACTATGGCGCGAAGGTCGAGCGGGGGTTCCTGATCGACGTCGAAGCCTTCGACTGGAACTGTTCCCAGCACATCACGCCACGCTTCACCCTTGCCGAGCTGACGCCCTCCCTCGACGGGTTAAAGGCCCGCATAGCCGAACTCGAGGCCGAGGTGCTCAGTCTCCGGCCCAAATAGCATCGGACGGCGTGGCGCGTGACGCATCCTCCGTCAGTCCGGCGGCCACGTGTTCGACGATGAACCGCATCTGCCGCTCGCACTGGCCGGCGTCGAAATCGACAAGTTTTTCGTCGAGCGACAGCTGCACGATACCGTGCACCGCGCTGAACAAGGCATGCGCGGCGACGCGGCGGTCTAGGGGCTCGGTGATGGCCGCCACAAGTTCGGCTTCGATGAGCGCGAGCAGCCTGCTGCGATCGGCGGCGTAGAAATGCGGGAGCAGCACTCCGTCGGGCAGCCGGTGCGCGAAAACGGCCCGCCAACTCTTGGGATGGGCGCAAGCATACGCAAGATAGGCGCGGGCCAGCGCCATCAGGCGTTCACCGAGGTTGCGGGAACTGGCGTTGCGCGCTGCCGCTTCCAGCGCCTCCCCCAATGCGCGTAGCGTCACCTGGTTGACCGCAAGGATGAGCCCGTCGATATCGCCAAAAATATTGTACAGCGTGCCGACGGAACACGCGGCGTCTCGCGCGAGCCGCCTGGCCTGCAGCGCGGCTAATCCCTCGTTGGACAGCACCTCTCGCGCAGCCGCCAGAAGCCGCGCGCGGATACGTTCCCGAAATGTGTCCTCTGCAAGCGGCTCGCTCATCGGATCAGTATGAACTGAGTTCACGTCGCGCACAAGCGGCAGGGGCTTTTGGAGCGAATGCGACCCGGCCACGGTTGGCCGTCTCGGCCGTCCCCGCGCAGCGTGGCTCCACCCCGACGCGCGACGCGCGCGTGAGGCCCAAAGGAGAAAGTGAAGCAGAAAGGGAAGCCCGACGCAAAACAGACTGGGCTTCCCGATCAAGATGGGTCACTCGAAGCAACCGAGGGAAACTGTACAGGCAAGAGGGTTACCCAAGCGTGAACGCGTGAGGCATTTCCAGCGTGCACCCCTCTTTTCGCGTTTCCCTCTACCCACCACGATCGAGCGATGCCACATAGGGCGCTCGGATTGCAGCCTTCGAGGATGACGCGCCCATGCTGACGACCCTGCCCGCGGGAATGCATACGCCAGCCTACGTCTTGGATGAAGCCAAGCTCGCAGCCAATCTTGAAACGGCCGCCCGCATCAAACGCGAAACCGGCTGTAAGATGCTGTTGGCGACCAAGGCGTTCTCGCTGCCGGCGGCCTTTCCGATGATGCGCGAGGTGCTCGATGGCTCGACGGCGAGCGGCCTTTACGAAGCGCGCATGGGGCATGAGGATTTCGGCAAGGAGGTGCATGTTTACGCGCCGGCCTTCACGCCGGCCGAGCTGACCGAACTAACGAAGTTCGCCAAGCACATCTATTTCAATTCGCCCCGTCAGCTGAAGCGGTTTCTGCCGCTCGTGCGCAAGGCGCCTGGCATCCACGTCGGTCTGCGCGTGAACCCCGGCTACTCGATGGCGACGCTGGGCGGCCCGCTCTACGACCCGTGCGCGCCGAACTCGCGCTTCGGTACACCGCGCGCCGAACTCGATGACGCGCCGTGGGACGAGATCGATATCTTGCACGTCCACGCTCTGTGCGAAGCAACCGACGTCGGCTCCGTCGGCCTGATCGAGCATGTCGGGCGCGAGCTTGGCGACTATGTGCGCCGCGTGAAGGCGGTGAATTTCGGCGGCGGCCATTTCGTCAACCGCGCGCCCTTCGACGTGGCCGCGCTGATCGATGGCATCAAGGCCTTCAAAGCGAAGTTCAACGTCGAAGTGATCCTGGAGCCGGGCGCGGGTCTCGTGGTGGACGCAGGCTACCTCGTCGCCAGCGTGCTCGATATCCACCGCAATGGCGCCGAGATCGCGATTCTCGACGCCTCGGCCAGTTGCCACATGCCCGACGTTCTGGAGGTGCCGTATACGCCGCCCGTGCTCAACGCTGCCAAGCCCGGCGTGCACGCCCACACCTATATTCTGGCGGGCAATACCTGCATGACGGGCGACGTGATCGGCGAATATTCTTTCGCGAGTCCCTTGAGCATCGGCGACCGCGTGATCTTCGGCGACATGATGCAATACACGTTCGTGAAGAATAATACGTTCAACGGCCAGCCGCTGCCGGATCTTGCGATCCTGCAGCGGGACGGGACGTATCGGGTGATCAAATCGTTCGGCTACGGAGATTTCCGCGGGAAGCTGGGCTGACGTTTGAGCGTCGCCCGATACGCTGGTTGGGGAGGGGGATGGCGCCCGTCTACGGGACCCATCCCTTCACATCGGTAATCGCTTTGGAGGCAGCCGCCAGCTGCGCATAACCGGCATTCGTCGGGTGCAGCGCATCGGCATTGAAGTTGGTCGTGTTCGCCGGGTCCGGCAGCACAGTGGCGAAGTCCACGACCGCATCCACGGGCGCAGTATTTTTGATCCACGAGTTGACACTAGCAAGATACGTTTGCTGTGTCGTGTTGAGGCCCGATTTG
>JANXVY010000091.1 GCA_025351425.1 Hyphomicrobium sp.
TCTCAAATCCGAGATGACAAGCACCAAAGCGTCAGCAGTGGCCGATTGGGCCGCGCGCCAGAATGTTGCGTGCACGCGGCTCGATTACTCCGGCCACGGCCAGTCATCCGGCCGCTTTGAAGACGGGCGCATATCTCATTGGCTCGATGAGGTCGACGCGGTCGTTGCAACGCTGACGGACGGGCCGCAGGTGCTGGTCGGGTCGTCCACGGGTGGCTATCTCGCACTATTGTTGCTGCGCCGCTATCTGGAAAAGTCAGCGAACGCGGCTGCCAAAATTCGCGCGCTCGTGCTCATCGCGCCGGCTTGGGATCTCACGACGGCATTGATGTGGGACCGCTTCCCCGAGAGCGCGCGCCGGGCCATTGCCGAGCAGGGCGTGTACCTGCGCCCCTCAGAGTACGGCGATGGTCCCTACGCGATAACGCGCGGCTTCATCGAGGACGGCAAGCAGCATCTGATCGGCCCGAAGGGCTTCGACCCAGGCCGGCGGATCATCGTGCTGCACGGCTTGCAGGACGCGGACGTGCCGTGGGAGCACACGCTCGATCTCGTCTCGATTTTAACCGGTGATCATGTCGAAGTCGAAGCCCGCCCGGACGGCGATCATCGCCTGTCCACGCCCGAGGATATCGCTTTGATGTTGCAAAAAGTGGGTGAAGCGCTCGGGGCTTGACCGTCCGTGCCCGGCGACACGCAGTCTTATTGTGTGCGTGCGCACACCTTGCCCTATTGTGTGCGTGCGCACACCCTGCCCTATTGTGTGCGTGCGCACACCTTGCCCTATTGTGTGCGTGCGCACACCTTGCCCTATTGTGTGCGTGCGCACACGGTGAATTCCCCGCCGAGGATGCGACCGCGCAGGCCGTCCATCAGCGTTGAAACGTGGTGCTCGCCGAAGCTGCTGACGAGATCGGTCAGGGCAGTATAGAGCGCTGCATAGGCCATCAATTCCGGCGCGACGCCGGCGTCGGCGGCTTCTTCCCAGGCCGCAAGAATGAACTGGAGCGCGCGCAGACTGTCGTCTTCGCTCTTTTCGAGACCCAATCCCGTCATCGCTTGACTTGGCATGGCAGCATCCTTCGTAGCTTCGGCGGGGAGCAGCCGGCAGAGCGCCGAGCCAATCGCGAGCAATGCAACGCCCCTCGTGTTATTCTTCGGCGGCAGCCCTAGCATGACGTCGGAGCGCGGTGCGCACTACAACAATTCACCGTAAACGCCACACTGGGTTGGCGCGCGCGCGCGTTCCGCTGAGTTGCGCGACGCGATTGTTTTCCAAGCGTTTCTGCGACGCGCGCTGCACGCCTCGGTTGGCGCTGATTTGGTCGGTTGCAGTTCGGGCCGAGACGCGCACCTTGCAATCGGTGCCGGAGAACAGCAGGTTTTTGTGTAGACGACAGGGCGAAGGAAGGTCGAAGGCGTGGCAGGAGGGCAGGATCTTTGGGTGTTCGGCTATGGTTCACTGATGTGGCGTCCGGATTTCCCCTTTGTCGAGCGCAGTCGGGGGCGGCTTGAGCGCTATCATCGGTCGTTCTGTATCGCTTCGACCTATCACCGGGGCAGCGCCGACCGGCCGGGTCTGGTGCTTGGCCTCGATCGGGGCGGCGTGTGCGATGGGATCGCCTATCGCGTTGGCCCGTCGGAGGCGGCCGCTGTCTTGCATGCGTTGCGGCGCCGGGAGTTGATCAGCGGCGTCTACCGCGAGGCCCACCTGCCCGTGCACCTCCAAGACGGATCGCATCGCACGATCACGGCCCTCGCCTATGTCGCCGAGCGGTGTCATCCGAGCTACGTCGGGCGGCACGCCTTGCGCTGGCAAGCGCACTTGATCCGCGGCGCGCGCGGCGTCTCAGGATACAACCTCGACTATCTCATCAACACCGTGCGCCATCTCGGCGAAACCGGCATCCGAGAGCCCGCTCTTGAACGGCTGCTTGTGATGGCAGCACCGCACGCGGCGTCCCGCTTCGGTGTTGGCCAAGCCTCGCCCAGTGCGGCGCCTATCCGGCAGGCTGTAGCGCACTGTTCGGTTCGCGTCCGCCGCCTGCGTCGCGGCGATCGGATGCGGTTCCTCTACCGCGTGCGCCTCGACGGCGGATGACTGCCGTGCATTCCGGCTGCGCGTCCGCCCCTTTCGCGCGCTGGTCTGTCGTGGCAACAGACGACAACGGAGGCGTGCATGGCGGCAGATGTTGAAGCAATCGTGGTGGGTGCGGGCGTCGTGGGCCTTGCTGTGGCGCGCGAACTCGCAGCGGCGGGCCGCGAGACGCTGGTGCTCGAACAGCATGACCTGATCGGCTCGGAAGTCTCATCGCGCAACAGCGAAGTGATCCACGCAGGGCTTTATTATCCGCCGGGCTCGCTGCGCGCGACGCTGTGCGTGCGCGGCAAACGCCTGATGTATGATTTCGCGCGCGAGAACGGCGTGGCTTACGAGCCGATTTCGAAGCTGCTGGTGGCGACCAGCGAGAGCCAGCTGCCAAAGCTGAAGGCGATCCAGGAAACGGCGTTAAAAAACGGCGTCGACGATCTGCAAACGCTGACTGGCGCACAAGCCCGCGTGCTGGAGCCGGAGGTGGCGTGCGCGGCGGCGCTGTTGTCGCCGTCAACGGGCATCATCGACAGCCACGGCTTCATGGTTGCCCTTGAAGGCCATCTTACGAGCCGGGGTGGGCAGGTCGTGCTGCAGACGCCGGTGGCCGCGATCTCGCGCGGCGGCAATGGGCTTTTCACGCTGTCGCTCGGGGGGGCCACGCCCGGCACACTGAGCTGCGAGACGCTGGTGCTGTCGGCGGGTTTGCACGTGTCCAAGCTCGCGCGCACACTTTCGTTCGGCGATCGCTATCAAGTGCCGGAGACCTATTATGCCAAGGGGCAATACTACGCGCTCTCCGGCAAGTCGCCGTTCAAACGGCACATCTATCCGATGCCGGACGGAGCCTGGCTCGGGCTACATGCAACCGTCGACATGGGCGGACGTTGCAAGTTCGGACCCGACATCGAGTGGATCGATGAGATCGACTACAGCTTTGATGCAGCCAAGATCTCGAAGTTCCACGACTTCATCCGCAGCTACTATCCGGGCCTCGATCCGTCGCGGCTGCACGCCGACTACACCGGCATCCGGCCGAAGCTCTATCGCGAGGGCGAGCCGGTGCCCGACTTTCGCATCGATGGACCAGAGGCGCACGGCATGGCGGGCCTGGTGATCCTGGCCGGCATCGAGAGCCCGGGTTTGACGGCGAGTTTGGCGATTGCGGACGTGGTCCGCGCGAGACTGGGTGCGTAGAGCGCGATAGCCCTGCTGCAGGGGCGTAAAGCGCCGTCGGCGTGCTTTGGTGGTGCGAGAGTGTCGGCGGTGTGCCCGTGGCCGGTGGATTAGCTTCGCTATTGCGCCCTATGGGTCGCGACGGTGGCGCGACGAGGCGCGGCGGCGGCTGGTGGTTCGCTCGGCCGCGTAACAGCGATCGGGGTCGTGCGCGCCAGAACGGCGACACAATTGCGACGGCGATGGCGTTGGTCACGTCACGTCTTGGTGAGTTTGCCGTCACCTCCGTGCACGCCGTTGTCATGGCCAGAGAGCGGAAGTTCATTTTAGATTTTGCTGCTGTGCGCCTAATTTCCGTTAACCGATCGACCATCGCCATCGCAAGCGCGGTACGCTGATCGGAGCCGGGACGAAGCACGCGAAAGCCCGGTCACAGAAACTCGAAGCACAAGACGAGACCTATCATGAGACGCTCCCTCCTCAGCGCAATCACGATCGCGCTCCTCTCGCTGTCCGTCGCACCGGCCTTTGCCGATACACCCGATTTTAGAACCGCCGCAGGCGTCAAGAAGTTCTGGCAAGACAACGCCAACAGCCGCCGCTGAGCCGACCAACAGACCTGGGCACGGGGGCGCGCGTCGCCGTGCCCATCTGGATTTGTTGAGCGCCGGTAACGTCTCGCCGATTTCCATAGTCTGGTTCGGTTGTGCGACAGGGGGAGAGGCCTGGAGCTGCAGGGCGGCGCAAAAAAGTTTCACGGCGACGCGGGCGTCAACGTTGCGTTTACTTCAGCCGGGCACAGTGACCCGTATTGGGACGTTTTGAACAAACCGCTCCCGAGTGTCCCCGCGGCGCCCGTACGGCACCGTCTGTTGCGTCCTGTCGTGTAGAGTACGAGTTTCCCATGGCCAAGCGTGTCCTGATCGTCGATGACGATCCCATCCAGCGCCGCATTCTGGAAGAGCATATCAAGCGCCTTGGTTATGAAACCAAGACGGCGCAAGGCGGCGAGCAGGCCCTCCAGATCCTGGAAGCGGCCGACCACGGTTCCATCTCCCTTGTCTTTCTCGACCTCGTGATGCCGGGCGTTGATGGCGCGGCCGTGCTTGATCGCGTCGGGCTGAAGCCAGGCATGCCGCCGATCATCGTGCAGACCGCACAGGGTTCCATCGAAGCGGCTATCAGTGCCATGCGCGCCGGCGCCGTGGACTTCATCGTCAAGCCGGCGAGCCCCGAGCGGCTCGACATCTCGATCAAGAGTGCGCTGAAGATCGAAGCGCTGCAGGACGAGATCACCCGCATCAAGAAAAAGGTCGAGGGCACGTTGTCGTTCGGCGACCTGGTCATGCGCGGCGACGCCATGACGCGCGTCATCGCCCTTGGACGGCGGGCCGCAGCGTCCCACATCCCAGTGCTGATCGAAGGCGAAAGCGGCGTCGGCAAGGAGCTGATCGCACGCGCCATCCAAGGCGAGAGCGAGCGCGCGGGCAAGCCGTTCATCACCGTCAACTGCGGCGCGATCCCCGAGAACCTCGTCGAAAGCATCCTGTTTGGCCACGAGAAGGGCTCGTTCACGGGCGCGACCGACAAGCGGATCGGCAAGTTCCAGGAGGCCGACGGCGGCACGCTGTTCCTCGATGAAGTCGGCGAACTGCCGCTTGAAGCGCAGGTCAAATTGCTGCGCGCCTTGCAGGAAGGCGAGATCGATCCGGTCGGCGCGAAGAAGCCCGTGAAGGTCAACTTCCGGCTCATTTCCGCGACCAACCGCGACATGATCCAGCAGGTCAAAGACGGCAAGTTCCGCGAAGACCTGTATTACCGGCTCAACGTGTTCCCCATCCACGTCGCCCCCTTGCGCGAACGACTTTCCGACATCCCCGAACTCGCACGCCACTTCATGGCTCGCTTTGCAGCCGAGGAAGGCAAGCGGATCGTCGGCTTCTCGGCCGATGCCATGCGCCTGCTGCAGTCGTACTCGTGGCCCGGCAACGTGCGCCAGCTCGAGAACGCGGTGTTCCGTGCCACGGTTTTGGCGGATGGCAGCGAACTGACGGTCGCCGAATTCCCACAGATCGCGGCGCATGTCGATGGCTTCACCACCGAAATTCCCGCGGCCCCCGCGTATGTCGACAAGAACCCGGCCTATACGGGACCTGCACTGCTGGGGGCGGAAGATACCGTGCCCCAGACGATGGAGATGACCGGTAGCAACGGCGCGCTCGGCATTCCCGCCATCTCGGGCGATGGCGAAATCCGCCGCCTGGAAGATATGGAAGCCGATATGATCCGCCTCGCCCTCGGGCGCTATCGCGGGCATATGACCGAGGTCGCCAAGCGGCTCAACATCGGACGATCGACGCTGTATCGCAAGATGCAGGAATATGGCCTTGAGCCGAAGACGGCTTGATCGGGCGGGTAAAGTGAAGAGACGGCCAAAGGGCTCGCCCTTTGGAAACCCTTCACTCAAGTCAGCGGGGTGTCAGGGTGCACGGCTGGAGAGATTTCGAGCGACTCGCTGACTGAAAGTTATCCCCGCCGCTTGCGACCCATGAGACCTTGAGCCCATCGCTTCCCATGAGGGTCTGGTATGCATGCTGGGCGGATTGGGGGAAGCGAGTCTTGTGCAGAGATTCGGCAACCCATCAGCTGGCCCGGATCGAGAGTGCAGTGGCTCGCCACAACGCCGGCTTAGGATCGGCCGGCGGCCTCGCGGTCTAAACGCAAGACACGGGAGCGGATGCGCAGCCCAAAAGGCTGCGCCAGCCCAGATCCCCACTAAAATTTTTTGGCGGCTGCCGGCCACGTCATCGCGCATCGATGCCAAACATCGAGCCGATGGATAAACCGGACCGCTCCCGTACCCTCGTTTTATATCTCCGAGCCGAAGGGCTGCGGAGCAAATGGCGTGACTGCGTGGCGCAAATGGGCAACAGGATGGAACGTACGCGGGAAAACAAGTGTTTAACCTGAGCGCTCCGCTGGCATCAGAGCGCGCGGCCCTGTATTTTGAGGGTTAACAGATGAGGTTGCCCATGCGTGCCGCAGCGTTCGCTTTGAGTTTGTGTTTGACGGCGCTCGCAGCGCCTGGACCCTCGTTCGCGGTCGAAACTGCACCCACGGATGCGCGTGGTCCCATCGCGGCCCCGGCACTAACGCCGGCGGCGGAGGCGGTGCGGGCGAGGCTCAACGACAAGCGGCTCGACGCGACGGCGGACGAGCGCAAGGCGGTGGCTGCATTTTACGACGCGCGCAATGGCGCACCGCTGTTTGCGGACGCCAACGGATTGACGGCTGTCGCCCGCGCCCTGCTTGCTGAACTCGCGCTGGCCGACGACTGGGGGCTGCCGGCGGCCGAACTCGTGCCGGCGAAACTTGCGATAGACGCCAAGTCTTTCACGGAGGGCGAGATCGCGGACGCAGAAGTGCGGCTGTCACTCGCGGTGCTTAAATATGCAAATTATGCGCGCGGCGGGCGCATTCCCGAGCCGTCGCGTCAGCTTGCGACGTACCTCGATCGCAGTCCGCAACTGATCGCGCCCCAGACCGTGCTCGATTTCGTGGCAACCGCAGCGGACGTGGCGGTTGCGCTGCACGGATTCAATCCGCAAACCCCAGCGTTCGGGGCCCTGCGCAACGCCTACAACGAGGTGCGCCGGACGAAGCCAGCCGGGAGCGAGGGGCCCGAATTTCCCAAAGCCGCGACCATCCGGCCCGGCATGCGCGATGCCCAAGTGGCCGCCTTACGCCGCGTCCTGAAGGTCGAGGCCGTGGCTACCGACGGCCAGCCTGCCGATCCGCAGGTGTTGGACCCCACGCTGGTGGAGGCCGTAAAGGCCTTCCAGGCGGCCAACGGGCTGGAACCGGCCGACGGCATCGTCGGCAACAAGACGCGCGCTGTGCTCAACAGCCTCGCGCCGCCCAGCGCCCGCAAACTTCTCGCCAACATGGAACAATGGCGGTGGATGCCGGCCGATCTCGGTGCCACCAACATCACGGTCAACATTCCCGAATTCACGATCCGGATGACCGAGAACAACGCGGTCATCCATACGGAGCGCGTCGTCACGGGGCTCGTCACCAACCAGACGCCGATCTTCTCGGATGCGTTGCAGACCGTCGTGCTGCAGCCCGACTGGGTGCTGCCGATGAGCATCAAGGTCAATGAAGCGCTGCCCAGCTTGTTGCGCGGGGGCGGCATGTTCTATTCGAGCGGCTTGCGCGTCAAACGCGGCGAGACCGACGTCGATCCGCATTCCGTCAGCTGGACGCCCAACAACATCAAGAACTACACGTTCTATCAGCCGCCAGGCGACAGCAACGCGCTCGGGCAGGTCAAGTTCCTGTTCCCCAACAAGCATGCCGTCTACATGCACGACACGCCGGCCAAGCACCTGTTCAACAGCTCCGAGCGCGCGTTCAGCCACGGCTGCATGAGGGTGCGCAACCCAATACGCCTAGCCGAACTCGTGCTCGCGCACGACAAGGGGTGGGATGGCGCGAAAGTGCGCCAGCTGATCGAGGACGGGCCGGAAGACAACAAGATCGCGCTCGAGACCAAGATCCCGGTGCATGTCACGTATTTCACAGCCGTGCCCGACGAGGCCGGCAAGATCAAGAGCCTGCGCGACGTGTATGGCCACGAGGAGCGCATCGCGCTGGCACTGGAAGGACGCTGGAGCGAGATCGATATTCCGGCCGATCACCTCGCGCCGGTCGAAGATCGTGAATTCGAGTACCATACGGCGTCCTATCGCCGCGACCGTGATCCCGACGACGAGGCGCTGGAACCGTTCGCGGCCAAGAACGCCTATCAGGGCAAGGGCAAAGGCAAGAACGATTTCGAGAACGCCCTGAAGTCGATCTTCGGCGGATTTTGAGGACGCAGGATGGCACTCCGGGCTCGCTACGCAAGAACCTGCATGGCCATCGCCGTGCTCATGGCTGGGCTGCCCGAGGGGAATGTGCAGGCGGCGGAATTCACGCGCACGGGCGAGGTGTTCCAGCTCACGGGGCGCATCGAAATCGGGGATGCCGCCAAGTTCCGCGCGTTCGTCGAACGCGAATACAAGCCGCACCGGGACTCGGAGGATGCGCTCGGCGGCAGCTGGGCGGTTTCGTTCGATTCCCCGGGCGGGAGCCTTGCCGACGGGATCGACATCGGGCGAGCCTTGCACGAGAACCGGCTGACCACGCTCATCTTGGCAGGCCACAGCTGCTATTCGGCGTGTGCGATCGCGTTTCTTGGCGGGGTGTTCCAGTATGTGACCGGGGTCGGCCCGCGGCGTGAGATGGAGGTTGGAGCGGCGCTCGGGTTCCACGGCTACCGATCGGAAGCGAGCCAGGTTGTCATTCTCAACGAGGCCTTCGACCAGGCGCGCGCGCTCAACGGCCTCGTGCTCGAATACGGGGCCGAGATGAAGGAGATCGATCTTGGATTTCTCGCCGAGCTGATGAACGTGCCGGCCAGCGAGATGCGCCTCATCAACACGCCGGCCGCGCTCAAAAAGTTGCACATCCGGCTCAAAGATCCGTTGCCGGCAAAGCCCAAGACGGCGGGCTATAACATTTGCTTGCAGGCGGTCACGAAGCTGCTGCCATCGCTCGACGGGTTCGATATCGACGAGCGGCTCGAGCGTAAGCCGACCGGGCTCGCCAGCGAGGATGTGCTGCTGCGGCAGTTGCTGGCCGACACCTTCGAAGCCGACGACGCGCGCGGCAAGGCTGTGCGGACCATCGCGGCCAAGCTGCCGCGCAAGGACGCCATCGGCCTCGTGACGGGACAGAACGTCTATCTCGATCAGGCCGGCTATCCGGTCGAGCGCTACCCGCTGGGGCGCGGCTCGGGGTTCTACTTCGACCAGTGCTATGTGTTTTTCGACGCCAAGGAGCTATCGGCTCAGGTGGCGCTGGTGTCGATTTCGGGGCCGGCGGTCTACAGTTCGCACGGCGCGCTCGATTTTTATCCCCCCGACGCGCCGCTGTGGAAATAATGCTGAATTTGAATCACTTGATCCGCTTCAGGAGCACGCACGAGCCGACCTGCGCCTGATACGACTGCGCGCGGCTGGCAGCGCCCGCCCGGTAGCGATCGATGTTGCGAGCCATGTCGAGGATCGCGTTGGCGAAGCTCGTATTGTCGCTGGCTGCAATCGCGTTTTCGGGGCCGCAGAAATCGGCGCAGCTCATGCCCTGCGCATAGACCAGCGCTTTGCCCATTGCCAGCGCCTCGCTGGCAATGCCGGACCCGCTCAGGCCGTAACGGGCGCCGGTGTAGGGGAGAAGTGCTACGTCGGTTTGGGAAAAGCGCTGGTTGTAGCCGGCGGTCTCAAGTGGTCCGGCCACGAAGGTGATGGCGAGGCCGGGGGCTTCTAGCGCTGCGAAAGCTGCCTGCAAGCTTTTGGCTTCCTTGCCGCTCACATCGCTCGCGTGAATGAAAAACGACAGCGGTTTTGAGCCCGGCGAAAGGCGCGCCGCCACCTGCTCCAGGATTGGCACGAGCCGGGAAAAGCCCTTCTCGTTGCGCTTGCCGCCGAAGTAGCCGAACGCCGCGGTGTCTCTTGGGGTGGCGGCATGAAATGCCGGCGGCATCAGCAGATAGGGATAGACGTCGCTTACGAGGCCGAAGTTGGACGCAAAGTGACGCTGCATGGCGGGTGTTTCGACGTAAAGATGAACATTGGCCAAGCGGGCGTCGATGCGCGCACGATAGGCAGGCGTCGCCTCGACCTGCGAGCTCAGCAGCTTGAGCTGCGGCGTCAGCGTGATCAGGCGCGCGTGGATCTTGCATTGTGCCAGCAACGGCATTTGGGCACGCAGATCGATCAACCCGCAGATCAGTTCGACATCACTCGATGGCACGATGATATGGTGAACCCGCGCGCGGACGACGCGGGCCAGGATCGGTTCCAGTTCAGGCCATTTGGTGCGCCAGGCAGACCAAGCCCAGTCTTCCTTCGCGGCTTCGTTCGAGGCAGCGGCCTTCGCCTTGCCGGTGGACGCGCGCACGGAGTGAAGCCAGCGCTTCAGCTTCCAGAGCCTGCGCGCGATGCGGCCATTGGGGCGCGGCCCCAGTCCCGGCTCGTCGTAGATGGTTGCCGCAAAGAGTGGCTGCGCGTTCAAGCCCGGCGCCAGCACGCCCGAGGCAATCGCGCGATTGACGACAACGTCGAGCCGGTGCGGCGCGAGCGCTTGGCGCAAGTCGATCAAGCTATTGAGATGGTGGCCGTGGGCTTGCGCGCACGACGGGTCCAAGACCAGGATCGCAGCGTTGTTTTCGATACTCACATCGTGTCCCTCAAACGGCCCCCACCCGGCTCGGCGCCATTTACCTACGTTAAAGGTTTACGTTACGCCCGTTGTTTAATTGTTCATAAAGCATCGCGCAGGGGCCGCAATATAACGGAGTTTCAGCTCCATGAGCGGCGCAGACGGCGACTTTCGAGTGTTCGTTCGGGGTGGTTTGGTGGCCGTATCGACAGTATCTGGTAACGTCACGCAGGCTTTCGCGACGGCTTCAACGCGTGCTGATGCAGTTGGCCGGGTCGGCGTTCTCGACGCCTTGCGGGGGCTGGCGGCGTTGGTCGTGGTGCTGACCCATGGCCGGGAAGTGTTCTTCGTGGGCACCTTGCCCTATCTCAAGACTCACCCGTTCGACGTCTCGCCCGGCTCGCTACTTGCTTACGCGACCGCGCCGCTCATGTCGGGGGCGATTGGCGTGTGCGTGCTGTTTGTGCTCAGCGGCTATGTGATCCACCGGCCCAATGCCCGCCCGCTGGCGGCTGAATCGGCGCCCTTCGACGCCGGATCGTTTTACCTGCGGCGGCTGGTGCGGATCTATCCCACGTTGCTGTTGGCACTGGTTATGACGCTCATCTGTGACGAGGTCGCGCGCGGGTTCGTCGACCATCCCAAGCTCGGCGACACGAGCGCTCAATCGTTTGCCGCTTCGTTGCTGGCGCTGCAGGGGTTGATTGCCGAGCCTTATGGGTCCAACAGTCCGCTGTGGTCGCTCGCGATCGAAATCCAGTTCTATCTCGTTTATCCGCTCGCGTTGGTGGCTTGGCGCCGGCTGGGGCCGGAGCGCATGCTTGCGGCGACGGCCGCGGCCAGCCTTATCGGCGCGTGGGCGTGCGCGCAGTTCGACCTCACCATGTTTGCGGAATACTATCTGGCGTGGTGGCTGGGCGCCTATATCGCCGATCGCGAAGTTCGGGGGCTGCCGTTGGCGCGGTATTGGCCGTGGATTGCAGCGGTTTCAATCGCGGCCGGATGCATCAGCTACCAGTACACGTATTGCTATCTCGGCCGGATGCTATGGGCGTTGGGGCTCGCGCCACTGCTGATGTATCTCATGCAGCGCAATGTGGGATGGCTGGCGGGCAGTTCGCTGCTCAAGGAGCTCGGCCAATTCAGCTACACGCTATATGCGGTGCATTTTCCCATCATGGTGCTGCTGTCTGCGGTGCTATTTGCAGGCGTCAAACAACCGAATATTCTGTGGGCGCTCGGGTTGAGCTGCGTTGCGACCGCGGCGTGCTATCCTGCCTATCTGCTCGCCGAAAAGCCGTCGGTCGCGTGGCTTGCACGCTTGCGCAACGGGGCGTCCGGCGGGGCATGGGAGGACGCGGCGATGTTTGGCATGACGGGCTTCGTGGGGCGCTGGAACGCCAGGCGGCTCGCCCGCGCCGTGCAAACCTATCCGGTGTTTCATCCCCCATTCCCAACGCCGCCAGCGCTGCGAACGGACGAGGAAACGCATGCGAACTACGCCTACTTCCTCAGTCAGCGGGCGGACCGGGTGGCCGATCTCAAATTCCTGCTGGAACAGTTCGGCACGGACGCTACCGATGCGCAGGCGCTCGACCATTGGGTGGCGGCGTTCGGGGCAGGGCTCATCCCGTCGGAGGCGCATGTGCACGCCCTCACCACCCATTCGCCCGCGTGGACCGGGCGGTATGCGAGCCTCAATGTGGTGCACGATCTGGCGGTTGCGCTTGGGGAAGCGGCCATGCAGCAGGATCACCGGTGGACGTGGGCGTGCGACCCCCTGGCCACGGGAAGCGGCGCATTGCTGATCCAGGGAGCGCGGCGGGTCGATCTCGTCGCCGAAGTCGCTCAGTGCTTGCGTTCGCCGGAGTTGCGCCGCGCGGGGTTGCAGCGCTCGCGGCAGTTTCTCTCGCGCGCTTGAACGCTCGCATTGCGGCTCTCAGATTTGCCCAAATGATCTGCGACGGATTATGCCTGCTGGCGCGGTTTAATGCCCAGATGTGCGCGTTGATCAGGAGCAAGACAATCCATGGCGCCACGCTTATCCGAACAAAGGGACGCGGCGACCGCCGTGCGACGGTTCGGCCTTGGCCCCAAGCCCGGCGACATCGCACGGATAGCCGCCGATCCGCGCGGCTATGTGCTGGCCGCGCTCGCCAACCCGGCAGCGGCGCGCATCCAGGATTCCCCTGAGCTTGAAGCGTCGCCCGCCGTCTTTGCGGCGCTCGAAGAAGCCCGCATCGAGCAGGCCATCATGAAGGCGTTCGGGCAAAATGGAACCGCTGCCAGCTCGCAATCCGCCACTGTACCGGCCAACGGCTCGGCAACGCCCGGCGCGCTCCCAATGATGGTCGAAGCGCCGCCAAAGGCAGCTCCGGCTTCTCAGCTGGCCGGCAAGGTACGCCGTGAAGCCTTGCGAGACGAGACGTTCGCCCGCATCAACCGGGCCGTTGCGACCGATACGCCATTCCTTGAGCGGTTGGTTTATTTCTGGTCCAACCATTTCTGCGTATCGGTGACAAAGGGGCAGGTGCGGGCGCTCGCCGGCAGCTTCGAGCGGGAGGCGATCCGTCCGCATGTGCTGGGCAAGTTCAGCGATATGCTGACCGCCGTCGAGCATCATCCGGCGATGCTTATCTTCCTCGACAACCAGCAGTCGATCGGGCCCAACTCGCCAGCCGGGATCGGTCGCGACCGTGGGCTCAACGAGAACCTCGCACGGGAAATTCTCGAACTGCATACGCTTGGCGTGGATGGCGGCTACAGCCAGGCCGACGTGACCAGTTTCGCCCGCATCATCACAGGGTGGACGTTCGGACAAGGTGAGATGGTGACGGCGGCCGACCAGGGGCGGTTCATCTTCACGCCGAACCGGCACGAGCCGGGCGCGTTCGCCGTCATGGGGAAGACATATGAACAACCCGGCCGGGCGGCGGGCGAAGCTGTGCTCAAGGACCTCGCCCATCACCCCGCGACGGCGCGCAACATCGCGCGGAAGTTCGCCCGGCATTTCGTATCGGATAATCCGCCGCCCGCGCTGATCGCTGCGCTCGAAAAGTCGTTCCGCGACAGTGGCGGCGATCTGGCAGCGCTGACGCGCGCACTGGTCAGCGCGCCGGAGGCATGGGACCGTGCGCCCGCCAAGATCGTGCCGCCGTTCGATTATGCCGTATCGCTCGTCAGGGGATTTTCGCTCCAGACGCCGCCGCAGGAAATCAACCGGCTCGCGGCCGTGCTTGGCCAGCCATTGTGGCAGGTCTCCTCCCCCAAGGGCTGGCCGGACGACGACAACGCCTGGATGGGCCCATCGCCCATCCGGGAGCGGCTGCGCATCGCCGAGTGGGTTGCGAAGTCCGTGCCTGGCACTTCCGATCCGCGTCTCGTGCTGGCCGATCTTGCCGGGCCCGGCGTCGGCGAACTCACTAAACAAGCCGTCGCTCGCGCGGAAACCCGCGAACAAGCCTTTGAGCTCATGATCATGAGCCCCGATTTCCTGCGGAGATAACGCCCATGGCCACAACGCAATATCGCTCCGGTTGCCGCGAGCACCTCACGCTGTCGCGCCGCCAGTTGATGGCCGGCACTACCAGCCTTGCGCTGTGGGGCCTGTTGCCGAAGACGGCGATCGCGGGGACGCGCGATCCGCGGTTTCTGACGATCATCTTGCGCGGCGCCGTCGATGGGCTCGCGCTCGCAGCCCCGGTCGGCGATCCCGATTATGTGCGGTTGCGCGGCAAGCTCGCACTGCCGAAAGACGGTGCCGGTGCGGGGCTGCCGCTCGACGGGTTCTTCGCCCTCAATAGCGCAATGCCGTACCTAGCTCACCTCTACCAGAAGCGCGAAGCCATCATCATTCATGCGGTCTCCACGCCCTACCGCGGGCGGTCGCACTTCGACGGCCAGGACGTGCTGGAAAGCGGGCTGCCGGGCGTTGGCCTCTCGGAAACCGGCTGGCTCAACCGCGCGCTGACCGACCTGCCCCATGCGGGACGCAGCGAAGGGCAAAAGGGCCTCGCCATGGGGGCGGTCGTGCCGCTCGTCATCCGCGGCTCCGCGCCCGTGATGTCATGGACGCCGAAGGCCAACGGCCTGCCGCTTCGTCTCAACACCATCGAGAGGCTGATGGACTTGTACTCGCACACCGACGAGGGGCTTGCTAAGGCGTTCGCGGAAGGCCTCGAGATCGACCGCGTGGCGAGCGCCGGCGCACAGGCTAGCGCCGCCATGGCCGCCAACCCCGCCATGGGGGGAGCCCCGGCCGCACCCAAGCCCGCAAGCGCGCAGCCACAGCCACAGCCGCCGCGCCCATTCCGCGATTTCATCGACACCGCCGACGCGGCCGCAAAATTCATGACTACGGCTGGCGGGCCAAGGATCGGCGCGCTGTCGTTCGAAGGCTGGGACACGCACGCCAACGAGGGCGTCATCACGGGGCAGCTCGCCAACAAGTTCGCGGGGCTTGACGCTGCGATCAAAGCCTTTGCAGACGGCATGGGGCCCGCCTGGAAAGACACCGCCGTGCTGATCGTCACGGAATTCGGCCGCACCGCGCGCACCAACGGCACCGAGGGTACCGATCACGGTACCGGCACGGTCGCAATTCTACTCGGCGGGGCCGTGAAGGGCGGACGGGTGCTGGCGGACTGGCCAGGACTGGCGGATGCCAACCTCTATGAAGCCCGCGACCTGAAGCCCACGCGCGATCTGCGCACCATTACAAAAGGCATCCTGCGTGATCATCTCGGTGTGCCGGACGGGGCACTGGCTGGCCACGTGTTCCCCGACAGCGCCAACGTCAAAGGCCTCGACGGACTGATGGCTTGATTGCCTGACCGGTTTCAACCTGACCGGGTTCAGGCGGTGACCAGCAGGGCGCTTTTCGCGCAGGCTTCCAGCGCGTGGGTCAGGTGCTCGCGGGCCGAGGCCTCGATCTGCTCATCGCTGGTGAGTGTCTGGCCCGCGCGCTGCAGGAGAATCTTGCCGTGCTGCACCTCTTCGCGCAGAGCGGCCACGAGCTGATCCATGCCATGCGTCCCATCCAGCAAGGGAAGCACTGCCTGCTGCACGATGGTGAGGGGCACGGACTCATGACGCATGTTGGTCGTCCAGCTCCGGCCTGCCGCTGCGTCTGCGCGTGCAAGGCTCAACGCCTGCGGGCGAACTCCAACCTTCAGCTCGGGCTGTGACGGGATCACTTCGATCTCGGCCATGCCTGCCAGCACCAGCTTCAACAGCGCATCGCGGACTTGGTTTTGCTCCTCGCTCGTTGCCGGCATCGTTTCGACGGCCTCATCGGCCAGGCGCTCGGGCGTGGTTGAGGCTGGAAAACGGCGACCGAGCAACACCAATGCATCGCGGACGAACGTGCTCGACGTCGTCAAGGTGCGGCCTGCCCGGTCGCGCAGAACGAAGTTGTCCCCGGTTCCATCGGCGAGGGTTACGCTCGATTGAACGTTCAGGCCCGCCATGCAGGCAGGCTCCAGGTTGCGGTTGATCTTTGAGGCGTTGGAAGCATGAACGAGCAGCGACTGGCGGAAGGTGCGCCCCGTCAAGAAATCGATGTACTGCTCCATCTCCAGCAGGCGATTACTCGACAACTCGCGCAGCAGCCGCGCCTTTTCGGGACCGAAATTCTCGGCAATCGTGGTGTTGATGTTGGCTTCCGTCAGGTAAGCAAGACCTGCTTGCTCGGCCTTAACCAGGAAGTCCTTCACGTAGCAGGGCTCGTTGGTGTGTTCGAGATGATCGTGGAGGATGTAATAGTCGTCGTGGCCGGCGAGGGCCTGGGCCTCCTGACGCAACAACTGCCCGTAGGCCGTCGCGCCGTCGGTCATTTCGGCGAGCTGGTTCAAGAAGGTTCGAGCTTCGCGGATGCGGATGGCGGGGTCGGCTGTGTCCCCCACACGAAACAGCATCGCTTCGCGCAGGACACCGCGCAGACGCCATCCTGGATAGACGTTGTAGCTCAGGTAGGCGATGCCGGATGGCGCGAGATTCGCGCTCGATACCCGCAGGATCGCGTCACGCACGGCCTGGGGGACCCAGCTGTAAACGCCGTGGCAGATGATGTAGTCGAATTCGCCGTGGCCCTTGGTCAGGTCCATGATCGACTGGTGGCGCAGATTGATGTTGGTGAGGCCAAGTTCCGCAATCCGCGCGCGGCCTTTGGCGACCTGCACGGGCGAGAGATCCACGCCGGTGAACGTTGCGCCGGGAAACGCCGCCGCCATCGGCATGAGGTTGCCGCCCGACGCGCAGCCCAGCTCAAGCACGCGCGCCGACGCCAGTTCGGGCGGGCTCAGGCCAAACAGCCGGGCAAGGGCCGCCGACCGCGCAGGATGGCTCTGGGGAAACGGGCGCGATTCGTAATTCACCTCGTCATAGGAACGCGCCAACGCCATTGTTGCTGTGTCGAGGGTATCCAATTGCGCGCTCCTGAGGTTGCTTCCAGCTTTCGCCACAACCCAAACACAGGTTTGCACAAAATAACAATCTCAGATTGTATTTTATCCTCAAGCAGCTTAGGCCGCCTCATCTGATGCTGCTTGCATGAGGAAACCGCCATGCTTCGACGTAAATCCCCCATCCTGGTGCTGCACGCTGCAAGACCGATCCTGGTGGCGCTGCTCGTTGGTGCAAACTCGCTCACCGCGTCGTCACAAACCGAACCCGAGCCGCTCACGTCGGTTGCCATCGATCCGGGCCTGTTCAAAGACGGGGCGATCCAGCGCTTCTCCGGCACGCACGGACAGTGGAGCTACGTCTGCGACGAGGTCGCAAAGATGAAGAAGCGGTTCTGTTCGCTACGATCGCTGCTCAAAGACGGCAACGGGGCAGTGGTCGCCGCGCTGACGATCTCAACCGGGGAAGATGGGCGGCCGGCGGCCCTGCTTAAGATGGCGGCCGAAACGTTCGATGAAACCGGCCTCGAGGTCGCCGTCTCGGAAACAGCCGACGCCGCCTCTACCAAACCGGCTGGCAAAACCAAGCCAAAGTCTCCTCCCGCGATCCGGGTGCATCCGGCCGCCTGCAATGGCGGGGTCTGCCAAATGGTATGGACACTGGTGCCAGCGCACATTGAGGCACTCAGCGCGGGAGCGGGCTTGCGGCTGCGTTATACCCAGCCGACGGCGGGTCAATCCTCGCTTGGGCAGGCGCTCAAGGGCGCGGTCGCCAAACCCGTCACGGTCTTGATCCCTTCGGCAGGATTTGCTGCCGCAGTGGAGGCAAGCGTCAAACCGTTCGATGCCAAGAACTGAAAGGGCCGGGATCACTCCCGGCCCATCCATCGCACTGTTTATTGAATGGTCAGTTGAAGGTGTAGGTTGCCCCCACCACGACGCCGACTTCAGGCTTCTCAGCCCATGGGGTGCCGTTGACCGAGAGGTTCGTGCGCCACTTCTGGTCTTCAGAGGTGTGGCCGATGCCGATCGCCAACCCGATCTCACCCTTGTAGTACGAGGTCGCTCCCGACATCGACGTCCGGCCGCTACGATCATCATAGCGCAGGCCTGTGCCAGCGAGCGCCACCGCCGTACCGGAGACCGCCATCTGCTTGGCCTCCTTGATCCCCTGGGCCGTGAGAGCCGCCAGGTTGTTCACTCGCTGATCCGTGTAGCTGTTGGCGGAGCTGAGCGTTGCTGCCGAGGTCGACTGAAGCTGCGAGAGGTTGACTGCGTCTGTAGCGTTCACGGCGGCGGCCACGTTGCGAAGGCTAACCGGTCCGGAGCTGCCGGGTGCAGTCGCCAACGAAACGCTGTTGGCCGCCCCACCCGAAGTGCCCTTGTCGTAGAGCACCGCTGCGGCGGCAATCTCGGCCTTCACCTGACCCAGGTTTGCCGCATCCGTCGGGGCCACCCCGGCGGCAAGGTTGTGGATCACGACCGGGCCGCCGGCGTCGGAGGCGAGGTTGATCTGCGACGTCGTCTTACCGGTCGCCGGATCGGTTGCGTATTGCACGCCCTTATGATCGAGCGCTGCCACCTGCATGTTGGTCGCATTCAGCTGGCTGCCGTTGACCGCATCCGTCGAAGTTGCGTTCAGCGCGCCTGCCGCGACGTTGATGAGCTTGCGTTCGGAGCCTGCCGCGCCGAACGAGACCACGTTAGCCTGGCCGCCGTCCGTGGAGCCCGCACCCATGGCAACCGAGTTCTTGCCCGTCGCGCTCGAACCATAACCGACTGCCGTTGCATCGGCACCGGATGCCACGGGATTTGCAAATCCCGATGTGTTGTTCGCCGAAATCGGCAAGTTGTTGACCTTGCCCTGCAAGCTGGAGACCGACGTGTCGAGGGCTGTCAGCGCGCCACCAACATTGTTATAGGATCCGCCGGCAACGTTATAGTTGGGCGCGGTGAGGGTTCCGTCGGCCTTGACCGTTGAGCCACCGCCGAGAGCCGATGCGACAGAACTGGCCGTTCCGTAGAGCTGAGAACCGTTGATCGCGTCCTTCGAGGTTGCGGAGACGGCGCCCGATGCCACACCCGTCAGCACGCGGCTGGCACCGGAACCGTTGGTGAAGTCGACCGTTGTGCCGCCTGTCGCCGCGCCGACTGTCAGCGTGCCAGTTCCGGGCGCCCCGCCGGTCTGCTGGACGAGGCCAGCCTTCCCAGTGGTCAGCGCCGCGACGTTCTGGTTCGTTGCATTGAGCTGGCTACCGTTCACCGCGTCGGTCGAAGTTGCAGACAAACCGCCTGCCGCCACGTTGGAGAGCGTCACCGGACCTGCCGCCTTGCCGACCAGCGTCATGTTGTTCGACGGCACGAAACCGTTGGCCGTCGTCGGGGCCGCAGCGGTCGAATATTGGACCGGCGCGCCCGACTGGAGGGCGGCAAGCGCCCCGCCGACATTATTGTAGTTGGTGCCGCCGACCGCGAAGCTCGGGGCCGTAACCGTCCCGTCGGCTGCGACCGTGGCGCCGCCGCCGAGAGCTGCCGCGAGGCCCGTCCCTTGCTTCTGCGCTGCCTTGTCGAGGGCCGCAAGTGCATCGGCGAACGTCATGGACGTCGTGCCGCCGACCGGCGAGGTGAAGCCTGTGATGCCCACGCCGGGCGTGTATGTGGCGCCGCCGCCCAGCGTCGAGGCAACCGTGCTTCCGATGTTATTAGCCCCGGTCGCCACGCTGTAGAGTTGCGAGCCGTTGACTGCGTCCGTGCTGGTGGCCGTCAGATTGCCGGCTGCGACGTTGGTGATGCGGCGTTCGGAGCCGACATCGCCGACGCTGACCACGCTCGATGGCGTTGTTGCCTGCGCCTTGCCGCCGGTCAGATCAAACGGACCGGTGTTGCTGACTGCTGCCGTCTTCGAGCCTGCGCCAAGTGCTACGTCATTCGCATTGGCCGCCGTCGATCCGTTGCCGATGGCGACGCCGTTGGCTGCCTTGGCGACCGCAAGCGGGCCGACAGCGACGCTGTCCGTGCCGGTCGCCGTGCTATCGGCCAGCGTCGAGTTCGAGTGGAAGTAC
>JANXVY010000010.1 GCA_025351425.1 Hyphomicrobium sp.
TGCGGATTACGGTGATTGCGGACAGCGAATACGATTGAAGCCGGACAGTGGTACGACGAAGCCGGACAGTGCCACCCATCGACGAGCCCAGAGACTCACGCCGGGTGATTCCCGTCAAGTCAGGCACGCAAGTCAGGCGCGTTTGGTTGCCCCTTTGCGGAGGCTTTCGCCCGCAAGGTTCAGGCGGTGGGCGTTGTGCACGAGCCGGTCCAGAATGGCGTCGGCGACCGTCGGATTGGCGATCATTTCGTGCCAATGCTTGACGTCGACCTGACTGGTCACGATTGTACTGCCACGGCCCTGCCGATCATCGAGGATCTCCAGCAAGTCACGGCCCTGTTCGGCCGTCACGTTGGCAAGCCCCCAGTCGTCCAAGATCAGTAGCTGGCTGCGGGCGATGGTCTTCAGCAGGCGCGCATGGCGGCCATCACCACGTGCGAGTGCCAACGCATCGAACAGCCGCGGCACCCGCTGATAGAGCACCGAGCGATCGTCCCGGCACGCCTTATGAGCGAGGGCACAGGCCAGCCAACTTTTGCCGAGCCCGGTTTTTCCGACGATGATCAAGTTCTGATGCTGGTCGATCCAGTCGCCCGCAACGAGCTTGGCGAACAGCGCTTTATCGAGGCCGCGCGGCGCCTTCATATCAGCGTCTTCGACGATGGCATTCTGCCGAAGCCCCGCAAACTTCAGCCGACTGGCGAGCCTTTTGTTTTCCCGTTCGATGGCCTCGCGATCGACGAGAAGTCCGAGCCGGTCCTCGAAGGAGAGCGCGGCAATATCCGGTTGCCGCCGTTGATCTTCGAGTGCCTTCGCCATGCCGGCAAGGCCGAGGGCTGCAAGCCGTTGTTCGGTTGGATGCGTGAGCATTTGTTGGTCCTTTTTCTTTTTCACCCGCCTGCTTTTGTGCGCGCGCCGATGGTGGCGGGCGAACCGCCGGCGCGCGCATTCACGGGTGTCAGTGGTAGTAACCGGAGCCCCGGATGTTGCTGTGCCGCAGCGGCAGAACGTCAGGCGCTGCATCGTCCGCGAAGGCGCGATCAAGCCCGTGTTTCAGGATCGATGCGACCGAGCCGTAGGTCGTGGAGCCGACGGCGTTGCCACGACGGCACGCCGCTTCCACGCGTGACGGCCCATGGCTTTTCACAAGGCTGATGATGCCGAGGCACGACCGGAAGCCCTGTTCGGGATGCGGCTTGGCTCTCATGATCGCTTCGAACAACGCGACGGTCGCGGGGCCGATCTTGGCGGCCTCGTCCATCATCTTCGCCGGCGTCCACTCCGCGAAGCGCCGATGTGCGCTTGGCATATGCTCGGTCATCGTGGTGTGGCGGTTGCGAACGCGCGAGAACGGGTGGCTCGCGACGCGGTGGCCCTTATGGAAGATCTCGACCGTCGCGCTGGTGATACGCGCCTCGACCACGTCGCGGATGAGCCTCGAGGGCACCGAGTAGAAGTGATCGGCAATCTCGATGTGGTAATCCGGCGCAACGCGGGCGCGCTTCCATTCTGCATACTCATACGGCTCGTTCGGCAGTTCTTTGAGTGCCGGGCGGTCGAGCGTCTCCAACAATTCCGTGCGGCTCTGTCCGACCCGCCGCATGATCTTCGTGTTGATTGCCGCGACGCAATCACGAATGGCCGCGTTGAGTTCTGCCAGCGAGAAGAACGTCGCGTTGCGCAATTTCGCGAGCACGAAGCGTTCGACAATTTGGACGGCTACTTCCACTTTCGCTTTGTCGCGCGGCTTGATGATGCGTGTCGGCAGCACAACGCAACCGTAGTGATCGGCGAGGTCTTGATAGGTCCGGTTGATGCCGGCTTCATAGCGCGACGGCTTGGTGATGCCCGCCTTCAGATTGTCGGGCACCAGCGCCAACGGCACGCCACCGATAGCGGCAAAAGCGTTGACGTGGGCGTCGATCCAATCCGGCAGCGTCTCCGTCCAGCGGGCTTCCGCGTAGGTGTAATTGGACGCACCAAGTGCCGCGACGAAGATGCGGGCACGATGCTCAACACCAGTCGTCGGATCGATGACACCGATCGTGTCGCCAGCCCAGTCGACGAACAGCTTCTCGCCCGCCAGATGCGTCTGCCGCATCGTTGCCGAGACCGTTTTCTTCCACGCCCGGTGTAGCTCGCAGAACCGCGTGTAGCTGTAGCCTGCCGGATGCTCGGACAGATATTCCTGCCACAACAGCGCCAGCGTGACGCCGCGCCGCTTCAACTCGGTTTGGTTGGCGGGCCAGTCGATGGCCGGGCGCACGTCCGTGCCGTCGCTGGCAACCGGAAACAAACGTCGCTCAAGTTCGACGTCATCAACCTCGTCCGGCACCGGCCACGTCACCCCGGCCACCGCCGCCCGGCGCACGTATTCTGACGCCTGCGTTTTGCCGACGCCGGTCGCCTCGCTGATTTTCCGATAGCTCAGCCCAAGGGCGTGCTTCAGGCGAAGCACCTCGCGCACTTTCCGCATCGACAATCTCTCCGCTGGCATCGCTGGACCCTCTCTGTGAGAGGCAGCGATCAGGTGATTCGATTGTCGACGAGTGGCGCTATCTGGCGGTCATCACCAGCTGTCCGGCTTCATCGTACTGCTGTCCGGCTTGCGTCGTATTCACTGTCCGCTTTGCGTCGGATTCCGCACACGACCAAGGCGCAGGCCGCAGCTGACGTTGTCGGATTGCGCGGGTTGGTCCCGTCGCAGGATGACCTCGCGGACCGCTGGAACGTGCACAAGGGCACCGTCTCCAAGTGGATGCGCGACTTCGAGGCGCGCGGCCTCGTGCGGCGGCAACGTTCGGGCCACTGTAAATCGGTTGCCCCGCTTCGCGCGGTTGCCTGATAGTTGCCGGCAACTGAAGGGCCGCCCGGGGCAACTGTGCTCCGGGCGGTCTTTGGTTGCCGGGGGTTGCCGAGTGGTTGCTGAGTTGCCGGCCGATGCGGGGAATCGGCGAGCAACTGAGCAGGTTGCCAGGAAACCGTTGGCGACCGGTTGAGTTGCCGACGGCTTCCCCGTTGGTTGCCTCGATTGTTGCCTCGCAATCAGCGACTGAAGTCATTGCGCTGAAGCGCGGGAGGCGAGTCTTACGGCTTGAACGAGATCACGATGTCTTTGCTGCCGTACTGACCGCGCTTTCGGCCTTCGGGAGCCCAATCGATCGCAATCTCTGCTGTTGCCGTCTCCATGTTCTTGAGAACTTTCTTGTAGTGCGTCTCCCGGAACGCTGTATGGACTACGACAAAATCCTCAATCTCGCCCACTTTGGCTTTCTTGCCTTTGAACTGGCCCAATAAGTTTCGCTTGAGCTGCTCCGCGTTCGGTTCATTGCCAAACAGAACCGCTTGATGCGGATCGGTCGCGTCGGAGAACCGGAATTCACCGCTCTCGTCGACCCTCCACATAGCCTCCTTCATCTTCTTGAGACCGAGCAGTTCATTAGTTCCGTAGAACAGAAAGTAGTCGGTTACGTCCTTGTCGTTCGACATCTTGAAAGAGCGCACATATTTGATGCCAGCTGCCTCATGCATCTGCTTTATGTAGAGGTCGTGGAGGAATCGGTTCCGTTCGCGCGGGTTGGTGAGGGCTTTGCATGCCTCCCACGCCGTCGTACCGAAAAATTCATTGAAATTCGACACCTGATCCGGGTGGCCGATGAAGCGGTTGATTTCGTCGTACATGAAGTTGACGAACACCTCGCAGCTGCGCTGCCGCATGATCTGCTGCACGATGGAGAACGGCACGCCCGACCAGCCGAAGGGATCTATAAACGCAAACGTTGGGATCAGGCGGCCGTTCCGCTGGTACGCAGGGAGGTGCTTCCCAAATGCGGCCTCGAATGTCTCGCCGCCTTCGATAATGACCGCGAAATTTGCAGGTAATGTCATCTTGTCGACGAGTGATTTGAGGTGCGCCGAGCGCTCTTTGTCTTTCTCGACGAACAAGAAATGAATTTTGGCTGTCAACGGAGGCCGATAGTCTAGCGCCGTCTGCAAAGCAATGACTGGCGAACCAGGATCGCCCTTATCGTATTCACCCGGTCCGGCGAACCCGTCGATGTAAAGGATCTCCGGGAATTTTGCCTGACTGAGGATGACCATCCATGCCTGCAGGTAGCGCTTCAAGATTGCGTGCTTGGCGCGTGTGTGCGGCGCCAATTCCCACACCGTTGCCTTCGGAGCGGCCATTTCCCAATTTCTCCGGTATTTGTTTCACTTGCTTGCATTGGAGGCGTGGCCATTCACTCCACTCACGCCCGTCTAGCAATCGCCCGCCGGACTTCGGTCGGAAGCCACCCCACTGCTTAAAAAAGAATGGCACTCCCGATTCGATGCATTGATCGCGGATTTCTCTTACCCAATCGATCTGCATTTGCCGCGCACCGGGGCCGCTCTCGCCGCCTACAATCACCCAACTGATACCAGATAGATCAAGCAAACCCATGGGCGCCAAGAGTGGCTCGACGGACAAGAACCGAACATGCGCGCGCGTGTCTTGGATATGGCGAACCCGTGATTTGCGCTTTCCGTCCTCGACGCTCGTCCCCAGCCATATGTGCTGCGGTGCTGACTGTGCGTCGTAACGTCGGTTCACATAGTCGCGCAGCCTTGAACTGCGCTTGGTGAGCACTTGGTAGCGGTGCCAATTGCCACGCTCCATCGTCTCAAACACTTGGTCGATGAATGTCGTCGGTACCTGCTTGTGAAATAAGTCGCTCATGGAGTTTACGAAGATCATCTGCGGCTTCTTCCACTGCAGCGGCAGTAGAATGCGCGCTGGTCGAAGAGTCAGGTCGAACCCCTGCTCGAACGGATGGCCCTTCACATTTCTGAAGCGCTCTGAGAAGCGTTCAGCATAGCATCGCGCACAACCGTCGGAGATCTTCGTGCAACCCGTTACCGGGTTCCACGTCGCATCCGTCCACTCAATTGCGGTTTGAAGCGTCATGAGAACAAATAACGAACTGGTTCGATTGATTTGTCAACAAATTCGATCGGCGTGTCGAGGACTACAAGATCTCTCCGCGGACGCCCACTTGTCTCCTCGGCAGGCGACAGCATAGGGCTCGGCATCGCCAATCACTCCAACGAATCCCAACACCATCCATTTTAGTCCGTGCGCTGCTGGGACCCCAGTGGGACCCCGGAGCCTCAGACGCAGAAAAGCCGCCTTGCGGCGGCTTTGAAATTCTCAGTCATTTCAGTGGGTTAGTTTGGTTGCGGGGGCTGGATTTGAACCAACGACCTTCAGGTTATGAGCCTGAAGACTTGATGTAAGACTGGACACTGCTGGGCAAAAGGTTGTGTGCATTGTGTACACATTATCAGTTACTTAGTCAAATGCCGCGTCCGACGATGTGCGTCCAAGTGTATTGATACCCGTGCATTGATGTGACCTAGGTGTGACCTATAAAGTGGGTTGCATTGACCTAAGTCGACGCATCAAGGGGCGGCAGATGACTGACATCGATGGCACGGGCGACCGTCGCAGAACGCAAAAGAAGGCCCCGAAGGTCTATTCGAGGGACGAACCGATAACCGAGGATCGCCAGTGCCTTTCAGCAACCTGTCCCAAGGGCCGCGTCCAGGTCGACTTCCCGGTTAAGGGTCAGCCGGGGCTCACGCTTCGTGTGCATGCGACCACGGACGCCGGTCATACTGAAAAGACATGGAGCATTCGCTACCGGCGCACGTCCGATGGCAAGCAGCGCCGTCTGACGATCGGCCGATACCCAGATATAAGTTTAAAGTCAGCGCGTGCAGAGGCGGAAAGGCTGCGACCACTCGTGCGCGAGGGGGACGACCCGGCGGGCCAAAAAAGTGAGCGCCGGGTATCAGACGCGTTCCTGGCCATCGTCGAGCGGTGGAGAGTATGGGCAGATCGGAACAAGTCCAAGAACGCAAGAGCCGACGACGAATCGATGCTTAGGGTGCACATCCTGCCGTCGCTCGGCGCGATGAAGGCAAGGGAGATCAAGAAGGCAGACATCATCAACTTGCGCGACGCGGTTGCAGCCAAGCCAGACGCTCGCATCAAGACAGCAGAGGCCAGAACGACGACGCACCGGTCGAACAGAGTGCTCGAGCTTGTGCGCTCCATCTTCATTTGGGCGATCGGAGAAGCCCTCCTCGAACACGACCCGACCCATCTAGTTAAAATGGTGTTGGCGAACGAACCGGTTCGAGAGCGGTACCTTAGCCACGAAGAGATCGCCATCTTCTGGCATGCGCTCGATAAGGCACCCGATGAGCGTCGCCGCACGCGTACCGGCATGCCCCGCGGAGCAGCAGTGCGCGGAAAGGACGAGGTGACGATGACACGCTCCATTGCCATTGCATCTCAGCTTGCGCTCGTGACCGGCCAACGCATCTGGGAGATCACCGGGATCGTGTTGATTGAAGAGGACGCTAAGGGCAGGCCGAGGTCGCCGGAGTTCAATTTCGACAATCCAAACATGCCCGTGGTGGTCATTCCAGGTTGGCGAAAACACGGTCGTGAAAAGGGACGAACGAAGAACGGTCACGACTCACGCGTGCCTCTCTCGCGGCTCGCTCTGAGGCTCATCAACGAAGCTCGGGAGCTGGCAGGGCCGAACTCAAAATGGTTGTTTCCCAATGACGCGGGAGCTGGTCCGATCAATCGTCAATCCCCAACCAAAGCCATGGAACGCTCCAGCCCGGCCCTGGAAGAGCTTGGCATCACCGACTTCCAAATTCACGACCTGCGCCGGACCGCCGCGACGCACATGCCGGATGTGGGCGTCTCACAGGACACTATCGACAAGATTTTAAACCACGCGAAAAAGGATCACTACAACCATAATAAGTACGACAAAGAGAAGAAGGAGGCGCTGGACGCTTGGGGTGCGCAGCTGGAGCGGATCATCGGGATGGCGTGATGACTGGGGCCTTGCGATGGTTATCCACAGGTTCGGCGATCGCCGTACGGGCGGGGTCCGCGCGCGCCGACAATTTTAACATGACGTAAATACAATGGCTTGTCATGAGCGACGATACCTGCGTGTAGTTTGTGTACACGCAAGCCTCTGATCTGTCAACGTTTTGTTCGTTTTTTTGAGCTTGGTTGATCGATCGCGATGGGTTACTCGGCATTCCAGGGACATGCAGATATGTCCAATGGTGCCGATCAACCCAATAGCGTGGACAGCAGAATGAGCGAATCTCAGGACCGTATAGTTCCGTTTAATGAGGCGGCAAGGATCAGAGGAATTTCGCGCTCGACGCAATACACACGCGTAGCAGCAGGGCTGATAAGTCCGCCACGGCGTAACGGCCCCCGGCTGAGCGGCTGGCTTCACTCAGAACTCATGGCTGAGTTGAAACAACTCCCTACAGAAATGCCCCGTCGCCCGGATCGTCTGACGTCAAAGAAGGCCCATAAGCCGCCAAATGAGAAACCAATGGACTCCGACGAATCTAGCCCACCAGAAGAAAAGTAACAAACAAATCCGTTTGTGACTCTAAAGCTTCCGGAGACCATTGACGATGCCGAACTCATTCATTCTTGCCGAGCTGTTCACTTCCTTCATGTGGGCGAACGTACAACTCTGCCGTTCAAAGAAGCTGGTTTGGAACGTAGTCCCGCACCCGTCCAGGTTATGCGCCGAACTCGGCCTGCGCACAGGACGTGGAATTGGAGCCATCCTGTCAAATCAGCCCGCTCCATTCCGCCCTTGGTCGACCGGCCCTCCGGCTGATGCGCCGAACTGCCGATGATCATGGAGGTGGCGCACCGTCGGCAACCTTAACAATCTGAAACCATAGAATTTTTTTGGTTCGGCGCTCAACCCCTCAAGCGCCGAAAAATCCTGATGGACCCGCAGGCGGTTTCAGATAGGGCCGTCTACTCAACTCAAAAAGGTCGGCTCCCCGAATTTCACGAGGTTCGGGATCGGGAAATTGTGTCTAAACGACTGATCCTGGCGACCCGCGTCCAATTGAGCGTTATGTACAATAGACCCCACGGGAGCAGTCGCTTGGATGATCGCAAAGTCAGATTCGAAGCCGACAATCCAAATATCGGTGTGTCTGATGCGCTTGAGACGGCGGGTTCGAAACGGCAGCGCGCTGCGACTAAGGCCAACAGGGCCTATGTAATGTTGCCGACCGAAGTTGTGCTCGATGATCGGCTTGGAGCCGAAAGTCTCGCGCTGTTCGCCTACCGGGCAACACATATCGGAAATTGGTCACTTCAACGGCGACATATCAACCGGGTATTCGCCATTGGTGATCGGGTGTTTGACCGGGCTATTGGGCAATTGCAGGACGCGGGGTATATCAACCGTTCCAGGGCCAGGGATGGAACGACAAGGCACGGCAGGATTATTGAAACGTTTCAGTTGCCGCCTGTGACAACCGGTTACGCTTTTCTGATGCGCACCGATATCACAGCGCTGCCTTTAAAATCGGTAGCGGCCCTGGCCTACATGTGTGCCCGCCCCCAGGGTCAGCATGTGTACGTCAGAGAGCTGTGTGGACGATTTGGCTGGAGGCCCATGACCGCACGTAAGTGGCTGAGGGAACTCATAGACGGTGGCTTTGTTCAAGGCACAGTCCGGCGAGATGCTGACGGCCGGTTAAATGGAATGACATATGCGGTGCTCGGCAACCGGGGCGCTCGTACAGGCACTCCACGTCATGCGCCACCGGATGATGTTTTTCAGGATGATGGTTGTCAGGACGATGAAAAAACGCCCGCATACAAAGACTCTTCTTCTACACTTCACTCCACGTCCACTTCCAACACCCTCGTCACGTCTGCCTGCCCATCGGCTACCGCCGAGGGAGAAGAGGAAGACGTGACGGGGGAGGAAAGACGCTCCGCTTGCAGAAACAGCGGCCTGCTCGAATGGGCGGATCAGGATCAATCGACGTACGGTTCGGCCGGGCAGGTATGGATCGACATGTTGCGCGAGGTCGCTGTTTCGATTGAGGGCGTGGCCCATGACCCGCGCTACCTTACGGAACGGCTCAACTCGGCATCCAGTGGCCGGATCAAGCAGACGCTGATTTCACCGGAAGGGCTCGCAGACTTTCACCTCCTCGTTGAAACTTTTGCTGCGATCAATGACTACTCGCCCAGGGAAGCGTTGGAAGAACTGCTTCATCAAATTGACCGGTCTATCGGTACCAAACCGCATGCGCAGCTCAACTCGTGGCATTACCTGATCATTTTGAACCTGAAGTACCTTTGATGGGGCGTATGCGTCTCTAACTCGTCGCGATCCTTCGATTGCTGGCATCACGATTTCTGCCATTTGCCAACGAGTGGTGCCCGCCGCCCCTTCGACGGTTTCTCGCCATACCAACTATGATATTATGAGGCCCGCCGACCGGGTCGTTAGATCACATGGGAACAGAAGGTGGCGGTGCGTACTTCGACTTCTCTGCATAGCCGGCATTTATTGCCATCTCTCCGGTAATCTGGCTTGTCATCACGATCCATTACGATCCGCCTAACGCACCCGTGCGCGCGGGCTGCTCAGGGAATGCGTCTCAGTGATCCAGAATTAGCCGCCTGTCGGGTTTTGACATCTCGACCACATCGGACAGCCGAGACACCATTCGCCCGCGCAGCGCCTCTCTAGAGGCTATTCCCGCAAAACCTTCGCGGACTGGGAGACGTCGTGAGGCTCGCTCCCTGCTTGCTTATTCTCTCCCGCCGGTTGCAGTCCTCGCCTTCGGCAGCTCCGACAGTGGCTCGCAACGCCGACACTATCGCGGCTCGAAATTTGCGTCTTCCACCCGACGCGAACGCCGTACTCAGGACCCACTGTATCGCCCGTGGTTATTGACGTCTCGCGGGTCTCGCCCTGGTCGTCTGGAGCTGTCTGAGGGGTCCAAGAGGGACCGCCCAACGCGCGCGCGAGTAGGTCGTGGGAATGGGCTCCTGGTGACTCAAATTTGGCCGCCTGCCGGGTTTTGACGTCTCGACCACTCTGACCAGCCGAAGAGACCCTTCGCCCGCGTAGCGCCTTCCTAAAGGCTATTCCGGCAAAACCTCGGCGATCTGGGGGCGTCGTGAGGCTTTAGCCTGCCCGCGTATTCTCTGCCGCCTGTGTCAGTCGTCGCCATTCGCAGCTCTGAAGGGGGCTTGCAACGCCGACACGTTGGCTCCTGGAAATTTGCATCTTTCACCCGATGCGACCGCCGTGCCCCAGCCCGCACCGCATCGCCCGTGTTTACTGCCATCTCGAGGGCCTCCCACTGGTCGTCTGGAGCCGTCTGAGGGGTCCAATAGGGACCGCCCAAAGCGCGTGCGCGCGAGAGCGTTCTGAAATTGGGCTCCTGCTGCCTCAAATTTGGCCGCCTGCGACGTTTTCGAGGTGCGCCCTCGTCATGCAGACCGAAACGACTTTTGCCCGTCCAGCGCGTCGGCTGGAGCACAATGAACCCCGGTACTCCCTACCGGCGTGTTGTAAGATCAGGAACTTTTGCCAGTGTTGAGAACTGTTTCAGCTTGCCGATGACGCCCGCGCACATCAGTTTGGACGCAAGGACTTCATCATTAGCCGCAGCGGCTCGCTCCAGCTCAGGGCTCATTAGCTGATTGGACAGAGCTATCATCCCCGACGCTGAGCAAATGGCGCCACCGAGATCGGCCGCCCTTTTTGAAATCTTTTGGCGAAGTTCCTCACCAGAGGCAGTTAGCTTGACGTCCTGGCAATTCCTGCCCGCAATCATCACCAGCATGGCCTCCATATAGCCTGGATCCTCACATTCATCAGCCCTAACAACCGAGCCTGATAGTGCGATCAGCGCAATGGCGGCGCAAGTTGCAGTAAGTTTCTTCATTGTGACTCCCTTGTCCGATGACCACCGAAGCGATCATCTATGCCTTGATTGATTGACCGGGCTCGCTTGCTTGTCGTCCTCCGCCAACTCTTCTGGCGTCAGCGCCATGCAGCCGGGCGTCAGGCCGTGGCTCTCCATGAAAGCCGTGTGCTCGGCGCGCCGGATCAGCTTGAGGACACCCTGCCCCATCAGACCAAGCGCCGCCGCCAGCGCCAGAATGGCGCCGCTGACAGGCACCATGGCATCGGTCCCTACCGTGACCGGCAGCACCCCGGCTGCTACTGCTGCGACCAGCACGACTGGCGTGGCAAATGCGGCGTAGAGCACGACTTTGCCAGCGGCCATGAGCCAGCGGTGGGTCGTGTGCAGCGATGATTGCATGGTTTGTTCCTTGAGCGATGGCCGGGCGGTAGACCGGGTCCGAACCCGCAACGTCACTTCCGCCGAATAATGGGCTTTCCGCCCGCCATCTGCGTCATCATCTCGAACCGCAACGCTAGGGTCTCGCAGACAGCCGCGCTGAAGCGTGGCAAATCCTTGGCCTGTGCCAGCTTCTTAATCTCCGGGTTCATCTCCATGAGTGTGTGATACATCTCGGCGTTGCCGAGCTTGGCGCAGCGCTGGGCGTCCAGCTTTTCGAGCCTTAAGCCAACATCGACATACCGGCGCATTCCAAACTCACTCAGGCCCCAGCCCGGGCATCCGTTGAACATCTCCTGCAACATTGAGAACGTCTTCCCCGTGTCGAGACATTCGTCCGCTCGGGCCGCGCAGGGCGCCGCCATCAACGTCACCGCCATCGCGGCAAACCAAAATTCCCTTCGGCCCGTGGCCAGCGCTTTCACCATCTCGATCCCCCTGCTTCTCCTCGACCCGGAACCGCACATGTATTTTTCTTGCAAACCCGGAACCCGTTGCCAATCACCTACCCTACTCGCAAGGGTGTGCATAGAGTGATCATCACCCGGAGTGCATTCCGGGTGCATGGAACAGTTGAAGCAGCAGATCGGGATGGCCGTGCGGGCAGAGCGGAAGCGGCGCAAGCTCACTCAGGAGGCGCTGGCAGCCGAGGCCGACATCAGCATGGAGACCGTCTCCAACATCGAGCGTGCAGCGACCTTGCCCAGCGTCGACGTGCTGTTCAAGCTGGCGCGCGTTCTACCGCTGAACCTCGCCGTACTGGCCAAGGCTGAGGCAAGCAAGCCCGAGATTTCGAAGGAGCGGATGAGACTTGAATCAGCACTGGGCTCAATCGTCCTCACGCTGCCAGACGATGAAGTCGAAGTTCTGCTCGATGTTGCAACGGCATTGGCGCGGCGGGCCTGACGAGCCGCCAAGTGCTCCTCAAACCTCTTTGTCAGACTGGCCCACAGCAACGCCGATAATCCGAGCCCAGCAACAACCCTGTTCAGCTTATTATTATTCTGGTTCCATCCAGCCCAGCTGGGCAGGTCAAAACGCAAACGGGATGGGAGAAAGCGGACGTCGAGACGTGCAAATCAACCGACTGATGATCATTAATACGATGCGATCGCGGACCCTCGGAAAGCAGCCATTCCTGGTGCTCAACGACCGAGCCCCACTCAGTTGGTGTGGTAAGTCAAAATTGCACCGTGTTGATTGACGGCGCGTGCTTTGCGCCGCACACTATTGATCAGTTTGCGTCGGGGGTGCGCGTGGGGCAGGTACTGGTCAGCTATTCGTCGAAAGACGAGGTTCAGACGCGTGCGATGGTCGCGTTTCTCCAAAGCTGCGGGCTCGATGTCTGGTGGGACGAAGGCTTGGCCGCGCGGGGGCCGTGGAAACCGCAGCTTTACAATGAGCTTGCCAAGGCTGGCGCCATCCTGGTGCTGTGGACGCCGAACGCCATTAAATCGGACTGGGTGAAGTTCGAGGCCGACTATGGCAACGCGCCGGGGCGCAATATGCTGGTCCATGTGCTGGCAGACGGATTGCGCGCGGCAGACCTGCCCGATCCTTACAAGGACGTGCAGTATCATCGGCCCGGTGAGACCAACTTGATCCTGCGCGACGTGCTAGCGGTGCGCGCGGGTCGGCTGCTGCTTGCGGACAAGCGCGAGAGCCTGCCAGCGGATCGCCTGCCCGCGCCAACGGAACTGCTGCAGGCGAAATATGCGGTGGTGCCGTTCGAGGCGGGCGACGGCACGGGGAAAGGCACGAAAGACGACATGCTGGGTTGGGCGCTGTCGCGGGGCGCGTATGCCGAGCCCAAGCGGCGGGCGGCGGGGCGGCTGATCCACGGGCCGGGCGGGCTTGGCAAAACGCGGCTACTGATTGAGGTGGCCGAGGAGTTGCGCGCGGCGGGCTGGTCGGCTGGTTTCCTGGAGCGCCCGCAGGCGAGCCACATGACCGTGACGGCTGGCGATTACGCCAAGGCGATCGGCTATTTCATCGAGGGTGCGAGCGACCAAGGGCTACTGCTCGTCATGGATTACGCCGAGGGTCGCGCCGACGACATCGCCCGGTTGGCGCACCAGATCGAGACGCGCCCGGTCGATAAAACTCGACCGATCCGCCTCGTGCTGCTGGCGCGGGGGGCGGGTGACTGGTGGAGTAAGCTGCATAATCAGAATGACGACGTCAGGGCCCTGTTCGCGCGCGATGTCGTCACGCCCGACGTGAATGAGCTGCCAGCGCTTGCAACCGGCGCCCAGCGGCTCGGCCTGTTCTGGAGCGCGTTTCGCGAGTTTGCCGCCGTTCTGCCGCAGGCGAACTACCCAACGCCGGCCCACGATCATGACGCCACCCGGCTCGCCCGGGTCAAGTCTGGCGAGGGTTATGAGCGACCACTCGCCATCCAGATGGAGGCGCTGCTGTTTCTGCTCGGGGCGTCGCCGGATGCGCGGGCGGCGGGCATCCACCACCAGTTGCCGTGCATCATGGGTGCGGAACGGGCGCACTGGAAGAAGCTGCTCGGCGACCTCAAGGGCGAACAGGGGCGCGATCCGGACTATGACTTGCAGCGCGCCGTCGCCCAGGTGACGGGGCTGCAGGGTGTGCCGCTCGGCCGGGCCGCCGAAAGCCTGTTCATGGCGGACGGCTATTATTCCAACCGCACCGCGCGGGGCGATGTGCGCGAGGTGCACACCCATGTTGCGACCGTCTATGGCCGGGGCGACGACCTCGTGCATCTGGAGCCAGACCTCATCGGCGAGCACCACCTTGCCACCACCGCCGATGCCGAGCTGATCGATAGCTGCCTCGCCTGGATTGACACCCAACCTGAGGTTAAGCGCGAGGCTTACCGCCGTGACCTGCTGACCATACTGCAACGCGCGACCCAGCCCGAGCATGGCGCGGACGGCGTGGCGCTGGCATCGGCCCACCTCGATCATATAATCACGCTGCACGGGCAGGCGCTCGCCGCCGACATTATTGACGTGGCGATCACGACGCCGGGTGCGCTGAGTGCGCGGCTGCGCGCGTTAGCGTCGGCGCTCGATGAGCCGACGTTAGAGGCGCTGCACGCGGCGCTGCCGCAATCGGTGCTGCAGGAGGCGTCGCTGGCCGTCGCTCTCGCGTTAGTTGATCGCGCCGACAGTACAAATCTGCCCGAACGTGCGCGCCGTCTCAGCAACTTGGGTGTCCGCTATTCCGCGCTGAAGCGGCTCGAGGATGCGCTGGCAGCGTCGGAGGAAGCGGTCGGCATCCTGCGCGCGCTGTACAAGGTTCAGCCCGCCGTCTACGGACCAGACCTCGCCACCAGCCTCAACAACCTCGGTGCGTTTTATTCCGCCCTCAAGCGGCTGGAGGATGCGCTGGAAGCGTCGGAGGAAGCGGTCGGCATCCTGCGCGCGCTGTACAAGACGCAGCCCGCCGTCTACGGACCAGACCTCGCGCGGTCGTCGGGTGTTTTGTCCAAGGCGCTGCGGGCGCTCAGCCGATCGGCCGACGGGGCGGCGGCTACCCGGGAGGGGTTGGTGGCGATGTTGAGCGATCTGCGCGCGCGACCGGTCATCCACGCCGGGCTGGCTAATATACTCGCGCGCGAGCATGTGGAGGCCTCGCAGGAGGCCGGGCAGGAGCCGGACATGGCGGCGCTCGCGCCGGTGATCGACGTGCTCGAAAAATTGCGGGGGAACACATGACCGTCACGCTCTTTCCTGCCGCTGCCC
>JANXVY010000014.1 GCA_025351425.1 Hyphomicrobium sp.
CATGAATGCTGTTGCGCTCGCTCTTGCATTGGATGGCCATCTTGAGCGCGCCGCTGCCGCCCGTGTAGTAGGCAGTGCAGCGGATACTCTCGCTTGATCCGTCCGTGTAGTAGATCCGGCCGCTGCCGCCCCAGCTTCCAGTGGACCTCCCCTTTATGAGTGGAGAGCTGCTTGCTCCTGCCGGACATTGGCATGGAACGCTGTCTCGAAGGCTGCGGGGCTTTTGTAGCCCAGGCTCGAATGCCGCCTGCGAGGGTTATAGAAGCCTTCGATATATTCGCCTATGGCTTTGGTTGCTTGCCAGCGGGACGTATACGCCGTCCGCCAGATGAGTTCAGTTTTGATCGTCTTGAACACAGTCTCGACCATCGCGTTGTCGTAGCAATTGCCGCGTCCGCTCATCGATGCGATCAACCCGTGATCAGTCACGAGCCGACGGTAGTCGTGGGAGCAATATTGGCTGCCGCGATCCGAGTGGTGGATCAGTCCTGGCGATGGTTTGCGGAGCACGAGTGCCCGCCGCAGTGCGTCCATTGCCAAGCCTCTTTTCATCCGATCGCTGATCGCCCAGCCAACAATTTTGCGCGAGTACAAGTCGAGTACGATTGCCAAATAAAGCCAGCCCTCAGCCGTCCAGACGTACGAAATATCGACGCCCCATTTCTCATCCGGCCCCTCTGTCGTGAAGTCTTGATCGAGAATGTTGTTGGCGACAGGGCCACCATGATCACTATCGGTTGTTTTCTTGTACCGCGTCTTTTGTCGCGCTTTCAGGCCGTTTTCTTGCATGATCCGCGCGACACGATGTAAGCCTACGGCTATTCCTTCTTCCTGCAATTCAGCATGCATGCGAGGGCTGCCGTAGGTTTCATTTGAGTTTACAAACTGCGCGCGAACATGTGCCAGCAGCAACATATCCCGCTGTTGCCGTGGGCTTGCTCTGCGGTTTTTCCAAGCGTAGTAGCCGCTCGTGCTGACGGCCAAAACGGCACACGCCGTTTCGATCGGAATCGTAGTCTTCTCGGCATCGATCAGCTGAAAGCTCATCGACTGGTTTCCTTGGCGAAGAAGACGGTCGCTTTTTTTAACAAGTCACGTTCCGCACGCAGAAGTTCGTTCTCGCGGCGTAACCGCTTCAGCTCTTTTTCGACGTCGTCGTGCGGACCCGCCATCAGCTCGGCACGATCCAATTTCGTTTTCCATTTGGTCAACGTCGACCGGCCGATGCCAAGATTGACGGCAACTTCCTCTATCGACCTGCCGCCGGTTGCCAAAATTCGAACGGCCTCTCGCCGGAACGCTGCGTCGTGCACGACCCTCTTCTTGACGCCGGAAACTTCGCTCTTGATTTTACTCATCTTGCTCCCCTGATGCTCTCATCTATCAGAAAGCCCTCCACTTTCGCGGGGGAAGTCCAGCCGTCGGCGTGCGCCGTCTTGAGCATCGCGAGCATCTTGCCGCGGCACATCGCAGCCAGCACCGGCACAGGCAGCAGGAAGTCCTCGGTACTGCTGATCCACCGCGTTCCGTCGATCGATATCCCGCCGCCCGGCACGATCATGTGTACGTGCGGATGATGCGTCATGGCACTGCCCCACGTGTGCAGCACCGACGTGAAGCCGATCTTCACGCCGAGCCGCTTGGGATCAGCCGCGATCGTCAGCAGCGTCTCCGACGACGCCTTGAACAGCAGGTCGTAGATCACGGCCTTGTTCTGGTAGGCGATCGCGCCGATGCGCGGCGGCAATGTGAACACGACATGGAAGTACGGCGCCTCCAGCAGCTCGGCCTTGCGCGCCTCCATCCACTCGCGTGCCTGCGAGCCCTGACACTTCGGGCAATGCCTGTCACGGCAGCTGTTAAAGGCAATGGACGTGTGCGCACAAGCTGGGTTCTCGCAACGCGCAACATGCCCGCCGAGGGCTGCCGTCCGGCAGCTCTCGATCGCAGACATCACCTTCACTTGCGCGTGGCTCACGTGGCCCCGGTTGGCGCGACGCCAAGCGAGGCCGTGATCGCGGAAGATATCCGCGATCTCCAGGCCAGAACGGGACACGAGGCGCCGTCTACTGCGGGTCGGGCTTCTTGGGGCCGAGCGGCGTGAGCTGATCGAGCGGGCTCAACACCTCACGCAGCACCTTGCTGGCGACATGCGCATAGCGCGCCGTCGTATCCAACTTCGAATGGCCCAGAGCCACCTGGATCACCCTGATGTCGGTCCCTTGCTCCAGCAGGTGCGTTGCGAAGCTGTGCCGCAACGTGTGCGGCGACACGCGCTTCTGGATCCCCACCGCATCCGCCGTGTCGCGCACAACCCGATAGAGTTGGCGCGCCGTGATCGGCAGCAGCGGGTCGCGCCCTGGAAATAGCCACGTCGTCGGCTGTCCGACCAGCCACCACTCCTCCAGCAGCTCCAGGAGGCGCGGCGACAGCATGCCGTTGCGGTCCTTGCTCCCCTTGCCCTGCTCGATGCGCAGCACCATGCGATCGCGATCTATATCCGACACCTTGAGGTTGGCGGCTTCCGACACACGCAAGCCGGCGCCGTACATCACGCCGAGGGCGGCCTTGTACTTCGGACCGGGCGCCGCCTCGATCAGCGTGAAGACTTCCTCCGTGGTCAGAACCACCGGCAACTTCCGCG
>JANXVY010000057.1 GCA_025351425.1 Hyphomicrobium sp.
TCAACGTGTATAAGCGCACCACAAGGTAACCACACCACCGCGTGCGGCTGGTTCCACCTGCCCCCCATACCACATTTCGAGACGCCCTCGAGTGCGTCCCCCCGTGTATGGGTTGCGCTGAGCGTAACGCTGGCTGGAGGGCGCGGGGATAAGTTTGGCGCAGCTTGTCGGTGGAGGCCGTTCTTCAGTGTCTGGTATGACGGGTCGAGCGCAGCGCGACCCGGCGGCGGCCGGCTGCTAGAACTTATACTTTGCGTAGCCGACAAAGAACGACACGTCCTTGCCGAGCGCCTGGGTCGCGGCCGGGCCTACGCGGATTTCCGTTGCGATCGCGCCCAGCTGCAGGTGCTGGTCGACCTGCCAGCGCACATCGGCCGAAATTTCCGTGCCGATATAGGCGCCCGTGACCTTGGGGGACGCGGTGCCGGTATACTGGATCAAGCCGCTACCGTAGAGGCCGTCCGTGGTCGATGCGCGCCACATCATGTCGTAGCCCAGCACGACGGCGACATCGTTGCGGGGGTTGAACTCCAGGACCGGACGCACGTCTTTCACGTTGGTTGGAACGAGCAGCGACAACTCCGCGAAATAGGGGAGCCTGGGGTACATCGCGTTGAAGGTGCCGATCGACGTCGCGTGGCTATCGTCGCCGCTCGCGTAGTTGGCTTCGAGCGCAACCCGCGGCGTCCACGGCAGCGCGTTGAACCGGTAACCCACGATACCGGCCAGCATATGGGCCTTGATGTCGGAGCTGCGGAAGGTGCCGGTTTGCTTGGCGCCTTCCAGGTTCCAATCGAAGCCTTCGTACTTGCCAAACAGGCGCGCACCGAACGTCTCGCGCAGCTCCTGGCCGGAGAGGCCGCGGAACTTGGCTGTGTCGTTCTGGTAGTCCATGTGATAGAGGTCGGCCTTCATCACCGGCCCGGCTGGCACCGTGATGTAGACGCCGGTCAGCTTCTGGCTCTTGCTGGCGTTGTCGTCGAATGCGCCGACGAGATTGTTCACCGGGCGCACGGCGAAATAATCGATGGTCGCGTCGCCCCATTTATCCGAAATACGATAGCCGTCGAACGAGCGACGCGTGTTGGGGCCTTCGCGCACGGCGATCAGGCGCTGAAAGCCGAACAAAAGTTCCTCGCGGCCGACGCGAAAGGTCGGTGCGTTGCCGAGCGGCGTTGGCAGCCGCAGATCGACGAACCCCTGCGAGATATCCCCGCGGTCGATATCGGTGGTCGAGGTGACGCCGCGCTTGCCGAGGCGATCCATGTCTTCGAACTGCACGAAGGCGCGCACATAATCGTTCAAATGCAAATCGGCATGCAACTGGAGGCGGTGCAGCAGGTAGGCGCTGTCGGTCGGCGCTTTGATGCCGAAGTTCGGGTTGATGTAGGATTCAAACCGTTCGCGCAATTCGCCGCCGAACGAGATGTAGGTCTTTCCGAACATGCTGCTTGCAAGCGGGACGTACTTGAACTTGTCCCAGATGTCGGGCGCCTTGTTGGGGTCGGGATGGGAAAAGTCGTCCGTGTAGCGGAGGTTCTTATAGTTCGGATCGGGCACTTCGGGGCTCGCAGCCCATGCGCACGACACTCCCGCTACTCCCGCCATGCTGGCCACGGCCAGCGCCAATCCACTCAACTTACGAAACAAACGCACGCTATCCCCTCCTCGCGCGGCGCAAAACGCTGCCGCGCGTTATTTTAGCTTGGTGGCTCTCGTCTGGTGGCAGGGCAGCAACCGACCCGATTCAACCCGTTGTGCTCGCTGCCGTCCGCTCTGCCGTCCGCTCTGCCGTCACCTCGACATCTTGATGCCGTCTTAGCGCCACAATTGCGCGGAGTCCGCAATTTGCGTTTGATGCAGGTAAATTTCCTGGTCACATCCGGTCACGTGTGCGTGCAAAGCGCGTGAAGCCGCGCTCGCCGCCTCCCTCGCCGCCGGCACCCTCGCCGTTTAATAATGCGTCGGCCTGAATGATGCGTCGGCCTTGGGTCGTTCCGGTCTTGGTGCTATCAGGGAACGACCCTCGTCTTTTGTTTTGGCGTGCTTCTTTCGGCAAAACCGCTGCATACTTTTGCCGGAAGCACTCTAACTGATCGTTTGGCCCGTCATTTTCCAGTCTGCCAAGAAGGTTGCGATGCCACTATCGGTCAAGGGATGCTTGACCAACACTTTCAGGATCGCCGGCGGAATCGTCGCCACGTCCGCGCCGATCAAGGCCGCTTCCTTGACGTGGTTCACCGTGCGGATCGAAGCCGCCAGGATGTCGGTCGTCAGATCTTGGTAGTTGTCATAGATCATGCGGATCTCGCGGATCAGGTCCATGCCGTTCAGGCCGATGTCGTCCAGGCGGCCGATGAAGGGCGACACGAACGTTGCGCCGGCCTTGGCCGCCAGCAGCGCCTGGTTGGCGGAAAAGCACAGCGTCACGTTCACCATCGTGCCGTCCGACGTCAGCGCCTTGCACGCGCGCAAGCCGTCCATGGTCAAGGGCACCTTGACGGCCACGTTGGGTGCAATCTTCGCCAGGATGCGGCCTTCGCGCAGCATGCCGTCGTAGTCGATCGCGGCCACTTCGGCCGAAACGGGGCCGGGCACGATGGCGCAGATTTCGGCGATGGTGGTTTTGAAATCGCGACCCGATTTTGCGATCAGCGACGGATTCGTCGTTACGCCATCCAGAAGCCCGGTCGCGGCCAATTCCTTGATTTCGGCTACGTCCGCCGTGTCTACGAAAAACTTCATGGATACGTTTGTCCTTTTTGCCCCTGGATCGTGTGGCCGGCAGTGATGTTCCGTTCTGCCTTCGGTTCGCCGCGCGAGGTGCGTTACAACACTGTCTTCAGCGGCGATTCGACCTCTTTTGACCGGAACAACACGCCTTGGATAGCCTCTTCTCCCGCTCAGGATCAATATTGGCGTCGGCGCCCGAGCGGGTACGCGTGCCGATCCTGCTGCCGGTCGCTCTCGATCAGACTTACGATTACCTGCTGTCGCCCGACATGGAGATGCCGCCGGCGGGCGCATTCGTGATGGTGCCGTTCGGCCAGCAGTCGCGCATCGGTATCGTGTGGTCGCACAGCGTGGGGCAGGGGAAGCTGGTCGATCCGAAAAAGATGAAGGCGATCGACGCCATCCTCGATGTGCCACCGCTGCCGCCACTCTCGCTGCAATTTGCCGAATGGATCGCGCGCTACACGCTGGCGCCGCTCGGTATGGTTGCGCGGATGATGATGAGCGCCAGCGCGGCGTTCGAGCCAACCAAGCCGCGCTTTGGCGTCACCCTCGTGCCCGGCGCGCCGTCGCCCCAGCGGATGACGCCGGAACGGGCCAAGGCGCTCGAGATCGCCGCCGACGGCTCCATCCGCGCGAAGACGGCGCTTGCTGTCGAAGCGCAGTGTTCAGCGGCCGTCATCAACGGGTTGATCGCCGCCGGGCATCTGGCCGAGGTTGCGATCCCCGAAAAGCGCTTTGCCCGACCCGATCCTCACCATCATGAAAATACCTTCGGCGAGCACCAGGGGGGTGCCGTCCATCTGCTGCGGGCCGCAATCGATGCGGACGTGTTCTCGGGCACGCTGCTCGACGGGGTGACCGGATCGGGCAAGACGGAGGTTTATTTCGAGGCAGTGGCGCAGGCGCTGGCGGCGGGCCATCAGGTCCTGATCATGCTGCCCGAAATCGCGCTGACCAGCCAGTTTCTCGGCCGGTTCGCCAAGCGGTTTGGGTGCGAGCCCGCGCAATGGCATTCGGCGCTGGCACCGCCCGAACGCGGGCGGATCTGGAAGGGGTGCGCGACGGGGGACGTGCGGGTCGTCGTGGGCGCGCGCTCGGCGCTGTTCCTGCCGTTCATCGATCTTGGGCTGATCATCGTCGACGAAGAGCACGACGCCGGCTTCAAGCAAGACGACCGCGTGCACTACCAGGGCCGCGATATGGCCGTAGTGCGCGCCAACCTCGGCAAGTTTCCGGTGGTGCTTGCTTCCGCCACGCCCTCCATCGAGACCCATGTCAACGCGCGCTCGGGGCGTTACCGGCATATCGTGCTGCCGGGCCGGTTCTCGGGGGTCGAGATGCCCGACGTTACGGCCATCGACATGCGAACCGCTCAGCCCCAAAAGGGGCAATGGCTGTCGCCGCCGCTCGTACAAGCCGTCACCGAGACGCTCGGCCGCGGCCAGCAGTCGCTGCTCTATCTCAACCGGCGCGGATATGCGCCGCTGACGCTGTGCCGCAAGTGCGGCGAGCGGTTCCAATGTCCGCAGTGCACCGCTTGGCTGGTCGAGCACCGCTTCAAGCACCGGCTCAACTGCCACCACTGCGGGTTTTCGCTGCCGCTGCCGGACAAGTGCCCCAAATGCCAGGAGCCGGGGTCGCTGGTCGCATGCGGGCCGGGCGTCGAACGGGTGGCCGAGGAGGTCGCCGCACGGTTCCCCGACGCCAAGGTTGCATTGCTGTCGTCCGACCTCATCCCCAATCTCACCGAGATGCGGGCGGTGATTTCCCGGATCGAGGCGGGCGAGGTCAATATCATCATCGGCACGCAGATTGTCGCCAAGGGGCATAACTTTCCCGATCTTGCGACCGTCGGCATCGTCGACGGCGACCTGGGGCTTGCTGGCGGGGCCGATCCGCGGGCCGGGGAGCGCACGTTCCAGTTGCTGCACCAGGTGACCGGGCGGGCCGGGCGCATGTCGATCCGCGGGCGCGGGCTGGTACAGACCCATATGCCCGAACATCCGGTGATGGCTGCGATCCTCAGTGGAAACCGCGAGGCGTTCCTCGAACAGGAAATTCGCACCCGGCAGCTTGGCATGCTGCCGCCATACGGGCGGCTGGCGGCGCTCATTATTTCGGCGCGCGACAAGGGGCTTGCGGAGCGGGCGGCGCGCGAGATCGTGCGGCTCGCGCCGGTTTGCGAACGAATCGAGGTACTCGGACCGGCCGAAGCCCCCATTGCGGTGCTGCGGGGGCGGAATCGCTGGCGGATTCTCGTCAAGGCGCCGCGTGATTTCGATCTGCAGGGCTATCTGCGATTGTGGATGGATGGCATTCCGCCGATCAAAGGTGATTTGAATTTGTCGATTGATATCGATCCGTATAATTTCCTTTAATTCTGGAACATAAATGTGTGCCCAATTCCATTGGCGCGCGCAGCAGTTCTATATGCGCTCAACTTTAAATTGCAGCGCTGCAACTAAATGATTCCTAAATGTCACTCAAGTTTCTATTTGTCTGAATTTAATACATTTTTTGACCGAATAAGTTTAATCATATGTGATCGGCGCTTGCCGTCATCCCTGCGCCCTGTATGCGGCCGGGACATTTGTTATTTCCAGGAGCCATCCATGCGCGCCACTCGAAACGCTGCACCATTTTTCTCTCTCGCGGTTATTGCGGTATTTAGCATCTCTCCGGCTTCGGCTATTGATTGGGGCTGGAATTGGGGGAATAAATCCCAGCCGGCTGTAGCCGCTGCCGGCGATCCGTCATGCCCGCAGCCAAATACGTGCGTCGTCGAAGGCGCTGAAGTCGACGATGCGGCCACGATTGCCGCGCGTAAAAAGACCGGTACCGGGCCCGCCGTCGGGATAGCCTCAGACTTGCGGTTGAAGAGCGATATCGAGCACGTCGGGACGCTCGACAACGGGATCAAGATCTATTCGTTCAAGTTCCTTTGGGACGATAAAGTCCGGGTCGGCGTGATCGCGCAGGACCTGCTGGCGCGCGCCGACACCAAGGGCGCCGTGCTGACGCTCTCCAACGGTCTGCTGGGCGTCGATTACAAGGCGCTTGGCCTGCGCATGGCGACCGAACAACAGTGGATCGAGGCCGGTCCCTTGGCCCTCAAAGCCGACTACCGCCCCAAGTTCGTGCGGTCGGCCAAGGCCGACGAACCCATCAGGCTGTTTAATCGCCCCGCCGGTTACTGAGGCGCGCTCTTTGCTTTGTCGCGCGTTTTCACGGAAAACCGCTGCACAATTTTCCTAACACGCTTTGAGAGCGTGGTGGCGGCGGCTCCTTCGGCGCCGGCCGACGTTGAAAAAGTTATCCAGGCACTGCTCTTTCCACGGACGGTCGATCCATTCATAGTGAGCATAGCGCGCCGGTTCGGTGTGAGCTGCGCTTTGGATCGACGCTGGAGATTGCAGTCATGTCGAAAGTTTTTGCGCTGGTCGGTGGCGCTGTGATGAGCGCGGCGCTCACGCTCACGTTCACGCCCTCGTTCGCAGCCGACTGCGTTGAACCCGCTTCCTGCGCAATCCCCGGCGCCGAGGTCGACGACGAGGCTACCATCGCCGCGCGCGCTAAATCTGGAACCGGTCCCGCTTCCGGTATTGCCGCCGACCGGCGCATCGAAACCACGGTCTTTCAGGTCGGCCGGTTGGCGAACGGGATCAACGTCTACTCATTCCGGTACCTGTGGGACGACCGGGTGCGTGTGGGCGTACTCGCGCAGGAGCTGCTGCAGCGGGACGACACCAAAGCCGCCGTGCTGACAATGCCTAACGGTTTGCTCGGCGTCGATTACGCGGCGCTGGGCTTGCGGTTGGCGACGCTCGAACAGTGGCAGGCAAGCGGACTTGCGGCCCTCAAGGCTGATTACAAACCGTCGGACGCCGAAGCCGTGGCGCCGGGGCAAAGGGATTTGCCGGTTGTGCTCCACAACACCGCAAAACCGATACGTCCGGCCGCTGGGGAGTAATCACCGTGCGCGACCGCTGGCTCGTGGTCGACGAAAGTTATTCGTAACGGGTTCGCGGGGCTCTCGCGTCGCGGTGCGGATCGGACTGTCACATCCCCGTCGCGTGGTGTAGGCTCGGCAGTATAAATCAGGAGCGGGCCATGACCAACGCGCACGAAAAACGCATCACCAAGCTTGCCGCCGGGAAGGGCTACCGGCTGGAAAAGGTTGGCAAAGGTCCCCATCACGGGCGCTTGGCCATCGTCAATCTCGCCGAAAGTGCGCGCATGCCGTCGGGCGTCCCCGGTGCGGAATATTCCTTCTCCCCCGATGAGGCCGAAGCCTGGCTCGTCCAGCACTGACGTGGCCCCTTAGGCTCCGCGCGATCGCTCCCGCCTTCCCTGCGGCATCGAGACAACCGCTATTTGTGCGGGTTGAAGCGGTGGTTGACCCGTGATAGAGCACGCCGATCTGAGTTGAGCCGTGCCTTGTTTTGCAGGCGGGGTTTGCTCGTTCTCACCAAGCATCCTCTAAGGGCAGGCCGTTCCCTGTCCTGACACGGTTTTCTCCCCATTTGATCCGAGATTTGCACGTGGCAACTGATGAAACGATGACGGCAAGCGTGGCGGGACGGTATGCATCCGCACTGTTTGATCTGGCGAAAGAGCAAAACGCTGTGCCGGCCGTCGAGGCCGATCTCGTGACGTTCGACGGCCTGCTGCATGAGAGCGAAGATCTGCGCAACATGGTTCGCAGTCCGATCATTTCGGCTGACGAGCAGGGCAAGGCGATCGCGGCACTTGCATCCAAAGCTAAGATCAGTGCGCTGAGCGCGAGTTTCCTGGGGCTCGTCGCCAAGAACCGCCGCCTGTTCGTGCTGGCCGAGATAATCAAGGATTTCCGTACCCTCGCCGCCAGGGCGCGCGGCGAAGTTCCAGCCGAAATCACCTCCGCCATCGCCTTGAGCGACGCGCAGATCGCGACGCTGAAGGAAACGCTAAAAGCGTCGGCCGGCAAGGATGTGGTGCTCACCACCAAGGTCGACCCCTCGCTGCTCGGCGGGCTGATTGTGAAAATCGGCAGCCGCATGGTCGATTCGTCCCTCAAGACAAAGCTCGCCAATCTTTCGTTCGCACTCAAGGCTGGCGCATAACCTCTCCAATTTGGGCGGCGGCGCTGACGCTGTCTGCACACGATAACAAACGTTTGAAACGCTACACAGGGTAAGGGCAAGCCGATGGACATCCGGGCCGCAGAGATTTCCGCCATTCTGAAAGACCAGATTAAAAATTTCGGCAAGGAGGCCCAGGTCTCCGAAATCGGCCAGGTTCTCTCCGTCGGCGACGGCATTGCTCGCGTGTACGGCCTCGATAAGGTTCAGGCCGGCGAGATGGTGGAGTTCCCCGGCGGCATCCGCGGCATGGCGCTCAACCTCGAAGCCGACAACGTCGGCGTCGTGATCTTTGGCGACGACCGCACCATCAAGGAAGGCGACACCGTCAAGCGTACCGGCTCGATCGTGGAAGTTCCGGTCGGCAAGGGCTTGCTCGGCCGCGTGGTCGATGGTCTTGGCAATCCGATCGACGGCAAGGGGCCGATCAAGGCCGACAAAAAAATGCGCGTCGACGTCAAGGCGCCCGGCATTCTGCCTCGCAAGTCGGTGCATGAGCCAATGGCGACCGGCCTCAAGGCCATCGATGCCCTCATCCCCGTCGGGCGCGGCCAGCGCGAGCTTATCATCGGCGACCGTCAGACTGGCAAGACCGCCGTCATCCTCGACACCTTCCTTAATCAGAAGGCTGTCAATGCGGGCACCGACGAGAAAGCCAAGCTCTATTGCGTCTACGTCGCCATCGGTCAGAAGCGTTCGACCGTTGCCCAGTTCGTCAAGGTGCTCGAAGAGCGCGGCGCGATGGATTACTCGATCGTGGTCGCAGCGACTGCGTCCGACCCCGCACCGATGCAGTATCTCGCACCCTTCACGGGTTGCACCATGGGCGAATACTTCCGCGACAACGGCATGCATGCCGTGATCGCCTATGACGACTTGTCAAAGCAGGCCGTTGCTTATCGCCAGATGTCGCTGCTGCTGCGCCGCCCGCCGGGCCGTGAAGCCTATCCCGGCGACGTGTTCTATCTCCACTCGCGCCTGCTCGAGCGCGCCGCCAAGATGGGCGATGCAGCCGGCGCTGGTTCGCTGACCGCGCTCCCCGTTATTGAGACGCAGGCCAACGACGTCTCGGCTTACATCCCGACCAATGTGATCTCGATCACCGACGGCCAGATCTTCCTCGAAACCGACCTCTTCTATCAGGGCATCCGTCCGGCCGTGAACGTCGGTCTGTCGGTGTCGCGCGTCGGTTCGTCGGCGCAGACCAAGGCCATGAAGCAGGTGGCCGGCAAGATCAAGGGCGAGCTCGCCCAGTACCGCGAAATGGCGGCCTTCGCCCAGTTCGGCTCCGACCTGGACGCCGCCACGCAGAAGATGCTCGGCCGCGGCGCGCGTCTCACGGAACTCTTGAAGCAGGCACAGTTCTCGCCGCTCAAGATGGAGGAACAGGTTGCGGTGATTTTCGCGGGCACCCGCGGTTATCTCGATGCGCTGCCGGTCTCGGCGGTCGGCCGTTTCGAGCAGGGCCTGCTTGCTACGCTGCGCTCGGAAAAGTCGATCCTAGAAGGTGTGCGCGCCGAGAAGGCTCTCTCGCCCGACAACGAGAAAAAGCTCATCGCCACGCTCGACACGTTCGCCAAGAGCTTTGCCGCATAGTTCTTTTCTGGGAGCAGTTTTTCACGGCGAACCGCACATACACTTCGCCTAAACTGCTGCTGGCCGACGTAACTTCGGGGGAGCCCCATGCCGAGCTTAAAGGATCTACGCACGCGCATCGCTTCGGTTAAGGCGACGCGCAAAATCACCAAGGCCATGCAGATGGTTGCGGCGGCGAAGCTGCGCCGCGCGCAGGAAGCCGCCCAGGCCGCCCGGCCCTATGCCGAGCGCATGGATGGGGTGCTCGCCAACCTGAATAAGGGGCTCACTTCGAAAGAGGGCGCGCCCGCGCTTCTGGTCGGGACGGGTAAGGATCAGGTTCAGCTGCTCGTCGTCATGACGGCCGAGCGCGGATTGTGCGGCGGGTTTAACTCGAACATCGCCAAGCTTGCGCGCGCCGATGCTTTGAAGCTGATCGCAGCCGGCAAGACGGTCAAGATCCTTACGGTTGGCCGCAAGGGCGCGGACAACCTGCGGCGCGACCTTGGCAAGAACATTGTCGACCGCGTCGAATTCAAGGGCCTCAAGAACATCGGCTACGCCCAGGCCGCGGAAGTCTCGGACAAGCTGCTCGCGATGTTTGCGGCCGGCGAGTTCGACGTCTGCACGCTTTACTTCTCGCGCTTCAAGTCGGTCATTTCGCAAACGCCCACGGCCCTGCAATTGATTCCGGCCAAGCTGCCCGAAGAAAAGGGTGCCGGCGACAAGGTTGCGGTGCAAGCCGCCACCGAATACGAGCCCGGCGAAGACGAGTTGCTCGGTTATCTGCTGCATCGCAACATCGGCACACAGGTGTTTCGCGGTCTGCTTGAGAACTCGGCCTCCGAACAGGGCTCGCGCATGAGCGCGATGGACAACGCGACCCGCAACGCCGGCGACATGATCAACAAGCTGACGATCAAGTATAACCGTCAGCGGCAAGCGAACATCACCAAAGAACTCATCGAAATCATTTCGGGCGCGGAAGCGCTTTAAGCTGTCAAACGTCGAGGAACGCAGGGTATGGCAAACGCAATCGGTAAAATTCGTCAGGTCACGGGCGCCGTCGTCGACGTCCAGTTCGAAGGCAAGCTGCCGGAGATCCTGAACGCGCTCGAAACCACCAACGGCGGCAACCGCTTGGTGCTTGAAGTCGCCCAGCATCTGGGTGAATCGACCGTGCGCACCATTGCCATGGACTCGACCGAAGGTCTCGTGCGCGGCCAGGACGTCACCGACACCGGCAAGTCGATCTCCGTGCCCGTCGGCGACGGCACGCTCGGCCGCATCATGAACGTCATCGGCGAGCCGATCGACGAAGCCGGTCCCATCAAGTCGACCGGCACCCGCGCCATCCACCAGCCCGCTCCGACGTTCGCCGAGCAGGCGTCCGAAGCGCAGATCCTCGTCACCGGCATCAAGGTCGTCGACCTGCTGGCGCCTTACGCCAAGGGCGGCAAGGTCGGCTTGTTCGGCGGCGCCGGCGTCGGCAAGACCGTGTTGATCATGGAATTGATCAACAACATCGCCAAGGTGCACGGCGGCTACTCCGTCTTTGCCGGCGTCGGCGAGCGTACCCGCGAAGGCAACGACCTCTATCACGAGATGATCGAATCGAACGTCAACAAGGACCCCAAGAAGAATAATGGGTCGGCGGCCGGTTCGAAGTGCGCACTGGTGTATGGCCAGATGAACGAACCGCCGGGCGCGCGCATGCGCGTCGCGCTGTCGGGCCTGACGGTTGCCGAAGACTTCCGCGACCGCGGCCAGGACGTGCTGTTCTTCGTCGACAACATCTTCCGCTTCACGCAGGCAGGCTCGGAAGTGTCCGCTCTGCTCGGACGTATTCCGTCGGCCGTGGGCTACCAGCCAACGCTCGCGACCGACATGGGCGCGCTGCAGGAACGCATCACCACCACCCAAAAGGGTTCGATCACCTCGGTGCAGGCCATCTACGTGCCGGCTGACGACTTGACCGACCCCGCGCCTGCCGCCTCGTTCGCGCATTTGGATGCGACGACCGTGTTGTCGCGTTCGATCGCAGAAAAGGGCATCTACCCGGCCGTCGATCCGCTCGATAGCACCTCGCGCATGCTCGACCCGCGCGTCGTCGGTGAAGAGCACTACAACGTTGCCCGTCAGGTCCAGGCTATCTTGCAGAAGTACAAGTCGCTGCAGGACATCATCGCCATTCTGGGCATGGACGAACTCAACGAAGACGACAAGATGACCGTCGCGCGCGCCCGCAAGATCGAGCGTTTCATGTCGCAGCCGTTCACGGTCGCTGAAATCTTCACCGGCTCGAAGGGTGTCCAGGTGCCGCTGGCCGACACCATCAAGGGCTTCAAAGGCCTGTGCGATGGCGACTACGATCACCTGCCGGAACCCGCCTTCTACATGGTCGGCACGATCGAAGAAGCGATTGCCAAGGCCGAGAAGCTCGCCGAAGCTGCTTGATCATTTTTACGCGCTCCAGCTGGGAGCCTGAGGGGGAACGACCATGGCAGAAACGGAATCGGCGCCGATCGATCTCGGCAACTTCGGCAAATGCTGCGGTGAGCTCAAGGATGCGATCAGCGGTGAAGAGTTCGAACCGCTGATCACGGTCGGCGAAGACGGCGTGCTCTACATGTCGGTCGGGCTGATCGATCTCGAAGACGACGAGCCAGGCATGGTCGATCATCCGCTGTTCTTCTGCCCGTTCTGCGGTGCAAAGGTTCAGACCGCGGAAGAAGTCCAGGCCAAGGCCGGCCACGACGACGACGACGAGCATGATGGCGGCAAAGCCTGAGCTACCCGAAGGCTATCCGCTCGACAATAGCGGGTTGCGGGTTAGGGATCGCGTGCGGCTGGTGAAGTTGGATGATTGGTTTTTCAAGGACATTCCTGCAGGGGATGTGCTGTTCTTGAAAACCTGCGTTGGCCGGCTCATCGAGTTGCAAGGGTTCGATGACTACGGTCATGCTGAACTTGGGTTCGAACGGCCGACTTCTAATGGGGATTATCGTTGCCACTCTGTTTGGGTTGACCCGAGCTGGTTAGAGAAAGTTTGAGACGATGGCTGGAACGTTCAAATTCGAACTCGTGAGCCCAGAGCGGGTGCTGTTGGCGGTTGATGCCGAGCAGGTCGAGCTGCCGGGCGCCGACGGTGATTTCACCGTGCTGCCGGGTCATGCGCCCGTCGTTGCCACCCTGCGGCCTGGCACGATCCTGTCGCGCACGGCCAACGATAAGAAAGCGATTTTCGTCAAGAGCGGCTTCGTTGAAGTTCGCCCCGACAGCGTCGTCGTGCTGGCCGAACAGGCCTTCATCACAGACGAAGCCGATCCGCGCTTCATCGAAAGCGAGTTGGCCGCCACCGAAGCCGCTCTTGCTGCCGCCGATAGCGACGAAGCCCGCCGCCATCACAATATGGCGATCGAGCAGATGCGTCAGGTGCTTGTGAACCGTCAGAAGGGTTGAGGCCGCTCGCAGCAGCTGGTTTCGCACAAGGCCGGTTTGCAATCTTGACACCGGCAGTTGTAAACCCGCTTCCATCCGGCCTCAGCAGGCTCTAGTGTTGCTCCCGCGGGAACGCCGGGCGCGCTTACGACAGCATATCGGACTGGAAGATCAATGACCTACATCGTCAACGACAAATGCATCAAGTGCAAGTACACCGATTGCGTCGAGGTGTGCCCGGTCGATTGCTTCTATGAAGGCGAGAACATGCTCGTCATCAATCCGGACGAGTGCATCGATTGCGGTGTGTGCGAGCCGGAATGCCCGGTCGAAGCCATTAAGCCTGACACGGAGCCCGGGCTGGACAAGTGGCTTGAGCTCAACCGCAAGTTCTCCGAAGGCGCTTGGCCCAATATCACCGCCAAGAAGCCGTCGCCGGCTGACGCCGACGCCTTCAAGGACGAAGCCGGCAAGTTCGAAAAGTACTTTTCTCCCAAGCCTGGGACGGGCGACTGATTCACTTCGGCCAAATATCTTGGCAAATGACCAAATGCTGGGTCCAGCGCGCCGGTGCGGTGGGCTTGTGACGCTTGTCGTGCGGCTTGCGACGATATGGTTATTTGTTTCGGTCGGCGGTATGATTCCAACCGTCGCAACTGCCACATTAATCGCGCGTAGCCAACGGCTTAGTTCGAATCAGGGTGACGGATTTTAATTGCACCATGACGGATCTGGACGGGACCGCTTCTGTTCGCACGAAAATTGTGATATAGTGGCCTTGTGGTCAAGAATTGTAGACAAACCTAGAACATAGACGAACGAACACGGCACTGTGCTGGTGGGCGAAGGATTCGCGCGTCAGTTTGTATTCGTGATCGGTGTTCGAGCGCTTGTACGGTATTTGATCGCCATGTTTTACGCAATCTAGCGTTGGGCGTGGGTAAGCTTTCTGGCGGCAGCGCTGCTACCTGAGGCTGAACGAGGGTCCGTTGGCGGCGGACTGACACGAGGCGGATCGTTAAGTGCGGCAGTGTGCCGGTTCAAGCGTTCAATGATGAGAGTGAGACGACCCTGATGGCTCAGAAGCAAAAAGTCAAAATCGTTGCCAAGGTGGTCAAGCAGGGGGTCGCTAATGCGGCCGCCGCAAAGGCTGCCACTTTGAAATCCAAGGGAGCCCAGACGTCTGCGGCCAAGTCCGCAAAATTCGCCAAGCCCGTCTCCAACAAGCCCGTCTCCAAGAAGCCCGTTGCCGCCACTTCTAAGGCTGCGCCCGTCAAGGCTGCCGCCAAAGCGGCCGTCAAGCCGATCAGCGCCAAGAAGCCGGTCAAGCCTGCCGCTCTTAAGCCTGCTATCGTTGGAAAACATGCTCCTGCTCAAGTCGTCAAGAGCACGTCCTCTGCGTCGACGCAAGCGATGGCTGCAAAAATTCAGATGAAGGCCAACGCACGCGGCATGGAAGCTGCGAAAGCTGCGGCCCCTGCCGCTGCGCGTCCGGCCCAGCCCGCACAGCGGGCGGTACCGGCTGCGATCGCCAAGCCGTCGGGCCAGAAAATCACCGCGCCGATGCCGGTCGTGGCCGCGCCTGCGGCGGCGATGACGCCCAAGGCGCTCGCCGAGAAAGCGGTCGCCGCGCGCGCCAGCGTTGCGGTTCCTGCCGTTCCCGCCGCTCCCAAGAAGCCGGTTTCGGCCCGTCACGGCTTCAAGACCAATGAATACGTCGTCTATCCGGCGCACGGCGTTGGCCGGATCGTTGGCATCGAGGAGCAGGAAATCGCGGGCATGTCGCTCGAACTGTTCGTCATCACGTTCGACAAGGAAAAGCTCACGCTGCGGGTACCCACCGGCAAGCTCGCCAGCATCGGCATGCGGAAGCTCGCCGAAGACGGTGTCGTCAAGCGGGCGATGGAAACCTTGAAGGGCCGTGCCCGCGTCAAGCGCACCATGTGGAGCCGCCGCGCGCAGGAATACGTCGCAAAGATCAATTCGGGCGATCTCATCTCGATCGCCGAAGTGGTGCGCGACCTCTACCGTTCGGAAGCGCAGCCTGAGCAGTCGTATTCCGAACGCCAGCTCTATGAAAACGCGCTCGAACGGATGGCGCGCGAGCTTGCGGCCGTCGAAAAGCTCGACGAGCGGGGCGCCGTGCAGCGCATCGTCGAAATCCTGTCGAAGAGCGCCAAGGGCCGCCGCATGGCTGCCGAAGAAGCCGAAGCCGCCGACAACGACATCAAGGCCGCCTGAATTCGCGGTTGCAAAAAAGCCAGAAAGCCCGGGTGCGAACCTGGGCTTTTTTGTTTTTATGGCTCCTGGTCTTACCTGTTCACCGCCGGGATCGGCTGGGCGTCGCTGGTTTCGGCCGGGCTGCCTGGTATGGCGACCGGGGTATCATCCACCAGTTCCTCGATGAGCCGCAGATCGTCGACGACCATGCGCGGCCGGCTCCAGCCATCGATCCAGCCATGCACCCGCACGCGCTTGCCGACGAAATCCTCGGCGCGCGGGCCGGACCGCGAGCGGCCCTGCTTGGCCGTCAGTTCGACCGCGAAATCTTGGCGATCTGTGCCGAATTGCAGCAGCTTATGGCCGCGGTAGCGGTCCAGCCGCTGGACATGGCCTTCCACGCTCTGGAAGCTATCGCGAAATTTTGTCAGCTCGCGCGGGTTGTCCGCTGGGCGATCTGCGAAAACGCCGGCGCCCCAGTGCCCGCGATGGGCGATACGGGCGTTCTGTTCGTGGACCAGCAGTTCGTCGATACACGTTTGGCTGCCGGGCAGACCGTAGGCGCGCGCGGCGCCGCTTTCGATCAGATTGTGCTGGACCCAGATCTGGTCTGCTCCCTGGCCGATGAAAACGTGCGCCAGCTGGCGGCCGTAACGGTCCGTTCTTCGGCCTGCGAAGGCCAGATCAACGGCTTTGCCGCCGACCAACGTTTCCAGCGCCTTGCGAGAATTTTCGGCGGGTGGCCAGACGCCCTCGGCTTGGGTGTTGAGATTGACAGGCAAGAGCGCGCCGATGAGCACGACTTCGCTGCCATCTTCGAGCACCAGCGTGCCTGCGGGTTCGACGCGCGCCACGACGCGGGTGACTTCGGGTACGAGGCCGCAGGGCTCGGCCCGGGCTTTGCCCGTGACGGACGCAAGGGCTGCGGCCAAACTTACGAAAACGCAGACAGCGGCCGTTCGCATGTGACGTTCGTCCACCCGCAACACTTCCAATCCAGTTGCGAACCCTAACCGGATTTCGCGTTAGCTGCAGCGCTTTTTCCAAACGCTGCCGGACGAAGCCAGGGTTTCGAGATCGGCGCGCGTCCAGACCGTGCCGTCGTCGAAGCGGACGGCTTCCACGCCCTCGCCTGTGAGCTGGTTTTGCAGCCGGACGCTGCCGCCATCGCGGAACACGATCATGATGTCATTGCCGCCCGCTTCCGGCCTAAGACAGGCGACATCGGCGGGCCCCACGCCGCCGGTCAAAATCAGTTCGTCGGTATCGTCCGAGGGTCCTTGATCAACGATCAGCTTGTCGCCTGCGCCAGGCGTACAGACATACGTGTCCGAGCCCGCCCCGCCGATCAGCACATCGGTGCCGCCCGCGCCGTAGAGCACATCGCAGCCATCGCCCCCGTCGAGAACGTTATCGCAATCGTTGCCGACGATCACATTGCCGGCGGCGTTGCCAACGCCGATGCGTGCCGTGCCGGTCAGCGTCAGGTCCTCGACGTTTGCTGGCAGCGTGTAGTCGATCGAGGATACGACCTTGTCGATGCCCTCGCCTTCGTGCTCCACCACGATATCGCCGGGGTGGTCGACGTGATAGGTGTCGTCTCCCGCGCCGCCCACCATGATGTCAGGGCCGGACGTCCCGGTCAGCGTGTCCTCGGTTTCGTCGGCGGTGGGGATCGCTGCCGGGTCGCCGTTCGTGCTGGCGATGGGGCCGAGCCAGCTTACGGGCAGGGGCGTCTGCGCGAGCGAGTGCGTGAGGCAATCGTGCTCCCACAGCGCAGGGGCGCGCAACGTCAGCCCGAGCTGGTTTGGCTGGTAGTGCTGGACGCGAATCAGCGTTTCACGGGCGAAATCCAGGACTGGTTGATGGCCCCCATCGTTGCGCCGCCCGGGTACGACGTGGATCACGACGTCGCCGGCGTCGCGGTGAAAGCTTATTCTGCCGCAAAAAGTCTGCGCACCGGCGGACCATTGGGTCGCGGGGGCTGAGCCAGATCGAGCCGGTGTTTCCGCATCTTCGGCGCCGCCTGCGAGCGGGAACAGTGGCGAACCTTCTGAGCTGCCGACGTCGCCGTTGAAGAAGTTTACCGGGAGCAGAAGACGATCCTGTGGGGTTGCATCCGCGATGACGAGCTCGGTGCGGCGGCCAGCGTCCGACAGCGCGCCCAGGATGAAGGTATCGTTGCCGTCGCCGCCAAAGGCGAGCGTGCGGCCGCATCCGCTGATCAACGTGTCGTCGCCATCGCCACCGCGCAATTCGTGATCGAATTCCAAGCCCTCATCACAGCCGGTCTCAATCGTGCGGGCGTCGAGCCGGTCGTTGCCGGGGCCGCCGTCGGCACCATGCATCGAGGGAGGGAGCGTCAAATCGTCATCGTGATTGGAGCCGATGACGGAGCCAGCACCGCGCACCCACCAGCTCTTGCTGCCGCCTTCACCCAACATGGACACCCGGACGTCGCGCTGGCCACTTGGCACCAGGCGGATGGGTGCGCCCGATTTCGAAAAATCGGCGGTTCCCCTTGCCAAGCTGCCTTCGCCCATCTCGACTGCAAGATTGTGGTGGAGCCGCTTTGTTCCCGGGCCAAATACCACGCGGCGATCCTCGCCTGCGACACGGACGGCTTCGATGGAATAGAGCCAATCGGTGCCCGTCGCGTCGGGGCCGGCAAAGGAGGCGACGAAATCAGGGACGATGTGGGGGATCGCGTAGCGGTTTGGCTTGAGGGTCAGTCCGACGGCGTCGTCATAGATCGCAGTGTCGTAGCCGTCGGCGTCGTAGCCCATTGAGGGGTCGCCGCCATGGACAATGTTGAGCCCGGCGGACGCGTGGAACACGTCGTTGCCAGGGCCGCCCAGCAGCCGGTCGATCTTGGCAGGATCGTTTGAGCCCGTGAGGTCATCGTCGCCGCCGCCGCCGAAGATGGCGTCGAAGTGGCCCGGCATCTTCAAGCTGTCGTTGCTCGGCGTCCCAAGCAACGTCTTCAGGCCGGGCGAGAGCGCAAGCCCATGGGGCAGTACCGTGTTGACATCGATGCCGATGCGCCAGAGGAGCGAGGCGACAACCGAGGACGAGTTGACGGCTGCGAACGGGGTCAGCGGCGCGCCGCAAGGGCGGTAGCGAAAACCGTTGGCGTCGATGCGGCGGGCGTACTCGACCATCAGCTGCCAGGCGTGTTTTCCTTCCGCGGGAACGATGCGGCTACCACGGCGCTCCGGCGTGCCGATCTTGGCGATCAGTCTCTCGCCACTGGCCAGGTTCGCGGCCGCCAACCTCAGTTGACCTTCATGGCCCAGCACGCCCAGCACGCGACCCCGGCAATACCATCCGCAATCGCCTTCCAGGACATACCAGTCGTCCTGTTCGGCCGCGGTCTCCTGTTCGGATTCGACGAATACCAGTTGGAGATGGTCGAAGCCGAGCCAACCGAGCCCCAAATGACGGACGGGAACGTATTCAAGTCTGACGTGAGACATATCGCTCTGTTTGGTTGTAAACTGGCTTTGCGCGGACAGTGGGGAGCCCGACCCATCCGCCGCATTCACATAGCGGGGAGATGGGCTGCATTCGGCCGGCGGCAAGGCGATGTTGCGGGCGGACCGGAATTAATGCGGCGAGAGGGTCAACGATCCTGCTGCGGCTGTTTCAATTTAGACTAAATTAAGGCAGTATCATTCTAATAAATTGAATTCATTGAATATTTTTTCCTGGGCTCCCGCCTGCTGCGCTGGTTTGCAGCCGTTGCCGACGCTATCGCCGCGGACTGCGTTTTGCGCTAAACAGGCCGTGCGTGGTCCCGTAGCTCAGCAGGATAGAGCGGCAGTTTCCTAAACTGTAGGTCGCAGGTTCAATTCCTGCCGGGATCACCAGTAAAATCAAGGGTTTAGCGAAGCAGAGATTCTCTCAAAAGGCCGTTTGGGTACGCCAGGGGTACGGAAGGCGACCACGTTGGATGTGCAACTAAGCAGCCCCCCCCCTCACTTCCCCACGCCTTCCCAGATCGCCCCGCCGCAGAGCAGCCGCACCTTCCCCGGCGCAGCTCAACCTCAGGCCCTCACAGCCGCGTTCAACCGGTCAGACACTGCAGCGATCTCATCCACAAGCGCCGCGCCGGCCACGCGCTCCGTTTGAAGTAGCAGCAACTCGACCTGCTCGCACAACCCTACCAGCACTTGCCGCCGTCCCCGGCTTGCCTTCGTCTGTCGCTTCGCTCTCGCCTTCATCCTGCAGTCCCCTGTCATCAGCGCCTGCCGCCAACCGGCCCGCGTCACAACAAGCAAGCCTGCTTCGCTCCCCCTGCAGAAAGGACGATAAATATCAATTCGATCAGTTGCTTAGGCACTTGTGTTGATCGTGCAACTCGTAATGTACCTAGGCACATAATACCCCCCGGACGAGCAAGCCGGTTCGCGCCGGTCACTTGCCGCACCTAGCCGAACCCAAGCCGGCAGCGCACATCCCCGTGCAGACCCGAGCGTCCTTACCTAGAGCCGACCAGCACGACGCCCGCGCTATCCGCAGGCAAACGAAACCGGGTCAATCGAGTGTATGGAGTGCGCCCTTGCGCGCCGTCCGCCAGTTGGCAACGTCGTTTCAAGCCGTCGGACGCCGGGGTGAATGGCTTTTCAATTCCCGAGAGGGGGTGTACGGACCACTTGCGCAAGACACTCCGGCATCGAAACGCTCCCTGCCCTTGCTCGCCCGCTCTCATGGCTTCCCCAATTACGGCCCCCCCACCGACCAAAAATTCTCGACCCCCACTGGGTAGCCCTTGTCTCCCATATTATTTTTTTGGCCCTTAAGGGCCTTACATGATCGCTGCTCGATGCCGAGTCAGCAGCGCAAATCTGATACCGAAACGCAAGAATGCCGCCGTTCCGCACGTTACGGTAGTGCCCTTGGCGGCCGCTATTGGGGCGGAGGAGAATAGCCGCAGCGAGCCCAAACCATCCTTCGTGGCCCTGAGCGGTCCCGAGCAGGTTCAACATATCCGGTGCGGTGTCGCTCGCTCCGCGGAGAAAGCCGACACCCCCGCTGCGGCGTTGACGAACAGGCCATGGCCGCCGAGTATGTCCGGAACCGGGGGTGTTGCTACCGGAACTGAGAGGTTGAGATCGGCAGCACGTGACCCGAAGCGGCCCAGAGCAAGTGCAGCATGCGGTCACGTCGCCGTTCGAGATGCCGAGATTGCGGACATGCATGCCGGCGAAGTACCGCTTACTCGTTCTCCGCGCGGAGCCGCTCCAACTCGAGCTTCGCGATGTTGAGTTCCAGCTCGGTCATGCCGGCCCGCCCGCACCGATCTCCCCCAACCCATACGTCTTCACCAACCCGGCCAGGGTCGCGGCCTCGGTGACGGCGTCGTGCGGGATCAGCGCATATCGCCAGGGCTTGCGCTTCATCTCTTTGGCGACGGTGTTGGCGGCGCCGATCCAGGTGCGGGCCGCCGTCGCCTTAGCTTGCACGATCGGATCATTGATCTCGTTGGCGGCCTTCACCTCGCAGATCAGCATCTCCGCGCCGGTCTCGACGAGGAAATCGGGCTGGTATCGATCGCCGCGCGTGTAGGTGATCTCGAACACGCCGGGGCCGGGCTTGAGCCAGACCTTCACATCGGGCGAGCGCTGATCGACCAACACGGCAAAGCGGCGTTCATCATCTGACTGGAAACGCTGGACGTCGAGAGCGCACTTCGCGAAGCCGTTGAATAGATGCTTGCGCGTTTCGCTTCGCGAAGCGGGCGTGTCGCGGAAGTCGCGCATGGGCAGGTTCCGATCCTGGCCGAAGTCTTGCGCGGCAAGACGCTTGAATCCCGTCGTGATCGTCGGCTTGTACGTCGTCGGCGTCTCTTCGCAGTGGAGGAGCATCTGCTCGAAGATGTACTCGGCCAGCATCGCGTCGTGCGCACGCAGGACAGCCTCGACTTCGTTGTCCTTGAGGTAGCTCTTCAGATGTTGAACCACCTGCCCGGCCAGCTTGAACAATAACTCGGCGTTGGCGTCGTAGTCGACCTCGTCGCGGTCGACGAGCTTGCGGACGAGGTAGTTTTCGAGGCGTTGTTCTTTGGCGCCGACGATGTTGACCTCAATCCGCTCCTCCTTACCGGTGCGCACGTCCTTGATCAGTACGGCGCCGTCGAGCGGCTGCGGGCTGAAGGGCAGCGGCCCCAGATCGAAGGGCTTGAACCAGAACGTCACGTCTCGGCGCGCAGGCAGGACGACTATCTCGGGGATCTCAATGGCGTGCTGGACGAGGTTCGTCGTGTATGCCTTGACGACGCGACCGACATCGAGCGGCTTGTCCAAGGGCAGGTTGCCTTGCGCCGGCTGCAAGATCGACTGGACGCGCTTCTCGATGCGTTGCTGAACTTCGGGTGTCGAAAGCTGCTGGTATCCGCCGGGGAGTGAGCGCGCCTCCTCCTCGATGACCTTGCGGGTCACTTCGATGGCGAGGCGCTCGGGTTCGCCGAAGCCGCCGGCCTTGGCCAGTTCCTGCTCGACCTTCGCCTCGTAGACCGGCTTCGCGGTCACGATGTCGGCGCGGGACGGTTTCACGCTGCCATCGGCGCCGATGTCGAGCGCCCGCATGGTGACAGCGCCGGGCTTCTTGGCGTCGGCGATGATCTTGTCGAAGTGGTCGTGCGCGATGACGGTCAGGCGATCGACGGCGGCATCACCAGTCCGCTCGCCGTAGGGCAGGCGCAGGCCACGGCCGAGCGTCTGCTCGGTCAAGATGGTCGCGGCGAAAGCCTTGAGCGGCACGATGGTGTAGAGGTTCGTGACGTCCCAGCCCTCGCTCAAGGCGTTCACGTGCACGACGATCTCGTGCGTCGTGTCGGTCTCGATGGCCAGCAACTCGCGCTCGGCCTTTTCGCGGTCGGCAGCGCCTTGCTTCGAGTGGACCTCGATCAGCTTGCCCTTGTAGCGGCCCTTGAAGAAGCGCTCGGACTCGATGAACGCGCGGACCTGACGGGCGTGCTCAATGTTCTCGGCGACCACCAGCATGAACGGATGCACGCGCTTGCGGTTGGTGCGGCGGGCATAGAGATCGAGGTGCATCTTGACGTGCTCGTGGTGATGCACGCCGTCCTCGAGTTTCACCTCTTCGAGACGCGTCAGGCCGCTCGGGCCGGGCTGGTCGTTGTCGTAGTCGGCAGCGCGGAAGTTCTCGCGCGTGGCAACGGCCGGCTCCTTGACGAAGCCGTCGGCCATCGCGTCGCCGAGGCCGTAGCTGTAGAGCACGTTCTTGAAGTTGAGCGGCGTCGCCGTTAGCTCCAGGCCGAGGATCGGCTTCAGCTCATTGATGGCGCGGACGCCAGCAGACGCGCGGTAGCGGTGTGCCTCGTCCATCAGCAGAACGAGATCCGGGAGGCGTGCGAGGTAGTCGTAGTAGGGTTCGCCCAATGCCTCGCGAAGCCTCATCATCCGTGGCTTGTTTCCACCTCGCGCTTCGGAGTTGATCTTCGAAATGTTGAAAATGTTGATGATGCAGTCGCCTGCGAACATGTCGCCTTGCCGACGCAATCCGCGCCCGTCCTGGTATGTATCCCCGGTCACGACGATTGGCGTCTTGTCATTTGCAAAGAACTGCAGCCCCCGGAAGACATACTTCGCTGAGTACGGCGTGAAATCGCGGATCAGCTTCTCGTAGATGGTAAGGTTCGGCGCCAGGACGAAGAAGTTCTTCGAGCGGCCGGTCTCGTAGAGGTAGGCAATGAAGGCTCCCATGAGCCGCGTCTTGCCGACGCCCGTGGCGAGGGCGAAACACACCGATGGAAAATCCCGCTCGAAGTCTGTGAGCGTAGGCCACTCGCTGCGCAGGGCGGCGAGCGCGGCCTCTCGATCAGCGCCCTTTCGCAGGGGTGCTAATTCGGTCATCCGATCGAGGATCTCGAGCGAGTGGCGCGCGTAGCAGATGCCGCGCGAAGACAGGCCCGCCGCGCCGACGGTGTCGTCCTCGTCGAGCACTATGGTGTGAATGCCGCGGCTGCCCAACTCAAGGGCACAGGTGAGGCCGCTGAGGCCGCCCCCGGCGACGATCACCGGATAGGTCTCCGGTGCCCGGCCTGAAAGTTCCGGGGGCGTGCGGTACGGATAAACCGGCAAGGTATAGCCCGGCATGGCATTGGTGTTCATCGCGACTACAATACCCGCCTTCGCA
>JANXVY010000063.1 GCA_025351425.1 Hyphomicrobium sp.
CGTGGGTCGCCGATTTTGTCTTCACATCGGCGAACTGCCCGCCATGGCAAGTCGCGCAACCCGCGGTGATGCCGCTGTGGTTCATGATGGAGCCAGCAAACGACGCTCCGATCTTGTGACAGGTGTCGCACGATGTGGTCGTGGGGATGTGGCCTGTGGCGGGCTTGCCCAGCGCCTGCTTGCCGTCATGGCAGGTGGCGCAGGTTCCAACTTTCACGCCGGTATGGTCGAAGCTCGCGTTCGCGAACGAGGATGTATTCTTGTGGCAGGCGGCGCAATCCAGCCCGTTGGTCGCGACGTGACCGGTGGGCGTGGTGACGACATCCTTGAATGCACCGCCGTGGCAGGACGCACACGTTCCAGTGATTCCGGTGTGGTTCATGATGGAGCCGGCGAACGAGGTGCCGATCTTGTGGCAATTGTCGCATGAAGCGGTCGTGGGGATGTGACTGGTGGCGGGCTTGCCCAGAGCAGCCGTTCCGTTGTGACAGCTGGCGCACGTGCCAACTTTGACGCCGGTATGGTCGAAAGCGGCGCCCAGGAACGACGTCGTGCTCTTGTGGCACGTTTCGCAGGCAGCGGTGGTGGCGACGTGCGTCGCTGGTTTGCCGAGTGCACTCGAGCCGTTGTGGCAGGAGGCGCAGCCCGACGTGATCCCGGTGTGGCTGAACTTCGCGCTCGCAAAGCTCGCGGTATTTTTGTGGCAGGTCTCGCAGGCCGCGGTCGTTGCGACGTGGGTCGAAGGCTTGCCGAGCGCCATGGTGCCGTTATGGCATCCCGCGCAGGGTCCGATGGTTTGAGTATGATCATAGCGCACGGGCTTGAAGGCCGAGGTGGTATGGCAATTTTCGCACGAATTCGTGGTCGTCGGATGCTTGATAGGCTTGCCGGCAGCGACAGCGCCGTTATGGCACCCCGAGCAGCGCATCGGCGTCCCTTTGAAGCGGCCTGCAACATGGCAGGATGCACATTCCGTCGTCCGGTGCGCCCCCAGCAGCGGAAAGCCAGTCCGGAAGTGGTCGAAACTGTTCCCGGTCGCACTTTGGGCGTTCGCTGGAATGACGCACGCGAGACACCAGACGAGCGAGGCTACAATCGCGAGCATGGCGTGAGCCACAAGCGGCATCGATCGTGCTCCGATGGTTCTCGGATGTATCATGCGCTCCCTCAGCTCCTTCGAGCTTTATGTGCAGACCCCAACGGACAGCCGCCCTCATCTCGAAAAGCATGTGCTCTTCGACTGAATTGCGCCCCACGAAGCTAAGTGCGTCCGCTAACCTGTCGGCTCAAGCCGCCAACCCAAATCCCCTGGGCGGGCCCTATTCGACATCAAATTTCCCTCGGCTAACGGTATCTTCATTAAGTGTACGAATGAGAACGATTGCGTTTGTGAGTTATTCCTTATTTCCTTCCAGGCCCCGGAATACTCACCGTTCCCAATCGTTTTCCAATTGCCGTAATTGTATCTTCTTCGCTGGGCGGCTTCGGTCGTCGCGCAGCCTCAAGGTCGCTGCTGCCGGAATGACTTGGTGTTGTGGCATTGTTCGCAGCTCTTGCCGAACCCGCCGCGATGGGCGTCGTCTGCGCTGTGACAGCCATAGCAGGTCGCCGGCAGTACAATTTTCGTGACCGCCTTGGTGCTGTGGCACGCATGGCAGTCCAGGTCCTGGTGAGCGCCCGTCAGCGGGAAATGCGTCTGCGCGGTATGATCGAACCGCCACCGCGACCAGCCATTGGGATTATGGCAGCGCGCACACGCTTGGGTCAGGCGGCCTTCGTGACGGGTATCCTTGTGACAGCTACTGCAAGCCTGCGGAGCGTCCTTGAAGCGTGGGGTCTTGTGGCACTCTTCACAGGGCACCGCGGCATGTAAACCGATCAACGGAAAGCGCGTCACATCATGATCGAAGGCGACCTTCTGCCGCCAGCCGGTATCCTTGTGGCACTTCTCGCATGCAACACCGAGTTGTCCCTTGTGTGGGTCGTCTTTCTTGTGACAGGACACGCAACTGGTCGCGAGCTTGTCGCGGTAGAGATCCCCCGTGTGGCAGGCATCGCATTTTGCGGTTGCATGCCGGCCCCGCAGAGCAAATTTCGTTGCCTTGTCGTGGTTGAACGAAATGGTCGCCCACTTCGAAGGCGCATGGCACGTTTCGCATTTCTGGCCATACCGTCCGGCGTGCTTGTCCTGAATGCTGTGGCAGGCAATGCACGTAACGCCGGTGCCCTTGTATTTTTCGCCCGCATGGCAGGATACGCAAGCGACATCACGGTGTGCGCTCACAAGTGGAAACTTCGTTTTGGCGTGATCGAACATCTGCGACTTGCGCCAATTCTCTTCTGAGTGACATTTTTCGCAAGCTGTCCCGAGGTTTCCCTTGTGGGGGTCATTGGCCTTGTGACACGCGATACACGTATTGGCCGCTTTGCGGAATTTGGTCTGTGGCGCATGACAGCCATCACAACGCACCGACGCGTGGGCGCCCTTCAGTTCGAAATTCGTCGCAGCATGTTTGAAGGTCTCCCGGTCGAGCTGAACCACGTCGAACGTGCGGCCCTTGTGGTCAGTATGGCAATGTTTGCAGTCTGAGGTCGCCGCATTGCGGTCTTTGCCGTGGAAGCCTCGCTGCAGGGTCCGGTCGGCCGCGATATCTTTGTGGCAGTCGAGGCACAACTTGGGCTGTGATTGGCGTTGAAATTTCTCGTGGCACTGGGTGCAATCATTCTCGAGCTTCGCGTGCCCCTCGATGACGGGCCCTGGATTGACCAGCTTCTCAAATAGCGTCTGTGCTTCCCCCGAGGCTGCAAACAGCAGCGCCATAGGGCCAAGCAACAAAACGAGTCCGACAGAGATTGGGCGCAAACGAACCTCGACCTAGAAGGTATGGACGGCAATGACGTGAAGAACAGCCGTGAGGATGAGCAGAAAAAACAACGGCAAATGCAACACGTGCCATAAGGCAAACAAGCGCTCGTACACGGCGAAAGCCGCCGCTCGGCGCACCGCGACAAAGAACTGGTTCAGGTGCGTGCGTACGGACTTGAAATGCCGCCGCCGTGTCGAACGTGACCAGCTGTGCGCTGCCGCTTCTTGAGCCAGGATCGCGCGCGCATCGGCCAGAAGCTGGGCCCGCACTCGACCTGCTTTCCAGCCGAGACCCAATAGCCCGAGGCTGCCTGATATGACGCCCCGGACCGGCTTTAATGCTTCGGCGCTGAATGCGTTCAGCGCCTCGACGATATGATCCGTCAAAGGCAGGTCGTGGCCCATATCCTCCTTTAGAGTATCGACGTCGGCAATAAGATCCGCCACGCTGGCCTTGCGGCCATAAAGGCCAAGGTGGATCTTTCCGTAGAGATAGCGGCCAATCACCCCGCTGCCTGCGACCAGCAACATGGAAAAAAGCGCGACATTGCTGTTGGCTGACCCAAGTTTGAAATTGGCGTGAAAGAGGATGAGCACCGGCCCGATGACGCCAAGCACCATATGGAGTCGGAACCAGCCCGGAATCGAGCCGAAAATCCGCATCCATTGTAACCGCTTGCGCAGCGGGTAGAGCAGCAGCAATAGCATGGCCGTTCCGCCCCAGATGCCGAGCCAATATCCAACCCCGCGCTCGGGCGTCAGATGCCCCTCATCGCGCAGCATCCAGCCCGCAATCAACGCCGCAATAACTGCGATCGAAAACAGAACAGGACCTGCGTTTTTTGCAATTTTTGATGGCGCCCGCGCGAGTTTAGGGCGGGCATCGGCAACGATCCGCGATCGAGCATGGGACGTGTCTGAAATGGTCATAGCTACCCCTTGTGCGCTATTGGTGTGCACCTGCCGGCGTCAAGTTAGTCGCCGCAAAAGTGCGATCGAGGGGTATGCGATCGAGCCGTGGAACCTGTTAGCTGTGTGTTTGGGGCATTTTTGTGTCGAAAGCCGTTTGCTGCGCTGCATGGGAATAAACCCAGCGAGCGGCCGTTATCGTGCTGGGTATGTCTTGAGCTGAAATGAAACGCGCCTGCCGGGTGGCGAGCACACGATCGCGTCTGTAGCGCCTGCCGGGTGGCGGCGCACAAATGTCAGCCACGCGTGTGAGACATCCACGCCAAAGAACCAAAAGGATATAGGCATGGTAGCCAATTCGGGCCTCTACCTGCAATTCGGCACGTACGTTTCGGCGCTGCTAAGTATCTGGGGCACATATTTCCTTATCAGGAGACGCCAGGAATTCTTAAGCCGCTCGGTTCACGCAGCAGCACTCGACGCAGGGCTGGGCGAGCCGGCTTCCCTGCATCCATTGATCGATCCGATCAAGTGCCTGGGTTGCGGTGCGTGCACCAAGGTCTGCCCTGAAGGCGATGTGCTCGGTATGGTCGGCGGCAAGGCCATGCTCATCGAACCGAGCGCCTGCATCGGCCATGGCGCCTGCAAGACGGCCTGCCCCCGCGATGCAATTACTCTGGTGTTCGGAACCCAAACGCGCGGCGTCGATATTCCCTTTGTCGGCCCTGATTTCCAGACCAATGTCCCGGGAATTTATATCGCAGGCGAATTGGGCGGCATGGGTTTGATCCGCAATGCCATCGAGCAGGGTTGCCAGGCCATGGAGCACATCCGGCGTCGTCCGGGGATGGGCCGGGGCGATATGCTCGATGTCATCATCGTGGGCGGCGGCCCGGCAGGCTTTGCAGCCTCCCTCTCGGCAATGGAGCAGAAGCTCCGCTTTGTCACCATCGAGCAGGACAGCTTCGGCGGCACCGTCGGCCACTTCCCGCGCGGTAAGCTCGTCATGACCGCGCCGGCAACCTTGCCGCTGGTCGGCAAGATGTCGTTCCGCGAGGTCAGCAAGGAAAAGCTGCTCACGTTCTGGGAACGGGCCGCGCGCAAGGTCGGTTTGAAGATCAGCTACGGCGAGCGCGTCGAGAAGATCACGCCGGGTGGCGGAGGGTTCGAAGTCGTCACGACCAAGGGCGCCTATCGCACGCGCGCAGTCCTCCTCGCGATCGGACGGCGGGGGACGCCGCGCCAGTTGAACGTGCCAGGCGAGGACCAGGACAAGGTCGTCTACCGGCTCATCGACCCCGAGCAGTACAGTGGCAAACACGTGCTCGTCGTGGGCGGCGGCGATAGCGCTCTCGAAGCCGCCGCCAGCATTGCTGAAGAGCCCGGCACGACCGTTACGCTGACGTATCGCAGCGAGGCCTTTGCACGCGCCAAGCAGAAGAACCGCCAGCGCGTCGATGGGGCGGTAAAATCGGGCAAGCTCACGCTGCGGCTGAAGTCGACGGTCGCCAGCATCGGGCCCGCGCACGTCGAGATCAAGGGCGCAGGCAAGGTCCTGACGCTCAGGAACGACGCTGTAATCGTATGCGCCGGCGGCATTCTGCCAACCGCGTTTCTCCAAAGCATTGGGGTGGAGATCGAGACCAAATATGGCACGCGCTAACCTCATCGCTCTCATGGCCGGCGCAATCGTAGCCTGCGGCCCCTGCGCGATCGCAGCCGAACGCGCGATCCAATCAGGCGCGGCCGAGGCGGCTGTGCGCAGCGGCAACTTCGATCAGGCAACCGGTCTTTTGGAGCAGGCGGCGAAAGCTGGCGACGCGGAGGCGCAGTATAAACTCGCGTCGCTCTACCGGTCTGGCCGCGGCGTTCCCCAGGACGAGGCGGCAGCTTTCAAGTGGATGAAAGCTGCCGCCGAGCACGGACTGGCAAAGGCCCAGCTCAACGTGGCCAAGATGTACCTCTCCGGCCGTGGCATTCCCGCTGACGCAGCCGCTGCGCGGACTTGGCTTCTAAAGGCCGCCTTGCAGGGAAACGATGAAGCACGCCAACTCCTGAACCAAACCCCCGTTGCCCAGCGCGTGCCCGCACCATCGGGTGCTCAACCAGCCCCGGCGGCACCCGCCCTGGCAATCAAACCCAACCAGCTCGCACTTCCCCCCACCGCGATCCTGGAGGCAGCCAGCCGCGGGCAGGTCGCAGTGTTGCGCCAGTTGATCGCGTCGGGCGCGAACATCGCCCAGAGTGACGAAGACGGTTTTACGCCCTTGGCCCGGGCGAGTGTGGCTGGACAGGCGGGTGCGGTGTCCGCCCTGATCGAGGCCCGCGCCGATCTCAATGCACGCACCAAGGCCGGTGAAACGCCCGTGATGCTCGCTGCCGGGAAGGGCCACGTGAAGGCCGTTGGGGCCCTCGTCGAGGCCGGCGCCGATCTCACCCCGGAGGATCGGGATGGCGCGACGGCGCTGTCGCGTGCGTTGCGTGGGTGCCACTCGGCGGCAATTCTACGTCTGGTGCAACAAGGTGGCCCCCAACTGACGCATCTGACCGCAGGAGCAACGCCATTGATGCTTGCTTCACCTAGTTGCCCCGGCGAAACCGTCACGGCTCTTCTGTCCAAGAATGTCCCGATCAATGCAATCGACGCGAATGGACGCACGTCCTTATGGTTTGCCGCCGATCGCGGCAACGCCGCAACGGTTTCAACCCTGCTCGCAGCCCATGCGGATGCACGCCTCGCCGACAAGGACGGCCGTACGCCACTTTTGCGCGGCCTCGAAAACCGCCACCTCGAAGCTGCCCGTATTCTCATCAGCGCCGTTCCCGACGTCAATCGGGCGACCGTTACGGGCAATACAGCGCTGATCCTCGCCGCGACGACGGGCGATGCCGGTCTCGTAAAGTCGCTGTTGGCAGCCGGTGCCCGCCCCGATACCCGCAACGCGCTCGGCTACTCGGCCTTGATGATGGCAGCCCGCGACGGCCATACGGACGTCGTTCAGGCGTTGCTGACCGCCGGTGCAGACATTAGCCTGCGCAATAAGAAGCGCGAAACGGCCGCCGAAATAGCTACGGCCTCTGGTCATACGGCCATCGCCGAACAGCTGCGTTGAACCCCAGAAACGCACCAGCCTGCGCGCCAATCGACCGCGCAGGCGTCTGCTGGACGCTACAACCCTCCTAAAGTTGATCATCAGCCCTAGGGCCAACCACCTCGACGCTGGTTGCCTACGCGCTATAACACAGCGTGGGTCCAAGTCGTTGCCGCAGTGCATTATTGGGTATAATGCGTCAGCGAACTGATTTGATTTACGGAATCGATCGCAGCAGACGAGGGATCTCCAAGCATGCAACTCAAAGGCAAAGCCGCCGTTGTCACCGGGTCCACCAGCGGCATCGGACTTGGCATCGCACGGGCGCTTGCCGCTCAAGGCGCCTCGGTCATGCTCAACGGGTTTGGCGACGCGGCCGAGATCGAGCAGTTGCGCGCCGGTTTATCTTCGGAACACAACGTGAAGGTCGCATTCAATCCAGCCGATATGTCGAAGGGCAACGAAGTGGCAGGCCTCATCGCCGCCGCCGAAGCCGAACTCGGCAGCGTCGACATCCTCGTGAACAATGCGGGCATCCAATTCGTCGCGCCGATCGAAAGTTTTCCTGCCGAGCGCTGGGACGCGATCATCGCCATAAACTTGACGTCGTGTTTCCATTCGATCAGCGCGGCACTCCCAGCAATGCGCAAGCGCGGTTGGGGCCGCATCATCAACATCGCGTCCGCCCACGGCCTCGTCGCCTCGGCGCAGAAATCAGCCTACGTGGCGGCCAAGCACGGGGTTGTCGGGTTGACGAAGTCGGTGGCACTTGAGACGGCCACGACGGCGATCACATGCAACGCTATTTGTCCCGGCTGGGTCTTGACCCCCCTGGTGCAAAAGCAGATCGATGCGATTGCGGCGCGCGAGGGGATTTCGCTCGCCCAAGCGCAATCCAAGCTGCTCGCCGAAAAACAACCCTCTCTTGCCTTTGCGACGCCCGAGGATATCGGTGCCATCGCCGTTTTCCTGACGTCGAATGCCGCAGCCCAGATCAGGGGCACGACGATCAGCGTGGATGGGGGCTGGACGGCGCAATAAGTTTAAGTCCGCCACCGCGGCAGGCAACCACCACACGCTTAACGCAAGCAATCTTGGGATGGCGACAGCAGACATGAACAAAGTATTCCCGGACGCGAAATCCGCCCTGGCTGGAATTGTGAAAGACGGCCAGACCATTGCCGTTGGCGGATTTGGCCTTTGCGGCATTCCAGAGGCCTTGATCGCAGCGCTGCGGGACTCAGGGGTCAAGGGTCTGACGGCCATTTCGAACAACGCCGGCGTGGATGGCTTTGGCCTCGGCCAATTGCTGCAGACGCGGCAGATCAAGAAGATGGTGTCCTCGTACGTGGGTGAAAACAAAGAGTTCGAGCGCCAGTATCTGGCCGGCGAATTAGAACTTGAGTTCACGCCTCAAGGCACGCTTGCCGAGCGGCTGCGGGCAGCCGGCGCAGGCATCCCCGCCTTTTATACCAAGACCGGCGTCGGCACGATCGTTGCGGAAGGCAAGGTATCGGCCGTATTCGACGGCGAGACCTACATCCAGGAACGCGCCCTGAAGGCGGACGTCGCGCTAGTCAAGGCCTGGAAGGGTGACAAGGCCGGCAACCTGATCTACCGGATGACCGCGCGCAACTTCAATCCGATGGTTGCAACCGCTGGCAAGATCACCGTCGCCGAGGTCGAACACTTGGTCGAGGTCGGCGAACTGCCGCCCGATGAAATCCACACGCCCAGCATCTTCGTGAAGCGCATCATTTTGAACGCCTCACCCGAGAAGCGCATCGAACAGCGCACCGTCAGCAAAGCTTGAAACCGAGAGGTAATCCCATGGCCTGGACTCGTGAACAAATGGCGGAGCGCGCCGCTCAGGAACTGCGCGACGGCTACTACGTCAATCTCGGCATCGGCTTGCCGACGCTGGTCGCAAACTATATCCCCGACGGCATGACGGTCATGCTCCAGTCGGAGAACGGCCTGCTCGGCATCGGACCCTTCCCGAAAGACAACGAGGTCGACGCCGATCTCATCAACGCCGGCAAGCAGACCGTGACGACCTTGCCCGGTTCGAGCTTTTTCTCCTCCGCCGACAGCTTCGGCATGATCCGCGGCGGCCATATCGATCTCGCGATCCTCGGCGCCATGCAAGTCTCCGAGCACGGCGATCTCGCCAACTGGATGATCCCCGGCAAGATGGTCAAAGGCATGGGCGGGGCGATGGACCTAGTGGCGGGCGTCGAGCACGTCGTCGTCGTGATGGAGCACACGGCCAAGAAAAAGGACGGCTCGACCGACATCAAGATCCTGCCCAAATGCACTCTGCCGCTGACCGGCCTCGCCGTGGTCGACTTGATCATTACCGATCTGGCCGTGATGGAAGTCGGTCCTGACGGCCTCAAACTGCTCGAACTTGCGCCGGGCGTGACGCGTGAAGAAGTTGCCGCACTGACCGGCGTCTCGTTGCGCTAAGCTGTTTCACGTCCCGCAGACGAGGCTGAAGATGTTCAGCCGCCTGTTCGGACGCGAAATCGCGGGCCGTCACCGTCAAGAATTGGCGGAGGGGGTGTCCGCTGCAAGGTTGTTCGCAGTCGATCGGTCACATGCACGTAGACCCATGACTTACCTGCGTTCCTTCCATTTTGTGTTCGCAGTCATCCTTCCCTGTTCGCCGCGAGCCGCGTACTGTGCTAGGGACAGTGCAGGGGATCCATCGAATGGCACGCGGAACGAGCAGGTTGACTGTGCGGACGGTCGAGGCGGCAGCCAAAGTGGGCCGGCTTGCCGATGGTGGCGGTCTGTACCTCAATGTGTCGAAGGACGGCTGCAAAACTTGGGTGTTTCTTTATCGCAGCCCGGTGCATCGCACCCAGCGCAAGGCCAAAGCCGTGGGGCGGCAACGCGAGATGGGGTTGGGGCCGGTCGCGGTGGTCACGCTCGCCAAAGCCCGGGAGCGGGCGCAGGCCTTGCGTCGGGTGCTGGCGGAAGGTCGCGACCCGCTCGACGAGGTTAACGCGGGCGCACCGGCTCCTGAGCCCGTGCCGACGTTCGGCGAGATGGCACAGCAGGTCATCGGATCTCTTGAGGCCGGGTGGCGCAACGAAAAGCACCGGGCCCAATGGCGCAGCACGCTGGCGACCCATGCGGCGAGCCTTAGCGGCAAGCCCGTCGATGCCATCGAGACGGCCGACGTGCTGGACGTGCTCGCGCCGATCTGGACCGAAAAGGCGGAGACGGCGTCGCGCGTTCGCGGCCGTATCGAGAAGATCCTCGACGCGG
>JANXVY010000019.1 GCA_025351425.1 Hyphomicrobium sp.
CGTGGGAATTGGGACGCTAACTGATTGGCACCGCTCGTGCGTGGCAGATCGCTCTGGTCTGCAACCCCCTACGCAATTGCTCAATCGACCAGCCCTGGACGAGACGGCCACACACTCCGACGATGTCCGCAGCTGAGGGTGCCGCTATCGGCGCCGGCACTACGCGTTCGGCAGCCAAGACCCAAAGCCATCATCGTGCGCGAAGCCGATACCTGTATCAGTGGTGATGCGGGGCAAGTTCTCGCGCGCGAGCCGGGCGCGCCAGGCCGCCCCCATTTATCCATTCTCTTGTGCTGCATTTCGCGCGCTCGATCAGCTGGCGCGCGGCGGTGAAGTCGTAGGGCGAGACCGCAAGGGGGCACAGCGCGGGGGCCACATGTATCTCGACGCTTTCGGACATCGTCTCGATCTCGTGCATCAACTGCCAGGCGATCAGCAGCGTCACGGCATGCAGCATGCGCGCAATGACACCTGCCGGCGGCGACGTCAGCGCGCAGGCATAGCCGGTGGGCAGCACGACGATGCGTTTCGCGCCAAGCTCGGCCGCCATGCGCAGCGGCGTGTTGGCTGCAATGGCACCGTCCATCAACTGGCGGCCGTCGATGGTGACCGGCGGGAAAATGCCGGGCACGGCCGCGCTGGCGAGGATCGCCTCGACGGCCGATCCAGCTGAAAGCCGCACGCCCACGCCCTGCTGATCGGTTGCCATCACATGCAATGGCAGGGGCGCATCCTCGAGGCGGGCGTAGGCGAGATGGGTTTCCAGTATGAGCCGCAGACGGCTTGGATCGACAATGCTATCTGGCCTGCGAAGGATGCCGAGCAGACCGTACAGCGACAGCGGGAAGACGTCGGCGCGCCGCAGACCCATCCAGATTTCCGCCAGCCTCGATACACCCGCGACATCCGGCGCGCCGGCGAAATAGGCGGCATTGAGCGCCCCCACCGAAGAGCCGAACACGAAATCCGGCCTCAGCTCGGTCTCCATCAGCGCCTGCAGCATGCCGACCTGAATAGAACCGAGGCTGCCACCACCCGCAAAGACGAAAGCAGTCGTTTTATCCGTCCCGGCCATCAGCTCAACCTGGCAAGAAGATTCGCCACTTCGAGCGCCGCGCGGTCACGCCCGATGGCGGCGACGGCTAGCGTTCGGCCGTCCTTGCGATAGCGAACGAGGCAATCGCGTGCGGCAAAGCTGCCGTCGATCTCGATGGCGTCCCACGATTGCGCGTGGCCGACATAGCGGATCGTCATGTCGTAATGCGCGCTCCAGAAGAACGGGACATCCCGGAACGGCGCTCGCGCTCCCAGCATGTTCTGCGCTGCCACCTGGCCCTGTCGCTCCGCGACCACCCAATGCTCGATGCGCCTTGACTCACCGCTCCGCTCATCGCGCCAGCGGGCCGCATCGCCCGCGGCGTAGATCCCCGGCACGGAGGTCTCGAGACGTTCGTTGACGAGAATACCTCGCTCGACCGGAAGCCCCGCCGCCTCCGCTAGGGCCATGCGCGGACGCACGCCGACACCGACGATGACGAGATCAGCGTCGATTTCCGAGCCATTGCTGAGTTTGACTGATCGTGGCTCGATCGACGCCAGCGAGTTTGCCATATGGAAGGCGACGCCGTGATCTTCATGCAGCTTTCGGATGAAGTCGCCAAGTTCCGAACCGAGCACCTTTTCAAGCGGTCGCTCGTCCAGAGACACGACGTGAACAGCCAGGCCCCTGGTGCGCAGCGCTGCCGCTACCTCCAGCCCGATGAAGCCCGAACCCAGCACGACAGCGGATTTGGCATCCCTGGCGCGCTCGATGATGGCGCGGCTATCGGCAAGAGTGCGCAAGGTAAAGGCGTGAGCCTGGTCCGCGCCCGGAATCGGCAGCCGCACCGGCTCCGCGCCAGTCGCCAGCAGCAAGCGATCGAACGGGAACTCGCGCCCGTCGGCGGTCATCACCGTGCGGGTCGACGTGTCGATTCGCGCCACCACCGTCCCCAGATGAAGGTCGATCCCGTTCTCGGTGTAGAATTCCGTGGATCGCAACGGGATCCAGTCTTCCTGGGCTTCGCCTGCAAGATAGTCCTTCGACAGGTTCGGCCGGTCACAGGGGGCATCAGCATCCTCGCTCAGCATAATGAGGCTGCCCTTGTAGCCGCGCCGACGCAGCATTTCGGCGCAGGCAAAGCCTGCGGCGCCGCCGCCGATGATGACGATATTCTTCGGATGGTCGGCGGGCGCCGGCGCCGGCTGCGGCGCCGAAGTAATCTGCTCGCGCACCACGATACTTTCACCGTCGCGATCGACGGTCCAGCAGGCGATCGGGTCGAAGGCGGGAGCGCCGAGCGCCTCGCCGGTGCGCAGGGAAAAGCAGGCGTGATGCAGGGGGCAGCGAACGGTGTC
>JANXVY010000028.1 GCA_025351425.1 Hyphomicrobium sp.
TCGGCGATGCGCTCCTCGAGATCTGCGCAGCAGTTGCCGCCCAGATCGGCAGCGTTCGCGGCCGTCATGCCGCCGGCGAGTGCGCCAGCTGCGATCAGAGCGCTCAGGCTCAACATTTTCATGAAGGTAGTCTCCCGTCTGTGTGAAGTATCGTTGCGGAACGCACAACAGACGCAAAACTAATAGACCGCGATCTCAGCGGCTCGATGAGGGGCCGCGACTTGACATCGACCTTCCGTGATTCTTTCGGACGCAACAATTGTTCTGCGTCCCCTTGGGGGTAAGTGCCTAAGCGTCGTGACGAAATTGCCACTCAAGTAGGCAGACCCTACATCCAAGATTGATCCCCGGAAGGTCACCCGTTAACAAAACAGCATTGTTGTTAATAAAACGTATCGACCTATGCCATTTTGGCATTTTTGCGGCAGCAGCCGCCCAATTGGAGCCGCCTCGAACGTAAAAGCCGCCCCTCCCCGGCCGAACCAACCGGAGCGGACCAAACAAAAAAGCCGCCCGGTGAGGGGCGGCTTTTCCGTTAAGTCTGAGACTGATGAGCTTAGAAGCTGATCATGCCGCCAACCTTGAGCATCTGCAGATCGTCGAAGCTCTGCGTGCCGAGCGTTCCGCAGGCCTTCGTGTTGACAGCAGCGCAGGTCTGATCAGCCGAGAAGTTGCGATAGACGACCCACAGCGACATGGCGGCCGCATCGATTTCCTGGACGACGCCTACGCCCCACTGCGACAGGTTGCTGGACGTTACGCCCGTTTCCCACAGCGCAATCGACTGCTTGTCGTTGTTCTCGCCATATTCGCCGAACAGCACCGTGGCGCCCAGCGAGCTCCACTTCTGACGCAGGCCGGCCTTGACGTAATAGTTGTCGCCATCGACCTTACCCGAGTACTTGCTCACGTTATAGTTGTAGTCCTTACCGTAGGCGCCGTAAACGAACAGGCCGGTCGGGACGTGCTGCAGGTAACCACCGATCTGCAGAGCGCCGCCATTGAGGCGCGACGATGAACCGGTCAAAGTCGTGAAGGTGCCGGCATCGGTCGTTTCGGTGTAGGCGGCAGCAGCAGCAAGCTTGAAGCCAGCAACTTCGCCGGCGTAACGGCCGGCAACGGCCCAGATGTCGTTCTCACCCCAAGAAGCCGAGCCCGAGAAACCACCGAACGTCGGGGTGTCGTAGCGCACGTTGTTGTTGGGCACGCCATCGCAGTCAGCCGAGACGCCGATCTGGATGCCGGGGCAGGTTGCCAACGATCCCCAGGTCGTCGTCTGGAGCACGCCCGAACGGCGCAGGAAGAAGCCGTTGTTGTCGAAGAGCACGTAGTTGGCAGCAACCAGCGAGCCCGAGCCATCCGGCAGGATGGCGACGTTATCGGCGGCCGACGACTGGAGACCAACCGAGAGCTTGCCGAGGCTTTCGCTCTTCAGGAACCAGAACGACTGCAGAACGCCGACCTGCTTGGCGGTCGCGGCGTTGTCGTTCTTCTGGCTGAGGAACAGCGAGTCGTTCGAAATGCCTTCGAGGTGCAGCACGTAGCCAGCCGACCAATCGGGGCTGATCTTGGCCGAACCCGTGAACTTGACGTGGCTCGCGAGGGTGGTGCCAACATCGTTCACGTAGGCGTTCTTCTGGACTCCGTCGTCCCAGAAGGTGACCTGCTGGGCAACCCAGCCGGAAATGGTCAGCGAAACCTTGCGATTGCCCTTGCGAGCCGTCGTGGCTTCGAGTTCTGCGATCCGCTCTTCGAGATCGGCGCAGCAGTTGCCGCCGAGATCGGCAGCGTTCGCACCGGTCATTCCGGCGAGAACACCAACCGCCACGAGGGCGCTGAGGCTCAAATTCTTCATTGTGTAGTACTCCCGTCTGCTTCCACTATCTCTGAGGCGGACGCCACTAATGCAGCCGCCGACACACGTGTTACTCAAGTCAGGCCCCGAAAAGGACTTACGTGGCGCCCCGCGATCCCGAATCACCGCGTTGGATTGACGTTATAGACAAAGATCGAATGCCCAGGAAATAGCCTTGACAGTCGGAGGCAGCGATTCACTTCCCCCTGTGGCGATTGTGACACGATGTGACTAACGAGACCTAACTAATTGAAATATCAACATTTATTAGATTGCACGATGACTGAGAGACGGTGCCCGGGATTTAAGCACCTGGATTTATGAGGCGCAAATGGCGGCATCCGTAGACCGGAGGAAAGTTCTGGCCAAAATCTCGCCCCACCTTCTCGCGCGACCGTCGCCGCGGCGCGGCCCCCCCTCGTCCTCCATCGCCCCCCAAATTGTTGCCCCGCAGCAACACTTCGCTGCTCTGCAAAAAAACCGCGACAGACGCGTGCAACCCGTCTTAAAATCTGCAAAAAGCTCCCCTTATTGGGAAAACACGCGAGACACGCGGGCGACCGGGTCGCCCGTGGGGATGCCTGCGCGACGGGGGCGAGACGAGACCTATGACCGACGACAGCGAACCGGCTGCAAGAACGAACGATGCCATGAGCCGACGCGATATGCTTCAACTGTCCGCCGGATGGGCAGCCTTTGCCGCCGTAGCTGAACTCGCCAGCGCGCTTCCAGCCTTCGCCCAGACCCCGGCCGAAACCGTAGAGACGATTGCGCCCGACCACGTCAAAAAACTGGCGGAACGCCTGTCTGCGCGCGAATTCGTAGCGCCGAAGGTCGATGTTCCCGAGCCCTTCAACAATCTGACGTTCGATCAGTATCGCGACATTCGTTTCCGGCCCGAACAGGCGACGTGGCGCGGCGAAAAGCTCGACTACGAGTTGCAGTATCTGGCGCTCGGCTATCTTTACAACATGCCGGTCGAGATCTGGATTGTCGAAGCCGGCAAGGCGCGGGCCCTCAAAGCCGACGGACGGATGTTTTCGCTGGGCTCTCTGATCGGCAAGGGCCCCGAGGCTGCTCCTTATGGATTTTCTGGATTTCGCATCCACGGCCCGATCAATCGCGCGGATTCGTATGACGAATATGTCGTCTTCCAGGGCGCGAGTTACCTCCGCGCCATCGGTCGCGGCCAGACGTATGGCCTCTCCGCGCGCGGACTGGCGATCAATACAGCGCGCACAGGTGGTGAGGAATTTCCCGTATTCCGCGCCTTCTGGATTGAAAAGCCCCACGCGGGCGCAACCGAAATCGTTGTCAACGCGTTGTTGGATAGCCCATCGACCACGGGCGCTTATCGTTTCTCGATCCAACCGGGCGCTGCGACCATCATGGACGTCGACGTAACGCTCTATCCAAGAAAGCCGCTCGCCCATGTCGGCCTCGGCCCGTTGACGAGCATGTTCCTGACCGGACCGGCAAACCGCCGCATCCAGGGCGACTATCGTCCGGCCATCCACGACAGCGAAGGCCTGGCCGTGCTGAACGGCATGGGCGAGCGCATCTGGCGCCCGCTGACCAACCCGAAGAAGCTTCAGGCCAGCGCCTTCATCGATAAGGATCCCAAGGGCTTCGGCCTGAGCCAGCGCGACCGCTCGTTCAGCAACTTCGAGGACCTTGAGGCTCATTACGAACGTCGCCCGACGCTGTGGGTGGAACCCAAGGGCGGCTGGGGCGACGGCTACGTCGAACTGATCGAAATCCCCGCCGATGAGGAAATCCACGACAACGTCGTTGTCTATTGGAAACCCGCCAAGGAATTGGAAGCGGGAAAACCGTTCACGTACGCTTACCGGATGCATTGGACCGACGCTGTTCCGGTCGCCTGGTCCGGCGCCCGCGTCTTGAAAACCCGCATCGGCAACACCAGGAAGCCGGATACGAAGTTGTTCGTGATCGACTTTGATGGCCCGGCTGTAAAAGACATCCGTGAACTTCCGCTGGCGGTTATTTCAGCCAGCAGCGGCACCATCACCAACGTCGTCACGCAACGTCACCCCGACGTTGCAGGGCTGCGCGTCACGTTCGAATTGAATACCGGCGGCAACGAACTGATCGAGTTGCGGCTCGCGCTGAAAGCCAACGACCAGATGATTTCCGAAACATGGATTTACCGGTGGACGAAACCTTGAGCCAAGCGCATGGCGATCCGGCGGCTCTTGGCGACGCAGCCTTGCGCCAGCAGGAAGCGCATGGCGATCCGGCAGGCCCCGCCGTGCGCCCGCAAACCGCGCCGTCCGGCGATCCGTTTGCTCTCGCCGACAAAGCCATGCGCCAGCGTTCGGTCGCCGACCGGGCTTCAGCGCACGGCGCAGCTTCCCAGCAGACGCGCGACGTCAGCAATCCAGCCTTGTTGCGCTCGGAAGCCCCGCTTGCCATGCCCGCCCAGGACTTCGACGAGCGCATCCCGTTGGAGAGCACGCGCGTGAGCGCCATCACGATCGTGCCGCGCGTGACGGTTTTTGCCGGTACTGCGCTGCTGACCTTAGCGTTTGCATACGAACTTTATGGCGTACTTTCTTTCGTCCGGCTGACGCCAATCCAGTTCGTATTCTGGGTTCTGTCGACCGTATCGTTCGGCTGGATTGCGCTTGGCTCGCTGAGCGCGGCTATGGGCTTCCTGCCCTTGTTTGCTGGCGACACTGCCGACAACATCGCACTGCCGCCATTGGGTGCCGCGCCCAAGGTCAAGACCGCCCTGCTGGTGCCGGTCTACAATGAAGAGCCCTCTCGGATCGCCGGCACCATCGACGCCGTGAGCGAAGAGCTGGAAAACCTCGGCGCGGCGGCAAATTTCGACATATTCGTACTGTCGGATACCCGAGACGCCAAGGCCGGCGCAACGGAAGAGCGGGTCTATTCGGCGCTGAAGACCGCGATCGCATCGCGCTGCGCGCTCTTTTACCGCCGCCGCCGCTTGAATACCGAACGCAAAGCCGGCAACATCCGCGACTGGGTCGAGCGCTTCGGCGCTGACTACCCCCAATTTCTCATTCTCGACGCCGATAGCGTGATGTCGGGCGAAGCGCTCGTTCGGCTGTCGCTCGCGATGGAGGCAAAACCCAAGGCGGGACTGATCCAGACCGTACCGCGCTTGACGGGCGGCACGACGCTGCTCCAGCACCTCCAGCAATTCGCCTGCAACGTTTATGGCCCAGCCGTCGCCTCCGGCATCGCCTTCTGGCACCGCGACCAGGGCAACTACTGGGGCCACAACGCCATGATCCGCACCGCAGCTTTCGCCGGCTGCGCGGGCCTGCCCACGTTGCCGGGCGCAGCCCCCTTCGGCGGCCATATCCTGAGCCATGACTTCGTCGAGGCCGTATTGCTGCAGCGCGCCGGCTGGGGCGTCCACATGGTGCCGAGCCTGGAAGGCTCTTACGAAGGCCTTCCGCCCGGCATTGTGGAACTCGTGGTGCGCGACCGCCGCTGGGCTCAGGGCAACCTGCAGCACCTTGCGATCCTGACCGCACCCGGCATCACCGCCATGGGCCGGGTTCACCTGACCATGGGTGCGTTCGCCTACCTCGTCTCGGCCATCTGGGCCGCCTCCCTGGCCGTCGGCCTCGTGCTGCTGCTGCAGGGCCAGCAACTGATCCCGAGCTATTTCCAGGACAGCAAAACGCTGTTCCCCGTCTGGCCGGTGATCGACCCCGGCTCTGCCTTGCGCCTGTTCATGGCGACGATGGGCGTGGTGCTGCTGCCTAAGGGCCTGGGGCTCATCCTTGAGCTGCAGCGCGTTTACGCCGCCAGCGAGCGCGGCGGCACCCTGCGGGCGATCGCGGCGGTCGCAACCGAAACCGTCTATTCGATGTTGATCGCACCGATCCTGATGATGACGCAGACCTCCGCCGTCGCCCAGATCCTGATGGGCAGAGACGCCGGCTGGAAGCCGCAGTCGCGCGCCGAAACGGGCATCCCGCTGGCGGACGCCATGCGCTTTCACGCCCGTCATATGATTGTCGGAGCGGTGCTCGCCCTGCTGTGTTGGAATACGACGCCCGAACTAGCGATCTGGATGGCGCCGGTCATCCTCGGCTTGCTTTTGTCGGGCTTTATCAACTGGTACACGGCCCGGCCCGCGGGCTTCGTCATGCGGTTCCTGCTGTCGACGCCGCAGGATCGCGCGCCGGCCCCCACGCTGCTCCGCACCGAACGGCTCGCTGCCGACTGGTCACGACGCATCGCGGGCGATGGCAACAGGAGCGTGATATCCTCTGTTTCCCACGCCGCCTGAGTTAGCAAACCCCTCACGATCGTCTCGACTTACCGCGCGGCAGGCTGCTAAGAGGCGTTTCTGTCCACGAGAGGAACCCTCGCCCATGACCGACACCGCCGCCGACCATGCGAGCGCCCGCCGCGCAACCGCGGCCCTCATCCGGCGCTATTACGACGCGTTCAACAGCGGCAATCACGCCGGGATGATCGCATGCCTGACGGATGACGTGATCCACGACCCCAACCAGGGCGAACGCCGCATCGGCCTCGACAAGTTCAAGGCCTTCAACGCCCGCATGGACCACAGCTACAAGGAACACTTGGAAGGCATCGCGGTGATGGTGAGCCAGGACGGCACGCGCGCCTCCGCCGAGTTCAACGTCCACGGCACGTATCTGAAGGGCGAAGAAGGCCTACCCCCTGCCAAGGGCCAGAAATACGTGTTGCCCGCCGGCACGTTTTTCGCCATCCGCGACGGCAAAATCGCCCGCGTGACGACCTATTACAACCTGACCGATTGGATCCTGCAGGTCTCGGTCTGAGGCTTTGGCCTCCAAGGAGAACACGCGATGATGTTGACTATGCTCAAGTGCAAACTGCACCGGGTGACCGTGACCGAATGCGACTTGCACTATGAGGGCTCGATCAGCATCGACGCCAAGCTGATCGAGGCCGCGGGCCTGCTGCTCAACGAACGGGTCGAGATTTATAACATCGACAACGGCGAGCGGTTCGCGACCTATGTCATCGAGGGCAAGCGCGGCTCAGGCGTGATCGGCCTCAATGGCGCGGCCGCCCGCAAGGCCTGCGTCGGCGACAAGGTGATCATCTGTGCCTACGCGGCCATGACGCCCGAGGAAGCCAGAAAGCACGAACCCAAGGTCGTGCTCTGCGGCCCAAAGAACAAATCCGAGATGAAGAAGTGACCGGGAAGAACCCTTCCATCCGTGTCGTGCCGCTGACGGGGGCAGACCTAAAACCGGTGCTGCCGGCCTTGGCGAAACTCCGCATCACGGTGTTCCGCGACTTCCCGTACCTCTACGACGGGTCGCTTGCCTACGAAGAAGACTACCTCGCCAAGTTCGCCGCCAGCCCCGGCGCAATCTGCGTCGCAGCCTACGACAGCGACACGATCGTGGGCGCGTCGACCGGCGCCCCCATGGCCGAACATGCCAGTGAATTCGGTGCACCCTTCGTGGCGAAAGGATACGACATCGCCAAGCTGTTCTATTGCTCGGAAAGCGTGCTGCTGAAATCCCACCGCGGCCACGGCTTGGGCCACGCGTTCTTCGATCACCGCGAAACCCACGCGCGCGCACTCGGCGGTTTCACGCATACAACGTTTTCGAGCGTGGTGCGGCCCCCAGATCATCCGTTGCGCCCCGCCAACTACCAGCCCCTCGATGCCTTTTGGACCAAGCGCGGCTACGCCAAGGCCGAGGGGATCGTCGCGGCGTTCTCCTGGAAGGACATCGAGCAGCCGGTCGAGACGGAAAAACAGATGCAGTTCTGGATCAAGGCCCTTTAGATGGCAGCCCCCCGCCAGCTCAAAGTCGCATCCGCCCAATATCCGATCGGCGAGCCCAAGGACCTCGCCGAATGGGAGGCCAAGATTACAGCCTGGGTGGCGGACGGCGCGGCAACGGGCGCGCAGCTGCTGGTGTTTCCCGAATACGCAGCAATCGAGCAGGCAGCAGCCTACGGGCCAGCGGTGTCAGGCGACCTTCAGGCCACGCTGACGGCGGTGGCCGATCTTGCCGGCCATCGCGAAGACCTCCACGCAAAGCTCGCCCGCCAGCATAACGTGCACATCCTCGTCGGCAGCGGCCCCGCACGCGCTGAAAAAGCAGGCTTCGTCAACCGTGCCCAGCTTGTGACGCCCTCGGGCCGCATCGGGCTGCAGGACAAGCAGATCATGACGCCGTTCGAGCGCGACTGGGGCGTGACGGCGGGCGGCCCGTTGCGCGTATTCGATACGGCGCTCGGCCGTGTCGGGATCGCGATCTGCTACGACAGCGAATTCCCCCTGCTGGTGCGCGCGCTCGCAGAAGCAGGCGCAGACCTGTTGCTGGTGCCCTCTTGCACCGAACGCGTGTCCGGGTTCCATCGCATCCGCGCCGGAGCGGCTGCCCGCGCGCTCGAAAACCAGATCGCCGTCGTTACAAGCCCAACCGTCGGCGATGCCTTATGGTCGCCAGCCGTCGACCGCAACGCGGGTGCTGCCGGCATCTTCGTGCCCCCGGACGCGCTGCTGTCGGATACCGGCGTCGTCGTCGAAGGCACACTCAACGAACCCGCCTGGGTCACGGGCACGATCGATTTCGCCCGCCTGCGCAAATTGCGCACCAGCGGCGAGATGCGTAACTACGCCGACTGGAACGCCCAGCGCGGCGTCATCCCCCTCGCCAGCGCCGTCGAAATCGTCCCGCTCATCTGACAAGGCAAAGTTTTGCGAGAGTGACACCGAAAGCGGTTTGCTTTAGGCGTAGCCGTCTTGTTCCAGCCAGCCATATCTCGGCTCGCGGGCCCGTAGCTCAACGGTTAGAGCTGGCGGCTCATAACCGTCTGGTTGCAGGTTCGAGTCCTGCCGGGCCCACCATTACCGATCGGTTTGCACGCCATGAAGAAACTCGTGACGCTGCTGCTGAGCGATGGCAAACCCGGCCACTATCATCTGGCCGAAGGCATTTGCGCAGCGCTGTCGCGCAAGCGCGAGCTGGAGCTGACCCGCGTCAACGTTCGCCGTCCGCGCTGGTTGCCGGCTCGAGCGCTGTCGGCACTTACGAACGCCGGCGGACCGTTTGCCTCTCGCATTCCAAGGCTGCTCGGACTTCCCGAAAAACCGCTCCCCGCCTGCGATCTGATCGTATCGGCAGGCGGCGACACGCTGGCGGCCAACATCGCGCTGAGCCGCACGTATGGCTGCGCAAATATTTTTTATGGATCGCTGCGCCGCTACCGGCCGGAGGACTTCAGCCTCGTCCTGACGTCCTACACTGCGAACGCGAGCCGCCCCCGCCACGCCATGGTGCTGAAGCCGAGCGCCTTCGATCCGGCAACCCTGCCCGATCCGGCGGGCGCGACGCCGCTGATCGGGCTGTTGATCGGCGGCGACAGCGGTACCGTGCGCTATAGCGAACGAGATTGGGGCAACCTGATCGGACTTGTATCCCAGCCTGTCGATCAATCGTGCCCGCGCTGGATCGTCTCCAACTCGCGCCGCACGCCCATAATCGTGAGCGACCAGCTTGCTGCCGTCGCGGCCGCCAGCAACGGCGCGGTGACACTGATCGATGTCCGCAAGCCGGACGCCCCCTCGCTCCCTCAGGTGTTCGCGCAGTGCAACGCGCTGGCGGTGACGGTCGATTCGAGTTCGATGGTGTCGGAAGCGATCTGGGCCCGCAGGCCAGTCGCGGTACTGCGCCCAAAGATCGCGACACTCCCCGCCCTTGAGCAGAGCTATCGCGATTACCTCGCCGCGAACGGCTGGCTGACGCAGCTGGATTTGGCAGCCGCGACGCCGCAGCGCCTCATCGAACGCCTGGCAAACGTCAAACCGATGACAGCCAACCCGTTAGAGACGCTCGCCGCCGAGTTGCATCAACGCCTACCCGCCCTCTTCATCTGACACAGCCCACTTCAAGCCACGCAGCGATTTCGGGAGCAAACTCGCCTCAAACTGCAAATCGCGCAGCGATTTCGGGAGCACCGCGACTGAGCGTTAGCTCGCACCCCGCACTTCAAATCGCGCAGCGATTTCGGGAGCACCGCGACCCGGCCGCGGTCGGCCGCCCCGCCGGAGCGCCCGAGCGCCAGCGAGGAACAGCGCGTGAGGCCAATTATGCCGGCGGGCGGCCGAACACAAGCACGGCGTTGAGGCCGCCGAACGCGAACGAGTTCGACATCGTATAGCTGAGCTTCTTTTCGCGCCCGACGTTGGGAATGTAGTCAAGATCGCAATCGGGATCGGGCTCATTGAGACCGATCGTGGGCGGCATCCAGTTGTCTTCCATCGCCTTGATACACGCGACGGCTTCGATGCCGCCGCCCGCACCCAGCGGATGGCCGTGCATCGACTTGGTCGACGACACCGGCATCTTGTAGGCGTGCTTGCCGAACAGGTCCTTGATCGCGTTGGTCTCGTTGCGATCGTTGAGCGTGGTGCCGGTGCCGTGCGCATTGAGATAATCGATATCGGTCGGCGCGATGCCGGCATCTTCGAGCGCGAGCCGCATGGCGTTGCGCGGCCCCTCGATATCGGGGTTCACCATGTCGTCGGCGTCCGACGTCATGCCGAAGCCGCAGATTTCGGCGAGGATTTTGGCCCCGCGCGCCTTCGCATGCTCATAGCTTTCGAGCACCAGGATACCGGCACCTTCGCCGAGCACGGTGCCGTTGCGGTTCTTGGCGAACGGGAAGCAGCCTTCCGGCGACAGCACGTGGAGCGCCTGCCATGCCTTCATGGTGCCATAGTTGATGACGCTCTCGGACGCCCCGCAGATCGCGACATCGACGAGACCGTGCCGGATATAGTCGCGCGCGATGCCGATGGCGTGTGCGGCCGTCGAGCAGGCCGAGCAGGTGGCGAACGTGGGCCCCTTGACGCCATATTCGATGCCGACGTGCGCCGACGCGGACGACCCGATGATGCGGATCAGCGTAAGCGGGTGCGTCGCTTTTTTCTTCAGGATGAAGAGGTCGCGGTAGGCGTTTTCGAACGTGGTGAGGCCACCGGCGCCCGAGCCGATGATGCACGCAGCGCGTGACCCTTTTTCAAACGGAACCGTGAGGCCCGACTGGGTGACGGCTTCATCGGCGGCGGCGGCGGCAAACCACGAGTAGCGGTCGGAATGCAGAATGAACTTATCCCGCTTGAAGTGGCGCAAACGGGCCTTGGCGTCGAAATCCTTGATCTGCGCGCCGATCTTGATCTTGAGATCGTCGAGATCTTCCTGCGGCAGCGCGCCGAGCTGGGTAACCCCGCACTTGCTGGCGCGCATGCTTGCCCAGAAATCGGGAACCGTGAGGCCGATGGGCGTTACGACGCCCAGTCCGGTCACGACCACACGCCGCTGACCCTTGCGATCCACCATGCTCATCAAGTCCTGTGAAAAAATCCGAAAAAGCGTCGGACCTGCGCGAACAGGGGTGCCGGCGCGCGCAAGAAATCTACGCGCCGACCCCGCATTCACGTTTTCAAGAACGTGCCGGCACGTTTAGCTGAACGCTAGGCTTTGGCAGCCGCAGGGCCGCCCGCCATCAACGACTTGACGCGTTCAACGACCGAACCGACGGTCTTGAAGTCTTCAACGTCTTCGTTGGCGTTGTAGGGAATTTCGATGCCGAAAGTATCTTCGATATCGAACACGATCATGGCCAAGTCGAGTGATTCGATCTTGAGATCCGTAAGCGCTGTCGATGCCGAGATGTCGTCCCTCGGCTCCTTCATGTGCTTTTTGAGGATCTCGACAATCTTCGTGGAAACGTCATCCATAGCGCTCTCCGGGCCCGGCCACTGCGGCAGCCGGGTGAATTGTATTTGAGCTTTAATTAGTCCACAGCCTAGCGGACCACAAGCTCGGGCGTCACATAACCGTTAATGCCGGGCAAGTCCAGAATTGCCAGCTTAACCTGAAGGTATGCGTCGTATCCGAGGACCAAGGCCGTTACAATGAGAGATGAGCCCTGCCTGTCATGCGTGCAATCGAGCCAAACGCCGCAACCCCGGATAATTCGCCGTTTCCGGCCCATGGCCAGGTCTCGACTGCCGGTGCGGCTGCGGTGACAGCCCGATGACGCGGACCGAATCGAGAGGGCGCGGCCCGAGGGCGACGGAGCCCTTGCAGTGGACGGGAATCGAACCGGTCGGGCGGATTCTCGAGCAGGCTGCGGCAGCTTTTGGCCGTCGTCCGGCTCTTCGGTTCTGCAGAAGAGCAACAAGCTATGCAGAATTGGAGGGCAAGGTTGCGCAAACCGCAGACCGCCTCCGGCGGTTGGGCGCGGGCCCGGGCGTGCGGGTGGCGCTGCTGCTACCCAACTGCCCGGCGGCGCTGGTCTACGTCTTCGCGGCCTTTGCCGTGGGCGCAAGCATTGTTCCGCTCGATCCAGACGGGCTTTCAGCCGACTGGGACGCAGCGGTACGCGCCAGTGGCGTCTCGATCCTCGTGACCTGCGATTTGGCAGCCGTCCAGACCAAGGCATTGGACCTCGCCCAGCGGACTGACACTCCGATTGTCACCATTGTCTCATATGCCGCCATGCTGCCGGCGCTGGCGGCGGCAAGCGTGCGCATGTCCCCTACCAGGCTTGCCCGCCCACCGGCCCTGACCTCGCTGCGCGTGGTTCTGGAGCGCGCCATGCTGCGCGACAAAGGCGCCGAAGCCGTAAGCCAGCCCGGCCCCACGCCCCGCGCAGCCATGCTCTCCGACCCTGCCTTCGTCACCTGGATCGCCGAACGCGACGCGGGACGGCAGACCATCGTGACGCACGCGAGCCTCGCTCGCAATCTGGCGCAAATCTGCGCGTCGTTGCCTGCGTTCCGCAAAGGCGAAGAGCGTATCCTGGCAGCGATCCCCTGGTGGCATCCTCTCGCATTCATGTTCGTGTGCGTCGGCCTAATCGATGGCTGCGAGATCGTCATCCCCTCAATTGTAACGGCTGAGCGGCTGGCGGCGGACGCACGCAGGACGACTTCGACGATCGTGATGGCGCCGCCTCCGCTGCTGGCCGGCCTGTTGGCGCAAACGGGAGCGAGGGACGACATTTTGAGCGCCGCGCACCTGATCGTGACACTAGGCGCACCGCTGCCCGCCCCCGTCGCCGCGCAGCTCGCAGCCAGGACCAAGGCAACGGTGCTTGAGAGCTATGCGCTGGCAGCCCCGCCCCTTGTGGTCGCGATGACGAAGCCCGGCGACCATGGCGCTGGCACTGCGCTGCGACCGTTGACCAGAACCCGCTTCAGCGTGCGCGATTTTGCCGACGTGACCAGGGAAATACCGGCTGGCGAACGCGGCGAGTTGTTCGTGGCGGGCCCTCAGGTGACGCCGCCCGGCCGAAAACCCACCCCCCGCGACGGCAACGCCGATTTCGTGCGCACCGGCGATCTCGGGCTGGTCGATGCGCAAGGACGCGTAGTGCTGCTCGACCGCTTGGAAGACCTGATCGTCGCCGCTGGCTACCTCATTTATCCCCGCCGCATCGAAGCAGCTCTCGCCGAGCACGACGGCGTCACCGCGTGCGCCGTGATCGGCGTTCCCGACGGCCGCCGCGGCAACGCACCCAAGGCGTTCGTGGTCTTGAAACGCAGCCTCGCTATCACCGAACGCGACCTGCGCCTGCACCTTGCAAGCCGTATTTCCAAGATCGAGATGCCGGCCGACATCGACTTTTGCACGAGCTTGCCGCGCGACGCATTCGGCGCGGTCTGCAAGGCGAGCCTGCACCGCCAGGAAGCGCAAAAAGGATAGAACCTATTGCCGGTAGAGGTCGGCGCGGGTGGCCGGCAACGGCGACTTGCCCTTGGCGGTCTTGGTCGCAACGGTCTGGTAGATGCGGGCCGAACCGCGCGCGAACGCCAGCGAACACCCGGCCAGATAGGCGATCCAGATCCGGTACTTTTCCTCGCCGACCAGCGCGATGGCTTTTTCTTTTTCGTTCGTCAGCCGCTCGCACCACAACTTGCACGTGAGCGCATAGTGTTCCCGCCACGCCTCGACGTCGTGGACCTCGAATCCCGCCCGCTCCATGGCGACGAGACTGTGGCCGATGTCGTCGAGTTCGCCGCCTGGAAAAATGTACTTGGCGAGCGCCTTCTGCTCGGGCCGCAAACGCCGCCCGAGCGAGGCGGTCTTGGGCGCGCGCCGCGAAATCGCATGATTGAGAAACACGCCGTCCTCGGTCAGCAGGCTGCGCACCTTGTGCATGTAGGCCGGGATATTCTTGAGCCCGATGTGCTCGTACATGCCGATCGATGCGATCTTGTTGAACGAGCCCTGCACGTTGGCGTAGTCGGTGAACTCGAGCGTGATCTTGTCGTTGAGCCCCAGTTTCTTGACCTTGTCGCGGGCAAAATCGATCTGCTCTTCGGAAAGCGTGATCCCCGTCGCGGTAACGCCATACTTGCGCACGGCATGGCACACGAGCCCACCCCACCCGCAGCCGATGTCGAGCAGCCGGTCGCCCGGCTTCAGGCGTAGCTTGCGGCAGATCATATCGAGTTTATCACGTTGCGCAGCGGCAATGCCGCTGTCCCAGTCGGTGAAATACGCGCACGAATAGACCATCTCGGAATCAAGGAAGAGCGCGTAGAACTCGTTCGACAGATCGTAATGGAAACGCACGTAGGCTTCGTTGTTGCGCGTCGACGCCTTGCGGCCGATCATGTCGCCGGCAAAGCCCTGGTCGTCGGGCGTATACCCACCGGTTGCAAACAGGAACGGCCTCAGCTGCCGGATCAGCTGAAGGATGCTGACATCGCGCGCGCGGATGCTGCGCCGGCCCCGGTTCAATTGGCTGCCGAATTCGATCAGCGACCCGCCGGTGAAATCGATGTCCTTGTCGACATAGCGCCGGATCAGATTGTCGAGCGTCGGCCAGCGCAGCAGCCCGCCGATCACGCCCGGGTTGGCAATGTGGATTTCAAACGGCCCGGTGACATTTGCCCCAAGCGGCACCGCCGACCCATCCCATAGCCGGACGGAGGCATTGAGATCGAGCGTCCGCGCGACCTCCGCGATCATGGTGCGCGCCGCTTCGAGTTGCCGCTCGGCTGTGGTCATGGCTTTGGTCCATCGATTGGCGGCCCCGGTACACACCCGTGTCCGCCCCTGCTATGTGAACGTGATGACCTATCCGTTTTTTGCCGCTCCTGGAACACGCCTGCGCGCATTCGTCCAAAGCCGAATGTGGGCGGCGCTCGCTCTTGCGCTAGCGGTTTGCGCGCCCGCCCGCAGCGCGATCGCCGAGGCACCGGCAAATTATGGGCTCGGCCGCCATCTCGCGACCGAATGCACGGCCTGCCATGGCCGAACGGCGGATGGGAGCAGGGGCGGCGCGATCCCGCGGATCGCAGGCCGGCCTGAAGCCGAACTGTTTGCAGCGCTCAAGGGCTATGCCGCAGGCCGCGCGCCCGATGGCGGTCCCGCGAGTTCAACGATGATCTCGGTCGCCCGGTCACTCGACGTGGAACAAATGGCGGTGGTCTCAGGCTACCTTGCAACCCTGCCACCGGCCAATCCCGCGCGCTGAAGCTGCCTCACCCGCGCCGGCGGCGGCGCTTGGGACGCTCCGGCTCGTCGGCGGGTGCAGGCGCTGCCCGGGCGAACGCTTCCGTGGTGATCGCGTCATACCAGGCTTCGCTTTCCTGGAAATTTTGCCGGCGAACCTCGGCGGTTTCGTTTGTTTGTGAAATGAACCCGCCGCTCGCAACCAGCTGCTTCTTGCCGTCCTTGTCGCCGGGCGCATAGTTGGCGCCGATCTTGACGCTGTTGTCAGGCGCAATCATCGACCAGCAAGTGTTGCGCAACCGGGCAGGAAAACGCTCCTTTCCTGCAACTTCCGCAAGAATGTCGGCCGCGACCAGCTTGGCTTGGCTGTTGGCCGAAAACGCCGATTTCGGCATATCGGGCGCGATCGCAGCGTCACCCAGCACGTAGACATCTGTGACCTTGGTGGACTTGAAGCTGTCGAACGCCACTGGACACCAGTCACCCTCGGTGCAGCCGGCGACCTTGGCGATATCGCCCGCCCGCTGCGCCGGAATGATATTGGCGACGTCCGCGACGATTTTGCGATCCGACTTGGCAACGACCTCCCGCGTCTCGGGGTTGACCCGCACCACTGTGTTGTCGTCGATCTCGTTGCTGAGCGCGAGTTCGACCTGATCCTTGTAGAGGGTTCGGAACGCGTCTTCGAACAGCGCCTGCTTGGTGAACGAGCGCTTGGCGTCGAGCAGAATGAGCTTCGACTTGGGCTTCTTCGTCTTGAGGTAATGCGCGATCATGCACGCCCGTTCGTAGGGCGCGGGCGGACAGCGATAGGGGAGCGCTGGCGCCGATATCACGACGACGCCGCCGTTCGGCATGGCGGCGAGCTGCCGCTTCAACAATTGTGTTTGCGGGCCGGCGCGCCACGCGTGCGGCATTGTCTCGGCGGCCTCTTCCGAGTAGCCCTCGATCGTCTCGTATTTGAGCGTAATCCCAGGCGACAGCACCAGCCGGTCGTAGGCAACCGGCCGTCCGTTGGCGAACTTGACTTGCTTTTTGGCGGTATCGACGTCGGTCGCGGTCTCGCTGAGCACACGGATACCCAGCGCCCGCAGACCGTCGTAGGTCTGGATCAGCGAGGCGAACGAGCGGAACCCGCCGAGGTACAGGTTCGAATAAAAGCAGGTCGGATGAACGCTGCGGCTCTCGATCAGCGTGACCTGCAGATCGGGGGCTGCCTGCTTCAACTGGACGGCGACAGTGGCCCCGCCCGGTCCCCCGCCGATAATGACGATCCGCGCGCCCGGTTCCGCCGAGGCGATGGCCGGAAAGCCGGTGATGGCGAAGCCAGCGAGCCCGGCGCCAGCCGCCGATGTGTTGAACGTGCGGCGTGAAATGGATGTCACGGTCGTCCCCATGCGATGCGGTCCCGGTTTGGGATCAAGTGCGCGTAGCCTTGTCAGGCATCGAAAGTCCTGGAGCAAAGCCTACCTTCGCCAACAGTTCATCGAGTTCGGAATAGAAATACTCGGCGCCTGGATAGCCGGTCAGCCGGCCCAGTTCCTCAGCCCGCCGCACCAGCAGGAATGTGGGCGTATAGATCACGGGATTATAGGCCTTGAGGTCAGGGCTTTTGCGGCGCACGCGCACCAGGGGCGCAAATCGCCCTTGCGCGGTCCGCGAATAGCCCCCGCCGACTTCCGCGTCAAACAGTCGGCAATAGCGGCAGCCGGGTTCATCGACCATGATGAGCCGCAGGTCCGGCTGGGCGCTCGCCGGGCGCGGCAGCACGGCAAGGCCTGCAGCGCCTGCCAGGAAAGCCCGGCGCGTGGGCCCGTCAAGTCGCCGGCCGGATTGGCGCAGAGCAGATCGGATCGGCATATGACGGCCCACTTTCTGTGGCTGAAAAGCCTGTGCAAGGGTCGGGTGATACCGTGTGCGGCTGTGAAACGCTATACGCGTGATGGAACCGCTTGTATGTTCAGCCACGCACAACAGATCACTTCCGCGCGAGATTGCAGTCCGCAGCGCAAGCGCAAGCGTAAAAATACAAACTGTCAAATCAAGCCGTCGAACTAAGCCGTCGAACTAAGCCTAAGAAATGATCCCCAAAAGATGATCATGTCCAACCCGAATCTGCAGCCTCCCGAACGCGGATTAACGCTGTCGCGCCGAGATCTGCTGGGCGCATCCGCGTGCGCGGCTGTGGCTGCGGTCCTGCCGGCTTACCCAGCTCTTGCCGCTGGCGAGCGCACATCACAGTTCGAAGAGGCCTATGCCAAGCTGACGGGCGACAGAAAGCCAACCGAGCGTGGCGTGACGTTCGAACTGCCCGAGCTTGCCGAGAACGGCAACATGGTGCCGTTTTCGATCTCGGTCCAAAGCCCCATGACGGACGCCGACTATGTGAAACAGGTCACGATCCTGTCGACGGGCAACCCCCAGCCGGTGATCGCGACCTTCCATTTTTCACCCGATTCAGGCCGCGCCCAGATCAGCGGACGGCTGCGGCTTGCCCGCACGCAGGACCTGATCGCGGTAGCGGAGCTGAACTCGGGCGCGCTGGTATCGGGGACTGCGAACGTCAAGGTGACCGTGGGCGGATGCGGAGGCTAGGTGCCCGAGCGCTGCCGGAAAAGTGTGAAGCGGTTTTCCGATCCGCAGCGCGATGAGGAGAGAGCATGAACAAGCCGCGCATCAAGCTGCCGGACCAGGCCAAGGTCGGCGAGATCATCGACATCAAAGCCGTGGTCACCCACATCATGGAAACCGGCAACCGCAAGGATGCCGACGGCAAGCCCATACCGCGCAACATCATCCATACGTTCGTGGCGAAGTACGCCGGTTCCGAGGTGTTCCGCGCCGAGTTCGGCTCCGGCATTTCCGCCAACCCTTACATATCGTTTCCCATGCGGGTGAAGGGTCCGGGCGCGTTCGAATTCACCTGGATCGACGACGACGGCGCAACCCTCGTCGAAACCGCAACGCTCAACGTGGTGTCTTAGCAACACCTTATCCCGCAGGCGGCACAGCGGGGGACTTGTTCTCAAGGCTGGAAGCCGTTACCGGTTGTGCCCTAGATCATGGCCCGCCGGAGAAGATGAACGCATGGCGCAAGACCCGATTGTCGCGCAAAAAGGCCCCTATCAGGTCGAACTGACCGAGGGCAAAGCCTACTTCTACTGCACCTGCGGCCACTCAAAGAAGCAGCCGTTCTGCGACGGCAGCCACGCCGATACCGGCCTGCTACCGCTGCGTTTCGTGGCCGACCGTTCGGGCACCTTCAACCTCTGCGGCTGCAAAACGACGGACGACGCCCCGTTCTGCGACGGCTCGCACAACGTCCTCTGAGCCCGCACGCGAGGACCCGTCCGCCATGTCGATGAGTTACCTTGCCCAGCAGCTCATCAACGGCCTGACCGTCGGTTCGATCTACGGCCTCATCGCGCTCGGCTACACGATGGTGTTCGGCATCATCGGCATGGTGAACTTCGCCCACGGCGACGTCTTTATGCTGTCGACCTTCATCGCCCTGCTGCTCTATCTGATCGTAACCCAGCTGCTCGGCCTGACGTGGCTCCCGCTGACGCTGATCCTCGTGCTGTTTGGCGCCATG